>CAZYHV010000056.1:0-3416 GCA_964647485.1 uncultured Chitinophagaceae bacterium | reverse complement strand
AGGGTCTGGGGTTCGAATCCCTAAACTCCCACTTGATAATCAAGCAGTTATGAAAGTTATTTCATAGCTGCTTTTTTATTTCTGGAACAATTTCTGGAACATTTTTGATTTAAGAATTGAAATTTGCACAGTTTACGAGAACTTTTAGGGCAATCATAAAAGTTAGAAATTTTTATTCCATTCAATACTCCCTCCCAATAATCATAGAAAAAGATTTTCTCCTCTCCCCTATGGGTACAGAAATTTTATTTGGTTCAACATTTAGTGAGAAAATATCGGCAGAATATTCAAGAATCGACAAAATTGCTAAGTAATACCGAATCAACTATAAACTGTCTGTTATGAATAAGCTGTTTTGAAAAGTCTCTCGGTATTATAGAAACCTGAGAGCCCGAAATTTGAGAGAAAGAGAATGTAAAAAAGGGAATGAAGACCGTCCTAAGGTTGGTGCGTAATTAAGTAAATAATATCATTGAGTTCCTGCACATCCTGTTTCGTTCGTTCCTCCAGTTCCTCTTTAAAAAGTTTTAATTTATGATATGATTGGCTTTGGGTAGGTGTCTTATCCACCGTATTAATCAAATACTCTATCTTAAAGTCCGGTAGGAACAAGGTTTCCCCTTTATAACCCTTTTCGTGTAGGTAGGATACCAGGTTGTAAATGATATTAATGTTACCACCGGCTCCGGTCTCTAACCTGGAAATCATCATTTGAGTAGCTCCAATCTCATTGGCTAAACCCGTTTGGGATAAATCCAATACCTCTTCTCTAATCTGCAATACTCTACGACCGAATTTTACCGCGTCTAAAACCTGTGATATCTTTTTAGCCATTTCTGAATTTTCATGCAATTTAATCATAAATTAATTAAATTGCAAAGTGATAGTAGCCTATTATACCATAAAAACTTCCTGATCCAATGATATAAAAGAACAGTGGTTGTTTTCTACTTAGAAAATTCGAATAGCAGTTATAGGACTTGAATGAACCATAACCATTGGCTACCCAAAAAAGAAAAATTCACCTACCCTCCTCCTGTCTCAGTTAATGAAATTAAAATGCTTTTTGTATATATAACTCGTTTTCTCTATCTTTGATGAGAACTTTAACCTATTTTATCTATGATATACGCTACTTATTTATTCCTCTTTTTATGCAGACCAAATTTGATTTATTACAATAAAACCGTTTATAATTGTTTGTAAACATTTGTAAACGGATATAAACTATTAGAAATGCGCATGTCAGATAACCTATCATAACTCTGAATATCAGCCTTTTAGTATAAAAGGAGGTTAGATCGGGTGCGTATATTTGTGAGTTATGGGCTATTTTAGAACAACCCACCACCAATTATTCACCTATGACAATCAAACAAATTGAAAAAACTTGGATACAAAATTTTAAGAAATCCCCTCTAATTACTGATGGGACTTATAACCCTTTAATCGCAAGACAACTTTATTACGGACCCAACGAAAATAGTGAATTACCATTCAAAAAAGGATTTCAGGACTTTAATGACGACTTTGACTTTTCAGAAGCAGAAAAGAACCTTGACGAATTATTAGAGTATTTGCATTTTATCGGAATAACCATTTCAAAGAAATCAATAATAGACGGTATTGCAAGGGGAACTACATCATATCAAAAAATCACCAAAAAAGCATTCTATATTTTCAAACATTTAGCGAGTTATGACGAAAACCTTGATATTGAAGATCCATATCACGACAATATGGGGGACTTATTTTTCTTATTAAGAATAGAAGAAGGCGACAATGGGCAAGCAAAACAACTAACACTTTTTGACGAACTTGAATTGCCAGACTTTTACAATAAATATATTGAATTGCCTGAGATGGCCCAATTTTGCCGGACACAGAATTCCATTAAATTTACAAAATAATGGGAAACAAAAAGAAGCGTCGTAAGTACGATGCAGAATTTAAGAAAGAAGTGATTCGGATGGTTGAATCGGGGAGAAAAGTACCTGATATAGCCGAATCTCTGGGTATTGGAACCAATCTTATTTATCAGTGGGTAAGGCGCTCAAAACAACCGTCAAGTGAGCCTACTGAAGTATCTTTAGAACAAGCATCCTATAGTGAGGAACGAGCCTCGTTGTACAAGAAGATAAAAGAGCTGAAAACAGAACGAGATATCTTAAAAAAAGCCTTGGGCATTTTCAGTCGTCAGAGCTAAAAGAAGTTTATGCATTTATTGATTCTGAGAAGTGCAATTTCTCTATAACTAAGATGTGTCGGGTGTTAAGAGTAAGTCGCAGTGCTTATTATGATTGGCTTAGAGGAAATTCTTACAGAACAAATAAAAAAGCTGAGAAAATGGAACGAAAGATTATAGACACCTTTAGACACCATAAAAGGCGTTACGGAGCCAGACGTATCAAAGAGGCGCTCTGTAGCGAGGGAGCGCATATAAGCCGCTATAAGGCAGGTAAGACTTTAAGGAAATATGGATTAAAAGCCATACAGCCCCGTAGTTTTATTCCTAAAACCACGGATAGCCGTCATTCTTACCCGATAAGCCCTAATCTTTTGCTGGACAGAGTCAAGCCGAAAAAGATCAATGAAGTATGGGTGGGTGATATTACCTATATCCCTCTTTCTGCAGGGAATTGGGCCTATTTATCCGTATGGATGGACTTATTCTCCAGACGGATTATCGGCTGGAGCCTTGATACTCATATGAAGGACAGCCTGGTGATCTCCTCATTAAACAAAGCGATTCAGACAAGAAGAATTACCAAGGGAATGATTCTTCATTCTGACCGGGGTGGACAATATGGAGCAAAGTCATTGCGCTCAATAATAGGAAAAAACAGGCTATTGCAAAGCATGAGTCGTGCCGATAACCCTTATGACAATGCTTTTATGGAATCTTGTTTTAGCAGATTTAAGGCAGAATTACTGGAGGATGGAATCTTTGAAACGATTGAAGATGCCCGAACAGAAATATTTGAATACATTGAAATGTATTATAACACCGAACGGATTCACTCTTCTCTGGGGTATAAAAGCCCTATAGCGTATGAGGAAGAATCTACAGAAAATAGTATCTTTGAAAAGCACGAACAAAGGGCAATGCTTTATACCGAAGAAATGCCTTTTAAAGAAAGGGGGATCGACCCCCTTTCTTTAAGCACGAACAAAAGGCTCAGCATTACCCAAAGAAATAGTGCTCATTTTAAAACCTAACGGAATTGAGTGTCCGTCGTTTTCGAGCCACCTCAGCCATCCGGTTACGAAAACGACACAACTGCCAAAAAATTATTTAAACTAATTGAGAATACTGATAAATCAATTTTTATAACAGGTAAAGCAGGAACAGGTAAATCAACTTTCATACATTATTTTACTAAGACAACCGAAAAAAATGTTTTGTTAGTTGCGTT
>CAZYHV010000055.1:2698-4715 GCA_964647485.1 uncultured Chitinophagaceae bacterium | reverse complement strand
TTCTCTCTCCACATGCTTCATATTGTCATTTAATGGAGCCATTTTAGGCATGATAAGATGCACCAGAAGCAGGCAGGTCAAATACATACATCCGGCTACCAGGAAGGCGAAGAAATAACCGGTTACAGTACTGTTGTTTAATGCATTCCCCAATACGAAGAAGGCAATGGCACTGGCAATGGCTCCGGAAGTTCCTCCGATTCCTGTCACAGAAGCAGTTGCTTTTTTGGGGAAGATATCTGATACCAGGGTAAAGACATTGGCCGACCAGGCCTGATGTCCTCCGGCAGCCATACCAATCAATAGTACTGCAAACCATTGATTATGGGTCTGTGTTACAAAGACGACCGGCAAAACAATCAATCCACAGATAAACAAGGCCGTTTTTCTTGCTTTATTTACAGACCAACCTCTTTTCAAAAAGGCAGAAGATAGTCCACCTCCAAAAATACTACCTACATCTGCCATCACATAGATGATGATTAATGGAAGGGCTAAATCAGACAGTTGCAGACCAAATCGATCATGCAAGAAGATACTGCCCCAGAAGAGGATAAACCACCATACGGCATCGGTAAATTTAGCTATAGCAAAAGCCCAAGTTTCTTTCACAGGAAAAACTCTTTTCCATGGAATACGATCTGTTGTTTCTTGTTTATTATCGCTCAGGATATAATCCAATTCTTTTTGTGAGACTTTAGAATGGTTCTCGGGTTTCTTGTAAGTCCGCCACCATAAGATCAACCAAATGACACTTAACCCGAAGGTAATCAAGAAAGAATAGCGCCAGTTGGTACCATCATCCATAACAAACAATGGGAGAATCAAAGGAATCAAGGTAGCACCAACGTTAGTTCCTGCATTAAAGATACCTGTAGCCAGAGCTCTTTCTTTTTTAGGGAACCATTCGGCTACGGTCTTGATACAAGCCGGAAAGTTACCGGCTTCTCCTATCCCCAACCCAAAACGGGCGATGGCAAAACCTACCCAATGCAGACTTTTTGTTACCAGCGCATGCATCATACTAAACACACTCCATATCCCAATAGACAAACCATATCCTTTCTTTGTTCCTATTTTATCTATTGCTCCTCCCATCAAGAGTTGTCCAATAGCATAGGCAATCATAAAGGAGATGGTGATGTATCCATATTGAACATCCGTCCATTTGAAGACATGTTCTTGCAGGGTAGGTGCCAGCACGCCAATGATACTACGATCCATATAATTGATGGTCGTAGCCATAAATAATAACGCCAGAATGCGCCAACGAAATTTACTTGTTTTGGGTCGTTGTAATAGGGTCATGGCTAAAGATTTTTACGTAAAGATTGAATGAATTGCATGGTTTGTTCAGTGGCTTCTTTGATTTCATCATAAGCTTTTGAAGCCAGTAAATCCTTTCTGACCAGTTTACTTCCCATACCGACAGCACACACACCGGATTTAAACCATCCGGAAAGGTTTTCTTCGGTTACATCTACTCCTCCGGTAGGCATAAACAATAAATCGGGAAACAGGGCTTTGATTGCTTTCACAAATCCGGGACCTAATTGACTGCCCGGAAATAATTTAATTAGCTTTGCTCCCATACTTTCAGCCCGGATAATCTCAGAAGGTGTCATACATCCGGGAGCCCACAGCAAGTTTTCTTTATCTGCTGCTTCGGCTACTTCTTCTACCAAACCCGGAGAAACGATAAAATCAGCTCCTGCCTGAATAAAGCTTTCCGCTTCTTCCTTATTCTTGATGGTTCCAATACCCAGAGACATGTCCTTTAGTTCATTATCACAGACATCTCGCAAGGCTTTGAAGTTTTCTAAAGCAGCACCTCCCCGGTTGGTGTATTCTATCGCTCGAACCCCTCCCCGGTATAAGGCGCTTAAAACATGAATGCTCACTTCCACATCTTCATGGAAGAACAATGGTAATACCCCCTGTCTTTGAATGAGCGCAATGAGATCTTTTTTATTTTTCATAGATTGATTTAGTTTATTAGTTAAATAGTCTTTTAGTC
>CAZYHV010000055.1:1432-2598 GCA_964647485.1 uncultured Chitinophagaceae bacterium | reverse complement strand
AGTCGAACCTACCGCTGCACTCTTCCGGAGGCATCTCCTCCCATCAATGCTTTTACTTCTGACAGGGTAGCATGATTGAAATCTCCCGGGAAGGTATGCTTTAGGGCAGAAGCGGCTACAGCAAATTCGGTAGCTTCCTCGGTTTTCATTCCTGATACCAATGCATAAATCAATCCGCTGGCAAAAGAATCTCCTCCACCTACACGATCTACGATGCGAATATCATATTTTTTACTATGATAAAATTCATTACCGTCATAGACCAAGGCGCTCCATCCATTATCGGAAGCGCTATAACTTTCTCTTAGGGTAGAAGCAATATATTTAAATCCGAATTGTTCTTTCATCTGCATAAATACATCTTTATAACTATCCAGATCGAGTTGTCCTTTGGTCACATCTGTTTTATCGCTTTTAAAGCCTAAGGTCGTTTCTGCATCCTCTTCATTACCAATACAAACATCTACATACTGACATAGACGGCTCATCACCGCTTTGGCTTTGGCTTTGCTCCACAATTTCTTACGATAATTCAGGTCAATACTGGTTGTAATGCCTTTTTCTTTCGCCTTTTTTAGGGCTAACTCTGTTAATTCGGCTGCTTTGTCACTTAAAGCAGGAGTAATACCGGTGGTATGAAACCATACGGCATCTTCAAAGATTTCATCAAAATCGAAATCTGCTACCTCGGCTTCTGCAATGGCCGAATCGGCTCGGTCATAAATGACTTGAGAAGCACGCATGGAAGCTCCGGATTCCAGATAATAAATCCCTAATCGTTTTCCTCCACGAGCAATATATTCGGTATTTACCCCAAATTGCCGCAGTTGATTAACGGCGGATTGCCCTATGGCATTTTCCGGAATTTTACTGACAAAAGTTCCTTTCAATCCATAATTACATAAGGCGACTGCTACATTGGCTTCACCTCCTCCATAATTGACATCAAATTGATTGGATTGTACAAAACGCTGGTGTCCGGGAGTGGACAAGCGTAACATTATTTCTCCAAGAGTAACTACTTTTTTTGACATGGTTATTATATTATTGTATGGTTTCCCTTCGACAAGCTCAGGGTGAATATCTTTTTATTTTTTTATGGTTTCCCTTCAACAAACTCAGGATAAATCTGGGTTTATGGTTAATTATAACTGACTATTTAACTA
>CAZYHV010000055.1:0-1332 GCA_964647485.1 uncultured Chitinophagaceae bacterium | reverse complement strand
GACTATCTAAATCGACTAAAAATCAAAATATGCTTTTGCGTTATTGTAGCAGATATTCTGAATCATTTCTCCTATGAGTTTTTCATCATTGGGTAATAGTCCTTCTTCCACATCCTTTCCAAAGAGGGCACAAAGCAATCTTCGGAAATAATCGTGTCGGGAATAGGAGAGGAAGCTTCTGGAATCCGTCAGCATGCCGACAAAACAGCTTAATATGCCCATATTCGACAGTGCATTGATTTGTTTTTCCATTCCGTCTAGTTGATCCAGGAACCACCAGGCAGAGCCATACTGTACTTTTCCTTGTTCCGGTCCTTCATTAAAGTTACCCGGCATGGTGGCAAACAATTCATTATCGGCCGGATTGAGATTATATAAGATGGTTTTGGTCAAAGCATTTCCCTGTTCCAATTTATCTAAGATGTCCGATAATCCCGGAGCTTGCCTGTAGTCTCCTATAGAGTCAAAACCGGTATCGGGACCGAATTTCTTCAGCTTCCCTTTGTTTACATTCCGTAAAGCACCAAGATGAAATTGTTGTACCCAACCTTTTTCATGATAGATTTTACACAATTCATAAAGCACCAATCCGGTATAATGACCGGCTTCTTCCGGACTGATGTTATCATCTCCGGCCAATACTTTTTGTAATGTTTTCTCTGCTTCTTTTTGTCCGTTACTATTGAATAGAGGAATAAAATCTAAACCGTGATCTGCTAATCGGGCGCCTTTCTGATGAAAATAATCTACTCTCTTTTTTAAAGCATTGATTAAAGCATCATAGTCTTTAATCTCAGCTTGATTAACGGTCGAAAGTCGTTGAATATAAGCTCTGAAAGTGTCTCCTGTATCAATCTTCAATACACTGTCCGGGCGGAAGGCAGGACGAATATTGGTGGTAAAGTCGCTGCTACTCAGTTCTTCATGATGAACCAGGTCATCACAGGGATCATCGGTGGTACAAACCGTTTTGACATTAAAATGCTTGAGTAATCCCCGGGTAGAAAAGTCCGGTGTCTGAAGCAGCTGATTACAGAGCTCATATACCTCTTTTCCATTTTCTTTATTCAGGTATTCTTCTACCTCAAAAGGATTTTTGAGCTCCATGTGGGTCCAATGATACAGGGGATTTCTTAGGGTCTGAGGCACAACCTCTGCCCAGCTTAGAAACTTTTCTTCATCTGATGCTGATCCGGTGATATATTTTTCATCTACGCCCAAGGTACGCATGGCACGCCACTTATAATGATCCCCTCTCAACCAAATGTCTGTCAGGTTTTCAAAGTTGTAATTACTCGCTATTTGTTCTACCGGTAAATGACAATGGTAATC
>CAZYHV010000054.1:0-5604 GCA_964647485.1 uncultured Chitinophagaceae bacterium | reverse complement strand
AAATAACACTTTATACCCATTTATCCTACTCGACAGATGAATTTTTCGGGTTAAGCCCTTTTAAAAATGTAATTGAAAAAGCACATCCATTGGGCGTTATGGCTTCTTATAATGAGTACGATGGGGTTCCTATTATTGCCAGCAAGAAATTCATGGACGATCGTTTGAGAGACCAATTTGGTTTTGATGGATATGTGGTTTCGGACAGCCGTGCAGTAGAATATGTCTATGAAAAACATCATGTAGCAGCTAATTATGAAGAGGCTATAAAGATGGAATTGGAAGCCGGACTAAATGTACGTACTGATTTTACTCCTCCTTCGGATTTTATAAAACCGTTGGAGGATGCTGTGAAAAAGGGAAATATCCCTAAGTCTGTCATTGATCAAAGAGTAGCAGAAGTCTTGAGTGTAAAATTTCGATTGGGGCTTTTTGATCATCCATATGTTGAAAAACCGAAAGCTGCGAATCAGATCGTGCATAATGAAAAGGCACAAAAACTTTCGTTACGAGCCGCACATGAATCTATTGTTTTGCTGAAAAACAAAAATAATATTCTTCCTTTGGACTCGGATACTGTTCAGACGATCGGAGTGATTGGTCCGAATGCTAAGGAGGTAAATAGCTTAAGAACGCGTTACGGATCGGTAGATTTTAATGTAAAAACAATTTATGATGGAATTAAAGATGCTTTACCTTCCGGGGTGAATCTTCTTTATGCCAAAGGCATTTCTCATACCGATACGCATTTTCCTAAAAGTGATCTGGAAGATTTCCCTCTAAATAAGAAGGAAAAGCAATCTATTGCTGAAGCGGTAGAAGTGGCCAGGAAATCGGACATTGTGATTCTTTCTGTTGGAGATAATAATAAAACGGTAGGAGAATCTCACAGTCGATTAAGTATTGATTTGCCTGGACATCAGAAGGCATTGGTAAAAGCCGTTGCTAAAACCGGTACACCGGTGGTTCTAGTTTTGACCAATGGGCGGCCGGTTTCTATCAATTGGTCCAGTCAACATATTGACGGTATATTGGAGACCTGGTATTTAGGAGAAACGACCGGAACAGCGATTAGTGATGTTTTATTTGGAAAATATAATCCGGGAGGGAAATTAGCGACTCCTTTCCCGAAATCTGCAGGTCAGGCAATTTTGACCTTCCCAATGAAGCCCGGAGATGAGGGACAAGGGGCGGCAAGAGAAACCGGATTTCTTTATCCTTTTGGTTATGGATTGAGCTATACACAGTTTAAATTTACGGACTTAAAGCTTTCTACTACACATCCCAAGCAGGGACAAGATATAACCCTTTCATTCAAAGTGACTAATATTGGAGATCGGAAAGGAGAGGCCGTTCCTCAACTGTATATTCATGATGCTGTTAGTTCAGTTACGACTTATGTAAAGAAACTCCGAGGGTTTGCGCGTATTTCATTATCACCAAAAGAATCAAAGGAAGTTACTTTTACAATCACTCCTAAAGATCTCAGTCTATGGGATGTACATATGGAATTTACGGAGGAACCGGGTTGGTTTACTGCCATGATAGGGCATTCTTCTGAAGATATAGTGTTGAAAAAGAAATTTAAAGTGGCAAAGCAGTAAAAAAGACGATAAGTGTAGAATGGCGTTAGCGTTATTTTACTTTCAATGTTTTTCTTAATCGAATATCCCGAGAAGAAGCACCGATTAGGATATCAAAATTACCGGGTTCTATTACCCGTTGTAGGTTTTTATCTAACATGCTCAGCATCTTTGGTGTGATGAGGAAGCTGACTTCTTTAGAAGCTCCGGCTTTCAGATGAATACGTTGAAATCCTTTTAATTGGATGATAGGTTGGGTTACAGAGGCAACCAAATCATGGATATATAATTGTACCACTTCATCACCATCCATTTCTCCGGTATTGGTAAGCGTGAAAGATACTTTGGTAGAATCTTTTGGATTTATATTGTTTTTGGAAAAAGATAAATTACTGTATTTGAAGGTGGTATAACTTAAACCAAAGCCAAAGGGAAATAATGGGAATCCACTCAAATCATAATAATAATCTGCTCTTCCGGTAGGTTTGTGGTTATAGATCAAAGGAGTTTGTCCTTCTGTTTGTGGAAAAGTTATGGGCAATCTTCCTGCAGGATTATACTGTCCGAATAATGCCTCTGCGACTGCATTCCCTCCTTGTTCTCCCGGATACCAAACGTCCATCACGGCATCCACCTGATTCAGCCATTTGTTCATGGTAATAGCACTCCCTCCGACCAAGAGTACGACTATTGGTTTACCGGTTTTTGCAACGGCTTTAATTAATTCTTCCTGATGTCCGGGGAGCGATAGATAAGCTCTGTCTTGAAACTCTCCCTCATGGATGCCTGCAGTTAGAATAGCAATGTCAGATTGATTTGCAATATTGACGGCTTTTTGGATTTGTTTTTTCCAGTTATCATTTGTTGTTGCATTCCAAATTAGTTTGAGTCTCCCATTTCTTACGGGTTCATAGAATTCAACTTTTATCTTATAAGACTTTCCTTTTTCAAAATAATAGTCAACTAAATTTTTATTATAAGATACTTTATCCCAATTATCTATTAATAATTTATTGTTGATATAAAGGCGGAATCCATCATCTCCCTCCAAGCCTATTTTAAAATGTCCTGTTCTTGGACTGTGGATGCTTCCTTGCCATCTGGCCGAATAAAAATGGGTTGTTATGGCCGGATCCGGTAAAGATAAAGTCCATAAAAAATCAATATTTTTCACTGTTTTTTTTATGGCAGGTTGTCCTTTCAGATGAATGTTATTGTAATAAAAAGCACTTAAACCTTTCTTGTTGTGTAGGTCTTTTAAATATTTAGGTGCTACCACTTGGTAGGGGTTGTCTCGAATAGTAGCTCCAAGAGCATAAGAGACTTTAATATTATTTTTTTGGGCTAAGGATTTGATACCATCTAACATACTTACTGCATCGTTTCCGGGTCCGCTATATCCTCCCAATCTAACAGAATCGGCATCTTGTCCTATCACTGCTATTTTATCTATACTATCATTTAAGGGAAGGACATGCTTGTTATTTTTTAATAAGACAAAAGATTCCATTGCTGCTTGTTTGGCGATCTGCTCCCCTGTGGAATCCTGCATCATTTTACGAGCTTTTTCTACTGAAACATAAGGGTGGTCAAAAAGCCCAAGTTTGAATTTAGCCTTTAAAACCCTGAATACAGCATTATTGATTCGGTCAGTATCAATTTTTCCATCCAAAAAATGTGGAATTAAAGCGTGATAGTGTTCATAATTGGTTTGAAAAATAACATCTAATCCATTGTTAATGGCATGTCTGGCTGCTTCTGCAGAATTTTTTGCAGTATGTAATAATACCACATCTCCACCTACTGCATTGGCATCGGAAATAACAAAACCATTGAAATTCCAGTCTCCTTTCAGCTTCTTTTGCAGTAACCAGCTGTTGGATGAGGAGGAGGAACCATTGACTGAATTATAAGAGGTCATTACGGATTGAGCACCTGCCTTATTGAATGCTGCTTTGAAAGGAGGGAAGTGATATTCTTCCAAGTGTCTTTTGTTGTAATAAATGGGGTAGCTATCTCTACCTCCATCCCCAACGTTAGCAACGAAATGTTTTGGAGTAGCAATAATTCCATTATTTTCAAATGCAGTTACATAGGCTACTGCCATTTCAGAAGATAAAAAAGAGTCTTCCCCATAGGTCTCTTCCGTTCTTCCCCAACGTACATCGCTTGCCAGATTAATAACAGGAGAAAGTATTTGCCTGACTCCTCTTACTTTTGTTTCCTTAGCAATGGAGCTTGCTACGTTGTGCATGAGACTGGTATCAAATGTTGCAGCTAAACCAATAGCTTGTGGATAGACGGTGGCATCACTGCGAACCAATCCATGTAATGCCTCATCAAAAAAGATTACAGGAATACCCAAACGGGTCTTTTTAATAAAGAACTTCTGAATAGTATTGAGCTTTTTAGCAAATTGTTCTGCATTATCTGTAGGGGTGTATGTAAGCATTTGACCCGCAGCATCCCCCTTTGCCTTAGCGCTCACTTGTAAACCAAAGAGCCCGTATTTATATTGATCGTCTTTGCGGTCTTTCAATCCTCCGGGAACCATAAACAGTTGAAAAAACTTTTCCTTTGGTGTCATTCGCTTTAGTAAATCTTTTGCACGCAACTCCGCAGATAGATTAGCGTTTTTATAAGGGGGCTTAGTTTGAGCCAATGTTGCCGTAGAGGATAGAAGCAATAAGAAGAAGAAATACTTTTTCATTATAAAGACAATTATGAGGATATATTATTATTTAGTGTTCCATTTTAGAGTCCAGACATATTTACAAGGAGGATTTTGCTGTATCTTTTTAGGTATAAATACAGTCATCCCTGTTTCATTTGCTTTCCAATCGAGAGGTTTATCGTATCCCAGTAAATAGATTTTATGGTTTTTAGGAAGATGTAGGTTTGAAAACTGAATCGTTGTTGGTAGGGAGACCCTATCAGAAACAAAAAAAGCATAAGTCGTCGACTGGTCTTTTTTCTGAGTAAAATAGAGGTTATTCTCATGGTAGGGAGCTAAAGGTTTTGTGGCATAAATCCCCTGGCTGTTGACTTGCATCCACTTGCCTATCTCTTTGAGTCTTTCATAAGCCACAGGGTCCCAGTCTCCTTGTGCATTGGGACCGATATTCAAAAGGAAATTTCCACCGAATGCGACGATTTTTACGAGCAATTTAATCAATTGATCTGCCGATTTATAAGTATCATTGGGTTTATAACTCCAGGACGTTCCCATGGTCATGCAGGTTTCCCAGGGGTAAGGTAAAACATGATCCGGTACTTTTTGTTCGGGTGTTCGGTAATTTTCATATTTCCCGCCAACTGCACGATCTACCATTAATATTCCGGGTTGGTTTTTTCTGGCCATTTTGGCAATATGAGGCATGTTTATAGCGTCATTTCTTCTAGGATATTTATGAATAATAGAATCAGAATGAGGACGTACCCAACCTCCATCTAACCATAAGATGTCAATTTGACCATAATCTCCATTCAACAATTCCTGAATCTGATTAAAGGTGAAATCTTTAAATTTTTGCAAGCGTTTTGGGTATTTGGCTTCATCATAATTTGGATAACGATCAAGCGGAGGAAAGTAGGGCCACCAGAAATAGGGGGAGTGCCAATCCGGTTTGGAAAAGTAAGCCCCTATTCCAAAACCTTTTTTACGAAAAGCAGCAAATACTTCCTTGGAAATATTAGCTTTTGGATGGGTATGAAAAGGTGTTTGACTGCTGGTAATTTTATAATCTGTTTGATGGGTATCAAACATACAAAATCCATCATGGTGTTTCGTGGTAAATATCATATACCGCATTCCGGCCGCTTTAGCTGCTTTTGCCCATTTTTGGGGATTAAATTCAACGGGGTTAAAGGCTTTTTGAAGGTTTTCATAATTTTGAAGATACGTGAAGTAATTATCTGCACCATGTCCGTGTCTTTGTGTCCAGCCTTCATCTTCCGGGCAGATACTCCAGCTTTCAACAACTCCCCATTGGCTATAGGTGCCCCAATGCATAAATAATCC
>CAZYHV010000053.1:0-5770 GCA_964647485.1 uncultured Chitinophagaceae bacterium | reverse complement strand
CCAACGGATATGCCGATTTCGACAGAGAAACCAGCCTGAATATCAGAGCGAAAGGAAACAGACTCAACCAAAGTTATTCCGGTATTTACCTCCAAGATCAGCTCGGCTTCTGGAATAATAAAATTCGTTTGACACTTGCCGGAAGATATACTTACGTAAAACAATCTTCTTACGGAACAGATTTTGACGCTTCCAAAATAACACCAAGACTCGGATTAAGTGTCTCTATAGACAAAAACACCGATGTTTATGCCCTAGTCGATCAATCTTTCATTCCACAGACCGGTTTACTGAGAGGAAATAAACTTCCTGATCCGGAAACAGGAACAGATTACGAAATTGGAGCAAAGAAAACTTGGCTGAATGGTCACCTACAAACCTCTTTGGCAGTCTATAGAATTTATAAAAACGGATTACTCGTCAGTGACCCCGATACTACAAATAATGCAGATCATCGCTATTCTCTCCAACTTGGGCAATCAAAGTCCGAAGGTATTGAATTAGACATCCGTGGAAAAATCGTAAAGGGACTTAATGCGGTCGTTAATTATGCTTATACCAACTCTGAAGTAACTAAAGACATTGACAAAAGTAAAGTTGGCAATGCAATCCCCGGATTTGCCAAACAGGTCTTCAATGGTTGGCTTACCTATGAAATTCAAAATGGAGCGATAAAAGGATTAGGATTTAATGCAGGTGTTACTTACAGAGCCGATCGTAGTACCTGGAGCTGGGCTTCGAAAAATCAAATGTCATTACCGGATTATTTCAGAATAGATGCCGGCTTATTTTATCAATACAAAAAAATGAGCGTAAATTTATCTATTCGCAACCTTTTAAATAAATACCTTTATGTAGGCGCTCCCTATGGAGATTTCTACTATTGGCAAATGGAAGCTCCCCGAAATTTCAGATTAGGAATTACCTACGACTTTTAAACTAAAAACGCTCCTTTTATGCCGATTAATAAGAAATCGAAAATAAATAATTTCATCACCTGGCTCCATTTATGGATAGGACTGATTTCAGGTATTATCGTCGTGATAGTCAGTATTACAGGCTGTCTATATACTTTCCAAAAAGAAATATCGGATTGGGTCTATGCAGATACTTATTTTGTAGAGCCCCCTTCTCCGGACGCTCATCCGCTCCCACTAAGTGAATTAAAAACGCATGCGCAAAAAGCGTTGGGAGCGGATCATACAATAAGCTTTGTTACCGCATTTTCAAATCCTGATAAAGCCTGGTCTTTTATGGCTTATAAACCGGGAGATCCGGATGCAATCACTTTTCCCGAATCGATTGATTATTATGAATCTGCTTTTGTAAATCCGTATACAGGAGAAGTAACCGGCAAGATTAATTATATGCATGATTTCTTTGTCATTGTAAAATATATTCATTGGAGTCTGTATCTGAGCAACAAGTATGGGCAGCCTATCGTAGGATGGGCAACCCTGCTGTTTGTGATATCTCTGATCACCGGTTTCATCATGTGGATTCCAAAACGATGGAGTAGGATAGAAAAGAAAAAAGCTTTTAAAGTGAGTTGGAAGGCAAGATGGAAAAGATTGAATTATGACTTGCACAATGTATTGGGCTTTTATACTGTTGTTATTGCACTTATTCTTGGTCTGACCGGAATGCTTTATTCTTTTCAATGGTTTCAAAAAGCGGTCTATGCTACCGCAACAATGAGTACCTCTCCTCCGGACATTCCAGCCTATACTTCAGATAGATCTAATTCATCAGAGGGAGCTGCTATCAATAAGGCTTTCCACGCTTCTATTCAAAAATTTCCCCATGCTAATCGTTATGGTTTCGTACTCCCTCAATCAGAAAAGGCACCCATTATATTGAGTGCTTATAACAAGAAAGAAGTGTTTTACGACTATAATACGGCCTATTTTGATCAGTATTCCGGAAAGGAATTGGGGCAAGTTTTAGACAAGGATAAGAATGCCGGACAAAAACTTATAGCCATGAAATACGATCTCCATGTTGGTGCCATTGGCGGTCTTTGGGGAAAGATTATTGCCTTTTTGGTAAGTCTTGTTTGTGCCAGTTTGCCCATCACCGGCTTTATCATCTGGTGGGGAAAGAAGAAGAAATCCAAAAAAAAGAAACGCAATCCCCGAAGAGCTAAAGAAAGAGTGCTAAAGAAAGAGTTAGTCGGATAACTCTCTCTTATAAACCCTCCTTTCTTATTTTTTCCAACACACTTTTTCTTTCAAAGCTACTCTTCTCTTTCGCTTTGTTATCGCCCTATCTGTATATCCCAGATAGAGAAAACCCAGCACTCGGTCTTCTTTCTTCAATCCCAACAGATCCTTTACAGAGTCATGTGTTGCCATCCCACCGGTATTCCAAAAAGAGGCCATTTCCATTGCCGTAGCTCCCAAAAGGATATGTTCTATGGCAGCCGAAACCGCTGCTATTTCCTCAAACTCAGGAATTCGACTCTTTTCAGTTCTTTTCATAACGGCAATAATCAAATGAGATGCATTTTCTGCATACCGAATTAACTTCTCTTTTTTTGCCTCCTTTCGTTTTCCTTCCTCCGTATGTTCCCAGTATAATTTGGCATGCTTTTCTCCAAATTCTTTCAATGCTTCTCCGCTATACACCCAAAATCGCCAAGGTTCTGTCAATTTATGAGTCGGTGCCTCATCCGCTAATTGTAACAACTTTTCTATTTGCTCATCGGGAATGATTTTTCCATTCATCTTAGCGGCCTTTACCGTATGCCGATCATGAATGATCTTTTCTAAAGTCTCTATGGTGTTCATTTATTTATATTCTATAGTCAACTTTTTTTTATATTTAAGTCCTCTCTACATCCGTTTACTACTTCATCATTTCAGTTACACTATTCCAAATTTTTTCATTTACCGGAATACCCTTTTCCATATTTTCACGTCGAGTCATGAGCGTTCTTTCTCCCGGATAAAAAAGAGAATCTCCTGTTTGATCTGATGTAGTAAAAGAAAGAATTTCTTCTATGAATTGCGGATGAAAATGCTCATTATGCAAGCTAATAAAACATTGAGCAACGCCCACCCCTTTTTGTTCATAGGTATCTGCAACATAAGATGCACTTCCGGTAAGAGCAGACAGCAAGACATCTATCATCAATGACAATCCGGAACCTTTCCATAATCCGATAGGCAGTGCTCTTTTGTTTTCTAAAATAGTCGTGGGGTCATTTGTCAATTGGTCATTATTGTCATATCCACCAACAAAGGGAAGTGGTTTTTCCTTGAATTTATATTCCTGCATTTTCCCGTAAGAAAATTGAGAAATAGCCATATCTAATACAAGATGTCCTTCTTTTCGAGGAACAGCGATGACGAGAGGATTATTGCCTAACCGGGGTTGCTTTCCTCCCCATGCCGGCATAGCAGCCGGAGCATTTGTAAAACAGATACCAATACAGCCAGCTTCAGCGGCTTGCCAACCATACGTTCCACCTCTCAGCCAATGATTGGTATTTCGCAGCGAGACAAGCCCCACGCCCTTTTCTTTTGAAAGTTTGATAGCACGATCCATACATTTTTTTGCATTGACAATTCCTGCTCCGGCCTGTCCATCCCAAATTTCCATCTGACCATTCTGTTCCTTTCGAATAGCCTCCTGCTGTGGTTTTACTGTTCCTCTTTTAACATCTTCCACAAAACTGGGAAACCTATTCAATCCGTGGGAATAAACCCCATCCCGACTGTTATTTGCAAATGTTTCGGCACAGAGAGCTGCTTTTTCTTCCGGAAAAGATAAAGACAATAAAACGCTTTCAAATTCTTGTTTCAACTGTTGATAAGGGATATAAATCATTTTTCAAAATTACTAAAAAAGATATTGATAGAATGGAAGAAGAAGATTTTAACCAAGTTGATAAACCCTATCTTTGTATCTTATGAATTGGATATTACTCATTATTGCCGGATTATTTGAAATGGGTTTTGCCACTTGTTTGGGGAAAGCCAGAGAGGTTACCGGAGCTGCTGCTGTATACTGGTACGCGGGATTTGTGGTTTGTTTGGTCATTAGCATGTTGTTATTAATAAAAGTAACCGAAAGCCTTCCTATTGGTACCGCCTATGCAGTTTGGACCGGAATCGGAGCAGTAGGAACTGCCATCATTGGTATCTTTTTCTTTAAAGAGCCGGCCACTTTTTGGCGATTGTTTTTCCTGTTTATGCTTATCGCCTCTATCATTGGTCTAAAAGTCGTCTCTCCTTCCTGATTTAAACTTTCCTTTTGGAGAACAAAAAAGAAAGATCGTTGTTGTTCTATGTTAAAAAAAGAAGGATGAACAAAAAGATAGCAGATATTCCGGTCAGTCTTTTAGATCTAGCCCCTGTTTTACAAGGAGAGACTGCCGGAGAAGCAATTGAAAATAGTGTAAAACTGGCACAAGCTGCCGAGTCTTTTGGATACAAAAGAGATTGGTTTGCCGAACATCATAATATGCCCAATATCGCCAGTTCTGCCACTTCTATTTTGATAGGACATATTGCCAATGCTACAAAAAAAATTCGGGTAGGATCCGGAGGGGTCATGCTCCCCAATCATGCTCCTTTAGTAATTGCAGAACAGTTTGGTACCTTAGCATCCCTATTTCCCGATCGAATAGATTTAGGATTGGGTAGAGCACCCGGCACTGATCAAGTTACTTCTATTGCTTTAAGACGTAGTCGTCATGGTTCAGTAGATGATTTTCCCGAAGATGTCGTAGAACTGTTGTCTTATCTGGGGCCTCATAATCCCGACGCACGGGTCAGGGCTTATCCCGGAGAAGGCACAAAGGTACCCGTTTGGCTGCTCGGATCCAGTTTATACAGTGCTCAACTGGCTTCAATGCTGGGATTAAACTATTCTTTTGCCAGTCATTTTGCTCCGACTCATTTATTGGATGCTCTAAAAACATATAGAGATAATTTTAAACCTTCTTCACATCTTCAAAAACCTTATGTGATGCCCTGTGTCAATGCCATTGTAGCTGATAATGATGAAGAAGCACAACAACTTGCCACTACCTTTTATCAAATGGCTTTAGGAATCATAAGAAATGATAGAAAACCATTGCAACCTCCGGCAGATATGAGTAAAATATGGACTCCGCAAGAAGAAATGGCCGTTAAACAAATGATGACCTACTCTTTCATAGGAAGCAAAGAAAGCGTTCAAAAAGAATTAGAAGATTTTCGGGAAAAAACAAAAGCTGATGAAATCATGGTTACCTCCTATATCTATGATCAAAAGGCAAAAATTAAATCTTTTGAAAAAATTGCCGAAATATTTCAATCTTCTCACTAAACAAAAAGTACCTTTTACAGTTTTTGGACGATACTTAATGCCTTTTTCACATGTTCATCCGGAGTAATACCGTCTTTTTCAGAAGAGAATTCTGCTACTATTTTTCCTTTTCTGTTAATCACAAAAGTAGTTCTGGGAAGAAAACCATGATCCACCTTTTCTCCTCTGACATCTTTAACATTTGGTTGGGGAGGAGATAATTTTAACCCATAGGTTGCAGCAATCTTTCCTTCCGGGTCAGAAGCTACAGGAAACTTTCCTGCACAATAATCCGGATCAGAGGAAAAAGAGTTCAATCGTTTTATATCATCTGCAGAAACCCCTATAATGGTTGCTCCAGCTTCCGTAAATTTATCTTTAAGATTCGCAAAAGTATGAGCTTCTAAGTCGCAGCCTCCGGTATATGCAGCAGGATAAAAATAAACAACAACAGGTCCTTTCTTCAATGCTTTTT
>CAZYHV010000052.1:0-7280 GCA_964647485.1 uncultured Chitinophagaceae bacterium | reverse complement strand
TATCATGCCTAAAATGGCTCCATTAAATGACAATATGAAGCATGTGGAGAGAGAATAAAAGATTTTTGGAATCTATTAGAAAAGTCGTCCCTTGTTAATAAGTGTGATGGCTTTTCTAATATTCTTTATCTCCTTCATCCCTCTCTGCCATTACCTGAATCTGACGTTTTAAAACATGAATGGATTTGTTGCTATTCATTGTGAGGTGCGGTGTAAGTCAACTTTCCGTTTGATATAAAAATATTGAAGAATTGTTGATGTGCGATTCTTTGGATTATTAAAAACTTTCTGTCAATTGATACAAGAACATACAGGTGAAATTTGATTTCTTCGGATTTAGTCTGTTTAATTGTAAAATTAACGATTAAACATGAATCCGCTAAGGAAAACGGAATCGTTTGCATCGAAAGTAAAACTTTTGTATTTTAGCAACAAAGATAAATGCATTTAGTATGATATTATTTTATAGTCAATTTAAATTACAATGAAAAACAAGAGAGAAACCCAATTTTCCAGAAAGGAGTTTATAAGAACCACAGGACTGGGAGTCGCCGGGCTTACCCTGGGGATGAGTGCCAAAAGCTATGGCAATATTATGGGCGCTAATGAGCGTATACGTTTTGGTATTATTGGTTTACATGGTCGCGGACAAGCACATATTGATGCTGTTCATAAACTCCCGAATGCTACTATTCAATATTTATGTGATGTAGATAGCAAAGTGTTGAAAGATAGAGCAGATAAGGTGAAGAAAATGACGGGTTCATCTGTAAAGACTATAAAGGATGTACGTCAATTAGTAGAAAAATCGGATCTGGATGCAATCAGTATCGCTACTCCCGGGCATTGGCATGCGCCAATGGCTATTATGGGGGTAAATGCAGGGAAACATGTTTATGTAGAAAAACCCTTTTCTCACAATCCACAGGAAGGAGAATGGCTGGTAGAAATACAGAAGAAGCATCCTAATATAGTAATGCAAATGGGAGATCAACAACGATCGGCACAAACTTCCATAGAAGCGGTGCAACTTATTCGCGATGGCATCATTGGAGATGCTTATTATGGGAAAGCTTGGTACACCAATGCTCGTGGTACAATAGGGAATGGTAAACCGGTATCGGTACCCAAATGGTTAGATTGGAACTTATGGCAAGGACCTGCTCCTCACACCCATTATCGGGATAATATTGTACATTATAACTGGCATTGGTTCTGGAACTGGGGAACCGGTGAAATTGGTAATAATGCCATTCACGAAATAGACTTTTGTCGTTGGGCTTTAGACTTAAATTTTCCGGTAAAAACAACCTCTTCCGGAGGTCGATATGAATATAGAAATGATGATTGGGAATTTTATGATACGCAAATAGCCAGCTATGAATATGGGGGAGATGATAACAAGATGATTAGTTGGGAAGGGTTGAGTTGTAACTCTTATCCCTTCTTTGGTCGTGGTCGTGGCTCATTGATTCGTGGTACAAAAGGATCTATTATTGTGGATCGGGCCGGTTATGAAATTTATGATAAAGAGCATAAAATGATTAAACAAGGAAAAGAAGGAGAAAAAACAGCCACGGATACCAATAATACTATTGGAGGAGGAGGACTTACTGTCAAACATTTCCATAATTTTGCAGAATCTATCAGAGGAAAGGATACCCCCAACTCTCCAATGGAAGAAGCTCAAAAAAGTACCCTTCTGACCCACCTTGGAAATATAGCACAGAAAACAGGAGAAACCTTACATACAGATGCTAAAACGGGAAGGATTAAGAATAATCGTAAAGCCATGAAAATGTGGAAGCGTGATTATGAAAAGGGCTGGGAGCCCAAGGTGTAATATAATTTATAACCCAATTTAATTAATGATAATAAAATGATAAATATGTTAAAAACCAAAATGATACTCCTCGTCGGTTTATTACTAATGGTTGGTATGAAATCGGCTTTTTCGCAGAATGATAAAGATGAAAACTGGACGCCTTTGTTCAATGGTCAAAATTTGGAGGGTTGGCATCAACTCAATGGAGAGGCTAAGTATAAAGTAGAAGATGGTGAAATCGTGGGGACTACCGTTACGAATACTCCTAATTCTTTTCTTGTTACAGATAAATCCTATGGGGATTTTATTCTTGAATTAGAATTTAAAGTCAATGACCACATGAACTCCGGTATACAGGTGCGGAGTGAAAGTACTCCGGATTATCATAATGGCAGAGTTCATGGGTATCAAATAGAGATAGATCCTTCAGACAGAGCATGGAGCGGCGGTATCTATGATGAAGCCAGAAGAGGGTGGCTGTATCCTCTTATCTTTAACCCGGAAGCGGGAAAAGCATTTAAACACAATCAATGGAATCATTATCGGGTAGAATGTATTGGGAATACTATTCGTACTTGGGTGAATGGCATTCCTGCCGCTAGTTTGGTAGATGATATGACCTTGAAAGGATTTATAGCATTACAAGTACATAGTATTGGGAATAATAAAGAAGAAGCGGGAGAAGAAATTCGTTGGAGAAACATTCGTATTCAAACCGATCAACTTCACCCTCGTCCTTATGATGAAACCTATGTTGTTAATTTAATCCCTAACGATTTGTCTACCCAAGAAAGGGTACAAGGCTATTCCATGTTATGGGATGGTAAACAGGAAGACCTTTCCAATCATTGGAGAGGGATTTATAAAGAAGATTTCCCTGAAAAAGGATGGTCGGCTGAAGATGGAATACTTACAGTTCACCAGTCTAATGGAATGCAAGAAGGAGGTGGAGGTGATATTATTACCAAAAAACAATATGGGGCTTTTGAGTTACAGTTTGATTTTAAACTGACAAAGGGAGCAAATAGTGGTGTAAAGTATTTTGTCAAAGAAAGTTATGATACCAACGGGAAGTCAGGCATTGGTCTGGAATATCAGGTATTGGATGATAAAAACCATCCGGATGCTAAGAAAGGTCGTAATGGAAATCGTACTGTAGCTTCGCTCTATGACTTAATTCCTAAGAATGATATTAAAGCGACCAGACCGCCTTATGTGAAGCCTATTGGAGAATGGAATCACGGCCGCATCATTGTTAATCCTAATGGTCATGTAGAACACTGGATCAATGGGTACAAAGCGCTGGCTTATGAAAAAGGATCAAAACATTTTAAATACCTTGTTTCTATAAGTAAATATAAAGATTGGAAAAATTTCGGTCTGTGGAAGAAAGGGTATATCTTGCTCCAAGATCATGGGAATAAAGTTTCCTATAAAAGTATTAAAATTAGAACGTTAAGATAACGTAAAGTATGACCAAACAATCATTAAGATGGGGCAATATCCTTTTTATTGCTCCATTTTTGTTTCTGCTCATCCTGCTGGGATGCCATCAGGAAAAACAAAAGAAGGGATCCCCCTTATCCCCTAAAGCGGCATTAAAACATTTTCAATTGGAAGATGGTCTCGATATCAAATTAGTCGCTTCAGAACCCTTGGTTCAGGCTCCGGTAGCTATGCGGATTGATGCCAAAGGGAGGATGTGGGTAGCTGAAATGCAAGGTTATATGCCGGATACTTCGGGTACTGATGAAACTTCTAGCCCTACCGGAAAGATTGTAATTCTGGAAGATACAGACCGAGATGGAAAGATGGATACCAGAAAAATATTTATGGATTCTTTGATCCTGCCAAGGGCGCTTTGTTTTTATGATGATGGCGTTTTAATTGCAGAACCTCCTAAACTTTGGTTTGTAAAGATAAATGGGGATACTGCAGGACATAAGTATGTTGTAGATGATGAATATGCAGTAGGGGGTAATCCCGAACATCAACCCAATGGACTGTTAAGAGGATTAGATAATTGGGTGTATAGTGCTAAGTCTGATGTCCGATACAGAAAGAAGAATGGGGGATGGGTAAAAGAACATACTCATTTTCGTGGTCAATGGGGAATTACACAGGATGATTATGGCCGGTTATTTTATAATAATAATTCAGTCAATTTATTGGGAGATTATTTTCTTCCGGGACTCGGAGCTTGGAATGAGGATCAAGGTCATGTTAGTGGATTTAATGAAACGATTGTGAAGGATACACGTACCTATCCCATTCATTCTACTCCAGGAGTCAATAGAGGATACAGAGAAGGCGTCTTGGATAGTAGTTTTAGATTGCGACATCTTACAGCAGCCAGTGGTCCTGTAATCTATCGGGGACATCTTCTTGGAAAAAAATATAAAGGAAATGCTTTTGTCGCTGCTCCTGCTGCGAATCTAGTAAAAAGAGATATCTTATCTCATGATGGTTTTAAAGTAAGCGGGAAACAAGCCTATCAGGGAAAGGAGTTTTTGGCAAGTGATGATGAACGTTTTCGTCCCGTAAGTTTATATAATGGACCGGAAGGGGCACTCTATATTGTGGATATGTATAGGGGCATTATTCAAGATATTACCTATCTGACCTCCTACCTAAAAGATCAGATATCTAAAAGGAATCTGGCTCAACCACTAAACAGAGGTCGTATCTATAAGATATTGCCCGATGGAAAAACAACGACTATTCCCCTACTTTATAATAAATCACCGCAGCAATGGATTGATTTATTGGATAGCCCCAATCCTTGGATTAGAAAAACAGTTCAGCGACTTTTAATCGATCAAAATAAAGTAAAGATGGAATCTTTGCTTCGAAAAAAGTTAAATAAGGATGCTTCCGTTCTTGGTAAAATACATTCTTTTTGGACCTTGGAAGGGCTAGGTAGATTGACAAACAATGATATCCTTTCATTTCTTCATTCAGAAAACATAAAGTTACAACAACAAGCGATAGCAGAGGTTGTTTCAATAATTGACAAAAGGAATGTTGACCAATGGTTGAAGGAAGGGGAGCGGCTGATCAAAGAAAAAAACAAGCGATTAGCTCCCTATATTGGATTTTTAGGGGCAAAAGCCATGCATTATGACGTGGAAAACGCGCAAAAGTTATTGGCAGCATTAGCCCTTGAGTATGCTGACGATAAATATGTTGTGGATGCCGCCATTAGTGGAATAAAAGGAGGAGAAAAGAATTTTTTCAGCCATATCAAAGGTACTTTGACCGATTCCAATCTGGTGTTATATACCCATTTAAAGAAGGTTGTGAACAATGCTGAAGAGAGAAGGAAGGAAAAACAAAAGAAGCATGGAGAGAGATATGAAAAGGGCAAGAAGTTATTTGCTACGTATTGTCAAATCTGTCATGGAGAAGACGGCGCCGGTATTCGTGCTCTTGGTGCTCCTCTCAACGGATCACAATGGGTAGAAGGGGATAAGAAGACGTTGTTGGCAATTGTCTTGAATGGTTTGACGGGACCTATTAAAGTAGGAGATAAAGTCTATAAAAAACCTGAAATTGGAGGTGAAATGCCGGGTTTTGCAGAAAATAAAAAGCTCTCAGATGAGGATATTTCGCAAATATTGAGTTATATTAGAACCGCATGGAATAATGATGCTTCAGCTGTGCATTCTAAAGAAGTGAAAGCCTCAAGAGAAAAATTTTCAGAACGAACCTCTCCTTTTACGATGAAAGAACTAGAAGAAAGGGGAGATCTGTGATAGTGCTCATTTTGGTAGGAAAAAAATAGAAGTCTTATATATTGCAGTATGTAGATGAGTCTTTGGTGTTAATATTTAATTTATTTAGAGATTATCTCCCCTGAATCCTTGTTAAGAATGTATTGAAAAAAGAAAATAATTTTTTTATTATGTGTTTTTACTCTAACTTTATGCAAACGTTCTATGCAAACGATATCGTTTTTTCTTATAAACAATATACGTATGGATTACAAAGATACTTCCTAATATTTTATCTACATACTTATCGGAAAAATAATCTGTTTATCTTTTGCAGATATCAGGTTATTTTCAAATCGGAGTCATTTGATGACTGAAGCAGGATTATATTATATTCAAGATAAATATGACATTATTATGAGTAAACTTGACCAAGGAAAAAGGCAATTACACCGTTTTCGGTTGCCTTATAAAACATTGGCATTAGCAATAATTGTCCTGGGGTATGCCGGACTTCAGGTCTCTGCAAAAGCGTATCATCGGCCGATTAGTGAAAAAGAAAAAGCACATGCTTTTATCAAAGTAGCAGATCCTATCAAAGTAACGGGAAAAATAACGGATGAAGATGGAAATGCGTTGATAGGAGTTACTGTCAAGGCAAAGGAAGGCGGATCCGGTACAGTTACTGATGCGGATGGTAATTATACGCTACAGGTAGAAGATGATGGAGTTTTAGTCATCTCTTATGTGGGGTATGAGACCAAAGAAGTGCCGGTGAATGGCAGACCAGAGATTAATATAGAATTGAGTGGTTCTATTTCGCAGTTAAACCAGCTGGTAGTCGTGGGGTATGGGAAACAAAAGAAAGCGGATTTGACAGGATCGGTAGCATCTGTTGGATCGAAAGAACTCGAGAATCGACCGGTGACAAATGTATCTACGGCTCTATCTGGATTGGCACCGGGTATGTCAGTGAGACAGGGGTCCGGAGATCCTCGTTCAGATGGTGCTTCTATTCATATCAGAGGGGTTGGAACTTTGAATAATAGTTCGCCGTTAGTGATTATTGATGGAATAAAGGGATCCATGGATGCTGTAAATCCGAATGATATTGCCAATATCTCGGTACTGAAAGATGCTGCTTCTGCAGCTATATATGGAGCTCAGGCAGCTAATGGTGTGATACTGATTACCACTAAGAAGGGGAAAAAAGGTGCCCCTAAGGTTTCATATAGTGGGATAGTCTCTACAGTAGAACCCATTAATTATCCAAACTTTGTAACGGATTATGCGAAACATATGAAACTAATCAATGAAGGTAGGAGTAATGTAAGTCAGACTCCCATTTTTACAAAAAATACTATTAAAGAATGGGAAGAGGCCTCTAAAGACCCCAATGGAAAAAATGCTGATGGTATCCCTAATTGGCTTGCTTATCCTAATACTGACTGGGCCCATACGCTGTTTGAACATAATATTGTCCAAAATCATAATTTATCAGTTAATGGTGGAGGAGATAATGTCAGATATATGCTAAGTATGGGATATCTCAATAACCCGGGTACAATGTCTTATACGGCATCTGAAAGATACCAGTTAAGAGCTAATGTTGAGGCTGATGTAGGAAAACATATTACCGTTGGAACGCAAACATTTGCCTCAAAAAGAAGAAATCAATTAGGAAATACGGATCAAGATCAAAAGTTGGGGATTACGCAAAAACATGAGCCAATCTGAATAAG
>CAZYHV010000051.1:0-9836 GCA_964647485.1 uncultured Chitinophagaceae bacterium | reverse complement strand
AAGTTTTTTGTATATTTGAGCATTGGTGCTTCGATTAAAGTTTTGGGGTGAAAATACCGCCCGAACGCCAATATGCAAGCCGTTACAAGCAAGCTTAACAGCTCACCCGTGTAGAAACCCGTAAAACGAAAAATGATTATTTTATGACTTTCAAATGTGGCGACATTTCTATTGATGACGGTGAATTTGGTTGCACAATAACCTTTTCTGAATTCTCGGAAGAATCAAACCATATCGCAAATAGAACTACTTCTACAGATATTTTGGAATCTATAGAAAGGTATATTTTAATTCAGAGAACATACCCAGAAGATGAATTTGAAAATGATTATTATTATTTCGAATCAAGTGATTTTGAAAAATCGGGAGAATTGACTGATTTTGAAATTGAACTGTCTCGAACAAAATTTAGGCTGATTTCCAAGAATGAAAATTGTGAAATCTATTTAGAAACAGATGAAACAACTCACCATGAAATTAAAGATGTCTTAGAGGTAATGACACAAAAAACGGGGAGATTGAAAATAATTGAATAGGTGTCAACTTGAAAAAAGCATATTCAATTGAGACAGGAACTTAGATGCATATTCCGGTAATCATCATGCCACTTTAGTACAAGAAATTCCAGAGGCACCCAGCCGAAATTCCAGAGGCACCCAGCCTTTTTATAGAACTGTTTAAGATACTTTGTTTCAAAAACGGGAATATCCTATTGGATACACCGGTCTTGTCTCTTCAATCTTTTGTTCAGAAGATTCTCGCTCCAATTCTCTATTTTCACTTGTATCTTCCCTCTTATTTTCTTCTTTCAGCTTATCCTTGATAATGCCGTTTACCTCCGTTAATCGGTTTCTTTTTATATTCAATTCTTCTTTATAGGCAAAAGGCTCTCCGATCTTGCTGTTATATTCCTCTACATTCTCATGCTGTCTTTTGATTTTGCTCTGTATAGTTTCTAATCGCTTGGGCATATCTAAGATAGCATTTCTAATCTGTACTGCGGCTGCGACCGTGCCATTGACAATGGCTTTCTTTGGCGCTATGGAATCTCCTAATGGAGAAAGAATCTCTCTATCTGCTCTGGCGTCAAATAAGTCTCCTTTTTGGTTTGTGACCATCCCTACAACTTTATATCCCCATACCTCTCCCAAATCAAAACGTTGGTCTCTCCTGCCATTATTTTTAAAGTATTCCACTTCGGCTACGACTTGTGTTCCATACTCTTTCATTTTAGAAAAAGTGTTATTCTTCATCTTAGCGGCAAACACTTCTTCCCCTTTCTCGTTTCTTGGGATGCTTTTAAGGAGGGGGATATTCCGTTCTAAAATGGACACTCTATCAGCATAGTACTTCAACAGCGTTTTTGATTCTTTCAACTTAGATTCAAAGCTAAACTTCTTGCCCTTGAATGACTTTTCGAGTTGCTCTAACTCCTGCACTTTCTTCATCAGTGTTGCTTTTTCCTTAAAGATAGGGTCTCCGGATAACTCGGCAGCCATATCTCCCATATCTATATCTTCCTCCAGGTCTTTAATCGTCCGCAAGTCATTATTTGTCGTTGTCTTCAATTGTGCGATGAATTTCGCTTTTTGGCTGGTAGTGTTGTACATGCTAGCATCCAAAGTTCTTTCTGTTGCATAGTAGTAGATAGGCACTTCTTTCATTCCCTTTAATTTAGCAGCTTCATTACCCTGTCTCCCTATACGGCCATTCCGCTGCTCAATGTCGGAAGGTCTCCAGGTAATATCTAAATGATGCCCGGCGACTGCTAATTTTTGCACATTCACTCCCGTTCCCAGTTTTTTTGTGGAACCTAATAACACTCTTACATCCCCTTTATTAACCTTATCAAAAAGTTCATCCTTTTGTTTTCTCGTATTATAATCATGAATAAAGGCTATTTCCTCACTTGGGATACCTTTTTCCATGAGTAACCGTTTCATTTCAGAATACACGCTAAAATCTTCATTTCTGTTAGCTTCTGCAACCATATTTTCCGTTTCATTTTCGCTAAGATGCAGCGTGTTTGCCATTCGGGCTTTAATGGTATTGATTCTGGGCTTAGCCTTTTTCTCCAAAAAATCCTCTCCAAAAACAGCATTTAAATCCGCTTGGGCAATATCCCCCGAAGCCAGTAAATTGTATAAGTTGTTGACTTTATTTTTACTCTTCGGTGTTCCCACGTCACAAAATACCAACTGTGTTCCCTTTATATCATCATACTTGCTATAGATATTGCTGATATTGTCTGCTGCTGAGGCTAATTTGGTTCCGGGGTTCAAGTTCGGGCTTATCAACCGAGGGTCTAAGCTTAATTTTTTGGCAAAATTAATAGCTAATATGGCGTAGGAAGGGTTCATCCCTTTCCTATCGTCAAAACCCGCTGTCAAACCCAGTTCGCTCGCATTCTTCACGCCTTTAGTTCCTATATATTCCTGTAATTTATTAATTAAGTCGAGCTGCTTCTCCGAAGGTTGTATTTTGACCAGTTGGTGGTTGCAGGCTGGCTTATCCAGTTTCAAGTTATTGTCGTTCCGTACATCCGATATCTCCCTGTATAACGTTAATAGCTCCGGGAGGTTAACAAATTCCCGAAAACGGTGTACTTCTTTGAACTTGCCCATATAATATTCTAAATCAGAATAGTCATTGGCAAAATTAGCTGCCCACCGGTCAAAACTGGTCAGCTGAAGTTCCTGCATTTTGTTCGGTCGCAGGTACTTGAATAACAGGTATAATTCCGCCATCGTGTTACTAATCGGCGTACCGGATGCGAATAAGAGCCCTTTATCCCCTCCGTGTTTTTTCTGGAGATATCGTGCTGCAACAAGCATATTAAAGGCACGTTTACTTCCTTCCGGGTTTCCCAATCCTTTAATATTCTTTTTAGACGTCGAAAATTCAAGGTTTTTAAATTCCTGTGATTCATCCACCATAAGAAAATCAACACCGATTTGGTCGAAACTCAATATATCTCTATCCTTCGCCGCATTAGTTAACTTGTCAACCTTCTGCTCTTCTGCATACAGCCTATTCTCCAATCTTTTTTTCTCCCTTTTATCGGTCGCTGCAGCAATGTCTTCCTTAAGCCTTTCCATCAATTCCTCCTTCAGTTCAATCTGAATATCTTCCGGCTGTTCTATCCTGGTAAATTGGTCATGAGAAATAATTACGCAGTCCCAATCATTGGTAGCAATATTAGATAGCAGTCTCTTTCTATTCGCTGCTTGAAAATCTTTCGTTTCCGGGTACAGTACTTTAGCTAAAGGGTAGGCCTCTTTAAAATCTTTATACAATTGAGGGATTTGAGATTTGAGGCCTATAATCATGGGTTTATTGGCTAGACCCAACCGCCTTAGTTCCATAGCGGTAGCAATCTGAACCAAAGTTTTCCCGGCGCCGACCATGTGATCATTAATTCCTCCCATTTGTTGAACATTCCTAAACACAACGTCTTTTTGGTGAGGTCGCAGTTCAAATCCTATAAGCCCCGGAAACTTCATGTTTGTACCATCATATTTCCGTAGGACGGTGGTATTGAAAGTTGAATTATAGATATTTTCCAGATGCTCTCTTCTTTTTAAATCCTGATACTTCCAATCGTCCCATTCTCCCTGTATTTTCTTATAAATCTCTTTGGCCAATTGCGTATCTTCAGCATCAAATACGGTCTTTCTAACTCCATCCACTTCTGTAGAATAATTGACTTTAGGCTCTGTACCATTGAGTGCGTGTTCCATAATCCATGACGCCTTCTTCCTTTTACTTGAAAAAGCATCTAAGTTTGCCCCATAATCATTAATATTCAGCTTATAATTATCTTTAGAATTTGAGAATTTGAGTTGAACCTCATCGGTATGCAAAAGATGTTGCAGGAACTGTTGGATATAATTTTGTGGCACCCATCGGGAATGTAAGGGGGAATAAATATCGACGGCAGGGATTCTGTCGGGTTGCACTTTCTCCAGCTGTTCTACATTATTTTGAAAATAGCCGTCCATTTCTGCTGCCTTTTTGGCTTCCTTCAACTTCTTAACAACGTTCCCGGATAGATATTCTTCTCTGGTCTTAAAAGCACCATTAATATCTTTGAAGATATACGTATGATCCCCCGTCTGTGCCTTCATAATTTCCTCATGGCTCTTGTCCATTAATTCGGCAATGTAGTTCATCTTTAGCGTGCCGAATTTGCGTAAGGATAAGGATATCGCATCCTGAATATTATCCGTCCTGTTCACTTCCTTTATCGGATTTACTGTCCTCTTAAAGAGAATATCCGAAGGGTCATACCTGTTCTTTTCTTTATTATAGGTTTCCAAGGAAAGAACAAGGTGTTTATCAATCTCGTTGTCTAATACCTTTTCATTTGACTTATGGGATAAATGTTTGTAACGATTTTTAAAGTCATTGTATATTGACCTGAGCTCTTTCCTCAGATTATCAAGGGCAAAATCACTGTAGCCTCTGCTTGTTTCCTTGTATATAATTTCTTTTGTCCTCTCCCGTAGCGTGCTCAGAAATTTTATCTTTGGCTGGTCGGCTTTCCTAATTCTGACTGGCTGAACCACTCTATTGTAAAAGTCTTTGATATCTATTCCGGCATCTTTTATCCGTTGTTCATCCTGTGCCGAAAGCGAATCCCTGTTGTTTCTGATTACATTAGGATTCAGACCTAAAGACCTTACTTTGTCATCAAGTTCCTGGTTAACATGGAAGTTAGCAGATATTTTGCCGATAAAACCATCCTGTAATACAACAAGATTACCAATAGCATCATATTCTTTCATCGAAATATAATGTTCTATCTCAGCGTCTCGTTTTGTTTGCTCTACGGGCGTGTTAGGGCTCACTGTAAGAACCGGATCTTTAAAAAGTTCCTCTCCCCTCCGGGTTATTTCTTCATAAAGATTTTGCTCTGCATTCCCCTTTAAATTAAACTCGTCATCTCTGTATAGCCCGCCAAATTCTACTGTTCCGATAAGATGTTCAGGGTGGTCATGAAAATATTCATTATAGCTAATGATTCCCGATTGTCCTTTCTGATCAGTAAAAGGTTTATCTTTTACATTTAGGAACTGGTTCTTCTGCTCTCTATTTTCCCCTAACTGGAATTTTCTTAAGAAAATAATATCAGAAACGACTTCTGTGCCCGCATTCGATTTAAAAGCATTGTCAGGCAGTCTGATAGCACCGCAGAAGTCACAATTATCATTGATTAGCTCCCTTATTTTATGATTCTTCTTACTATCTAAAGTATACCTGCTGGTAACGAAGGCAATCATTGCACCCGGTTTGGCCAACAACATAGATTTGGCAAAGAAATAATTGTGAATATTATTTGCCGCTTTTTTAAAGTCTCTATCCTTGTTATTCTCTATTAACGGGTCGAAAATCCTTGTTGATCCAAAGGGAATGTTTGATAAGATTAGGTCATAATGATTTTCCGGCAGTTGGGTCTTTTCAAAGGGGGAAATATAAGTTTCAGCCGTAGGGAATAGATTGCGTAAAATCTTCCCGGAGGTCTGATCCATCTCTATAGCCGTGACTTCCGAATTATTAGCCATATCTTCCGGCATGGCAGCGAGGAAATTCCCTATACCTGCAGAAGGCTCCAACAAGTTTCCACCAGAAAATCCCGCATTCTGAACAGTTTTATAAATGGCGTTAATGATATCATAAGAGGTATAATGAGCGCTCAATATGCTTCTCTTTGCATTGTCTAAAAGCCCTAATGAGCCATCCGGATCAAGCGTATTTAGTTTATCATTGACTTCCTTAACAGATTCCCTCAGTTTGATATCGGATCGGGATTTCCAATCATCTTCCTTTTCAGGATTGAGTTGTATTTCTTTTAACCCGCCCCATCCGACATATTGCGCCAGTTTTTGTTGTTCCTTTTCTGTGGGGTACCTGGCATCTTTCTGTAGGTCTATTAAAACATCTAAAGCCTCAATATTCCCCTGATACCGTGAAGATTTATTAAAGGAGCGACCTTGTAACGGAGAGGTTGTAGCGTGAAAATTTTGAACTTTAAAGTCGTCTTGAATGGAGGCAGCAACCTCTTGTTGTATTTCTTTTTTCTTTTCTTCAGCCAGCGCCCTGTTAACGTTGGTTATAACGCTACCGGCATGATCAAATAAGGTCTGAAACCATTGGTCTCTGCCTCTTGTTGCATTATTTATTTCTAATGTCTCTTTATAATTATCAAAGACACGTCTGTAGATATCTTCTTCCGTGACTTCTTTTTGTGTAAAATGAAGAAAGAGAGGGTTTTTTATCTTAGGATGGCTTGCGGCAACATCTACCCGTGCAATGAAGTTCGTCGTCGGGGATGCACGAAAAAGGTTGTGATACTTTCTGCCGAACGTTATATCCCTTTCAGCTGTATCTACAATCTCACAATCTAATAGATGTTTAAGGTCAGTTAAATGAACCCAGCTTCCTCCATCAGCCTCGGCCATTCCATCTCTTCCGCTTCGTATATTTTCATGTGTTCGGCTTGGATTTTCCATTGTACTCTCCGGTCGTACCCGTAGGCTACCTTGTTCAAAAAGTGAACCACCTGACCGTTCTCTCTCATCTCCTTCAACCTTTCCGGTTGTTGTTCTTTCATCATCCTGAATAGGATGTCCGCTGTCGCCGAAAGGTCTTGCGTTATCTCCGTATCCTCGTCTATGTGAAGGATGTAAGTTTCCCCGTTCTCTCCTTTTACTTTCTGGAATGTTTCTTTCATGATTTTGTGTTTTATGGTTTGTTAATGAATTGTCGTTTGCTAATTTAGGTATATTTACTGCGTTTTCCCATTCTGTATCTAATCTGCTTTTAGGTTTTTCTTTCTTCTCTTCCGGTATAGCGTCATCAAATAAAGACAGCTGTAGTGGGTTATGGGTTTGTTTTTTTCTCATATCAAAAAGTTTGTTTTAAAATCGTTTTTCAAATTGAAACTCCACTTTATAATCTTTATTCAGTACTAAATAGGCACTAAAATCTCTACCTTTTTTACTCTTAAAACCCTTGATAAGCCCGGATTTGCCTTTTTGTACTAATTCTTTTACCTGTCTTTCACTGATTTTTTTGCTGGCAACAGTGTCCCAAAGGACAAAATCGCAACCGGACTTCCAGTTGCTGCAATAGTGATTTTTCTTTCCTTTTCTGAGCTCTCCCGTTTTACATTTTGGGCAAACAATGGGCGCTTTGTTTGAAGTTCTCAGGTTACTAAAATCTATTCGACTACCTATCGTAATTAATTGAGGAACTATCTTTGTAGTTTCTTCACGGATGTCCGACATAAAAAGCTCCGGGCTTTCGTCCCCCTTATTAATCTTGCCTAACCTTGCCTCCCATTTTCCTGTTAATTCGGGAGATGCAATATCCATATCTTTTAGAGAGGAGTATGTAGTCAGCCCCTTTGGGGTAGGAACGAGCTTTCTCTTTTCTCTTTCAATATATTTCCTTTTTAACAACACTTCAATAATGTTTGCCCGTGTTGCTGGCGTACCAATACCGGAATCTTTCATAGCCTCCTTCATGGCTTCATCTTCTATGTCTTTACCGCAAGTCTCCATAGCTGACAGTAGAGAGGCCTCTGTATGAAGTGGCTTAGGTTTAGTCATATTCTTCTTTATTTCCTCGCCTTTTTTATTAATCATCTCATAGGGGGATAAGTCCGGGAACAGTTGATTTTCATCGGCGTCTTTATCCTGATTATCCGTAAGGCTATCCATCAACCGCCAACCTTCTTTACCTTTCTGTATCGTGTTTCCTTGGGCAGTAAACTTTATTCCTGCACAATCAATATAAACTTTGGTTACCTCCTTAAAACAAGGTTGCGAAAAAGATAGAATCATTCTGTAGAGTATGAGATCATATATTTTTGTTTCTTTTTCGCCTAAATTTTGGGGATAAACTCCTGTTATCAATAAGGCGTGATGATCTTCGATTTTGTCTGCGTTTACAGACCTGCTATTTAATTCCTGATTGGATAATTGTTTTGCAAATGCTCCATAGGTTTTATGGTTGGCAGCTACATGAAGAAGCGAGGGAACGGTTTCAAACACATCTTCCGATATATACTGACTGCTCGTCCTGGGATAGGTAATAAATTTCTTTTCATACAAACTCTGGGCAAGCTTTAACGTGTCATTGGCTGAAAAACTATACTTTTTATTGGCATCTCTTTGCAGCGTAGTGAGGTCATACAACAAAGGAGCGTTTTCCTTCTTTTCTTTCTTCTCCACCTCTTCTATTGTTGCTGTTGATACTTTTTTCACCGTTAAGAGATGACCCTTTACCAAATCTTCATCCTTATATTTATCGGTTTTTGCCTGAAAAGTCCTTCCGTTTTTGCTCAGGGAGATATAAATATTATAAAATGGTTCCGGAATAAAATTCTTTTTTTGGATAAATCTTTGACAGATGATTGCCAGTGTGGGAGTTTGTACTCGCCCAAGCGAGAAACTATCTTTGAAAGCTGCACCAATCGTTAACGCTCTGGTGGCGTTCATTCCGATAAGCCAGTCTGCTTCACTCCGACACTTTGCCGAATAATAAAGGGAATTAAAATCCTCACCTTTCCGGAGCTCTTGAAAACCCTTTTTTATAGCCTTTTCTGTTAGGGAAGACACCCATAACCGCCTAAAGGGTTTATCGCATTCCAAGTAATTGTAGATGTATCTGAATATCAATTCTCCTTCTCTACCTGCATCGGTCGCAACAATAATTTCACTTGACCGATTGAATAAATCCTCTATTATTGACAGTTGCTTTTGAATACCTTTATCTTCTTCCTGTCTCCTGGTTTTGGGATTCCATTTTGTACCGGGTTGTATTTTGAATTTTTGCGGTAACATTGGGAGTGTAGCCTTTGTCCAGTCTTGCCATCCGTAACTATCGGGGGCAGAAAGGCTAATTAAGTGGCCGAAAGCCCATGTGACGGCGCAACCTCTTCCTTCTATCCAACCGTCTTTCCGATTATCAACTCCGAGTACCTTTGCAATTTCTCTCGCTACCGAAGGTTTTTCTGTGAGTATTGTTTTCATGATATTGCGTTTTTATAAATTATCTTTTAATCCCTGAAGCAGTCTGTCTTTTAGGATCGTTATTTGTTTTTTTGTTGTGTGCGCTATGATTTTTATTATCAGGATCTACAGATGCGTTTTTTTTAGGGTTAACAAATGCTCGTTTCCCGTCACTATCATAAACTTGTAGGGTCTTAAATTGCGGATTGGCTTCGATAAATTTATGTTCTTCTCTACCTGCCTTTTTGAATATAACCGCTTGCCTGTTCCCTTTATGTAGAGAATGTATGAGCTTTTGTTTTTCAATCGGATTATCCAATTCTTTTATCGGATGCTGCAGTAATGATTCATTAAGATTGTAGCCGTAATTTTCGTTGTAGATGTGGAGATTTCTACTGTCCTTTACGTCCTTTCCCTTCTGAGCTTTTGACAATTTAATCCAGGCATGATACTTAGTGCCATCCTGTTTATTTTTAAGCTGTTTAAAGACCGCTCTTCCCTGCATCATGTTAAATGTTTCTTTTGCTGTAAACCCTTTTCCATTGTTGAGATAAATAGACTGCTCTCTTCCGTTTTCCATCATCGCTTTGTAAGAATTGAGAAAGTACATATCCGACTGCTTGCTCTTGTCAAAATGGAGCGTGTAGTTTACCGGAAAACCATCATATTGTTGTTTGACGACCAAATTGAATTTTTGCTCTCCAGTTTCCATTTGTTTTTGAAGATTTTCTTTCTGTTTTTCGCCAAACCCTAAATATTTAATCTGATTAGTGAGATAATCTAAGTTTTTCTGTCCCATAGTATGGCTGTTTTTTCTAA
>CAZYHV010000050.1:0-9955 GCA_964647485.1 uncultured Chitinophagaceae bacterium | reverse complement strand
ATACATGCACCCTATTTGCCCAATCCTGCCACATGCTGTCCAACCTATGCACAATTTCCGGATATTGCGCAGAGGAATCTTTCAGTTCCGTCTCATCTTCCGCAATATGATAAAGATGCCAGTCTTCATTCTTATGCCTTCTTACAATCTTCCATCTGGATGGCTATATTAGGACTTTTATCCCGCTCTTTCGGATAAGTGTAAGCCTCCTTCTTTCGATTAACTCCATCAAAGGAATATCTTGATGGCATGGCAATCCCCAAAATAGAAACTAAGATGAAGAAAATATCCAAATTGGATAGAATGGAAGGCGAATCAAGCCACCCAGCTTCCACATGACCCGATCACCTAACGATAAAGGCAATCAATTCCTCCTTCACAAAGCGAAAATTTAGCGTCACGTAACCCAGTACCACTAAAGTCAGGCAAGGATCCATTATCCTCGGTAAAATTACAAAGGTATTTCCCTTAGTTCTTCCAATCTCTTCCATGACCGCCCATTTGTTTACTATACCTACTAATTATTAGCATAATAAAAACTTTTCCTTAACTAATCCAAACATAATGTGCAATGGGTTACTATAATTTCCTTCATTGATTATTTTACTCTTTAAAGAGGTCTTCCGGTACTTTGCCTTTTAACTGACTGCCTAAGTTTAGATTCAAATAGTGCATAATAATGGGTGCAACGTCATATAAACACATTTTTTTCAGATTACTATTCGGTTTTACTGTATTTCCAACAGCCATAAATCCAGTTTGAATTTTTTTGGTATCGGGAAAATGTCCATGGACTCCCCCTTTTCCGGGTCGTAGAAAATTGCTCTTAAATGTATTACCAAACGATGCCCCATTCAACGCGCTCAGTGCAAAAACAGCGTTTGGATCAGCACCAACCTTCTTCATTTCGGCAGCCCCCACGATCCGGAAATATTTTTTCTCATCGACAGGTAGGTTTTTCAAGATTCCCTTGACCTGAGTTATGATTTCTTCATTGTTGTTTTTCACGAATAAAAAAGCTGCGCCGCCAACGGTGTTAAACCGGGCATCCCAATCGCCATTATCTATATTTCTGAGCAAACCAGCCTGTGCCAATAACACATTAGGATTTAAAGATTTATCTGCATCATAAAAACCATGATCTCCTAAAACGATAAACAAGGTACTCTCCTGTAGACCTGCATCCCGTATAGCCTTTCTGATTATACCGACACAGCTATCTGCTTTAGCTATTGCTTGCTGAATTTCCATCCCCTTTCTGCCAAATTCGTGTTCTTTATGATCAAGCCCAAACATATGTATCGTCATTAAATTGGGCTGCTTATTTTTAATCACCCATGCTGCAATTTTGGCCACATCTATATCATTACTGATATTGATTTTTTTGACTCCTCCTAAAACGTCCTTTTTTAGAGTCGTTGTCACACCCGCTGGGACACTATACTTTTCCAAAACCGCATTCCCCATACCTCCTATATCGGGAATATTAAAATCCACCGGAGCTTCAGCAGAAACAGGCCAAACCAACGAAGCTACTTTTAAACCAGCTTGGTGTGCAACCTCCCAAATGGTAGAGCTGGCAATTTGTTTAAAATTCCAATATATACCGCCGTTTGCTGTACCAGGCTCAAAAACACCATTGTAAAATATACCATGAGTTGCTGGAGCAACCCCAGTAACCATCGTGGTATGCGCGGGGAATGTCATAGAAGGGAAAACGCTGACGACCCCCTCTGCAAAAGCTCCTTCTTCAACCAGTTGTTTCAAGTTTGGTGTATCCCAGTATTCTGAAAGATAAAACTCGGGACGCAAGCCATCCAAGGTTACCATAATTACATGTTTGTCTGTTTGACCATACAGTTGCTGCGCCAGCAACATGAGTATGAATAAAAGTATTTTTCGCATTTTCTTACTTTTTTGAAATAATAAAACGAATAATAACGGTTAATCACTCCAACCCTCATTTTGAGTTAAATTTGGGTTTTTCTGGCGTTCGGAAGCTGGAATCGGCCAAGTCCAGCATTGCTCACCCAACCAGTGCCAGGTATAAGTAGTCGTTCCCCATATTTGCATCAAACCATTCGTGTCGTTGCGGAATTTCTTATCTTTCCATGTCTTCCACCTGAGCTCGTTGAAGTACATCACGTTCTCTCCTCCTAGCTCCCAGTAATATTCGTTTCGGATCCTTTCTCTCATGTCCGTCTGGCCTGTCACCGTTGTTGGCCCGTTGCTATTGAGCAGTTGGGCTCCGCAACGCGAACGTACCTTATTGACCTGTTTTATGGCTTCATCTGTTTTTCCCATTTCATTCAGGGCCTCTGCATATCCAAGCAGTACCTGTGCATAGCGAATCAGGTTGATATCCAGTCCATAAGTATCCCGGTACGGCCATTCATTACCCTCCGGAACGAATTTACGCCACAAATAATAGAAATAATTGTTTACGTCGGTACGTATATCAAAAGGTTTCCTTCCGTCGAACCCTCTATATGGCCAACGCATGGTGTACGTATGTTCAATGCCTCCCACCGATCCCAAGTAGGTGGAGTAGGGTGTAATCAAAGACATCATCAGGCGAGGATCCCTGTCTTCATACGCTTTTTTGATTCTTGCTTCGTTGCCATCAGGCAGGTACTTGCTCATATCGGCGCCATAAGTTGCCATTTTGTCGATTTCAGACTGGGTCATGTTATTCCGAAGGAAAAATACAGACCTTTGCTTTGGTGTCATCGAGTTATATCCCGGGCAATAGTCGTTCCAGTTAAAGGGGCTTCCATCCTTTTCTTCAAAAGATTCTACAAAATGAGGGTTGGGAATATAATTGTCCCACATGGACCCTCCCGTGACACGGTTTCCATAATTCACATTTAAAGGGTTTGCGACGGAATATTGCTCGCATTGTATAGAGAAGATCATTTCGTCACACTTCTCATTGGGAATCTTAAGTAGGTTTTTAAACGCGATTGACCCACCATTGGTAAATAGTTTATAGCCGCAATCACCAACTGCCTTGAAGTCGTTTGCAGCATTCTCCCATTGTCTAAGCCAGAGGTAAACCTGTCCTCTTAAGGCGTAGGCGGCTCCCTTTGTCACGTGGCCATAGTCTGCATCGGAAGCGTTATATTTGTTCGGCAGATTCGTCTCGTTGATTGCATCCGAAAGATCTTTCAACACCTGCTTCCAGACATCTGCTTCACTCGCACGAGGTATTTTTGCCTCTTCATCGCTGGTAATCGGTGTGGTAATCAGAGGCACTCCTTTAAAAAGTATATTCAACCGGTTATACGCCCATGCGCGCAGGAATTTGCACTCGGCTATGTAACGGGCTTTGTCTGCATCAGACATATCGGGTACCGATTCGATGTTAGCGATTACATCGTTAGCACGATTAACCATAGTATAAGCGTATGAATAGAAGTTACTGAACTGGCTGTTTGACGGCGTGGCTGTACCTCTTACCAGTGAGTTCTCAGATATCCAGTTCAGATCGATATCCATGACGGAGGAATAATCGTCCCATATACGACCTGCGTTTCCACCATAACCAGCACAATACCAAGTCGTGAAAGTATTGTACACGCCGGCCACAGCCTTAGCTGCTAAAGTTTTTGTTGTCCATACATTAGAACTACTGACTGAATTACGGGGAACAGTATCCAGAAAGTCGGAGCCGCAGCCCAATAACATGAATACGGATACCAGTATGGCTAAAATATATTTAGTTGTCTTTTTCATAACCTTTGATTTTGTAATTTAATTAGAATGTTATATTCACTCCAAATGATAACTGCATATAGGTTAAATATTCGATGGGGGCGCGCACTTCCGGATCAATACCAGGATAGTTGGTGATTGTTAATAGATTTTCACCGGAAAAAAATACCCGGATGTTTTGCGCGTGAATTTTACTTATAACCTGTGTTGGAATGGAATATCCCAGGGTCAAATTCTTGAGCTTAAGGAAATTACCGCTGTATAACCAATGGGTGTTGGTGGATTCACTCTGGCTGCTGCCGGAGTTATTGGTCAGACGGGGGTTACTTGATGTCAGATCGGTACGGGAATCCGTCGGATTTTCAGGGTCATAAAAATAGTGGTTGTTGGCAATTCTCTTGCCAATAGCATAACCTTTGATCGTAGTACTCGCATTCTGACCGGTTCTGTAGAAATAGAGCCTATTGCCCGTCACACCGTACCAGTTCATAGAAAGGTCAAACCCTTTCCAGCTTGCACTTAGCTGGGCACCGAAATTCAACTTTGGCATGGCTGAGCTACCTGTAAAGACATTATCATATGTGTTTCCGTATATCCCGTCACCGTTTTTGTCCGCATAAATGTAATCTCCATACCAGATTCCATCCTTACCGACGGTCTGGTTGGGATAGAACTTATAGCCTGCTGCGACCATGGCGTTCAGCCATTTCATGTCGTTTTCTGTACGGATCATGCCTGTCTTTGGTCCTCCCTCCGGATTGACGGTGCCGTCCTGGCTGAAGTAATGCTGGTTCCCCTTGTAGGGTTCAAGCATATAATATTCATTGATGATATGCCCCTCAAGGATACGGTTTGTGCCTCCGGTCGATACATCGCCAATGTTTGACTGGTATATCTTCTGCCCATCCTCTTCAGTCCATCCTGTGACGAGTTTTCCTTTGTATTTACTAACCGTATTCGTGTTATAGGCGATGTTTCCCGTGATGCTGTAGTGAAAATCATCCCAATGATCTTTCCATGTTAACTGAACTTCTATTCCCCTGTTAGTGACTTCCGCGATATTTTGACGTGCGGCAGTGATGTTGCCATAGATCAACATGATAGAGGGGCGGTAGAGGATTCCTGAGGTAACTTTGTTGTAATAATCAATAGACCCAGACAGTTTGCTGTTTACCACATCAAAGTCTAACCCGACGTCTGTGGTTGTTGTTTTTTCCCATTGTAAGTTTACATTGGCTTGTGCGGTAGGCGCTAGTCCCAGGTTTGTATTGCTGGCAAATGGATAGTTGACTAATCCATAGACCTGCTGCCATTCGTAATTCCCAATACTGTTGTTACCGAGTTTTCCCCAGGAAGCGCGTATTTTGACGTTATCGATCCAGCGCCTTGTGCCGGCCATAAAACTTTCTTGAGAGAGTCTCCATCCGGCGGATACTGCCGGAAAGACACCCCATCTATATCCGGGCGCAAACCTTGAAGAACCATCGTCTCTGATGTCTGCTTCGAACAGGTATCGGCTGTTGTAAGCATACGTCAACCTGCCAAACCAGGATCTGGCGGTATAGGCATTACTTGCACCATAAGATGATTTAAATTCCGTTCCCACGTCGATATCATCTATCCGTGGATCAATCAGACCCTGCATCGTAACGTTTGATGTTCTTGCCCAGAACCGTTCTTCCTCAAAGCCGACCATGGCGGTGACATCATGTTTTCCAAAGCTTTGATTATAGTTTAAGACGTGGTTGAATTTCCAGAAGTTTTCCCGGTTATAAGTTTGGCCTGTTGTAGCTGTTTTTAAATCAATAGCCTGTGCCGTGATTTCGTTCAGCCTGAAACTCCACTTAGGGAAGGCGTTAGCGGCATACTTTCCATCGTATATATAGCGTTTGTACCAGAAACCGAAATCATAAGTGAAGTGTTTTAGGAATTTAACGGAAGTATAGAAATTGGTAAATATCTGCATGTAATTCATATTCCCGTGTTCGAAATTCATATCCCATAGCGGGTTGTGCGACTGAGGATCTTCCTCGTTGGCTTCAGGAGCGCCATATTTACCATCGTAATAAGGGTATGTGCCCGGAACGACCTTCGTCATATCAATACTGGTCAGAGATCCCGTACCAATCCGGTTCCGGTCAGTATTATATCCCCATATCCGGCTGCCGATTCGAAGCCAGTCAGTTACATCACTATAAATATTGCTTCGAATGAAGTAGCGCTTGTATCCGGATTTCTTTAGTATTCCCGGGTTATTTTCATAGGTGAAGGAGAAAGTAAACCCGGTTTTTTTGCTCCCTCCGGATACCTGTACTGTATGTTCCTGCATCAAACTGTTATCATAGATGGCCTTATACCAGTCAGTGTTCGGGTAGGCGACATAATTGGGGAATCCTGAATCAGAAATGTCGTTTGGATCTTTTGATTTTTTTTTCCACAGGTTGATAGTTTCATCTGAAAAGGCAGTGGACCGTCCAAGATTAGTGTAAGATTCATTTATCAGACTCATATATTTGGCGTAATTACTTACGAGCCGAGGTTCTCTTATCGGAGAATTTAAAGATATTTTGGAGGAGACCATGACGCTGAGTTTTTCATTTTTCCCTCCAGACTTTGTGGTAATCAATATAACCCCGTTAGCGCCACGGTTACCGTAAATGGCACACGAGGCGGCATCTTTCAACACAGAAATAGACGCGATATCATTGGGATTCACATTACTTATCGATTGTTCCATACCGTCTACCAACACCAAAGGATTTGAATTATTCAGTGTACCTATACCTCGGATATTCACGGAATACCCTTCTTCATAAGGATTGCCTGAACCCTGCATAACCTGTAAACCAGGGGCAAGACCAGCTAAGGCCTGAGTCGCATCGACCAATGGGCGGGATTCAGCTTCCTTGGAATAGTCGATAGAGGAAACTGCACCTGTTAAATTGACTTTCTTCTGCGTCCCATACCCCACAACCACCAATTGATTCAACTCCGACACCGATGACTTCAGCACAATATCAATCTCCTCTTTCCCGTTCACCGACACCTCCTGGGTCTGATACCCCACGTACGAGACCACCAATACCGCATCATCCGGAACAGTAATAGAAAACGCTCCATTGGCATCCGTCACCGCACCCGTTCCGCCTTCTTTCGCTTTTACCGTAACCCCTACCAAAGGATTCCCCAGGCTGTCCGTCACTTTTCCGGTTACTTTAATGGGGACCAGAACTTGTTTTTCATTGTCCGGATTATATTTTTCAGGCTTTTTCTTCACTACCACCGCATTCCCCATCATTTTATAGGTAAAAGGCTGATCTTTAAAACAGTTTTTCAAGACCTCGTCTAATGGCTCATTTTCAGCATCGACGCTGACTTTCTTCGCATTTTTAAGTAAATCATAGGTATAAACAAACTGATAACCCGTTTGTTGATAAAGCGCCTCAAATACTTTTTCTAAAGAAGCGTTCTTCTTTTTCAGAGTAACCTGCTGTCCATAGCTTGTCGCACTTACCTGCAGACAGGTCACTGTCAATAATAGGACAACTAACTTCATAACCTTAAGGATTTTCTTGCCTAAAAGTCGCTTCTTTAAATGGGAGAAGCTACCCATTGGAGGCGACATTTTCCGATATGTCATTTTTTGCATAACTTGCACTTGTTTGGTTTAAGAAATAATATCTTTACAGCGATTTTATTTTACAGGATTCAAACGTTTTGGGTTTCGACTCCACTCGAAGCCCATTTTTTTATCTGCTATAGCTCGTTAAAACCTGAGCAGATTCTTTCGCCTCATCCGTCGATTGGTTAAGTAGAATTTTCGTAGTTCATAATATCAAATTTTTAATTTTAATGTTGTTTGGTTAGTGAGATATTTCCTTTATCGGTGGTTTCGACTACGCTCAACCACCTAGTTGGGCATTGAGCAGTTCGACAAGGCTCGCTGACCACGGAGCCGAAATGCTCCATATCACAAAGCAATTTAAAGCCTTAATTATTTGCTTACTTTTACCGTATTGCCTTCAATCTCAAAATGCACATCTCCGGTAGCCTCCAGTAAGTTCAATATTCTGGCAATATTATTCTTTCTATTCATAATCGCACCAAAATGTTGCTGTGGGACTGCCCCATTATATTCCACTTCTATATTATACCAGCGTTCCAGCTTTTTCATAATGGTAGAGATATCGGCTCTGTCAAATCGGAAATATCCATTCTTCCACGCAACTTCCTGATTCACATCCACTTTTTTTATCATAAAATGGCGATCTCCCCTTCCTCCATTTTGTTGAAGCAGCGCCTGCTGTCCCGGTTGCAGAATCTTCCTTTCTCCTTCATATTCCACAGCAACTTTCCCTTGAACCAGGGTCGTTTTATTCACTTCATCCTCATAAGCCGTCACATTTACTTCGGTTCCTAATACGTTCACATCCTCTTGCGCCGTATGAATCACAAATGGATGTTCCGCATCGGTAGTCACATCAAAGTACCCTTCCCCCCTAAGCTTCACGGTTCTTGTATCACCGGTAAATGCAGAAGGATAAACAAGCTTTGAATCTGCATTTAACCATACTTTGGTTCCATCAGCCAATACCAAGTTATAGGTTCCCCCTCGCGGAACAGTTAAGGTATATTCCACCGGCTTCTTTTCAGATACTTGTATTTTCCCATTACTTATCTTCACCTGATTTCCTCCCATAGAGAAACTGGTATCTGTCGAATTTAACAGGACGCTTTGATGCCCCGCAGTGAGCATGGCCTTAGTACTCCCGGGCTGAATATGATTGTGATAAAGGGGATTCGTTTCCCGCGCAACTATTGGCCGATCGCTCGTTAATTTATCCTTCGTAGCAAACCAATAGATAGCACCACTTCCAACAATCAATACCAAAACAACGGCTGCTACTTTCCACCAATTATTCTTTCTCTCAGGAGCAGCCTCTTCTTTTTCCGTATTCTCAAGGATTTGATGATAAAGGCTATCCCAGTCAACTTCCGGAAATTCTTTCCCCTCGCTTTCCTCCAATAAGGTTTTTACATATCGTTTTATTTCACTATCTCCCGGAGTAAGCACCACCCACTCGTACAGTTCTTGCAACTCAGTTTCTGTAGCAGTTTCCTCAGAATAGGATTTCAACAGATAATAAATACGTTCTTCCGATAGTTTCCTCATTGTTTTTAACCTTCTCTATATAGTTAGAGTCTTATAAAAACAAATTGTACTATCCGGTGTAGGAAAAAGTTACAATTTCTTCTTTAATCCACTTAAATCTGAAATGATATAACTCGGTTGGATTTCTTTCAATGGCAAGTTCTTAGGATTAAAAAAAACAGTATCCATGCCCATTTTCTTCGCGCCAATTACATCTGCTTCCGGAGCATCTCCAATCATCAATACGTCTTCAGCCTTCGCCCCCGTTTTTTCTAAGGCATAACGAAATATTTCCGGATGAGGCTTTGGTTTCCCCACGGATTCGGAGGTGACAATCACCTGAAAATAACCGGCAATTCCGGAAGTTTGCAATTTTTGTCGCTGTCCTTTTTCAGGACCATTGGTGATAATATGTAAAGGATATTTCTTTTCGGTCAGAAAATCTAACACATCCCTTGCTCCCGGCATCAGTTTCCCTTTTTGAGGTAGCACTTCCATGTAGAGGTCATTCATGGCTTGCGCTGTTTGTGTATCAGGAATTTTATATTCCAACAAAACCCGCCACATCCTTTTAAAACCCAGCTCTTTTTGTGTAATAAAACCTTTTCTATAACGCTCCCATAAAATCTCATTATGTTTGAAATAAGTCGTGTGAAAAGATTCAAAACTTGGAATTCCCTTCTCCTTTAAATGAAAAGTATCAAATAATTCTTCTAAACTTAACCTGGCATTGGATTCAAAATCCCATAGCGTATGATCTAGATCAAAGAACAATTGTTTATATCTTTTCATGATTCTTTCGTTTTCTTTCATCTTAAAAACCACAAAGATCCTCAATTTCAACTTTCTTTCCTTTTTTTTGATTAAAAACTTACTTTACTATACTTTTGCAGCCACGACTCCGTAGCTCAGTTGGTAGAGCAGCTGACTCTTAATCAGCGGGTCCAGAGTTCGAGCCTCTGCGGGGTCACTTGATAATCAAGCAGTTATGAAGATGTTTTTCATAACTGCTTTTTTATTCTGGAACATTTTTTGGATCAGTCGCAAAAGTTGGGGAGACTAGACAAATAATCTATTTTTGTTTCCAAT
>CAZYHV010000049.1:0-13168 GCA_964647485.1 uncultured Chitinophagaceae bacterium | reverse complement strand
CAGGATATGATGAAATTGGCGGCCCATATAAAGACAAAGGCATCGTCATGGAACCCGGGCTCAATTCCCAACTATGGGAAGGACGACAAGGGGTACAATCTTTTTTCCCATTTAAAGTTGGGGATAATTGGTCGGCTTTTTATGGAGGGGCATACCCCTGGCATAAATGGTCGGATTACCCTTATAATGGACAAAACGAGGCCTGGTATGTAGGCTTAGCCACTTCCGGGCAATTAGGGGGACCTTGGAAAAGGATGGACACCACGGTTAATCCTATTACTTCTATCCATCCTTTTTTCGTTGAGAATCCTATTGTCAGTAAATTACCCAATGGAATTTACATTGCCATTTTCGACGGAGGACCCAATGCCTGGGGATTACATCTTCCCAATAAAATGGCATTTACCTTATCAAAAGACGGATTGCATTGGAGCAAAGCTCATTATATTCCTATAGAAAGGAAAGTAAAAAAATGGTGGGATATCATGCGTACCCCCATGGGGCTTATTTCCGAAGGAAATGGAAAATATACAGTCATGTATGCCGGTATCAAGGAATCACAGCGATTTCATCCCATTGGTATGGTACATCTGAAACTAAATAAAAAAATACTCAAAAAAATGACACGACAACTCAAGTAGTCAAATAATTTCTAACTCAACATCTCTAAGAACGTTTTAAATTCATTGAAAGATCAAATTATGAGAAAATACTATTGGATATTCATCGTTTTCTTACTTTTAACCACGGCTTGTTCCCAAAAGTCAATCACTATACTTACTCCTAAAGTAACAAATTCAAGATTAGAATTTGGAGTTCATCAATTAAAAAAAGCCTTAAAAGCAAAGGATTATCAAGTTAAAATTACGAATGACAGTACTACCGTCAATAAAGCAAATCAACTGATTGTTGTCGGAGCCATAAAAAGTTCTATCATCAGGAATTACCTCAATAAAAACAACATAGCCATAGACAGTATCCCTTCAAAGGAAGGCTATGTTATTCGAACTACAAAGCACACTACTCTTATTGGGGGAGCTGACTCCTCCGGTACCTTATATGGTTGCTTAGAAATAAGAGACAGCATAACAGCAAACAGCATTATACCACAAAATTTATCAAGAAATACTGAACCGGAAATGGTCATGCGTGGTACTTGCATCGGGCTTCAGTTACCTAAACTTCTACCGGGAAGAGGAGTGTATGAATACCCCATCACCGAAAAGAACTTCCCTTGGTTTTATAACAAAAAACTTTGGATTAAATATCTAGATATGATGGCTAATAATAGATACAATGCCCTCTATCTATGGAATGGTCATCCATTTGCCTCTTTAGTAAAGCTTAAAAAATATCCGGATGCGGTAGAAGTAGACAGCGCCACCTTTAGAAAAAACAGAGAGATGTATCATTTCCTTACTGAAGAAGCCAATAAACGTGGAATTTGGGTCATTCAGATGTTTTATAACGTAATTGTATCTAAACCCTTTGCTGAAAAACATCACATGAAAACACAAGACAGAAGCCGTCCTATTATTCCTGTTATTGCGGATTACACCCAAAGATCTATTTCCAAGTTCGTAGAGAATTACCCGAATGTAGGGCTATTGGTTTGCCTTGGAGAATCCATGCATTCTTTGGATGATCAAGTAAAATGGTTTACCCAAACCATCATCCCCGGCGTCAAAGAGGGATTAAAAGCTTTAGGCCGTACAGATGAGCCGCCTATTGTATTACGCGGTCATGACACCAAAGCACCTGTAGTCATGAAAGCAGCACTCCCGTTGTACCATAACTTATATACCATGGAAAAATACACCGGAGAATCTCTCACCACTTACGAACCCCGCGGACCCTGGGCTAAGGTTCATCGCAAACTAAGTGATATGGCTTCTACACATATTGAGAATGTACATATCCTATCCAACCTCGAGCCTTTCAGATGGGGATCTCCTGATTTTATCCAAAAAACCGTAAAAGCCATGCACAAAGTGCATCATGCCAACGGATTACATTTATATCCACAAACCTCTTATTGGGATTGGCCTTATACTGCTGACAATACAGATCCAAGACTTAAAGAAATAAACCGAGACTGGATTTGGTACAAAGCATGGGCGCGATATGCATGGGATAGTCATCGAGACAGAAAAGATGAATTCTCTTATTGGTCTTCTCTGTTAGCCAAGAAATACGGCTGTCAAGATCATGGAAAAGATATCCTCAAGGCCTATGAAACTTCAGGAAGAATCTCCCCTATTTTAATCAGACGGTATGGCATTACAGAAGGAAACCGCCAAACCTTATCACTCGGTATGTTTATGAGCCAGCTGATCAGTCCTGACCGCTGGGGAATTATTGCCATGTTATATAATTCAGATGGCCCTGAGGGAGAAACCATCCTAAAATATGCCAAAAGAGATTGGGAAGGCAAACCCCATAAGGGAGAAACACCAATATGGGCAGCAAAAAAAGTGGTAGAAGAAGGCAAAAAAGCCATCAAAGCAATAGAAAACGCTGCTCCTAATATCACTAAAAATGAAACAGAATTTAATCGGCTTAAAAATGACATTTACTGTTATAATGCCATGGCAAATTTCTACGCTCAAAAAGTCCAAGCCGCTTTATTAGTACTTCGATATAAGTATTCAAAAGACATTAAAGATCTAGAAAAAGCAATACCTTATTTAGAAAAAAGTGTAGAATGGTATAAAAAATTAGCAGATTTGACCAAGGGATCTTATTTGTATGCTAATAGTATGCAAACCGGTCAAAGAACTATTCCCATTAGTGGAGCAGACGGCAAAAACAAAACCTGGGTCGAGCTTTTACCCCATTATAAGGAAGAGCTGCAACACTTCAAAAAGAATATTAAATTACTCAAATCAGGACATAAAAAGACAGAACAGATACAACCTTTATCTCCTGCTCAAGTAAAAATATTAAATGACGAACAGGAAACCTACAGAGTGAAAAAAAACGCACATCCCTTCAATGACAAAAACTATCATTTCAAAAATATAGCTAAAGAGCTGAATGGGTTAACCGGTATTAAAACATCTATGGCTAAGCAACAGGATGATGGTACTGAACTTGCTTTCCAAAATGATGAGCCTGTTAAATTAGTCGTTGGATTTTTTAATTCTTCAAACAGGGACTTCGTATCTCCTTCTGCTTTAGAGACCAATGCCAATGCGAATAACCGGGGACAAGCAGCGGTTCAGTTATTAAATGCCATAGGCATCCCAAATCTTCCTTCGGTCAACATCCATACTTATTATTATAAACCGGGTAAAAACACGTTCAAATTAAAGCATGGCGCTTGTCTTTTACTCGGTTTTATCAAAGGTGATGAGACAATTAATCAGCGAGATGCCGGTTATAAAGGGGATTCTGAAAGCAAAGAAGGTTTAGATTGGCTGTTTTATTAAAAACATCATTTTTTCCCTACTTCAACCATAAAATCATCAAAACCAATGCGTTTATTTGTCAAGTCATTTTTCTCTTTCTTATTTTTATCTATTACCATCTCGAGTATAGCTCAGGAAGTATCTACGATAAGAATAGACAAGAATCTTGACACAAATTGGCGTACTGTCGCTAATGATAGCAACAAACAAGCTTATGCCGGTTTTGAAAAAGAAAATTATGAAGATAAATCCTGGAAAAGCGTGGATATTCCTCACAACTGGGATGATTACGGCGGATACAGACGCTTAAAAAACGGAAATCGTTATGGTTACGCCTGGTACAGGAAAACCTTTTTTATGAAAGACTTGCCGGAAGATCGACGTATTTTTCTTTGGTTTGAAGGCGTTGGTTCATATGCAACGGTTTGGCTAAATGGAATAAAAGTGGGGACTCATGCCGGAGGAAGGACTTCTTTTACCATCGATATTACCCAAGCTGCCCTGGTGAATGATTCCAACCTATTATGTGTCAGAGCAGACCATCCTCAACATATTCGCGACCTCCCCTGGGTAAGCGGAGGGGATGCAAATGAGATAGGATTTTCAGAGGGCTCTCAACCCATGGGAATTTTCAGACCGGTACATTTAATTGTTACCAACCAAACCCGAATCATTCCTTTTGGCGTTCATGCATGGAATGACACCGCCGTTTCTTCTCAATCAGCAACCCTTTATACAGAGACTACTTTAAAAAATTATAATCATCATGCTACCTCTGAAGACCTTACAGTAATCAACACCCTTAAAGACAGCTCGGGGACAAGAATAAATAGTGTTCAAACAAAAGTTCGGGTATCTCCGGGAAAAACATATAATATCAAACAAAAATTTGATCAAATTTCCCACCCGCACCTTTGGTATCCGGACAGCCCCTATCTTTATACTATCGATACAAAAATATTGAAAGGCGGACAATGCATTGATCAAACAAGTATTCCTTACGGCATCCGATGGATCAGCTGGCCTCAGAACAGAGAAGGAAACAATAAGCAATTTTTAGTGAACGGGAAACCGGTTTACATCAATGGGGTTTGTGGTTATGAACACCTTCTCGGACAAAGTCACGCTTTTAGTGCTGCACAAATTAAAACCAGAGTAAAGCAAGTAGAAGCAGCAGGATTCAACGCCTTTAGAGATGCTCATCAGCCCCACAATCTAAGGTTCCAACACTTTTTTGAAAACGACGGTATTCTCTGGTGGCCACAGTTTGCAGCACATATCTGGTTTGACAATCCTGCCTTCAAAAAAAATTTCAAAAAATTGCTCCATGACTGGGTCATAGAACGCAGAAACAACCCTTCGATTATTCTTTGGGGACTGGAAAACGAAAGCACACTCCCTAAAAATTTTGCGAAGGAATGTGTTCAATTAATTCGGAAATTAGATCCAACAGCATCAGGACAACGACTGATAACCACCTGCAATGGTGGAGAAGGAACCGATTGGAACGTCCCGCAAAACTGGTCCGGCACTTACGGAGGAAATCCATATAATTATGCTGCTGAAGTACAAGAAGAAAAACTGATAGGCGAATACGGAGCTTGGCGTAGCATTGATCTCCACACGGAAGGAAATTTTTTCCAGGAAGGTCCTTTAAGTGAAGACAGAATGAGCCAATTACTCGAGCTAAAAGTAAAACAAGCCGATTCAGTAAAAGACAAATTCTGTGGTCAATTTATGTGGCTTCTTCATTCTCATGACAATCCGGGCAGAGTACAAAGTGGAGAAGGATATCGGGCTATAGATAGGGTAGGTCCCGTGAATTATAAGGGCTTATTTACAATATGGGGAGAGCCTGTAGATGCCTTTTATATGTACCGGGCAAACTATGTTTCTCCGGAAAAACACCCAATGGTCTACATCGTTTCTCACACATGGCCGGATCGCTGGATCCACCCGGGAAGAAAGTACAATATAAACATTTATTCCAATTGCGATAGCGTAGAATTATTTAATGATCTAGATCAAAAGCACTCTTTAGGAACACGAAAACGTTCGGGAGTCGGCAGTCATTTTCATTGGGACAGCGCCAATATCCAATATAATGTTCTCTATGCCATCGGCTATGTCCATGGAAAAAAGGTCGCCACAGACCGCATCCTGTTACACCATTTACCTAAAGCTCCTCATTTTTCTGAAAAAATCAATCAAAAAAAGAATATCACCCGTCCCTCCTCTCATCTCCAGTACCTCTATCGGGTCAATTGTGGAGGGCCAACCTATAAAGATAAAAATGAAAACATCTGGATGGCAGATCGGCACCTTTCTGACCAAAACAGTTGGGGCTCTATTTCATGGACTGACCATTACAAAGGACTCCCCCCTTATTTTGCCAGCCAGAGAAGAACCTTTGATCTTATCAAAGGAACAGCAGATCAAAAACTCTTTCAAACCTTTCGATACGGACGTCATGATTTAAAATATGTCTTTCCTGTTCCGGATGGAGATTATACTATAGAACTTTATTTTATTGAGCCCTGGTTCGGAATTGGCGGAGGAATGGATTGTCAGGGTTGGCGCTTGTTCGATGTCGCCGTTAATAATAAAATTCAAATCCATAACCTGGACATCTGGAAAGAAGTAGGAACCGACCACGCTTTAAAGAAAACTTTAAAAGTGCATGTCACAGGCGGGAGACTGATCCTTTCTTTCCCGAAAGTAAATTCGGTTCAAGCTGTCATATCAGCTATTGCAATAGCTAAAACCGATTCTTCTATTCCGGTTGCCCCTCCTTCTCCCCTCTTGATAGACAATTTAAAGATTGCTTCTAAAAACAAAAACTGGAGAGTAGAAACCTGGCTGGATACGGGGATGCCTCAATATACTGATACCCCAACTACCTTCTCTCATCTTCCCTCTGAATTATACGGAGCAGAATGGATACAACATTCTCAACAGGTTTCAAAAACAGATAGTAGCTGGCTATGTCAATTTAAAGTAAATAGTCCGGCCGATGTTTTTATTGGCATCGATAGCAATGTCAGAAAAAGGCCTTCCTGGTTAGAGGATTATTCTGCCACCGATACCTATGTCAAAAATGATGAAGGACAAGTATGGACTATTTATCATAAACAATTTGATAAAGGACAAACGATTATTACCGGAACAATGAATAAAAAACCCTTTAATAATTATTTCATTGCAGCAAAATATGCTACTACTATTATGCCTACTTATGACCTGAAACCTGTTACTCACTATCACGTAAAGGATGCCAAGATTAAAGGAAAAGGGATTTCAGTCGATAAGGAATTTATCACATTCAATATGGCTTCTAACGATACCATATCCTGGAAAATAAAACCCGGTCTTGCAGCAAAATACTCCTTACGGATTCGATATGCCAATACGAGTACACAACATAAACATGCTGTCCTTTATCTTATCTCAAATGAGGGTATTGTTATGCAGACAAGTAAGTTAACTTTTCCTCCTACAAAGCCCGGAAAAAAAAGAACCGTTGGGTTAATGACTAAGACGAGAATTAATGCAGGAACCTACACCATCAGGTTAGTTTCCACTTCAGCAAAGGATCTCAAAATTTCAGGATTAGATACACAATAATGAAGCTATTAAATTACCCTTGACTTCGGACTATTTCTTCTTTTGTTATGCTTGTCCCTTTTAAGCTGCAAGAGTCGATTCCGTATAGACTACTATACTTCTGCTAACTTACCACATTCACAGCCGTGCCATTTTGCCAATTCTGAATATTCTCCACCACCATTTTCATCAGACGGCTTCGTGCTTCAAAAGTAGCCCATGCGATATGAGGGGTTATTTTGCAATTTTTAGCTTTAAACAAGGGATTCTCTTTTTTAGGAGGTTCTGAAGAAAGAACATCTAATGCAGCTCCTGCAATACGTTCATTATTCAATGCTTCAGTCAGATCTTCTTCATTGATTAGTGGTCCGCGTGCAGTATTAATTATAAAAGAATCGGGTTTCATTAACTTGAGCTTCTCTTTATTTACAAAACCCTTATTTTTTTCATTTAAAGGACAATGTAGACTCAAATAGTCTGCTTTCTTAAAACAACTATCCTCCTCTACAAAGGAGACTCCTTCCATCGCATCTCTTTCCGGATGCTTATGAGAAGCAATAACTTTCATCCCAAAAGCCAATGCAATTCTGGCCACAGCCTGTCCAATCTTCCCAAAACCAATTAAAGCCAGTGTTTTTCCTTTAATTTCTGTTTGAGGTGCTACCAAATAGCTAAAATCATCAGAACGAACCCATCCCCCTTCTTTCACACTCTCCACATGTTTTTCCACATTATTCACTCCTTCTAAGAGCAAGGAAAAAGTAAATTGAGCTACGGAATCAGTGCTATAGGTAGGAATGTTAGTTACAACGATCCCCTTATCTCTAGCAGCATCCATATGTACCACATTAATACCCGTGGCCATCACACCGATGTACTTTAAATTGGAAGCATTTAAGATCGTATCTTCACTAAGGATCGCTTTATTAGTCAAAACAATCTCTGCATCTCCAATCCTTTCCGCTACTTTTTCAGCAGGCGTTCTATCATAGATTTTCACTTCTCCAAGCAATTCTAAATCAGACCATTGGAGATCTCCGGGGTTCATGGCATAGCCATCTAAGACAACAATTTTCATAGGTATTCAAAGGTAATAAATTAATTCCTTCTTTTCTTTCTCTTTGTGATTCTAATTTGGTTCACAAAAAGGAAGAAGCTTCCTACCGGCAATAAAAGAGTAGTATAAAACATCCAAATGCCAAAAGATGGAATGAAAGTGCCAAATAATGTCAAACCCGATTGAAGAAAAAGAAAAGCTTCAGTTAAGATAAACCCTATGATAAAGAGCCAGACTCCTATCTTTACATTTGTATTCCAAAAATAAAGGTCTTCCTCCAGAAAATACAGCAGTAAAAAAATGGTAAAAACCCCTAACAATACTAAATGTAGATAAGCAATAATGAGATTCCTATTGGTTGTTGTCCATATGGAAATAGCGGGAATAGCTTCTAAAAACTGTAAAAAATATTTCAATACCAATAATACCAAAAGCCCAACTCCTATTTTCCTTACCTCCGGTTTTATTGTACATTTGATAGCTTGGAAACCGCTATATAGAATATGATAGAAAGGGATCAAAGCCAACAATTGAAAGACACCCGCCAAGCCTGCAATAATAAAAAATATAGTGTCGGGATTACCCCATAATACAGATAACAAAAAGGCCGGAAAGCAAGACCAAAAAAGAGTCCGATAAAACAGTATACCTCGTTTTTGAGAAAAAACTATTCTGCGGTTTTCCATCCACTTAAAAAACAAAGCAAATATTCCAAAGATAAACCAGCCATTGTATTGAAAATGTAAATAAAAATAAATGGCATTCATGGCTCGCGGATCATCCTGATAGCCGGAAGCCATAAGGCCTCCCATGATATAAGGGCCAAGTGACGAGAGCACAAGAAAAAGTAAAGCCGCTTTTAAAAATTTTAGAGACAATGTATTTTCATGATTCTTGGTGTCCTTATATAGGCGAAAAGCAAACCAATAAGTCGTCCAAATGTAGAGCGTTGCAAAAGCAGTTGAGATAGATGCATAACCACGAATTGGGAAAGTAAATAACATCCCCCAAGTCATTATAAAGACCACCCAAAAAATATAAGAATATACTTTTTTTTTGATTTTATCCTTATCTAAAAAAGCATGATAGAGCCCAATAAACAAAGCCATAAATCCCCACCCTCCAAAAGCAAAATGAGAATGCCCTTCCATAAAATTGGAATAGTTCAGAATAGGGACAGAAACATAATGAAAAGCTCGAAGTATAAGCCCTGCAAGGGCTACAATAAAAAGATTAAATAAAACGATGATCAGCCATTTCTTCTCTTGAATATTTGTCATTAATTATAGTTATTTGATAAAAACACTGTTCAGGTCTCACCAAATTAAACCCGCATTATTCACCACTTTTTGGAGACGGTCGTGTAAATGCTTTTTAATCAATTACCTGTGTAATTATCTGCATTTTAGTCATTCCCCAAATATGAGGAATGGTTTGGAATTATCTTTTTGCATCTATATTTCGGCTTAGCTCAATAACCACTGCGTTACAAACTCTTTGCAGTAGGCTACTAGAGCGGCAGAGTTAGATGCCTTGTAGCTACAAAAAAAGCTAATCCCATGAATAAAGCGGGTTAAATAAGATCCTCTCTTAAGTAACCTTATTCTCACGCTGCCACTAAATATTCAAAATTACATCGTATTTTATAAAAGACTTCTTCCTCTTTTTTATTTTACAAACCTTTTACATTGTCTTCCTCTTATCAACTATATTCAAACATTCGATTTAATGGAATAACGGCTTGCTCTATTATTTCCTGGTCCAAGGTAATTTCCGGAGTTTCATTTTTCAGGCAATCATACACTTTTTCCATTGTATTCATCTTCATGAAAGCACATTCGCTACAATTACAACTGTTATCTTCCTTCGAAGGTGCTGCAATCAAGGTTTTACCGGGAGCAGCTTCTTGCATTTTCTTTAGGATTCCGGCTTCGGTACCTACAATAAAAGTTGTTTTATCACTGGATTTGACATAATTAATGAGTTTGGAGGTGGATCCTACAAAAGAGGATATTTGAAGAATATGGCTCTCAGATTCAGGATGAGCAATCAATTCTGCCTCCGGATAAAGCTTCATCAAATTCATGAGTTTATCAATAGAAAAAGCCTCATGTACAATGCAAGCACCATCCCAAAGCACCATATCCCTACCGGTTTGACGCATGATATACTTCCCTAAATTGGCATCAGGAGCAAATATAATCTTTTGATTTTCAGGAATTTGCCTTACAATGGATTCAGCGTTTGAGGAGGTACAAATGATATCACTCATGGCTTTTATCTCAGCTGAAGTATTGACATATGTAATTACAAGGTGATCCGGGTATTTTTTAATAAATTCTCCAAACTCCTCCGGTTGGCAATTATCGGCCAATGAACATCCTGCATCAAGATCAGGCAAGATCACCTTTTTCTCCGGATTGACAATTTTGGCCGTTTCTGCCATAAACTTGACACCTGCAAAAAGAATTATTTCGCTATCTACTTCTTTCGCCTTTCTTGAAAGACCTAAGCTGTCTCCTACAAAATCTGCAACTTCCTGTATTTCATCCCTTTGATAATAATGAGCAAGAATAACAGCATTCTTTTCTTTTGCAAGATTTCTAATTTTTTGATGTAAACTCACTTCTTCTGCTAATGCTTCAGCCATCATAATCGTAATTTTTTTATAAAACTATTATCATGGCGAAGATAACCATTTATATTTATAGACAGAACCGTCTTTTTATATTTCCATAAATGAAGCTGATTACTCCTGTTTTTCTTTTCAAGACTATAGATTTTGCTTTTTTCTTAAAGACAAAATGGATGGGTTTTTTAGTCAACCTCATTTCGAATAGAAAGGTTAACAATGAGAAGTTCCCTTCTTCAACTCCACAACTTCCAAATCCTTAATCTTCCCTTTATCTAAGGAAAAACGAACAAGCGTTTTCACCTTATGCCATCCCTGTCTACCACAAGCGCCCGGATTAATATGCAAAAGCTGAAGTTTGTTATCCGACATGACTTTCAATATGTGAGAATGCCCGGAGATAAACAGATCCGGAGGACTTTTCCTTATTAAAGAACGAACCCTTGGGCTATATTTTCCCGGATACCCTCCAATATGCGTCATCCATACCTTTACTCCCTCAAGTGTAAAAATTTGATCTTCAGGATAGGTCGTATAAATTTCCTTCCCATCAATATTACCAAAAACAGCGCGTACCCGCTTCTCCTCTTCTAATCGATTGATGAGTTCCACTGTTCCTATATCCCCTGCATGCCATATTTCATCCACTTCCTTAAAGTAGTTTAAAATATCAGGATGAAGATAGCCATGTGTATCCGAAAGCAACCCTATTCTTTTCATACCACCTCTTTTGTCTTTTCAGTATTGATATTCAAAAGACAAAGGTAGGTTATTAGTCAATTAGTCATTGTAGTCTTTTAGTCGGTAAGTTGTCCATTTTCAATTATTCCTTACCCAATCAAATAATTACCCAATCAACCAATCACCATTTTCCTAAAATCAATTGTTCTTCTTGTTAAGAAATTGTAAATTTGTGGTCTCATTGAAGGAATCATTATTTTTTTAATCCTTTTAGCTATGAAACATGGAGAACCAAGCCCTGAAAAATCTGTTCCGGGGCGAAGTAGCCACTGCTCTGGACGATGCTGCACTGCAAGCATATTTGGATGATCAACTCATCATGGACGTTGCCGAACTCGTTGAAGAGTTTCCGGAAGAAGGCAAACGTATCTTATCCCTCCTATCTATTCAAAGAGCCGTCAGTGTTTTTAAAATATTAGATTTCCCCTTGCAGGAGGATCTTATTGAAGAGCTCCCGGAAAAAAGAGTGTCCGAAATTATCAACGATCTTCCCCCGGATGATCGAACCGCTCTATTGGAAGATTTACCCGGAAATGTCGTAAAAACATTATTAAAACTCCTTAATCAGGAGGAGTTAAAGCTCTCTTTAAAGCTATTGGGGTATCCCGAAGACAGCGTTGGTAGAAGGATGACTCCAGACTATTTGGATGTGAAAGAAGAATGGACAGTAGGACAAGGATTAGAACATATTCGAAAATATGGAAAAGACAGCGAAACAATAGACGTTGTTTATGTGATAGATAAAAATGGTCATTTAGTTGATGATTTGAGAATTAGAGAATTTTTGTTAGTAGATCCGGAGATTAAAATCAGTGATCTCACAGATGGAAGATATACCTCTCTGAAAGTTACAGATACACAAGAAGAAGCTGTAGTCATCTTTAGAAAAGAAAACAGGGTGGCACTGCCTGTGATTAATGAAAGCCGTACCCTGCTAGGGATTGTAACGATTGACGACATCCTCTCTGTTGCAAATGAAGAGTACACTGAAGATTTACAAATGCTGGGGGGTAATGAAGCCTTGGAAGAGCCTTATTTGGATATCAATCTTTTTAAGTTATTTAGAAAACGGGGAGGAGTGCTGGTTATTCTCTTCATTGGGGAGATGCTTACCGCAACAGCAATGCAACATTATCAAAATACAGGTATCTTTTTAAGTTTTGCAGATCTCATACTTTTTATTCCTTTGATTCTTTCGTGTGGAGGAAATAGTGGATCGCAAGCTACCACCCTTATTGTTCAAGCCATAGCTCTGGGTGAAATTACTTTTAATGACTGGTGGAAAGTGGTCAAAAGGGAATTTTTTTCAGGTTTATTATTAGGTCTACTTCTTGGCGTAATTGGTTTCCTCAGGATCACGGCTTGGCAATTGTTCAATATCTATGATTACGGTCCTCATTGGATTTTAATGGCATCTACAATATTTTTTGCTCTCATAGGGGTCATCATATGGGGAAGTCTCATGGGATCTATGCTTCCCATAATTCTAAAAAAATGTGGAATAGATCCGGCTACCGCCTCTGCGCCTTTCGTAGCAACCGTTGTCGATGTTACAGGAATTATTATTTATGTCTCTGTGGCAATGATCGTTTTACAAGGAGTGTTGTAGTTTGGCGAGTCATTTCGTCCGATAGTCAGCTAGTTCATTTGTCATTTCGTCGATTGATTAACCCGCAATATTCACCATTTTTTTGAAACAACTCTAAAAATCGTATAAAATCAATA
>CAZYHV010000048.1:0-14872 GCA_964647485.1 uncultured Chitinophagaceae bacterium | reverse complement strand
AGAAAATCCAACTGGATCTATTCCCGAATCTCTAAAAATCAGGAAACTCCAGTAAAGTTAACCTTTTGGGGATTTCACAGCTCGAATGACTTGATTTTCATCTATCCTCACTTTTTCCTCCTCCATCATGGTCTTCAAAACCTTTAAAACTACTTCTTCCCGGGTTGATGGATATTTTGATAAAAACTCCCTAAGGGGCTGTTCTTCCTGAAGAATATCCGTTTTAATTTGTTTTTCCAAAACGGATTGATTTTTTTCCTTCTTTTCTTTTATGCAAAAATCACAAATTTGACATTTTGGGCTTTCTTTCTCGTTAAAATATGCAAGTAGCATCCGACTTCTACATTGTTGCTCACCTTTCGCATAAAATATCATGGCATTTATCCGACGCTCGTATGCCTTTCTTCTCTCTTTCAGTTTCTTTCGGTTGAGTGTTAACCGATTTCCTTCTACACGATCCTCCATAAAATAAATTTGAGGGCTGTTTTTTTGAGGACTATATTCGACAATCCCTAACTGATTCAGTTGCTGAAGTTGCTGAGCGATTTCATGATAAGAAATCTTTAATAGCTGTGACAATTGTTTTTCGTGAAGGCTTACTTTATTATGAAAAATCCCCTCATAGGTACGCAATAAACATCTTACGAGTGGTGTAAGTTTCGGATTATCTTTTTCAAAAACCATCAATTCTTTTTTAGAAATATTAAAGATAGCTTTTGAAGGCAAATAAATACTTTCCGTTGCATAAAGATACTCTTCTTGTTCTAACAGCCTCAATACAGCTGTCGTCTGTCGAATGTTATGATGAAATTTTTCACAAAAGTCTTTTAAATCAAAATCAAAATATTGCCCTCCCCCACTACCGGCCGGCAATTGTAAATAATTAACAATGCCCTTATAAATCTTTCTTATTCTTGCCATTGATGGGAATTGCCGGTCAATACCCTCTTTTAACCGAATCAAATCTTGCTCTTGCACCAATAAAACAGCATAAGCGCGTTCCCCGTCTCTTCCGGCCCTCCCTGCCTCCTGATAATAGGATTCGGGACTTTCCGGTACATCATAATGCACTACCGTCCGAACATCCGGCTTATCTATTCCCATTCCAAAGGCATTGGTACAAACCATAACCCTTTGTCCTCCTCTTATCCATTTTTCTTGCTTTTTCGTTCTTAAATCAGAAGTCAAACCGGCATGATAATAATCTGCATCAATCCCCCATTCTTTCAATTTTTCAGTCAACTCCTGCGTCCTCTTCCGACTTCGACAAAAGACGATACTGCTTCCCGGTACGCCATCCAAAATATCTTTGAGTTTATATAATTTATTGGCTGTTTGAAAAACAGAATAGGATAAATTTTTTCTAAAAAAACTCTTTACCAACACATTTTCTTTTCCAAAAAGCAGATGTTTTTGAATATCTCCTCTCACTTGTATGGTAGCTGTGGCAGTAATTGCCAAAACAGGAACATCAGGAATCGTCTCCCTCACTTTCCCTATTTGTAAATAGGTAGGTCTGAAATCATAGCCCCATTGTGAAATACAATGAGCCTCATCTACCGTAATAAGGTTAATCGGTAAATCTTTCAAATAATCTAAAAACAAGTCGGTTTGCAGCCTTTCCGGAGAGAGATAAAGAAATTTGTAAGGACCATATAGAGCATTTTCAAAAGCTTGACGCACTTCTCTAAACCCCATACCGGAATGAATAGCAAGAGCCGGAATATTTCTTCGCTTTAAGTGAGCCACCTGATCCTTCATCAAAGAAATGAGAGGGGTAATAACCAAGCATATCCCATCCATATATAAAGCGGGGATTTGAAAACAAAGAGATTTCCCCCCTCCGGTAGGCATGAGAGCCAAAGTGTCTTTTTTTTGAAGAACGGAGATAATGACATCCTCCTGTAGCGGTCGAAACTGTTCGTACCCCCAGTATTTTTTTAAAAGGCGATAAACTTCAGAAGTATCAACACTCATATCTTTTTAGCTCCATATCTATTCCATCAAAAACAGCATAGGTATAATTCGTAATCCAATCTCCCAAGTTAATCATGTTACTATTCTCAGAAAGTGGGAAATCAATGGGTACATGACGATGACCAAATACAAAATAGTCAATTTGTTCCTCTTTCAATTTTTCTTTTGCATATTGCACCAACCACTCCCTTTCTTCTCCTAAAAACACTTTTTCTTCGATAACCCCTCTACTGGTCTTGCTAAATTTATCGGCAATGGCCAATCCCCAGGAAGGGGGAATCATCGAAAATAAGCCACGGGTAATATTGTTCCTTAAAACTTTTTTTAATATTTTATATCCCTTATCTCCGGGACCAAGACCATCTCCGTGGGCGACAAAAATTTTTTTCTGAGCTACTTGATAGATTTGCGGAGCTTCGTATATATCGATTCCCAATTCCTCTTCAAAATAATTATCAATCCACATATCATGATTGCCTGTAAAGAAAGAAATCCCTATACCACTATCTGAGAGCTCGGCTAACTTTCCAAATAAACGTGTAAATCCTTTTGGTATGGTCTTTTTATATTCAAACCAAAAGTCAAAAATATCACCAACTAAAAAAATATGCGCTGCATCAGAAGCACACTTGGTCAACCAATCCACGACCTTCCTTTCTCGCTGTAAACTCTGCTTATTATCGGGAGATCCTAAATGAAAATCAGATGCAAAATATATTTTTTTACCCCTTGGGCAATTAATAGAAATAATCTTTTCCTTTACACTGCTCATCAAAATAGTAATAGACCCAAAAAATGATTATTAATCCTTCAACCGTAATGGCATCAACAGCATCAATAAATCTTCATTTTCCTTTTTCTCTATAGGCCGCATAATTCCGGCAGCTCCGGGGGTGGATAATTCCATGACAATTTCATCACTCTCCGCCGCATTCAACATATCGACTAAGAAACGTGCATTGAAAGCTATCTTCATATCTTCCCCTTCATAACGACAATTCATTCTTTCATTTCCTTCAAAATCAAAATCCAGATTTTGGGCTTTTAATTGAAGTTCACTTCCTGAAATTTCAAGTCTTACCTGATTTGTACTTTTATTTGCAAAAATGCCTACCCTTCTCAATGCATTTTGAAAATCAGCAGTATTCAAATATAAATTATACGGATTCTCTTTGGGGATAACGACGCGATAATCGGGGAACCGGGCATCAATTAACCGACAATTTAACTCCATTTCATCATAAGAAACAAAGAAATGGCTGTCATTGTACTTGATTTTCAAATTAGTATCATCAGTAGGTAATACCGATTTTAAAATATTCAAGGGTTTCTTCGGTACAATAAAGTTATCTTCTTTTGGACAAGAAACCCCACTATAATGATATTTAATCAACCGATGGGCATCCGTAGCGACACAGGTAATATCCTCTGCCCCCAACTCAAAATACACTCCGGTCATAGCTGCTCTAAGTTCATCATTACCAACTGCGCGTAAAGTCTTCTGAACAGCAGAAGAAAGTACCTTCGAGGGGATTTCAAAAGAGGTGGTTTCATCAGCTTCCGGAGATTTAGGGAAATTATCAGGTTCCTCCCCTACAATCTTGTATTTACCATTGTCGGAAGTAATATCAATAGCTTGAGATTCAAGGTCGATATGAAAAGTCAATGGTTGATCCGCATTATTTTTCAAATAGTCTAAAAGAATACGTCCGGGAATACATATTTTTCCTGTTTCTTTTGCTTCTATTTCTAATCGCACTTTCATCACAGTTTCTAAGTCTGTGGCTGTAATAATAAGCTGATCATTTTCTATTTCAAATAGGAAATCTTCCAAAATAGGGAGTACATTATTTGAACTTAATACACCACTTACATTCTGAAGGTGCTTTAACAAAGAAGAGGAGGATACGATAAAGTCCATAGATAAAAGAATATTATTACGTTAGTATTTTTGAAAACAAAGATAGGGATATTTACATTCTAACCATACAACTTTTAAAATAAGTCAGCACACTGTGGATAACTTCCCCTAAAGTTGTGCCCTTTTATGTTCTTTTTCGAAGGATACATGTAGCATTTTCTTTTTCCCGGCTCTTTGAATCACCACCTCTACATCCTTCTTGCCCTGCGATTGATTAATGGCCTCTTTCAGATCCTGAATAGAAGAAATAGTCTCCTTTCCAAACTTTGTGATAACATCATTTTCCTCCATTCCGGCTTTAGAAGCTACACTATTCGGACTTACATGTATTACTTCGGCACCTTCGGGTTGATCATGGTTTTCTACTACGACGCCTAGCTTTCCTTTAGAGCGAGCATACATTCTAAAATTTGGGTTTTCATTCTGAAACTGTGGATGATGTCTTTTAAACCACTCCATGATATCCCCCTGATTCGGAGGGAATCCTTCGCCAAAAGGTTGGTTAAAATTCCCGGAACCGGATCCAACATAGCCCCCATGTCCACCAATTCGACCTAAAGTAAGATGAGCTTCTTTTTGTTGTCCATCTCGTAGATAAGTGACCACAATTTTACTCCCCGGTTTGTAATGATTAATGGTTCGACTAAGATCTTGCGCCGAAGTAATTTCTTGTTGGTCAATTTTAATAATTACATCTCCCTTTTCTAATCCAACACTGTCGGCCGCCGTTCCTTTTTCTACATTAGCTATCCGAGCCCCATCTCCATTATCACTAGGCTTTGTAAGCACCCCTAGTAAGGGTCGACCTCCTTTAAGTTTAAACTTAAAGGAATGCGGAGTAAAACGACTGCTATCCTCTTTAAAAGAACGACGATAAGATTTAAATCTTTCTCGTCGATCAGTAGAAGATTTCTTTCTAATCACATCAATATCATCCGGTTCTTTCCCATTGATTGTTACCTTATCCCCATGAATATGAAGGGTCAAATCATTAGGAAAGGTACCTTGTTTTTTAAGAATAATACTTTCATTTACCTCAGAACTATCTTCCCGTAATTGTGCATCTGTTTTCATGGAAAAAAATGTACAACTACCAATAAATACCGCAACAAGAATATGTTTATACATGATCTTTATTTTTTGAGCATACAATAGTATATATGCAAATATACAGCTCTAATAGCAGTCTAAACGTTAAAGATAAATAACAGAATAATAATTATCTGTTAATTGTATTTTTTTATTATTGTCCTAATTCGACTCACCACTTCAGTCAATTGGCTGCTATCTTTTCCTCCTGCAGTAGCCAAGTTTTTTTGCCCCCCGCCCCCGCCTTTTACCAAAGGAGCCACTTCTTCTTTAATCCATTGCCCTGCATTCCATTGCCTTTCGTCTACCAGCTTTTCGTCTATCAGAATAGAAACAACGGCTTTCCCTTTGAGCGAAGCCGCAAGAACTACTACATAATCATCCAACATTCCCTTTAAATCAAAACAGATTTTTTTTAAATCTCCAGCCGAATCAGCTTCTATTTTTTCCCCCACAAAGTAAACTCCGTTAATAACTTCCGCTTTAGCTACCAAAGTTTTACTCAATGCAGCTCTTTGTTTATTCTCCAATTGTTCCACTTTCTTCTCCAGCGCATTCTTATCATTCAACAGTTTTTCAATTGCATGTACCGGTTGTTGGGTTTTCAATAGCGCAGAGACCATTTTATTTTCCTCAATCTTATCTATCAAATATCTTATTGCCTTACTCCCCGTAAGGGCTTCTATACGCCGAACTCCTGCAGCTACGGCACTTTCAGAAGTAATGGTAAACACACCAATCATCCCGGTATGAGCAACATGTGTTCCTCCGCATAATTCAACAGAAAATTCCGGATCTATCGTTACCACCCTGACAAAATCTCCATACTTTTCACCAAACAAAGCCATCGCCCCTAATTGAAGAGCCTCATCTTTCGGCATTTCCTTAATCCGTACCGGAATATTTTCTCTGATTTTCTGATTAACTATTGTCTCTACTTGATGCAATTCTTTGTCTGTTATTTTAGCAAAATGAGAAACATCAAAACGTAAAAAATCAGGGCTTACCAATGATCCCTTTTGATTCACATGATTTCCCAACACCTCTTTAAGCGCAGCATGAAGCAGATGGGTAGCGGTATGATTATACATCGCATTTAAACGATGCTCCATATTTACTTCTGCTATTATAGGAGCAACAGTATCAACAGGTAATTTTTGAGTATAATGAAGAATAAGATCATTCTCCTTTTTGGTGTTTAGTACCGGGATTTTTTCTTCTCCCGACTTTAATATTCCTGAATCGCCTACTTGCCCTCCGCTTTCGGCATAAAAAGGAGTTTGCTCTAGAACAATCTGATAGATTTCTTTCTTTCCGGTCTTTACCTTTCTGTATTTTAAAATCTTGGTTTCCACCAAAAGATCTTCATAACCAACAAAATCAGAAGTCTTTCCGGAATGAATTTCTATCCAATCTCCTGCATCAATAGTGGTCGCCTTTCTAGAACGCTTTTTCTGTTTACTCATTTCCACTCCAAATCCTTTTTCATCAATCTGAAAACCTTTTTCCTTCGCAATGAGAGCAGTCAGATCCAAAGGGAATCCATATGTATCATATAACTCAAAAGCAGTCTTTCCATCTACTATTCCCGAATTGTTATGAGAGAAATAGTCTTCTATTCTTTTCATTCCTCCTTCTAAAGTACGTAAAAAGGTACGCTCTTCTTCCTGTATAACTTTTTGAACAAATTTGCTTTGTTTATGCAATTCAGGGAACACTTCTTCAAATTCTGTAGCCAAGGTAGGAACGATTTGAAACAATAACGGTTTTTTGATATTAAAAAAGGAAAAGTAATATCGTACCGCTCTCCGTAAAATACGACGGATTACATACCCGGCTCCGGTATTAGAAGGTAACTGACCATCGGCAATCGTGAAGCTAATCGCCCGAATATGATCAGCAATCACCCGAAAAGCCACATCTTTTTCATCATCCGACTTATGATAGGTCAAGCCTGAAAGCTGCTCGACCTCTTCAATGAGAGGTGTGAATAAATCCGTATCATAATTTGAAGTTTTTTTCTGTAGAATACGAACCAATCGTTCAAACCCCAAACCGGTATCCACATTCTTCGCCGGTAAATGTTTCAATTGACCATCTTTAAGACGATTATACTCCATAAATACTAGATTCCAGACCTCTATTACTTCCGGATGATCAGTATTCACCAATGTCTTTCCATCTACTTTCTTACGCTCTTCTTCTGTTCTAAGGTCAATATGGATTTCACTACTTGGGCCACAAGGTCCCGTTTTCCCCATTTCCCAAAAATTATCCTTCTTACCTGCAAAAAGAATATGACTTTCTGTTGTATGTTTCTTCCAAATATCAAAGGCTTCCCCATCTTCGGGTAAACCTTCTTTTTCATCGCCTTCAAAGACGGTAACATATAATCTATCTTCCGAAATTCGATAAACTGTGGTCAATAGTTCCCATGCCCAGGCAATGGCTTCCTCTTTAAAGTAATCTCCAAAGCTCCAATTCCCTAACATCTCAAACATGGTATGATGATAATGATCTCGACCGACTTCTTCTAAATCATTATGTTTTCCACTCACACGAAGGCATTCCTGTGTATCTGTTACTCTTTTTGTCTGAGGAACCTTATTACCTAAAAAAGCATCTTTAAATTGATTCATGCCCGCATTCACAAAAAGTAAAGTCGGATCGTCCTTTACTACAATAGGAGCGGATGGAACAATTTTATGCCCTTTCTTTTGAAAAAACTCTAAAAAAGTTCGGCGGATTTCAGAAGCAGTCTGCATAAATAACGATAGTTAGTTTTTAAAGCACAAAAATATAAAAAAAACCGGCTATCCATCGATAGGAAGCCGGTTTAAATTTTTAATTAATGATCTTCTAACTTTTTGCTTTTTCGTAACGATCATTAATCACATCCCATTTTACTATATTCCAAAATGCTTTGACATAATCAGGGCGTTTATTTTGATATTTCAAATAATAAGCATGCTCCCAAACATCAATTCCTAAAATAGGAGTGCAAGGGCATTCAGCCACATCCATCAACGGATTATCCTGATTTGGTGAAGAGCAAACACAAAGACTGCCGTCTCCTTTCACACCAAGCCAAGCCCAGCCACTTCCAAAGCGAGTTTTTGCAGCAGTTTCAAATTCTTCTTGAAATTTTTCAAAACTACCAAAATCTTTATTGATAGCATCTGCTAAACTTCCAGAAGGTTGTCCTCCGCCATCAGCACCAAATTGAGGCCAAAATAGTCCGTGATTATAATGACCTCCGCCATTATTTCGTACTCCGGTCGCATGTTTTGATACATTGGAAAGAATATCTTCAATAGATTTTCCTTCCAATTCAGTACCTTCAATAGCAGCGTTCAGTTTCTTGGTATACCCGGTATGATGTTTGTCATGATGGATTTCCATCGTAGTCTTATCGATATAGGGTTCCAATGCATCATATGCATATGGAAGATCCGGTGTTTCAAAAGCCATAATCTTTCTGTTTTTTTAATGATAAATGAATAAAATCTTTCACAAATTTAATTCAATAACACGGAAGAACAAAAGTTGTTTAGAACTCACTACGTTTTTTATTAAAATTAAACATTTGTGGGAAGAAAAATAGGATCGAAAATCCTGTTTTACTCCAAGACGTCTTTGAGCAGTGCCTTGTTTCGGATTAGATTCCAGCTCATTCACCAAAGTCATAAAATCATCTTTTAAAGAAGGGTATTTCTTTGCCAACTTTTTAAAATTCTTTCTAAATTTGGGGATAGCTACCACACTATAACTCATTCAACAATGCTTTGGCAGGAATACCTTTTACTTTCCCTTTCCGGACTTCCTTGAGTTCATTGACAGCTTCATGAATATCGCTTATCAACTCCGCCTTCTCATCAGAAATAGGTAGAGCTTTGACAAAACTAAGATGATAAAGAAGTTGCTTAATTCTTCATCTTTAATTAAATTCCCCCAAAAAACAGCATCAATGACCAAACAAAGATTAGCCATTTTCGGCTGCGGAAAACTTGCTCATATTGTAGTGGATGCCCTCACCAAAGGATTGCTTCCCGATTATACTTTAGTAGGCACCTATTCCAATACTTATGAAAAAGCCAAAATCCTCGCCAATCGTGTCACAGAAAATGCTTGCAAGCCTTGTTCTACGATGGAGGACCTCCTCAGACTCAAACCGGACTATATTGTAGAAGCCGCTTCTCCGCAAGGGATGAAAACCCTCACCCTGCCGGCTCTAAAAAATGGGACTTCTATCGTATCTTTATCCATTGGGGCTTTAGCAGATGAACAATTCTTACACGAGGCTCGGGAAACTGCCATCGAAAATAAAGTACAAATCCATCTGGTATCCGGAGCTATTGGTGGCTTCGATATTCTCCGTACAGCTTCTCTGATGGGTAAAACGACCGCATCCATACATACGGAAAAAGGACCTCATTCTCTAAAAGGCACTTCCGTATATGAAGAAAGCCTGCAAAAAGAGCAGAAGAAAATCTTCTCCGGAAATGCCAAAGAAGCCATTGCCCTATTTCCCACTAAAGTCAATGTAGCCGTAGCGGCTTCGCTGGCTTCAGTAGGAGCTGAGGATATGAAAGTTTCCATCACCTCCACCCCGGATTATGTAGGAGATGATCATCGTATAGAAATTCAAAACGATCAGGTACATGCAGTGATAGATACCTACAGCAAAACCTCTCAAATTGCCGGCTGGAGCGTCGTTCACACTTTACAAAACATCACCTCTCCGATCGTATTCGGATAAATTGAACAGTACTTTTTCACTCAGGCGACGAAACGCTTGTTCAGTACGGCCCGAAGACACATTCTCGCAATAAACATGAGGATGATCGATAAGGTGTTCTCCCCCCAAAGCGCCGGCAGAATCACAATAACATCGATTATCCTCTTCTAACCATTTTAGGAAAGGCTTTTCTTCCCATGCCGGTGACAATCCGGTATTGAACAGAATTTTTTTTGTTCCCAAATGCTTGAATTCTTCCTCTCGTAAAAGGATAGTGTTTTTATTCAAACAGGTAAAAATAACATCATTCTCAGAAAGTAATTGATTCAGAGGCCTATAGATAAGCCCTATTTTCTCTGCTGTCTTCTTTTTTGTTCTGGAAAAATAAGATATTTCTGCCCCAAAAAAATGCAAGGCATCTGCAATCATTCCTCCGGATTTCCCCAATCCGACAATACCGGTCTTCAGTCCGGTTATTTCCCGGGATTTTCCAAACCAGGGTTTTGCCTTATTGCCCTCCTTATCTTTTCCAAAACCATGCAGGGTATTTACCAGCGTACTGATGACATATTCCACAACCCCTTCATCTCCATAGTCCCTAATTCCGGTAACGGTTATTCCAACAGAACGGGCATATCGAATATCCACGTTGGCACTATCCGCGGAATATAAAGAACAACACATCCCGATATATTTCACCCCGGTACACGCTTTCAAAATTTCCTCGTCCAGCGTAGAGGTATAGCTTATAAGGACGGCATCCGCATCAGCTATTCTTCGAACAATTTCCTTTTTACCGGCAGGTACATCCTCGTACAAAATGACCTCTTTTGCAAAATCCCGGAGTTGCTGTTCGGCAGAAGAAACCAATCCGGTAGGTTCTATAGCGACAAGTTTTTTAAACATATTTCACTTTTTAACAGTTCCTTTAAATCCCAAAAGGCAAATATAGGAAGCTGATAGAAAGAATTCAACTTATTACATCATCTTCCATCTTCTTTTTTAAAAAAGATTTATTCGGGAGATTGCCCTCACCTTTCCTATCTTTGCGACAATTTATTGAAAGAAAAAGATCTCTACTATAAATTTTTAAATCATCATGTATAGAACACACCACTGCGGAGCCCTAAGAAAGGAAAATATTGGAACAGCTGTAACCCTATCCGGCTGGGTACACAATATCCGCAAATTTGGTAGCATTACCTTTGTAGATATAAGAGATCGTTATGGCATTACACAACTCGTTTTTGGGGAAGACCTAAACGCTCAATTGGAAGAAAATCCATTAGGTCGGGAATATGTGATATTAGTAGAAGGAAAAGTCATCGAACGAAGCAATAAGAACCCCAATCTACCTACCGGAGATATTGAAATAGATATTGAAAAATTCAGCATCCTCAATAAATCGCTTACGCCTCCTTTTACGATTCGGGAAGAAACAGATGGCGGAGAAGAACAACGAGCGAAATACCGATATCTTGATCTTCGCAGGGAAATCATTAAGGAAAAAATAAAATTACGGTACCAAATCAATCGGGTGATCCGAAATTATCTGGATCACGAAGATTTTCTGGATATTGAGACTCCCTTTCTTATCAAATCCACACCGGAAGGAGCTCGCGATTTTGTGGTTCCTTCCAGAATGAATCCCAAAGAGTTCTATGCCCTGCCCCAGTCTCCTCAGACCTTCAAGCAGTTGCTAATGGTCAGTGGTTTTGATAAATATTACCAGGTGGTCAAATGTTTCCGTGATGAAGACCTTCGCTCCGACCGTCAACCGGAATTTACGCAAATAGACTGTGAGATGAGCTTTGTAGAACAAGAAGATATTCTACAGGTTTTTGAAGGGATGATGAAAAAGGTTTTAAAAGAAGTAAAAGGTGTAGATATCAAAACGGCCTTCCCAAGGATGAGCTGGGATGAGGCCATGCACGATTATGGAAATGACAAACCGGACATTCGCTTCGGAATGAAATTACAATATCCCGCTAAAGTATTACAAGGTAAAGGCTTCCGGGTCTTCGATCAGGCCGAACAACTGGTCTCGATCGTCGTGCCCGGTTGCGCTGATTATAGCCGTAAGAAATTAGACCAACTTACCAAATGGGTGAAACGCCCCCAACTTGGCATGGGCGGATTAGCCTATATCAAATATCAATCCCCGAAACAGGGACAGGCTACCTTCAAAAGCAGCTTCGACAAATTCTTCGACCAGGAGGCATTGCAACAAGTAGTGGATGACTGCCGGGCAAAAGAAGGAGATCTCATCCTGTTATTAACAGGACCCAGAGGAAAAACGCAAAAAGCCATGGGAGAACTCCGTTTGGAAATGGGAGATCGCTTAGGTTTGAGAAAAAAGGACGTTTTTGCCCCGCTGTGGATTGTCGATTTCCCACTTTTCGAATATGCAGAAGAAGAAAATCGCTGGGTTGCGAAGCATCATCCCTTTACCGCACCCAAACCGGAACATATCCCCCTTATCGATCAACCGGATCGCTTTGGCGAAATTCGTGCCAATGCCTACGACATGGCCTTAAACGGACAAGAAATCGGTGGCGGATCAATCCGTATTTATCAAAAGGAACTACAGATGAGGATGTTTGAAGCCCTTGGAATGTCAGAAAGTGAGGCTCAGGAAAAATTTGGATTCCTACTTGGCGCTTTTGAATATGGAGCTCCTCCACACGGAGGTATTGCTTTCGGACTGGATCGTATCTGTGCAATTTTAGGAGGAAGTGACAGCATCCGGGACTACATTGCTTTTCCCAAAAACAACATGGGCAGAGATATGATGTTAGATGCTCCTGCCACCTTAGAGGACAAACAATTGAAGGAGTTACACCTTAAAACCATAGAAGACTAGTTTTTATGAACCACATTCTTCAAGAAACACCCCAACCAAAGAAGAAATATCTCCTATACCGGATATTAGGCGGCATTAATAATTTTATTGCCATATTTTTTCTTTTTTTGACTTTTATGTCTTTTCTGGCCATGGGATTGCAACCCTCTTTGCTCCTTTATTTTTTTGTTTTTTTGTCCATTCTTATTTACACTAACCTGTCAACGGTCTTTGCCCGACATGTAATGATTAAAGGGAATTTTTTACGTAGAAAACTCAAAGATTGGATCAAAGTCAATGCAATCGTTGCTTTACTTTTTGGTGGATTTATGGTGGTTTCCATTGCATTTGTCCTGAGCAATCAATCCTTTGAAAGCAAAGTCACCGAACTATATTCCAATATGGAAGGCGTTACTGACCAGATGATTCAACAAGCGATTCCGGTAGCCAAGGGAATTCTCATATTTTTCGGAATTTGTATGATCTCCTTGATTATACATGTCATTCTTACTTTTAAATATATAAAGCAATTCGAAGCTCATTTTCAGGATCAGACAAACAATCCATAACCTTGAAATTTCATTTTCTGCCCTAAATATTTTAGTTTTACTTACTAAAGTAAAAGCAGAATATGTCTGAAGAAATCAACGGTAAAAGAGTATTTTCCCTTCTAGATGTCAACAAAAGTATCCAAAAGACGCTGCAAAAACGCTATGGAAGCGCTTTCTGGGTAAAAGCGGAAATGATGAAATTAAATCATTATCCTCATTCCGGACATTGCTATCCCGATTTAGTGGAGAAAAAGGAAGGGAAAATTGTTGCAGAAATGCGCTCTAACCTTTGGCGTTCCGATTTCCAACGTATCAATACAAATTTCAAAAAAGTATTAAAAGAACCTCTAAAAGATGGAATTAAGATCCTCTTTCTTGCAAAAATAAGCTTCAATCCGAAATACGGACTCTCCCTACAAATCATGGACATCGATCCTGCTTTTACCCTGGGAGACATGGAACAAGAAAGACAAAAAACCATTTCACAATTAAAAGAACACCACCTCTTTACCAAAAACCAATCCCTTCCCTTGCCTCTCCTACCTAAAAGGATTGCCATTATCTCGGTAGAAACCAGTAAGGGACTAGCTGACTTCAGAAAAATCATCGATCAAAATGAATTTGGTTATCGTTTTTTTTATTTCCTTTTTCCTTCATTATTACAAGGTGATGATGCCGTAAATTCTATTATCAGAGCCTTGAAAAGGATACAAAAAGTTAACCAACATTTTGATATAGTAGCGATTATCCGGGGAGGCGGCGGAGATATTGGATTGTCCTGCTACAATAACTATGATCTCTGTGCGGCCATCGCTAATTTCCCTTTACCCGTCATTTCAGGTATCGGTCACGCGACCAATGAAACGGTGACCGAATTAATCGCCCATGAAAACTGTATTACCCCCACAAAAATGGCAGAATGGCTGTTACAACATTTCCATAATTTTGCCCTTCCTCTTCAAAAAGGAAAAGAGACCCTTGTACACCAGTCTAAATTAATACTAAAAGAAAAAAGAAATCTTTTTGAAACACAAACCAATTATTTTAAATCCGCCACTCAAAACCGGATTTCTTTCAACAAACAAAACCTCTCTCATATTCAAAAAGAGGTCTATGCACAAACCTACTTTCGACTTAAACAGGCCGGCCAAAACCTTTTACAACAAAAACTACAACTTCCCAAAGCAGTCAATACCTATTGGAAGAAAGAGAAGCAAAGTATAGAACGTCTTCAGCAGGAAGTCAGACTGATGGATCCTATTCATGTGTTAAAAAGAGGATATACGCTTACTTACCAGGACGGAGAATTGATCCATAGTACAGAACAAATCAAAGAAAATACAGAAATAGAAACCAAGCTAATCAATGGCATCATAAAAAGTAAAATTACAAACATTCAAAATAATTGAACCAATGAGCGAGGAAATAAGTTATACAGATGCATTTAATGAATTACAGTCCATCGTTTCTGAAATCGAAGAAGGAGAGATTAGTGTCGATATCTTATCGGAAAAGGTCAAAAAAGCCACTAAGTTGATTGGTATTTGCCAGAAAAAATTGACCACAACAGAAGAAGATGTCAACACTATACTGGAAGAATTAGAAAAGGGATAATGGGGGCATTAAGCGCTTGGGAAATTAGTTGACTTGGTTATTAGGAAATTGGTGGATTAGGAATCTGATTACCGATAAACTATCCGACTAAACGACTATTTGACTAAACGACTATTTGACTAAACGACTATTTGACTAAA
>CAZYHV010000047.1:171-16201 GCA_964647485.1 uncultured Chitinophagaceae bacterium | reverse complement strand
TATCATGCCTAAAATGGCTCCATTAAATGACAATATGAAGCATGTGGAGAGAGAAGATTTAAAAGTGTAATTTCCCTTTTATGATAGATAATAGCCTGTGTTCCAATAATTTTGAATGTTATTGCGGATGCAGGTTATTTTTATAAATAGGTGTTGCTTATTAATATGTTTTGCCTGAGAACAAAGGTAATTCCAATCATTGCATTTTATATTCATGCATGTTTTTTCATAAAAAAAGACTAATTGTCTCCTGCATTTCGATCATTATCAAAATGCTTTTAAACATCAGCCGGAAGCAGGTCATCTTTTTTGTGAGTTCATATCGAAGTTGCTATACATCTTCATGGAACACACTGCAAATCTGAACTACTTCCGACTTATTAAGCAGACCCAAAATATTCCTTTCCGTCCTTACGAGTTGGAGATTTTGAGGAAAGGTGCAAAAGCTGTTCTATTTTTAATACTTTTGCAAAAAATCTATCTAAGATGTCTCTATATACCCCTATACGCTCTTCAAAACAAAAGGCATTAGATATCAATTTGGATGCCTCTATCTATGGAACATTTGCCGAAATTGGAGCCGGAGAAGAAACCGTAAGATACTTTTTTCGTGTTGGTGGTGCCTCAAAGACAGTTGCTAAAGCAATGTCAGCATATGACAAGAATTTTAGTGATGCTATTTATGGAAAGGAAGAACACAACAGGTACGTCACTCAACACCGACTTCGAAAGATGTTAAAACAAGAAATGGGGCTTATCGAAGAGCGCCTTAATCCATTTGGAGAAACGGATAAAAAATATTTCACCTTTGCGAATACCGTCGCTACCATTAACTATAAAAGAACTTATAAAGGTCACGGATGGGTAGGAATTCGATATCAACATGAAGTAGGATCCGATTTTAACGAGATTGTCCTGCATGTAGAACCACAGGAAAACGATGCCAATTATCAACAAGAGACCTTGGGTCAGTTAGGGGTTAATCTTATTTATGGAGCCTTCCGACATTCCAAAGATCCACGAAGATTAATTGATTCCCTATACGATAATATAGCCTCTGATAAATTGAGGATAGATATGATCGATTTCAGCGGTCCTGAATTTAAAGATGTGGATAATAGATTGATGTCGCTTCACCTGGTGAGCAAGCACATGGCAAGTGCAGTTATCTTTGATGCAAAGAAACATAATTTACAGGCTGCAGATTTATTATATAAAAAAGACATCTTCGCTGTTCGAGGAAGCTTTCGTCCTGTCACACTCGTCAATGTAGAAATGTTTGAAAATGGTCTTGAGATGTTTCTCAAAGAGAATCAAACAACCATGGAAAATACCGAAGTTTTTTTTGAAATAACGGTATCTAATCTTTTGGAGGAAGGCACCATCAATGAGCGAGACTTCCTGGATCGGGCAGATATTTTGGCCAAATTAGGATACAATATTATGATTTCTAATTTCTCTGAATATTACAGGATGGTAGACTATTTTAGTCTTTACACAAAAGGTCGATTAGGGACTTCAATGGGAGTAAATAATCTATTGGAAGTCTTTAATGAAAATTTTTATACGGATCTCCCCGGCGGTATCCTGGAAGCCTTTGGCAAATTCTTCAGAAAAGGAATGAAAGTATATCTTTATCCTTACAAAGAAAGCAGATATAGCCCATTGCTGAATGCTGACAACCTCAAAGTGGGTGAAAACCTCAAAGATCTATATAAGCATTTTAAAAAGAATGGGCTCATTGTTGATATAAAGGATTTTACACCTAAATTTCTTGAAATCTACTCCCGAGATGTACTAAAAAAGATTGCAACAGGAAATCCAGCATGGGAAAAACAAGTTCCTCCTATTGTTGCTGAAACTATTAAAAACCGAAGATTATTCGGATATAAAGAAAGCTCCTGAAGGCTGTTTAGTACAAAGTGATATTGTCCCTGAGAAGTTGTCCATTCTCTTTAAAATAGAGATTTTTCTTTCTCAACACTCCTTTTTCTACTTGCACCTTATATCGTACCTGATGTGCAGGAAGCGATACTTTAAAGGTATGGTCGACCTGCCAATTTTTATATTTACTTTTATTCAATCCTTCTTTCACCGGTTGGGGTAAATCCTCAAAAGGGATAGGTACACGCGTAAATTTCCAAATCCCTTTTGATGAATACTTGGCTGTATGCAGGCTATCTGCATAATCCGACTGATTCCCGGGATGGAAATAGACCATTACTTCTACCAGTCTGTCTTCAAAATCTGCCGATGGCGCATCAGGATATTGAGATTCAAAAGCATGTTCTACCGCTGAGGGAACTTCTCTAACTTGTGCATTTCCTGTCACTGTCATTCCTAAAAAAGAAGAAAAAAGGAGGAAAAAGGCAATGATTAAATCTTTCATTTTTTATAATTAAAGTTATTAAAAATAATATTCAAAACCATGATGAAAAAACCCTGCCAAAGATTCTTTACTTTTGTAAAAATTTTTAAAAATATGACATTCCAAAATATTCAACCTCGATTTTATTCCTTCTGTAACAACCTTTTGATTATCGCTATTTCTACGTTGGTTTTAATCACATCCTGTAATCCGACAAAACAAAAACAGACCATAGATTCTACAGCGGAAAAACTATATACTCAGGGAACCAAACTTTTAATGAGTGCCCCGGATGACAAAGATACTTTACACAAAGCACTTTTACTCATGGATAGCGCCCTCCAAATTCAACCTGATTATAAGGGAGCTTACTGGAATAAGCTTGCCATTTTGCGCGGGTTGGGGGAAAAAAAACAATATTTAAATACATTAAAAAAATTAGAGGGACTTAATTTAAATCCCATAGAGCTGCCATATATCAAAGATGTTATCGGTATAACTATGGAAAGACAAGGAATGGACAGCATAGCTGCTCGGAAAAAATTTATGGAAGCTGATAGTCTCTATCAAATTATTTTAGATACACTCACTAAAAAATCTAAAGCTTTCTGGACCATTCAGGAACAACGTGCAATAAATCTCACTCTCTTGAACAAAGAGAAACAGAAAAAAGAACTACTTACAAGATTAAAAGGAGTAGCAAAAAAGGATAGTAATTTGTTACATACCCGTATGATTAATGCTTTATCAAATCAAACAAAAAAAGAAATTATAGGAAAAAAAGACAGTCTCTAATTGTCGTTTTTCCGGCACAAGCTACTCCCGTTCAGAATAAAACCCCAAAAAAAGCGGTTAAAGTTTCCTTTAACCGCTTTCCACATTTTAAATCAAAAAACAATTAGGATTTTTCCAAATAATCGCGTAATACATACTGCAGAATACCTCCATTTCTAAGGTAATCTATTTCCATTTGAGAATTCAATTCGCAACTGGCTTCAAACTCAATTATTTCACCATTATCTTTTGTGGCAGTAACTTTTAATTTTTTATGTGGAGTTAATCCTTCACTGATTCCGGTAATAGTAAAGCTCTCTTTTCCGGTTAATCCCCAATCATTGGCATTTTTACCTTCCGTAAACTTCAATGGCAATACCCCCATACAAAGCAAGTTGCTTCTGTGAATACGTTCATAGCTTTCAGCTATAACGGCTTTTACTCCTAAGAGAATGGTTCCTTTAGCGGCCCAGTCTCTGGAAGATCCGCTACCATATTCTTTTCCTGCCAATACGACTAATGGGACATTATCTTTTTCATACTGCATAGCAGCATCAAAAATGGTTGTTTCTTTTCCATCCGGGAAATGTCGGGTATAACCTCCTTCCTGATCAGCAATCTGATTTTTAATTCGTACATTGGCAAAGGTACCACGCATCATCACTTCATGATTCCCTCTTCTGGAACCATAGGAATTAAACAATCTACGTTCTACATTATGTTCAGTTAAGTATTGACCGGCAGGAGAATTTTGAGCAAAGGCACCTGCAGGAGAAATATGATCGGTTGTTACCGAATCCCCTAATTTCAACAATACTCGAGCATCTTTAATATCTTCCGGTTCCGTTGGTTTTTCCGGTAGATTCTGAAAGAAAGGAACTTCCCGAATGTATGTAGATTCATTACTCCATTCGTAATTCTCTCCGGTTGGAGCTTCTAAATTTTGCCATTGTTCTTCACCATCATAAATTACTCCATAATTTTTAGCAAAATCTTCCGGTTTTAAACAATCCAACATTAAATCATTGATCTCTTTTTGAGAAGGCCAAATATCCTTTAAATAAACAGCATCGCCATTGGGATCAAAACCCACCGGTTCTGTCGTTAAATCAATATCTACTCTACCGGCTAAAGCATAAGCTACAACTAACATGGGAGACATCAAGAAATTCATTTTCACCTGTGGATGAACCCGAGCTTCAAAATTTCTATTCCCGGAAAGTACAGAGGCCAATACAAGATCTCCTTCTTCTACGGCCTTTCCAACATGAGGTAATAGAGGACCACTATTCCCTATACAGGAGGTACATCCATATCCAACCGTATGAAAACGTAAAGCCTCTAAATAATCGGTCAGGTTCGACCGATCCAAATATTCAGTAACTACTTTAGATCCGGGCGCCAAGCTCGTTTTAACCCAAGGTTTTACATCCAAACCTCTTTCGACTGCCCTTTTCGCTACCAAACCTGCACCTAACATAACACTGGGATTAGAGGTATTGGTACAACTCGTAATAGCAGCTATCGCAATATCACCATCACTTAGATTATATTCTTCTTCATCATTCACATCAATGTGAACTGTTTTTAATTTTTTACTCTTTACCGTTACAGCTTCATCCTCTTTAGGAGTTTCTTCATGATAGGTAAATTCGGTACCGGATCCACCTTCGGACAACCAGGCACTTTCTTTACGACTCTTCACGGGAATATATTGGCGATTAAATTCTTCCCCGGAAATGAGCTCTTCAAATTTATCATGTAAATTTTTTACCAAGATTTTATCTTGAGGACGTTTTGGACCTGCAACAGTAGGTTCTAAAGTTGAAAGATCTAGTTCTACAACTTCTGAGTATTCAATCTTATCTTCATTCTCTCTCCAAAGTAAATTCTCTTTACAGTAGGTTTCTACCATTTTAAGATGATCTTCCGGACGATTGGTTTTCTTCATGTAATCCAACGTTTGATGATCAATCGGAAAATAGGTAGCCGTACAACCAAATTCAGGTGACATATTGGAAATCGTTGCCCTATCCGGAACCGTCAGGTTATCCAATCCATTGCCAAAAACCTCTACAAACTTTCCTACGACTCCGGTATCTCTCAGAAGCCTTGTAATATTAAGCACCATATCGGTAGCAGTAATTCCTTCCGGTAATTTTCCGGTCAGTTTTAACCCTACCACTTGAGGGCTATTAAAATAAATAGGTTGTCCCAACAGTGCTGCTTCTGCTTCAATACCTCCAACACCCCATCCAAGTACACCAATACCATTTACCATGGGCGTGTGAGAATCAGTACCCACTAGGGTATCAGGAAAAACCCAACCATCGCGTTCAATCACCCCTTTTGCCAAATGTTCTAAGTTCACCTGATGGCAGATTCCCATTCCGGGAGGTACAACTGTAAAGTTTTCTAATCCTTGCTGTGCCCATTTTAACAATTGATAACGTTCTTTATTTCTTTCATATTCATAGGCTACATTCTTTTTGTAGGCTTCAACAGTGCCAAAAAAATCTACCTGAACAGAATGGTCAATAACCAAATCTACAGGAACTGCCGGATTAATTTTTGAGCCGTCTTTCCCTTTACGAACCGCTTCGGCTCTTAAAGAAGCAATATCCACTACACTGGGAACCCCCGTAAAGTCCTGCATCAAAACACGAGCAGGCTTATAAGGAACTTCCGCATCTACCCCTTCAGGTTTCCAATTTTTTAATGTATTTACATGTTCATCTGTCACACTAAATCCGTCATGATTTCGAACTGCATTTTCTAATAAAATTCGTATAGAAAAAGGAAGCTTTTCTACCGCTACACCTTCCTCTTGTACTTTCTTCAGAGAAGCTATTTTTTGATCCATATTGTATATCGTATATTTACTTAATATTATCCATGCAAGTTACTAAAAAAAGAGAACTTAAGAAAGCTATGAAGTCGTTTTCTTTCTATATAAGATAAAAAAGTCATTTATTTCGCCTTCTTTTCTATTTCTTCTTTTATGCATCCCAGGGCAATAGATCTAAATGCTCTTGATGCTTTGAAATTTCTTTATTTGCTTTTATCATTTTTATAATTTTATTAAGATCATTTCTCTTTGCATTTCTATGAAGAGAAATACTGATGATCTGCCGAAAAGGCTGATGTTCTTTAATTCGTTTAACAGCACGCTGATCGATATCCAAACGAGATACAAAATGTTCGGGAATAAGCGTATATCCGCCCTCCTGCTCTACCATTTTAACCAACAGATGTAAATCCCCTCCCTCATAATTCCACCATTTCTTTTCACTCGTTTTAAGTTGACAAAAATTGATCATTTGAGTTCTCAAGCAATTTCCGGGACTTAAAAGCCAGGGATGCAATTCCTCTAATTGATTCAAAGCAATATATTTTCCTTTAATTTCCGGAGCATAAATAAAAATTTCTTCATCATATAAAATTTGGGTCTCCAGCTTCGAATGCCTTAATGGACCGGCCATGATTCCCAAATCAACTTTCTTATTCTCTACTGCTTCTATTAATGACCGGGTGGTATATTCTGTAAAATCTAAATGAACTGTTCCAATTTTTTCTTGCCATTGTGCATAGAGCTCCGGTACTAAATAGTTGGAGATCGTAGGAATAATACCAATATTGATTTCCGATTTATATTCTCCTTGCAATTTCTGAATTTCAATATCCAATTGAGCATAAGCATCATCAATTGCAAGCAAAGCCGGATACAAAATCCTTCCGGCTTTGGTTAGTGATATCGAACGATGAGCCCTATCTATAATCGGATAACCAATACTATCTTCCGCTTTTTTAATTTGCATGGATAGTGTAGGCTGTGTTACATGACATGCCTCGGCAGCTTTTTGAAAGCTACTATGCTTCAATAAAGCAAATATATACTGTACTTGAATAGGTGAAATCATATAGAAACAATTTATACAAAAATAGGAATAATTGATAAAAATGATAAACTTAATGTTTTAAATTTGCTGAATAGAGAAGTGCCGGCACTTCTTTCTTAAACTATATTTATCATCCTATAAAAATTAATATCATGGCAGACAATGAAATTTTTGGTCCTCAAAAATTAGGACCTCTTACTCCCTTGGTTGGAGAATGGGAAGGTGATCAAGGGGTAGATTTATCCTATCACAATAAAGATGATGAGACCTCAAAAACATCTTATTTTGAAAAAGCCTGGTTTAAACCTATTCCGATCCAAGAGAACGGGCAGCAATCTATGGAGGGTTTAAACTATAAATCTACCGCCTGGCGACATGGTGAAGAAGCCATGGATCCTTTCCATGATGAAGTAGGCTATTTATTGTGGGATAAAGAACATGGTCAGGTAATCCGTTCCGTCGTTTTTGGTCGTGGAATAGCTATCCAAGCCGGAGCCGATGCAGCTGCCCGAGATAAAGAAATACACTTTAAAGCGACTCCCGGAGATCCTAATTATGGTATTCTTCAAAATAAATATTTAACTGAACGAGCAGAATTAAAAGGGTTTACAAGTACTTTCAAATTCAATAACGATGGTACCTTTACACATTCTTCTGATCTTATTCTAAGGCTCACGGCTTTAGGTGATACAGAGATGCATCATACCGATATAAACACCTTACATCTTGTAAAAAGATACCATCCCGGAGTTGAATTTAATTAATATTACAAAAACCTAATTACAACGAGCGATACAAAATTCTAATTGTATCGCTCATTGTATAAGTCAGGGTCACTGAGAAGTCGAATCCGGCACAAAATCCAACACTACGGAATTCATACAATATCGCAATCCGGTAGGAGGTGGTCCATCATGGAAGACATGTCCCAGATGTGCCCCACAACGACCACAAAGGACTTCTGTACGATTCATGCCCAACCGATGATCGGAATGATATACCACCGCATTCTTTCGTGCAGGCTTAAAGAAGCTGGGCCATCCACAAGTACTGGCAAATTTGGCAGTTGACCGAAACAGACGGTTTCCACATACTTTACAATAATACGTTCCCTTCCCTTTGAAATTCCAATATTTATTATGAAAGGCTCTTTCTGTCCCTCTTTCAAATGCAATGTGGTAGACTTTGGGAGACAAAATCTTCTTCCATTCTGATTTTGAAACATCCAATGAGGAGGTATCTGTTCTGGAATAATAGGGATTCTTTTTATGATTATGGTCGATTTTCTTTTGACCGGTGCTTTGGCATGAAATGAAGATTGTCATTCCTATTCCCCAGATCAAAATCATTTTTATATTTTTCAATAATCCCATAAATTTCTTTTTTTACTGATTATAAGTCTTAAAAAGAATCCTTCAATTTTTCTCGGAAAACTTTTTTAAAGCGTTTTAATTCCGGTTGAATCACATAATGACAATAAGCCTGATTAGGATTTTTCTCATAAAACTGTTGATGATGGTCTTTTGCAGGATAAAATGTAGAAGAAGCCACCACTTTAGTTACTATCTTGTTAGGATATGCATGCACTTTATTAAGCTTTTTGATATAAAAGTTAGCCAATTTTTGCTGCTTTTGATTATGATAAAAAATAACAGATCTATATTGTGTTCCTACATCATTTCCCTGTCGATTCAATTGTGTTGGATCGTGCGCTACAAAAAAAGCAGACAACAACTCTTTATATGAAATGATAGAAGGATCATAGAAGATATTACAGGTTTCTGCATAACCGGTTGTGCCGGTACATACTTCCCGATAGGTTGGATTGGCAGTATGTCCTCCTTCAAAACCACTCACCACTTTCTTTACGCCCTTTAAAGTACTAAATTGTGCTTCTACACACCAGAAGCATCCGGCTGCAAAAGTCGCCGTATCTATTGATGAGCTTCCTTTTTTAGTAGGTTCAGAAGCATTCATCTGTTGAAAGACTTTTGTTTTCGTAACTTTATGAGACTTCTGACCACAAGCTACAACAGGAAGCAAGAAGAAGACCCACATTGTCTGAAAGATAATTTTCATCTTTTTATAATTTCTATTCTTAAATAACAAGAAATAGAGAGAACATGTTTAACTCGAAGGATACAAAATTCCTGAAATTACTATGACCCGGCAGAAGGGAGATAGTCCTATTCCATCTGGTCCTTTATCAAAAAACCGCATCTTCAAGGAAGACACGGTTCTTAAACAACTTACAAAAAGAATAATCTTATCCTTCATATTCTTTAAATACAATTGAGCTATTGTGCCCACCAAAACCAAAAGTATTACTCATTCCTACTTTTACTTTTTTCTCGAGGGGCTTTTCAAGGACAATATTCAATTGCTCCGGAACGCTCTCATCAATTTCCCGTGTATTAATAGTTGGAGGGACAATATTATTCCGAATAGCTTGAATTGTGGCTATAGCTTCTATAGCCCCTGCTCCACCAAGTAAGTGTCCGGTCATAGATTTTGTTCCACTAATATGTAGTTGAGAAGTATCCTCCCCAAAAAGCCGGGCGATGGCTCTGGCTTCACTTGGATCTCCAACAGGTGTGGAAGTAGCATGTGCATTGATATAATCAATATCTTTAGGAGAAAGTCCTGCATCTTTTACCGCGAGTCTCATAGAATGAAAAGACCCCTCTCCATCCGGATGCGAACCGGTCATATGATAAGCATCTGCCGTCATGGAAGCCCCGGCAACTTCAGCATAGATATTAGCGCCACGTGCTTTGGCATGTTCCAGATCCTCCAAAATAAGTGCGCCTGCTCCTTCTCCTAGGACAAAACCATTCCGCGTAGGATCAAAAGGACGGGAGGCGTGTTCCGGATCTTCATTATCGGCACTCAACGCTTTCATTGAAGAAAATCCACCTACAGAAGCTTCCGTAATGGGAGCTTCTGACCCTCCTGTAACGATCACTTTAGCTTTCCCTAAACGAATATAATTCAAGGCATCCATAATGGCCGTATTAGAAGTAGCACAAGCCGTTACAACTGCATAATTAATTCCCATCAATCCATATTTTATAGAAATCATCCCGGCGGCCATATTCACAATAATCTTTGGCACAAAGAAGGGATTAAAGCGCGGATTAAATTCGCCTTGCGTATAGGATTTAATCTCGTCTTCAAAAGTCTTCATTCCTCCCTCTCCTGAGCCCCAAATTACACCGGAATCCAGCGGATCCATTTTACTAAAGTCAATACCGGAATCTTGAACAGCCTGCTCGGCAGAAACGAGTGCATATTGAACATAGGGATCAGTCTTCCTTACTGTTTTTCTATCCAGAAAAGATTGGGCATCAAAATCCTTCAAGTCACAAGCAAAACGAGTTTTAAATTTAGATGCATCAAAATAAGAAATCGGACGTGCTCCAGACATCCCTTTCAATAGGTTATTCCAAAAAGTGGCTACATCATTGCCTAATGGGGTTACTCCTCCTAATCCGGTAATGACTACTCTATTCATAAATGTTTATTCTTTAAGATTTTTACAAAAATAATGAACTAATTTCATTTTCCAACCCCAAAATAATTTTTGCTAATTTAATACTCTTTTCTTGCCCCGTATATTTCCCTTTGACATCCGAGAGCTTTACAACCGGAATCCATCCACTGTCCTCCGGTTTAGTTTCAGACATTTTAATCACTATATTCATAGGTTCAACTCCTACATCATTGGTAAAATTGGTACCAATTCCAAAGGACATCCCAATCTTACCGGCACAAAATTTTGCAATTTTCTCTACCTTTTCAGGATTTAAAGCATCGGAAAAAATAATCGTTTTTGTTAATGGGTTAATATTCAAAGATTTATAATGTCGAATGGTTGCTTTTGCAAAGGCAATAGGATCTCCACTATCATGCCTTACTCCATCAAAAAGTTTAGAAAACTTCTTATCGAAACTATCAAAAAAGACTTTAGAAGTATAGGTATCGGATAAAGCTATTCCTAAATCCCCTCTATAGACATCTACCCAGTTTTCTAATGCTACAATATTAGCCATTTTATAGCCATATCGGGCGGCATGAAACATAAACCATTCATGCGCATGTGTACCAATCGCTTTAATCCCAAAATCTCTGGCAAGCGATACGTTACTTGTTCCTGTAAAACTTTCTTCTCCAAAATGTTTTAAGGTTTCAATAACCAAACGTTGAACTTCATAAGAATAACGCCTTCTCGTCCCGAATTCCGCAATCCGAATACCCAGGGATTTATACTTCTCTATTTTTTTTCCCACAATTTCCTCAGCTTTTACATTAGAACAACGTTCTTGCTTCGTTATTTTATAATATAACTCACTGATGAGTGACATCAAAGGCACCTCCCAAAGGATTGTACGATACCATAATCCTTCAATATGCACTTCTAAATCCTCTCCATTTTGGGAAATCTTTACTTCTGAAGAATCATACTGAAAGCCTTTCAAAAAATCCAAATAAGTAGGATCTAAAAAGTAAAATTGCTTCTTTAGATACAGATATTCCTCTTTCGATAATCTTAAATAAGCCATTTTTTCTACCTGTTCCTTCAAAGCCGTTGCAAAACCGGGAGGAAAAGAATGTTTCCCTCTATTGATAAATCGATATTTAGCATGGGCATACGGAAAAAGTTTAATAACCGCATTTTGCATGGTAAATTTGTAAAAATCATTATCCAATATTGAAGAAATCAGACCAGGATGTTCAGGAGTAGTCATAACAAAGAGGTTAGGTTGTTATGAAGGTAGGTATTTAATAGGAAATGAACAATTACCTTTTTATTCTTATTTTCTTAAATGTTTCCTGTTCGATTGAATATTGGCATGAGTCCATACCATCTTTTTTTCAAAAGGAGCTTCTCTCACAGAGCAATCCTTTAATTGGCAATAAGGACAACTCAATGGAGGAAGGCAAGGGTCAGCATGAATAAAACACTCCACTTCTCTATCGACAAAGTGCCGGTTTAATAATGATTCAATCATTTTCACTTCTTTATGTACTTGTTGTAGAGAAAAGTAATAAGGTAAGGTCACATGACAATCCACATGCAGATTATTCCCAAACTGTTGCACTCTCAGGTTATGCATATCGATCCATTCCGGTTTTCTATGAGAGGAAAATACCTTAACAATTTCATCAATAATATCGGTATCAGTCTCATCCATCAATCCGGAGACGGCTTTTCGAAGGAGTCGATATCCTCTAGAAATAATAAAAAAACCAATAACAAGGGAAGCCAACGGATCAAGCCAATGCCACCCGGTCCAATGGATAAGGAACAGTACGATAATAATTCCTAAACTCGACCATGCATCGGTCAGAATATGCTGTCCGTTTCCTCTGATGGTAATAGAATGTACCTTTTTACCTGAATGAATCAAATACCAACCAAGAAGTCCATTGGCAATTCCGGTAAGAAAGAAAATAAAGATTCCGTTCTTTAAGTGACTTAAGGCGGCAGGAGATATAAAATAATCTACTACTTTATAAAGAATAAACAAACCGGCGACGGTAATCATTGCCCCCTCAAAACCAATAGAAAAAAATTCTACTTTACCATGACCATAAGGATGATTCTTGTCGCTGGGCTTCGCTTTCAGATACACGCTATATCCTGCAAAAACTGCAGCAATAACATTAATAATGGATTCAAGCGCATCCGAAAGAATTGCAACAGATCCCGTCTTAAAATAAGCAATAAATTTCCCTCCACAGACTAAAATACTGACCAGCAAAGAGTAAATAATATATTGAGATTCCTTTCTTTTCAAAATAAAACAAAGTTATTTGCGTTGTTAAATATATCGATTATTGCGAATTTCATCCATAATTTATCTACTTTTGAAAGAAAATACAATTTTATAACTTTTGAAACAATTTCTTACTTTTAAAACCCATTATTTCGTTTTTATTGCCCTCTTCTTTTTCGTGGGATTATGTAGTTTCTCAACAACTGCACAAAAAAGATGTGGCACAACAGTAGCCATTCAAAGTCTGTTGCAAAAACATCCTCATATAAAAGAGAGATATGAGCGAGTAAAACATTCCTCTTTCCCAGATTTTTCTACCCAAGGCATTGCCAAAGGGACACCCATTGCAGAGATTCCCGTAGTGGTTCATATCGTACTCCAGGATCCTGAAAAAATAACGGATGCACAAGTGGCTTCACAAATAGATGTTCTTAATAAAGACTATCAATTATTAAATGCAGATACATCAAACCGACCTGATGTCTGGGATAACATAGCGGGTGATATGAAAATACATTTCTGTCTGGCACAGAGGACTCCGGATAATGAGCCTACAAACGGTATTGATCGGGTAACAACATCAAAAGCTTCCTTCAATGATATCTCTGACGCTGTCAGTGAAGTCAAACATACCCAAACCGGAGGTGCCAATGCTTGGAATTCGAATGAATATCTAAATATTTGGATCTGTAATCTGTCAGGAGGCTACCTAGGCATTGGAACACCACCGGAAACCTATCCGGATGAGGAACAAGGCGTTGTTGTTCATTATAAAGCCTTTGGAACCACCGGAAATCTACTGCAGGAATATAATAAAGGAAGAAGTTGCACCCACGAAGTCGGTCATTATTTCAATCTTTTACACCTTTGGGGAAGTAATGATGTAAACAAGAATTGCGAAGATGATGATCAAGTGAATGACACCCCCAAACAACATAAAGCGGTCTATGGCACCCCTTCCTTTCCTACTTATGATGAATGTTCTGCAAGCTTTCCCGGAATCATGATTGATAATTTTATGGGATATGTAGATGATGCCGACATGAATATGTTCACCCGGGGACAAGTAGATCGTGTCAAATATGCTCTCCTTCATTATCGCTCCGGACTACTTTCTTCCAAAGGCTGCCAACCTGTTCAATTAGAAGAGGTTGATGCAAAACCAAAGTCGATTGCAGCCCCCCGCGGAAAATTATGCAGCTCTTCCACCTCTCCCATCATAACGCTACAAAATTTCGGTACGAAAAAACTGAATAAAGTAGACATCAAATACCGTATTGATCAAAACGCCTTTAAATCTTTTCAGTGGACAGGGCAATTATCCAGTTTAGACAGCACCACATTAACACTGCCTCATCTGACTTTTTCAGAAGGAAATCATAAGCTGGAAGTTATCACTTCTACTCCCAACGGGGTAACAGACGAAAACATTCATAATGACACCCTCCTGTCCTATTTTCATTTAGATCCCGTCATCACGGCTCCTTATACTGAAGATTTCGAAACATCTACTTTCCCTCCTGAAGGTTGGACTATCAATAATCCGGATCAACAATATACTTGGGAAAAAACGAATGAAGGAGCCTCCTCCGGTACGCATTCTGTCGTGATGAAAAACCTGGATTATGCAGAAAATGGACCAATTGACGATATTATTTCTCCTGTCATCGATATCCAAAACAAAGACTCTGCCTTCCTCCTTTTTGATGTAGCAGCAGCAGTACAATCTAACCCGGAGGGAAACAATCAATACTGGGACACCTTAAAAGTCCTTATCAGTTATGATTGTGGACATTCAGGAACTACAGTCTATAAAAAATGGGGCAAGAATTTAATCACCACTCCCAATCGTTTGCTTTATGAATTTGTTCCTAAGAAAGGAGAATGGAGAATGGATTCTATTGACTTGACAACCTTCTTGGGAAGAGGTCCCTTCAGAATTATATTCCGTAATGTGACAAACTTTGAAAACAATATCTATTTAGATCATATTCAAATAAAAGCAAAAAATATTAACCCCATCCTAAAGGAAAAAGAAGTTCTTATAGTTCCTAATCCTTTTGATCATCAATTAAAAATAGAGTTCTTAAAAAAGCCCGATCATCTGCAAAGAGTTTCTATTTACAATATATCAGGACAATTGGTAAGTCAGAAGTCAAGTGCAGCCATAAATCGTCAAAACAGGATTATTTTTCATTTAAGCCATCTTTCTGCAGGTATTTACATCGTTAAATTAAAGTATTCCGATAGAAAAATAATAAAAAAGGTAATGAAATTAAAATAAGAGAAAACAGTCGGTAAATAGAATAATAATTTTTTGTGAAATTCGTAAGTAAACTTTTTCTCATTCATTAAAAATAGTAGGTTTGACCCCGTGAAAATGAAAAATATTCTACGATACACCCTCCTATTCGTTTTGTCATCTGCATTTTTGCCCCAATATCTATATGCTCAAAGACGTGTAAATATCAAGGGGAAAGTGACAGATGCAAAAACTCATCAGCCTATTCCATTGGTCAATGTTCGTAATATTAATAAGGAGACCAGCACCATAACAGATAGCACAGGTCAATACAATATAACGGCAAAGAACTATGATCGCATCGTTTTTTCTTACATTGGCTATACCTCAGATACGATAAGAGTAAATGCTCTATACCAAAATCAGATTATCGATATCCAGATGAAAGAACAAAAATATAGTTTTGCTCCGGTGGATATTATTGGTTCCCGCCCTAACTATCGAAGAGATTCTTTGGAAAGGAGGAAATGGTTTTCCAGTGCGTTAAATGAAAATAAGACGAATGGATGGGGAGCTGTAGAACATCCCATTAGCGCATTATTTGATGCAATAAGCGGAAAAAGAAAAAGATTGTGGCGTTTTCAAAAAGATTATAAAGCGTATGAACAACAAAAATATATTGCTTCCAGAATTCAACGCAATAAAATTAAAAAATTATTCGATCTCAAAGGAGATTCTCTAACCGCCTTTTTAATCTGGTATAAGCCCAATTACTATTTTGTTAGAAATGCAACCGATTATGAATTATTGGTGGATTTAAAAAAGGCTGTCAAACGATTTAGAAAGGTATATGTTATGAAACCTGATCAGGATTTCGAAGATGTACATTATAGGTAAGTGTGTTAGCTTTTTTAGATACTGTATTTTACCCCCTTGTTTTTTAGAATAGTGTCACTAACAGACTATC
>CAZYHV010000047.1:0-71 GCA_964647485.1 uncultured Chitinophagaceae bacterium | reverse complement strand
TGACTAACAGACTATCTGACTAACAGACTATCTGACTAACAGACTATCTGACTAACAGACTATCTGACTAA
>CAZYHV010000046.1:0-16625 GCA_964647485.1 uncultured Chitinophagaceae bacterium | reverse complement strand
GAAAATGCATTTCATTCTCTATCTTTGCAACCATGGAAGGAATATTAGACCATATAAAAGCATATCGCGAGGAGATTGATGCTTTTTCGCCCAAAAATAAGGAAGAACTGGAAACTTTTCGGATTCGTTTTTTAGGAAGTAAGGGAATTGTCAAATCTCTTTTCAAGGAGATGAGAAATGTTCCCAAAGAAGAAAAAAGAAGTTTTGGGCAGAGACTCAATGACTTCCGCACCTTCACAACAGAAAAATATGAAAAGGCTCAAGCGCAATTAGCGGATTCAGAAACGAATGATTCTTCGAGTGAGATGGACTTAACATTGCCTGAAGAGCCACAGCCTCTTGGCAGTAGACATCCCATTCACATTATCCGCAGGAGAATTATTCAAATCTTTGAAAAAATAGGATTCAGTATAGCAGAGGGTCCGGAAATGGAAGACGACTGGCATAACTTTACGGCACTCAACCTTCCTCCAGATCATCCTGCGCGTGATATGCAGGACACTTTTTACCTGAGTAGAAATCCGGATAAAGTGTTGCGTACCCATACTTCTTCTGTACAGGTTCGCGTCATGGAAGAAGGGAAGCTCCCCATCCGTATTATTTGTCCGGGTCGCGTTTTTAGAAACGAAACGATTTCTGCCAGAGCACATTGTTTTTTTCATCAGGTAGAGGGGCTTTATATTGATGATGAAGTCTCTTTTGCCGATCTTAAACAAACTCTTTATTACTTTGTAAAAGAGATGTTTGGAAGAGATACCGGTATTCGTTTTCGTCCTTCCTTTTTTCCCTTCACGGAACCCAGTGCAGAGATGGATATCAGCTGCTTGATTTGTGGAGGAGAAGGATGTAATGTTTGCAAACATACCGGATGGGTAGAAATATTAGGATGCGGAATGGTACATCCCAATGTTTTAGAAAATTGTCATATTGATTCGGAAAAATATTCGGGTTTTGCTTTCGGCATGGGAATAGAACGTATTACTATGCTCAAATATCAAATTAATGACCTCAGGTTATTTTCCGAAAACGACATCCGTTTCCTAAAACAATTCGAAGGAGTAGATTAGAAAACCTTTATTTCAAATACAATGTTATGATTCTTGTTACAGGGGGGACAGGATTCTTAGGCGCTCATCTTTTAGACCAATTGATACAAGCTGGTGAAAAGGTAAGATGTATTTACAGAAAAGAGCCTTTTAAATATCTTCCTCAGGAAATTATTGATCAGATAGAATGGGTCAAAGGCGATGTCCTGGATATTGTTTCCATAGAAAAAGCTATGGAAGGGATAGAAGAAGTTTTTCATTGTGCCGGAAAGATCTCATTCAACCCAAAAGACAAAGATGATTTATTAAAAGTTAATGTAGAAGGCACAGCAAATGTAGTGAATGCTTGTTTGGGGAATAAGGTACAACGTCTTATCTATGTTAGTTCTGTAGCCGCTCTAGGTCGAGCAAAGGATGGACAACCCATTACAGAAAGTAATTCCTGGGAAGATTTTCCTCACCATACCCATTACGGAGAAAGCAAACATCTGGCCGAGCTAGAGGTATGGAGAGGTATTGCAGAAGGACTCTCTGCTCTCGTTGTCAACCCCTCTACTTTGATTGGACCTTCTTTATATTGGGCTGAAGGTTCTCCACAACTCTTTAAGAATATCGCAGAAGGGTTTTCCTTTTATCCCACCGGAAAGAATGGATTTACCGATGTAAGAGATGCCGCTCGACTTATCAGGCACTTAATGAGAACCAATATTTCTGATGAACGTTTTATCATCAACAATGAAAATTGGACTTTTAAGCGATTATTTCTGACCATCAAGAACAATTTTCACCTAGAAACAGATTTCATAGAGATCAATCCTTTCATTAGTAACTTCTTTTGGCGAGCCAATAAATTAAAAACCTTGATTACCGGAGGAGAGCAACGAATCACAAAAGAAATGATTCAATCTTCAGCAGAGAAAGTATCTTTCAGTAATCGTAAAATTGCCGGTCTTTTCCCCTCCTTTCAATGGACTGATTTGGAAGAGACGATCGCAGATGCTTGCCAGGTCTACTTAGAGCAAAAGCCCAAAGAGACAAACAGCTAGCTAATCGGATCTATTAAAATTAAAAAAAGGGACACTTCGCAATGCCCCTCAGGAAGATCCTTTAAACTTCTGCATGTTCTCTATAAGTGCTTTACTTTTTCCCATATTTCAGGAATCCGTTTAATCCATCCCAGCTCTCTCCTTTTGTCACGAGCTAATCCGGCAGGATATCCGAAATACATTTTCCCACCTTTTAGAGAAGACGGAACTCCGGACTGTGCCAGTACTACTGTATTAGACTCTATTCTTAAATCTTTAGAAACACCAACCTGTCCCCAAAGAGTCACATTATCTTCAATGATGGATTTTCCTCCCACCCCTACTTGTGCTGCAAAAAGGCAATTTTTCCCAATCTCGGCACCATGACCAATCTGCACCAGATTGTCCAGCTTGGTTCCCGCGCCAATTATTGTATCTCCACTCACGCCTCTGTCAATGGTACAATTAGCACCTATTTCTACTTTTTCCTGTATCACCACCCGACCACAACTCTCTAGTTTATCATGAATATATGATCGCCCTGCACGTTTTTTAAAATAAAATCCATCCCCCCCAACAATAGTTCCGGACTGAATGATAACATCGTCCCCGATAACAGAATGATCATAAATGGTCACATTGGCATGAATAATACAGTTTTTCCCGATTTCTACATTTTCTCCAATAAATACACCCGGTTGAATCACAGTATCTTCTCCAATAACAGCAGAATCTGCAATCATTTTGTTCGCGGGTTTAAAAGGATGAAAGTGTTTCACTAATTTAACATATCCACTAAAAGGATCTTCAGAAATTAACAAGATCTTCCCTTCGGGGCAAGGGACTTCTTTATCTAAAAGAATAACGGTAGCCTCAGAATGAAGACTTCTATCATAATATTTCTCAAGATCGACAAAAGTCAAATCTCCTTCTCTGACTTTATGAATTTCATTCAATCCCGTTACTTCAAATTCAGGATTCCCAACAATTTTGGCATCAATAAAATCTGCTATCCATGCAACGGTCACAGGCTGTTCTAATTTCATAACTGTAATTTTATATAACAAAGATAGGTTTTTTAATTTTGATTTAGAATACTTAGGTTTGTAGCCTAAAGATGATTTTATGATTCGATCAATGACCGGTTACGGGAAAGCAGAAGAAACTTTTCAGGAGAGAACCATCAGAGTAGAGTTGCGTTCCCTTAACGGGAAACAATTTGATATCCGTATGAAACCCGCTCCCATATTAAAACCATACGAAATAGAAATTAGAAAACAATTGAAAAATGCGCTTCTGCGAGGTTCTTTGGAAGTCAATATTCAGGTAACTATAGACGGAGCCACTCAACCCATGAAAATAAATTCTGCCTTAGCAAAAAATTATTATAATGCAATTCAGGAACTTGCTAATGAGCTGGGGTTGCCACAAAAAAACACGCTCAGATCTTTATTAGAACTCCCGGAGGTAGTGACTCCCGCCTCAGAAGAATTAACAACAAAGGATTGGCATAACATCAGTAAGGTCTTGTCCGATGCTATTCAGCAACTGGACGATCACAGAAAAGACGAAGGGAATGCCTTAGAAGCCGATTTGATTTCACACATAAAGCAGATAGAAAGCTATCAGACGGAAATACAAAAAATAGAACCAAACAGAAAGAAAAGAATCAAAGAACGCCTGGAAAATGCATTGGAAGAATATACCTCCCGTGAAAATATAGACCACAACCGTTTAGAACAAGAACTTATTTTTTATATTGAAAAACTGGATATTTCAGAGGAACAGGTACGATTATCCAATCATTGTCGTTATTTTTATGAAATTTTGGAAGATAAGACGCCAACCAAAGGAAAAAAATTGAACTTCCTTCTTCAAGAAATAGGCAGGGAAATCAATACCACCGGAGCAAAAGCCAATGATGCAGATTTACAACGTTGTGTTGTTAAGATGAAGGATGAGTTGGATAAAGCCAAAGAACAAATCATGAATGTTTTATAAATGAAAAGAAATAAATTTTATTCGTTTCTCCTTTTTTTTCTGGGAACAGGACTCCTGCTTTCATTAGCAGGATGCATTAATCAAGATAAATTGGCCGTATATCAGAAAAGCCTGCCTATCCCCAATTATAAATGGGACTATAGCTTTACCCCTTCTTTCTCTTTCCAGATAGAAGACACTTCTGCCCGCTATGATTTGTACATTACAATCAGACATACCAATCAATATGCCTATAGCAACCTCTGGGTACGGGTACATTCGGCTTTTGAGGGAGAAAGGCCTACAAAGAAAAGGGTGGAATTGCCTTTGGCAGCTCCCTCCGGAGAATGGCTGGGATCCGGGATGGATGACATCTATGAACATCGAATTCCAATACAACAAAACGTAAGATTCGATAAAGCCGGGACCTATCATTTCTCTTTGGAACAAAATATGCGCGTCAATCCATTGCCACAGGTAATGGCAATCGGTTTAAGAGTGGAAAAAATAACGCCCTAACCATGCCTAAAAAAAGTCTCAAGACCGTCAGCACGAAGATGATTACTTTTTTTTATTTCTTCTTGCTTATCTACACCATCGCTGCCTTATTATGGTGGGGACTTCTTTTACATAAACAAAATAAAGAGATAACGACCCTCAAAAAGAAAATGCTCCAGACAGAACAGTCTGAGCTTTCTCATCAAACAGTTTACCAACAACGACTTCACAAAATTCAAAAAGATACCCGTTTAAGGGATCTCCAATACCTTGGCGAAGGAGGAGCTTTTCTGCTGATAATCCTTTTAAGCGCAGGTTTTGTTTACCGAGCAATGCGACGCCAAATTAAATTTTCACAACAACAACAAAATTTCATGTTGTCAGTGACCCATGAGTTAAAGTCTCCCATCGCAGTCATTAGGCTAAATATGGAGACTTTACTGAAAAGAGAGCTTCCTGAAAAGACAAGAAATCATCTCCTGGGACGATCCCTGGCAGAGACAAACCGACTTAACCGACTCTCTAATAATATGTTACTGGCTTCCCGATTTGAAAGCAGCCAGTATGAGCTTACCAAAGCTCAGGTCAACCTTTCTTCTCTTCTCGGAAAATTAGTAGAAGAAACACAAAAAAGAAATACAAAACGACAATTCAAGGCCATGATTACACCGGATATTATGGTAGAGGGAGACTCTTTAATGTTACAAATTGCTTGTAGCAACATCATAGAGAATGCTATCAAATATGCTCCGGAAGAAAGCGAAATAAGTATTGATTTGCAAAGAGAGGAAAATAAGGTCATTCTACAATTTAGAGATCAGGGAGAGGGAATTTCCGACAAGGAGAAAAAGAAAATTTTCAACCGATTTTATCGTATTGGCAATGAAAATACCAGAAGCTCTAAAGGAACCGGTTTAGGTCTATTCCTCACCAAGAAGATTATCACCCAACATAAAGGGCAAATTATCGTGAAAGACAATCTCCCAAAAGGAAGTATTTTCGAAATTACATTTTCTGTATCAAAGCAAACGAATAAAACTTAATGTTTATCTTTGTACTTTGAGGTATTAAAACAAACAAACCATGAATTCAGCCCAAGAAATGCCAACCATCTTACTGGTAGAAGATGAAGAAAACTTACAAGAATCGCTGAAGTTAAATTTGGAATTAGAGAATTATGACGTAGAAGTGGCCTCCAACGGGTTAGACGCATTAAAAGCCATCAAACAAGCTTATTTTGATCTAATCATACTGGATATCATGCTTCCCGGAATGGATGGAGTTACAGTTTGTGAGAATATTCGTTTACAAAACATCGATGTTCCTATTTTATTTTTAAGTGCTAAAAACACCCCCCAAGATCGAATTACCGGATTAAAAAAAGGAGGAGACGACTATCTGACCAAACCTTTTGAATTGGAAGAACTTTTACTTCGTGTAGATATTCTTATTGAAAAAAACAATAAAATTCATCGAAAAAAGAGCATTCCGGACGAGTACAACTTTGGTTCAAATACAATCCACTTCGCGGCACAGGAATGTACCGGAGTCCATGGGAAGACTTATTCGCTAAGTAAACGGGAGACCATGTTATTAAAACTGCTGATAGAAAACGAAGGAAAAGTAGTTCCGCGGGAAAAGATTCTGCAAACCGTTTGGGGATATAATGTATATCCCAATACCAGAACCATCGATAACTTTATGCTCAACTTGAGAAAATACTTCGAAGAAGACACCCGAAAACCGCAGTATTTCCACTCAATCCGGGGAGTAGGATACAAATTCACGACCTAAACAAACATTAAGCACCACTTCATCATTTTAAATACTTTTAATTTATTTATCTTTGATAGGATATTTGACTGATTGCTTATGGAAAAAAGTAAAAAAATCGTTCATTCTTCAATTGCCTATCTTCCTCAGGAAGAGATGCTCGATGTAGAATTGGGAGAAGACAAACTTTTTATTGGTATCCCTAAAGAAGTTTCTTCTCTGGAAGATCGTATACCACTCACTCCACAAGCCGTTAATGTCTTAGTGAGCAATGGACATGATGTTGCTATTGAACACAACGCAGGAAAAGGAGCCCATTTTTATGACAGTGATTATGTTGATGCGGGGGCACGTATCGTTCCTAACAAAAAAGAAATTTTTAAAGCAGAAATCATCATAAAATCCGGTCCCATAAGAGAAGAAGAAATCCCTCTCATGAAGCCGGAACAAACCATCATTTCTCCCATACAATTACCAAAGCTAAAACGGACGTTATTAGAAAAGTTGATGAAAAAGCGAGTAACGGCTCTTGCTTTTGAATATTTAAACGATGATGCAGCTTCTTACCCCATTGTCCATTCCATGAATGAAATTTCCGGAAGCGCTTCCGTGCTCATAGCCGGACAATATTTATGTAATTCAGAATTAGGGAAAGGAACGCTACTAGGAGGGATTTCGGGAGTGCCCCCCACCAGGGTAGTTATTATAGGGGCAGGAGTTGTAGGAGAATATGCCGCCAGAACAGCGCTTTCACTGGGATCGTCTGTGAAGGTTTTTGATAACAACATCTATATGCTCGAACGCCTTCAAAATAATATAGGTCTTCATCTTTACACTTCCGTTATCAATCCTCATATTCTTGAAGAGCAGTTGTTAGAAGCCGATGTCGCCATTGGCGCCTTGTCTACCGCATCAGGACGAACCCCCATTGTTGTATCCGAAGAAATGGTAGAACAAATGAAGCCGGGATCTATTATTGTGGATGTCAGCATAGATCGAGGAGGTTGTTTTGAGACTTCAGAGCCTACAACACAGGATGACCCGGTATTTACAAAATATGATGTCGTCCATTATTGTGTTCCGAATATTCCTTCCTCGTATGCACGTACTGCTTCCATTGCCATTAGTAACGTATTGATGCCGATTCTTCTCCACGCCGCTGACAATGGAGGCTTTGAACGAGAAATATGGAGTAAACGTGGAGTCCGGGAAGGGGTCTATCTTTACAATGGCTCCTTAACCAATTACTCTCTCAGTGAAATACTCCATCTGAAATTCACAGACTTAGAATTATTACGGGCTGCAAAAGAGTAAAAAAACTCTTTTAATAATCAATTTTTGCTTTTTCCGTCTTTTTTCTACAAAAATATTGAAAGTTGGCATAATTGTTGTTTCTTTACAAGCAGGTTAAAATAGGTTAAAGCGTAAAGACCCCGACTTCGTGTTGGGGTTTTTGCGTTTATGAATTTATGTTTTGATCGCCCCCTTTTATATTCCGGCAATAAGAGCATTATTTTCCCTATAAAAAGGAAAATAAGACGCAACTCAAGTAAATAACACAAGCTAACTCGAAAGATTCACTACTTTTTTGGAAATAACTCTAATTTTTTGCATCTATGTTTCGGCAAGTTCAACAGCCACCGCGTTACAAGCTCTTTGCAGTAGGCTACTACTGCGGCGGAGTTCGATGCATTTCGATGGTACTCAATGTACCACCTTGTAGCTACAAAAACTAATCCATGAATAATACGGGCTAATATTCTCGCCATATCGTTCTCAGAAAACTTTCCATCGCGTGCCGACCCACATTTAACGGCCGCATGGTATGGTTAATCATGATGCTGAAAATATAGGTATGTCTCTTTTGGGTAATTAAATATCCACTAAGAGCCACATTATTACTTAAGGATCCTGTCTTTGCATAAATACTTCCTTTCATATCCCTATAGAAGTACTTTAGAGTTCCTTTGCCTCCGGTAGGCAGCAGATCATAAAGGCGATCAGAAGGGAAGGTTCTATACAAAAGCGTTAAGACCGTGACCATATCTGCCGGAGAGAAAAGGTTATATCTCGAAAGACCGGAGCCATCGACCCATTTGGGTTTGTTCGGGAAAATATGGTAATCCTTTTTCAACAAATATTTAATCACTTTTTTTGTATCTATTTTATGAAAAAGTTTCATCGACACCATCGCATCCGTTTGCTCAGCATAGAAATTATCACTTCTATGCATCATGTGTTTCAACATTTCATCCAAAGACTCATTTTTTACTTCTTTCCATCCACTTTCAGGAAGCGTTGCCTTCGAATAAAAGACCTCTTTATGTAAAGTATCTTTTAATAAGGTCATTAACAAGGAGGTAGAGGTAATAAAGGGCACTTCTTGCACCTTTCGGGTATGCGGTCCCGAAATATTATAATAGAAGGTATTGCTCAATCTATTCCGTTTCACCTTAAAACCATAAGCCGGGATATCATATTTTCGTAAGAGTCTTCCTTTGGCTGAAAAAAAGGAAGGTACAGAAGTCAAAGTATTTCCCCGCATAGAGAATCGGGCCACATTCCCATAGATAGGGAATGCTGTCCGTTCGGGCTGATAGTCACCATTGTAATCGTCCCAGGCCCATCCGGAACCATATATTTTGTTTTCATTTTTCGTATCTATGATAGCAATAGGAAGCTGACTTTTTTTCAAAAAATCAAAAACCGGTTGGTCTTCAAAATCAGGATGCAAAAAAGTAGGATCTCCTGTTCCACGAATATAAAGGGTATCATTCTTGATTTGATATTGAATACCGGTTGTAGAATCCTGCAGATACTTTAAACCCGCATAAAAAGAATACAATTTCGTTGTGCTGGCAGGGGTAAAATAACGAAAAGCATTATGTCGATAGCTTACCTCTCCCGTTTCCGTATTATACAGACAAATTCCTATAAAAGAATGAGCTAGTTTTTTATTGTTTAAAAGGTATTTTTGAGCAGCTTTTTCCTGGGAGAACCCGGTAAAACACAACAGCATGAGTAGAAAGAAAGACAGAATATATTTCATGAAGCATTTTATAATAAGACAAAAACTATTTCCTCATAATCCATTTTTGTTTAGGAGGAATTTTAATTTTCACACTAAGATATTGATCAAAGTTTTTTGTTGCCATAAGAATGGTCTGAACCGCATGATAGAAAAACGTCGGATTCATCGAATTAAAAGTATCAGTTACTTGATGCTCATCGGAGCCTCTCTCTGCGCCAAAGTAGATAAAAGGGATGCCCACCTTATAGAACGGAGCCTGATCTCCTTCCTTTATCCAGTTCTCCTGCTTTGGATTGGTTCCATCATGTCCAAACAATAATTTTATCTTACTTTTTTTCTTAACGCTTGTCAAGAACTTTTTTAAATTAGGATATTGATGTGTTCCGGAAGCAAATAATTCCTTCTTTGCACTTTGTCCAATCCTATCCATATTAATAACCAGATTGGTCTTTTTAATAATTCCAGGGGATTGCCTTATCAATGCTTTAGCTCCTTTTGATCCTTCTTCTCCAGCATCAAAGGCTACAAATATCAGCGTATGTTTAGGTGTCTTTTTTGTAAAATAGCGCGCAAGGGCTAATAATCCGACCACTCCCGAGGCATTATCATTTGCTCCATTATATATAGAATCTTTCTTCAGCGATTTCCCTACCCCCAAATAATCATAATGAGCGGCAATAACAATAGCAGAATCCTTCTCGCCTTCAATGTATCCCATCAAATTGGTTCCCATAATTTTCTCTCCGGAGGAGGCCTCCCGAAAGAAAAAAGATTGAGCATAGGTATGATAAAACTTCTCTAATCCCAAGGTCTTAAATTGTTGCAGGATATACATCTGTGCCCTTCGATTCCCTTTTGTACCTACTTTTCTTCCCATCATCTTATCCGCCGACAAAGCTTTTGCATCCCTCATCAGATCGACAGAATCGAGTTGTACCTGTCCCCTTGCAGACAAGCCAAAAAGAACAATACTTATAAGAAGAGCAAATGCTTTCATTCTCGAAGGTTTATTAACAGGAGGAAAAATCCTCTTTTTTTCTCCCTTATCAGAATACAAATTGCGTACCTAAATTTAAAAAGAAGAAGCTCAAAAAAAACTTCTCCTTATAAATACTTGTTGATATGTCTTTGTAAATCTTCCTTCTTGTCATTCAAGGCTTCTAATAGAATCAGCTGGTTTTTTGCTCTATTAAAATTATGCTTTGGATATTTAATGGCATAATACACATCTCCATTGAGATAATCCGTCAAAAAACGAAGTCCCTGCATATAAATCATGAACTGTCCGGAATAGAATAAAACCTCTTTTTCAGTTGAAGTCAAATCGGAACCAATTTCAGATAAATACCCCTTCATCAGGGCATCATAATAATCATCGCGAATAACAATTTTTTCAAAATCAGTTTCTTCTTCAGAGACAGGACTCACATAGGTACGCACCATATCTCCCAAATCTGAAATAATTTTTCCCGGCATCATGGTATCCAAGTCGATGACACAAACTCCTTCATAGGTTTTATCATCCAACATAACGTTATTAATCTTCGTATCATGATGCATCATCCGGTCCCGAAAATCAGGCTCTGTTTTCAGCCGCTCATAAGTGACTGCAATATGCGAATGTTGTTGGAAAGCATTGATTAAACCTTCTGCCTCTTCTTTCCTTTCTAATGGAGCCTTCACAATTGCACTTTGAAAATCATTGTATCGTAAAGTTAAATTATGAAAATCCGGAATCGTTGGTTTTAAAGAATCTAAATCCAAGCCGGAAAGATTTTTTGCAAATTTTCCAAACTGCTTTGCTGCTTCATACGCCTGTTTTGGTGTATTCGCTTCATCGATAGTAATTGCATGTTCGACGAAGGGTATAATCCGCCAATATTCTCCATTCCATTCCAACAGATCTTTACCTTTAACCGTAGGCACCGGAGCCAGAAAAAAATAATTTGGATAATGTTTTGCCAAATAGTCCGCCGCCTTTCTATGGTTTTCAGCCACCCTTTCGGGTTTCTTAAAAACCTGAGTATTAATCCTTTGAAGAATCAAATCTTTGTCCGTCTTACCCAACGAACAAAGTTTGAAGGTATGATTAATAAGTCCCGAGCCAAATCGCTCTATTCGATAGTTTTTAATGGTTAATCCAAAGCCTTCGAAAATCTTTGGATGAATTATTCTGTCCATAAGCTTTCCGGATAAGTTCCATTCTCAATCAATTTCTGTAAACTTTCTTTTACATGAGGCGCATCCTCTTTATAAGTCACCCCAAACCATTGTTCTGAGGTAGGAATAACCTTCACGGTTCCCATTTTATTAGCAATATAATAGTCTGCTACTGATGGTATTAAAAACTCAGATTTGGGTACATCGATAGATTCTTTTAAAAATTGTTCGAACATATCTTCTATCAAACTAAAAATAGAAGGGTCGAAGCCCCAAAAGTTCATGGATACCGGTGTTCCGGAGGAAATAACGTTTTTCTCTCCCTCCCCGTCTGTAAAGACAATCTCTTCACCTTCAATAGAGATTTTTGTTCTTTCCGTTATCGTATCTAAATTTCCAATTTCATCCAGCGTACATACACCACGGGAAACCGATCCATGTTTAGATAGGGTATTGTTAATCTCATACCCCATAACTGCAGCTCTGTCTTCGTCGCATTCTTCCTTTAAAAAAGTAGCAATCAACTGAAACGGCTCTTTCCCATAAAAATCATCTGCATTAATAATAGCAAAAGGTTCATCAATAACGTCCTTTGCACATAACACGGCATGAGCCGTACCCCATGGCTTTCCTCTTTCTTCCGGAACTTCTTTATTTCCCAAAAAGCTATCCAATTCCTGATAGACATACTCGATCTCTACCCCGGTATTCTCTAACTTTTCATTAAAAATCTTTTCAAATTCCTCGGCAAAGGATCTACGGATAATAAAGACAATCTTCCCAAAACCGGAATCAATAGCATCATAAATAGAATAATCAATAATGGTCTCTCCATTAGGACCAAAATTATCCATTTGTTTAATTCCGCCGTAGCGACTTCCCATTCCGGCTGCCAGGATTAATAATGTTGGTTTCTTCATAATTAATTTCAATTTAATTCGTTTTCTCGCTAAAGTAGGGATTTATAAATAGAACAATAGCGTATATAACCCTTTTTTGCTTAAAAATTGGAAAATTACATCTTTTTTATCAAAAAAAGAGGATGCAACCGTTTGTACAATTTTTATTGCTTACTTTTATCCCATTGTTTTACTAAATTGACCTTCTTATGAGAAAATGTTTAATGCTTGTCCTTCTCTCCATAACCGGACTAATGATTGGGCATACTGCTACAGCCAAACCCTCTTCCCTGGGAATTATTCCGGCTCCTGTTTCTGTAGTTACTCAGTCGGGAACCTTCCGGCTAACTCCCTCGGTTGCGATAGTAGCCTCAGAAGATCAGGCACTACATGTAGCCAGGATGTTTAATGATTATTTAAAAGAGAATTATGATTTCACTTTAAATATTACGCCTACCTCTACCAATGCACCTTCTATTACCCTTAAAATTAAGGAGGGGATTGCACCAAAAGAAGGTTATCAGTTAAATATCAATACACAATCTATTCAATTACAAGGCGCCGATGCACCAGGTTTATTTCATGGTCTGCAAAGTATCATTCAGCTTTTACCGGTTCATAAACAATCAACCTATCAAATTCCCTGTGCCAAAATAAAAGACTACCCTCGCTTTGGCTACCGGGGTATGCATCTGGACTGTGGTCGTCATTTCTTTCCGGTATCTTTTATCAAAGAATACCTCGATATGATGGCTCGTTTTAAATTCAATAAATTTCATTGGCATCTAACCGAAGATCAGGGGTGGCGGTTACAGATCAAAAAATATCCTCGCCTAACCGAAATTGGATCAAAGCGAAAAGAAACCGTGATTGGCCATAATTCGGGAAAATATGATGGCGAACCCTATGGAGGTTTTTATACGCAGGAAGACGCGAAAGAGATTGTACAATACGCCAAAGAACGGTATATCACCGTCATCCCCGAAATTGAAATGCCCGGACATGCCCTGGGAGCCTTAACTTCTTATCCTATGCTCGGTTGCACTAACGGACCTTACCAAGTTGCACAAACATGGGGCGTATTCCCTGACATTTATTGTGCAGGAAAAGAAAGTACCTTCCAATTTTTGGATAGTGTATTAACAGAAGTCATGGATATCTTTCCCAGTCATTATATCCATATTGGCGGAGACGAGGCTCCAAAAGACCGTTGGAAAACTTGTCCCTATTGCCAAAAACGAATAAAAGAGCTCGGTCTAAAAGATGAAGAGGAGCTGCAGAGTTATTTCATCGGCAGAATAGAAAAATTTCTAAATAAAAATGGTCGGGATATTATCGGCTGGGATGAGATATTACAAGGAGGTCTGGCTCCCAATGCTACTGTAATGAGCTGGCGGGGAGAAAAAGGAGGAATCGCTGCTGCCCAGCAACATCATGATGTGATTATGACTCCGAATACCTATCTCTATCTAGATTATGCACAAAGTAAATCAAAGAGAGAACCTTTGAATATAGGAGGTTATCTACCCTTATCCAAAGTTTATCAATATAATCCTGTTCCTGAGAAACTCAGTAAAGAAGAAGGAAAATATATTATTGGTGTTCAGGCCAACCTTTGGACAGAATACATCCCGACGACCGAACAAGCAGAATACATGGTCATGCCAAGAATGATGGCCGTAGCAGAAGATGCATGGTCTCCACAGGAAAAGAAAGACTACGACAGTTTTTTACAACGACTTCCTAAACAACTAAGCTATCTGGATAAAAAAGGTATCCATTTCCGTATTCCCGAACCGGAAGGGTTAAAAAGCACAACGACTTCTAAAGATAAAATGACGGTGGAGCTTACCTCCTATGTTCCGGATTCGAAAATCTATTATACGTTAGACGGGAGTGATCCGACGACCGAATCTACGTTATATAAAAAGCCCATCCGGATTAATCTGAATAAAAAACCGGAGACAACTTTGAATCTTATTGAAGTCACCCCTTCCGGAAATACAAGCGTTGTTTACAGTGCAGAATATGCAAAGAAATAAGGAAAAATGTTTCCGGATTATTCCAGGATTAAATTACAACCTTTAAAAACGACATGGCTGTCCGCTGCAAAAGCAGAGGCAGCCATGCTTCGTTTAGATCTTTTACATCCAGATATTTCAGGAAATAAATGGTTTAAATTAAAATACAATATAGAAGCAGCACTGCAACAAAATAAGAAAACCCTCCTGACCTTTGGCGGGGCCCGATCGAATCATATTGCTGCCACAGCAGCCGCAGCTTCTCTTTTCGGATTAAAAAGTATCGGAATCATACGCGGCGAGGCTACTCAAAAAGAGAATCCTACCCTAAAACGGGCACAAGCGCAAGGGATGACTTTACAATTTATTGGCTATTCCGATTATCGTCGCAGATCCGATTCTTCTTTTCTGAAACAAATACAAGAAAAATTTCCTCATACTTTTATGATCCCCGAAGGCGGAAACAATGATTTAGGGATAAAAGGAGCAAAAGAAATACTGAAATGCTGCGATACTTCTACATTTACCCACCTCTGCTGTCCTGTTGGAACAGGATCTACACTCGCCGGAATAATCTCTCAATCAAACTCAGAGCAATCCACTTTAGGGTTTTGTGCATTGAAAAAAGACGAAGAACAAAGAACAGTGATTCAGAACTACCTTGACCAACACAATATAAAAAGGGAATGGAATATTTTTTCTCAATACAGCATGGGAGGTTTTGCCAAAAAGCCGAAAGTTCTAATTGAATTTATGCATTCTTTCGAGATGCAACATCATATCCCTTTAGATGTTATTTACAATGCAAAGATGTTATTTGGGATAAAGCATCTGGTCGAACAAAAATATTTCCCTGCAGGGAGTAGAATATTAATTATTCATACCGGCGGACTGCAGGGAAATCACCCCTAAAGGAGCTTTACTTTTTCACGCCAAATTTATAAATAGTCGTGGAGTGAAAAGTCTCTCCCGGTTTCAAAACCGTAGAGGGAAAATCCGGTTGGTTGGGAGAATCGGGAAAATGCTCGGTTTCAAGCACAATAGCGGAATGCTTAGGATAAGCAATCCCTCCCTTTCCCTCAAAGGAACCCTCTAAAAAGTTTCCTGAATAAAACTGAATGCCCGGCTCTGTCGTATAAACGTCCAAAGTGCGTCCGGTCTTTGGATCATACACAGATACAGCATTCCGGTCTAATTCATCCGGTTTATTCAAGACCCAACAAAAATCATATCCTCCACCTACTAACTGTAGCTGTTGAGCGGTATCATTAATATGCGAACCAATTTCCGTAGGATTTCTAAAATCCAAGGCGGTACCGGCCACGGCTTTTTCTTCTCCGGTAGGAATTAAAGTGGAATCTACAGGTAAGAAATGATCGGCGTCTATCATCAGCTGGTAGTCATTGATAGAATCTTTTCCACCACGTAAATTAAAATAGGAATGGTTGGTCAGGTTTAAAACCGTCGGTTTATCTGTTGTCGCTTCATAATCAATACGCAATTCATTGTCATTATTCAACGTATAGGTTACTTTCACATCCAAATTTCCGGGATAACCTTCTTCTCCATCTTTGCTCAGATAATGAAGGTGTAAACCTTCTGTACTATCCGTTACAAATGGATCCACTTGCCATATTCTTTTATCAAAGCCTTTCTTTCCTCCATGTAAGGAATTCGGGCCGTCATTGATAGGAACATGATAGGTAGAATCATTTAAAGTAAAAGTTCCTTTTCCTATCCGATTCCCAAAACGACCAATCAGGGCGCCAAAATAAGGAGAATACTCTTGATAATCCTTTATGTTATCGAACCCTAACAGGACATCTCCCATTTTTCCATTTTTATCCGGCGTCTTAATAGACTGAATAACCCCACCGTAGTTCAGGACAGTCATCGATACCTTATTCGCATTTTTTAGGGTATAGGCGAAAACAGAATCTCCTTCGGAAGTCACACCAAAGTTTGACTTTTTGACGCTCCGGTTTGCTTTTTGTTGACAAGAAATTAAGGAAACCATTAAGATGGCAAAGGCCATAGATAGCAATTGAAACTTTTTCATATTTTTTTGTTTAATTTAAAAAGACATGCGGATACAAATGTACAAAAGTTAGAATTGATATTTTAATCATTCTTTACTATGAATCACTTCCTGGTTCATTTTCTTCAATTTCTTCTCATTGAATTTCATCACT
>CAZYHV010000045.1:0-17610 GCA_964647485.1 uncultured Chitinophagaceae bacterium | reverse complement strand
TCAATGTACCACCTTGTAGCTACAAAAAGCTAATCTCATGAATAATGCGGGTTAAGCAGAACCTGCTAAGTTTTCAACTTTCTTCTGAGGAGATATAGTGAAAAATGGAAAAGAACAGAAAAGTGTTTGTGAAAATGTTCGTGAATAAAAAAGCAGTCATGAAGACACCCTTCATAACTGCCTAATTATCAAGTGGGCCCAGCAGGACTTGAACCTGCGACCACCTGATTATGAGTCAGGTGCTCTAACCAGCTGAGCTATGGGCCCTTTCTTTCATCATTTTTTGAAAGAAAAAGGGTGAAAAGGAGACCTTTTCAGAGCGGCAAAAATAAACAAAAGGAAATATTTTACCGCAGATTTTAAGAATTATTTTTATGGAATCTTTATTTGACTTCTTCGTAATCAATATATTCTCCTTCATCTTCAAATTCAGGATCCGGAGTTGAAGAATGAGAGGTTTGGCGGTATTGATGTTGAGGATCTTGATAATTTCTTTTCTTTTGATTCCTCATCTGTTCGTTTACCCTGTCATTCATATCCTTCATTTGTTTTTTGGCTTTTCGTATCGTACGAACAATAGGAAGTACAAAAAACACAACAAAACGATATAACAAATAGAGGATGAGTCCCTCTAACAGAATTTCCAAAATCTTAAACATAACATCTACGAAGGTACTCAATTTATTTTAAGTCCCCACAGGTATTTTTTATGATTTATAGTAAAATTAACAATGATATGACATCGGTTATTTCCCTTTAATCAGTCTAATGATTCCAATGAGGATAATAGCACCTACCAAAGCAACCAACAGATTGCCGATAAGACTACCATCGCCGTGGATACCCAACCAGCCCAGGACATGTCCTCCTATCCAGCCCCCTAAAATACCGACAATAATATCAACAATAATTCCAAATCCTGCACCACGCATTATCTTTCCTGCCAGCCATCCCGCGATGGCACCAATGATGAGTGTCCATAATAACGTCATATTAAATTGTTTTGATTAATGGACCGTAAAGATATAATAATTTTTACTTTGACTCCATGCGAATGATAGGGACTATCATTTCTTCCAATGAAATGCCTCCATGCTGGAAAGTATCATTATAATATTTTGCATAATGATTATAATTGTTGGGATAACAAAGATAGCCATCTTCTCTGGCAAAGATAAAAGAAGAATTTACATTGGGACGTGGCAAACCTCCTTCTTTCGGAGTCCGGAATGCCAACACATCATTGGCATCATAATTCAAATTTCTCCCGTGTTTATATCGCAAATTGGTGGTCGTTTCCCTATCTCCAATAACTTTTATCGGTTTCTTCACTCTCACACTGCCATGGTCGGTGGTTACGATCAGGCGAATATCATTCTCGGCTAACTTGGCCAGTGCCTGATAGAGTGGGCTATGACGGAACCAACTTTTAGTAATCGACCGATAGGATGTCTCATCGGAAGCCAATTCTTTCAAAACCTCCATCTCCGTTCTTGCATGACTCATCATATCTACAAAATTATATACAATGACATTCAAATCATATTCTTTCAGATTATGAATATTATTCAGCATATTCTGTCCACTTTGATGATTCGTTACCTTGGTATAAGAATACCGAATATCGCCTAATCCCAGGCGCTTCAATTGGGCACCTAAAAAGTCTTCCTCATAAAGGTTTTTCCCTCCTTGTTCATTATCATTTTTCCATTCTGATGGAAATTTCTTCTCAATATCCACCGGCATCAGACCTGAAAAAATAGAATTTCGGCTATATTGCGTTGCTGTAGGTAAAATACTATAAAAGGTATCCTCTTCTTTTAAGCGAAAGGATTCAGAAAAAATCGGTTCTATTGCTTTCCATTGATCAAAGCGAAGATTATCTATCAATATCATAAACAGCGGCTTCCCTTTTTCTATATGTGGAGCTATTTTGTACTTAAACAAAGTATGAGACATAATCGGCGCCTCCGGAGATTTCGGATGTACCCAGTCTAAATAATTTTTGGAGACATACTTGGCAAATTCGGTATTCGCTTCCGACTTTTGGGAATTAAAAACTTCCTGCATTTCCGGACTATCACTTTTCGCCATCTTCAGCTCCCAATCCACTAATTTTTTATAGGTTTCCATCCATTCATTATAGTCTTGATTAGAGGAAAGCGTCATAAATAAATTCCGGAAATCCTGTTGATAGGCTGTGGTGGTTTGCTCTGCCACAAGTCTCTTGTTATCGATATTTTTCTTCAGTGCCAACAACACCTGATTAGGGTTCACCGGTTTAATCAAATAATCATTTATTTGTCGTCCTATCGCATCCTCCATCACATCTTCCGCTTCGTTTTTCGTCACCATAATGACGGGAATTTGCTGATTTATGCTTCTAATTTCACCCAATGTTTCCATCCCTGTCATTCCCGGCATGGTCTCATCCAGCAAAATCGCATCGACCTTATTTTCTTTCAAATGTTCAATCGCATCATATCCATTACTTATTGCAGACACTTCATATCCTTTATTTTCTAAGAACAGAATCTGGGATTTTAGGGATTCTATTTCATCATCTATCCAAAGAATACTATTTACATTATCCATGTTTTTTCGTTTATTTTATTCAAAATTACTTTTTTTAAATCGGACTATCGTAGTTTTGTTATCAGAAGAAAGGAGTTTAACCTTTTCTTAATTTAATACAATTATGCATCAAGGCAAAAGAAAAATTATCAATGATCCTGTTCATGGCTTTATCACCATCGACCACCCTCTCATCTTCAAAGTCCTTGAACATCCATATTATCAAAGACTGCGCCGAATTTTACAGATGGCATTGGCTCACTTGGTCTATCCCGGAGCCATGCATACCCGTCTATCCCACTCTTTAGGCGCCTATCACCTCATGAGACAAGCATTAAAAGAACTTTGTGACAAAGGTGTTAAAATTACGGAAGAAGAGGAAGTGGCCGCCCAACTTGCCATTCTCCTCCATGATATCGGACATGGTCCGTTTTCTCACGCTTTAGAGAATATTATTGCTGAAGATATTTCTCATGAGGAGATTTCCTTACTCATTATGGAGCACATGAATACTGAAATGGCAGGAGCGTTAGATATCGCAATAGCTATTTTTAAAGGAACTTATCACAAGAAATTCTTGCATCAACTCGTTTCCGGACAATTAGATGTAGATAGAATGGATTACCTTAGCCGAGATAGTTTCTATACCGGGGTCTCAGAAGGGGTCATCGGGTACGATAGAATATTAAAAATGCTGACCGTCCACAATGATGAATTGATGTTAGAAGAAAAAGGGGTGCATTCTGTAGAAAAGTTTATAGTCGCAAGAAGATTGATGTACTGGCAGGTTTATTTACATAAAACGGTTCTAAGTGCGGAGAACCTTCTCATTCGAATTTTAACACGTGCTAAGGAACTCTTTTTAACAGAGGAGAATCTGTTTGCAACGCCGGCTCTCTCGTTCTTCATGAGTCGAAAAACAAACAAGCAGACTTTTATTCAAGATTCCGATTATTTAGAAAAGTTTTGTCAGTTGGACGACTATGATATATTCTCTGCAATAAAAGTATGGAAAAATCATCCCGACAGCATCTTATCGACACTTTGTCAATGGATGGTCAACAGGAAATTGTTTCACTTGACCCTCCATAATAACCCCATCAACAAAAACAGTTTTAACAACTTGGTATCGGAGGTTCAACAAAAATGGAACTTAACGCCGGCAGAAACCCATTATTTCGTTTTTCACGGTACCGCCTCAAATAAAACCTATGATATTCACAATGAAGAAATTAACATTCTTTTTAAAGACGGGACGGTCAAAGATATTTCAGAAGTAGAAAATGCACTTATCAACACAACCGTCATGATACCGATAAAAAAATTCTACATTTGTCATCCAAAAGAACTTTAATCAGATCATTCAATTATCGGATAACATTATCATTTATTCGATTAAAAATAAACTCTTATGCAATTTAATGCTGCACAGATCGCTACCTTGTTAAATGGAAAGCTGGAAGGAAATCCGGAGGCTCTTGTCGAGGATATCGCTAAGATTGAGGAAGCAGAAAAGGGATCTATCTGTTTTATCGCCAATCCAAAATACGAAGAATTTTTGTACAGTACGCATGCCAGTGTAGTTCTTGTCAACGAAGATTTAAAAATCGACAAACCTGTAGAGACCACTATTATTCGTGTAAAAGACGCTTATCGCAGCTTTGCTAAATTATTGGAGGAATACAATCAAATTGTCAATAAAGAACGACTCAACCGTAAAGGGATAGAAAAACAAGCCCATATTGCAGAGACTGCCGAAATCGGGGAAGACGTCTACGTGGGTGATTTTGCTTATGTTGGAGAACATGTAACGATTGGACACAACACAAAAATTTACCCTGGAGTCTACTTGGGAGATCACGTGAAAGTAGGCGATAATACCACCTTATTTGCCGGAGTGAAAATCTATTATAATTGTGAAATAGGAAATCAGGTCATTATTCATTCCGGAACAGTTATCGGTAGTGACGGTTTTGGTTTTGCCCATGATGAAGAAGGAAATTATAAAAAGATTCCTCAAATGGGAAATGTGCGAATTGAAGATCGGGTAGAAATAGGTGCCAATACTGCTATCGACCGAGCCACTATGGGATCTACCGTTATTGCCGAAGGTGTCAAGTTAGACAACCTTATACAAATTGCACACAATGTAGAAATAGGGGCAAATACGGCCGTTGCTGCCCAAGCAGGAATATCCGGAAGTACAAAAGTCGGAAAAAGTTGTATTTTTGGGGGGCAGGCAGGCCTCGTAGGCCATTTAAAAATTGCCGATGGCACGCGTATAAACGCACAAAGCGGAGTAACAAAATCTATAACCAAAAACAATACAGCCATTACAGGAACGCCCGCTTTTGACTATACCAGTGCATTGAGAAGTCAGGTAAGTTTCAGAAATTTGCCTGCATTAGAAAAAAAAGTAAGAACATTAGAGCGGATGATAGAACAACTTCAACAGGAAAAAGAATAATCTTCTTCTTTGAAGGAAATCCATTTAATTATGAGTGATAATAATACGATTAACCAACATACGCTCAGAGAAGAAATAAATATCTCTGGAGTAGGTTTGCACACAGGGGTCAATTCAAATATCACCCTTCAACCGGCCAGACCGGGACATGGCATTAAATTTCAACGGACAGACTTGCCGAATCAACCCATCATTAAAGCTGATGTAGATTATGTAATAGACACCTCCAGAGGAACCACGCTGGAACATAACGGAGGTCGTATTGGCACCATAGAGCACCTCTTGGCCGCTTTGGTAGGAACCAATATCGATAATGTGCTTATTTCCGTAGACGCTCCCGAAATTCCTATTATGGATGGGAGTTCTTTACCTTTTATCGAAGCCATAGAAAAAGTGGGGGTAAAAGAACAAGATGTAAAAAAGACCTTTTACGATATCGGAGATAATATAGAATATATTGATAAAGAGAAAAGGGTGGAAATGGTCGCATTGCCTTCCAAAGGCTTTAAATTAACAACACTTATTGACTTTAACTCCCCGGTTTTAGGAACACAGCATGCCTCTCTTAAAAACCTTCGTCGTTTTAAAGATGAAATTGCTTCCTCAAGAACTTTTGTGTTCTTGCATGAATTAGAATACTTATTAGCACACAATCTTATCAAAGGAGGAGACCTTAACAATGCAATTGTTGTTGTCGATAAAGAAGTGACGCAAGAAAAACTGAAAGACTTAGCGAAGGCTTTCAATAGAGAAGATATTGCAGTAAAACAAGAAGGAATAGGAATTCTAAATAACGTGCAACTTCGTTTTCCAAATGAACCGGCGCGTCACAAATTGCTGGATGTTGTTGGAGACTTGGCATTGGTTGGTTATCCTATTAATGCACATATTATTGCTAATCGACCCGGACATGCCTCCAATGTAGCTTTTGCAAGAAAAATTAAGAAATATATTCGCAAAAATCGGCATGCCCACGATATTCCGATTTATGATCAAAGTCAGCCTCCGTTGTATGATGTCACCAAGATTCAAGAAACACTACCCCATCGATATCCCTTTCTGCTGGTAGATAAGATTATCGAATTGAGTGACTCTCATGTGGTAGGCATAAAAAATATTACCTTCAACGAATCTTTTTTCCAGGGACATTTCCCGGGGAATCCTATTATGCCCGGAGTCTTGCAGGTAGAAGCTCTGGCACAGGCCGGCGGGATTTTAGCATTAAATACCTATGAGGATCCGGAGAATTATGATACCTATTTTCTTAAAATAGATAAATGTAAATTTAAAAGAAAGATTACCCCCGGAGATACAATGATTTTAAAACTAGAGCTCCTCAGCCCTATACGAAGAGGAATTTGCGAAATGAGAGGAACAGTATTTGTAGGTAATAAAGTTTGTACAGAAGCCGTGTTAGTAGCACAGCTTATTCATAATGAAAAGAGAAATCAATGATCCACCCCCTAACATATATTGATCCGGATGCAAAATTGGCTCCTAGTGTGAAAGTAGATCCATTCACGGTCATTCATAAGAACGTGGAGATTGGAGAAAATACATGGATTGGCTCTAATGTCACCATCATGGAAGGAGCACGAATAGGGAAAAACTGTAAAATCTTTCCCGGAGCAGTACTCTCTGCCATTCCTCAAGATTTAAAGTTCGAAGGAGAAGATTCAGAAGTGATTATTAAAGACAATACTACCATTAGAGAATTTGTCACTATTCACCGAGGAACAAAAGACAAGCGAAAAAGTGTGATAGGAGAAAACTGCCTCGTTATGGCTTATTGTCATATTGCCCATGACTGTATCGTAGGAAATAATTGTATCCTCTCTAATAATGCCACTTTAGCAGGACACATCAATGTCGGAGATTATGCTCTTCTGGGAGGAATGTGTGCCGTTCATCAGTTTTGTAATATTGGATGTCATGCCTTTGTTACCGGAGGAACATTAGTAAGAAAAGATATCCCTCCCTATGCAAAAGCTGCCCGAGAACCCATCTCTTATGTGGGCGTTAATTCTATTGGACTAAAGCGTAGAGGATATTCCATAGACCAGATTAACCACATCATGGATATCTATAGGATTCTTTACGTAAGGGGAAATAGTGTTTCCCATGCCTTAAATATTATAGAGACTGAAATCCCTGCCACCGATGAAAGAGATGAAATTCTTTCTTTCATTCGCAATTCGACAAGGGGAATAATGAGGGGCTATAGTAGAAAATCTAATGATATTATCTCTTAACAACATCGGGAAACGATATAACTACGAATGGATCTTCAGGCACCTCAGTACTCAATTCGAGTCGGGAAAACAATATGCCATACTGGGATCCAATGGCTCCGGGAAATCCACATTATTACAAATTATTGCAGGAAGTCTTTCCTTCTCTGAAGGAGAGATTTCCTATCGACAGGCAAATCAAAAGATCGAACAGGATCATATATACCAACATATCAGCTTGGCAGCTCCCTATTTGGAGCTCATAGAGGAATATACCCTCAAAGAGATCTTCCAGTTTCACGCCCGGTTTAAACCTTTTATTCAAGGGCTTTCTTTCAAAGAGATTGCGGAAGAAGTGCAGCTGGGTAAAGCATTTCAAAAACAACTCCGCTATTATTCCAGTGGTATGAAACAGAGAGCTAAACTGGCACAAGCTTTCTTTACCGATACACCGATTTTATTATTAGATGAACCTTGTACCAATTTAGATCGCGAAGGCGTTGAGTTATACCAACAACTCCTTAATGAATATACAAAGAACCGTTTAGTCCTCATCAGCTCTAACAGCCCGGAAGAATACGAAGGCAGTGATGCACAAATTTATATTCCGGATTTTAAGTGATCCTTCCATTTTATCATTCTTTATACCGCCACCACTGTTCAGACCGACTTAAATGATATTTCCGACTGGGATCTACTTTGATGTCCTCAGGGTCTCCGGTTTCACTCTTCAGCTCATTTTTCTCTTTTCCGTTTTGATGAATCGTACCCATAATCGTAAATTCTGTCCTACGATTCAACTGGCGTCCTTTCGGATTATCACTGCCATCCGGGTTCTTATTTGGCGCTATCGGACGACTTTCTCCATAACCTTTTGCTTTCAGACGATCTTTTGTAATGCCGTGAGCAACCAAAAAGTCAACCACCGATTCTGCTCTTTGTTGGGATAACCATTGATTATATTTATCCGAACCCAAAGCATCGGTATGAGACCCTATCTCTACCTTCCATTCCGGATGTTCTTTCAATAGGGAAAGGAGCGTATCCAAAGCCGGTATAGATTCCGACCGCAGGTTGGCCTTATCAAAGTCATAATAGATATTTTTGATGACAATCGGTTTCGCCACAATTTTCAGATATATATCCCGTTCATACACACTATCCGCCGTTTTCAGATCTGCATTCGTAATCACGATATCTTTTGTACCATACAATTTATTGAAAAAATGCATCTTCAAAGGCCTTCTGTTGATCAGCGGAAAATGAAAAAAACCATCTTTTGGAGTGGTTAGTTTACCTTTGGTCTCCCCGGTAATTGAATCTTTTAGACTTGTTTGTACCTGCGCAATGGGCTTATGAGAATCCTCATCATATACATGACCTATCAATCGAATCTTTTTCAACTGGATATCATACAAATCCAAACAGCAAACTGAATTCCTGTCGGAGCTCGTATAAAATTGGGAAGCATTGGTTTGTGGATAATAATAGTTATCATCTTTAGAAGAATTCATGGGATAGCCCAGATCTTCCGGTGCGGTCCATTGATTATCTTTAAAACTCCCTTTACTCTTATACAGATCAAAACCTCCCATCCCTATTCTGCCATTACTGCTAAACACCAGCGTTTTCTTTTCTGCATCATAATAAGGGTTCAATTCATCTTTTTCGGTATTGATTATATCTCCTAGATTTACAGCATCACCTATTGGTTGCCCTTCGTCATTCAAAGAACAATACCAAAGGTCATAGCCTCCTGATCCCCCCGGGCGATCAGAAGCAAAGACGAGATATTTTCCATCGGCAGTAACCACTGCTTCTTTCGTGTTATATCCTTCTTTATTCACTGGATCAGCCAAAACTTTCCCTGTTGTCCAGTCTCCATTATTATCTCTTTCACTTTTTACAATTACATATTGTCCTTTTTCTCCCTTTTCACTATGCCATTCCGTAAAATATAATTGTTGTTGTGTACTATTCAATGAAGAGGTAGCCTCTTCACTATATTTATTTTTTTCCAGAGACACTGTTTCTATTTTACCAAAACCTTTTTTATTCAGTGTCGTTTTATAAATGCGATTCAAATAGGGGCTATGTTTCTTCGGTTTAATCCCCTTCACTCTCCTGGAAGAACTAAAATATAAAGTATCTCCAATACGCATAGGAGCGTAATCAGAACCTTTTTCAACATTGACCGGCTTGGGAAGTTTCTCAATATTTGCCAACCGAGGATATTTCATTTGTTCCATTGCAAAATGACAAGAAGCTATTTCCAGCTTCGCCCGGTCTATATATTTTTGCTTTCCGGTAAAGGCTCCTTGAAAGGATTTTAATGCCTCCAGTGCCTCTTTATACCTACCATCTGCTCGTAGACTCACACCATACCATAATCTTGCCAACGGGAACCGATCATTATTCAGCTTGATTGCTTTTTCATACCATCGTTCAGCTCTACTATAATCTTTATACAGCCGGAAAGATTCCCCCAATTGATAAACTAGGTATTGGTATTTATCAACATCCTCCTTTTGCAACTTCTCATTTTTGACAATCACATTATATGGAAGATAGTAATCTGCATCAGGTAACAATTTTAAGGCTTTTTGGTAATAAACAGCTGCAGCATAATATGCTCCATTCTCAAAAGAGCGATCCCCATCCTTTTTATACTTTGCAATATATTGAGCATCGCAAAAAAACGGGATGAGCACGATACACATGAGCAATCCTAAAAATAAACAGCTTTTCTTCATTTCAAAATAATTTGCTTTCTTAATAAGAATTCTTTTTATACTTTCTACACTTTACATTCTCGGACAAATAAACTGCGGATCGACAATTTTTTTATGTTTAACAAAAGAAAGAGAAAGCTCCAATCCTCCCTGACTTAAGGAAGCTACATCCAGCCCGGAGGTATTTACATCATAACTCAAACCTAAAGTAAAGTCTCCCAAATGAAACCCTACAAAAGGAAGAATGGCATCTTTGACCCTATAAGTAGCACCAAATAACACATCGGCATTATTGGTCAGCATATATTGAGCATAAACACTTCCCACCAATTCATGAGCCCTACCACTGCCATAATCTTCTCCCTGATGTAAATAAATAAGTTGAGGGGTAAGATTAAAACGAGATCCCGTCCTTATTCGAACTCCTCCATGAATATTTAACCGCATTGGCAGCTCTCCATCCGATTGAGTATAAAACGGATCTTCCGGAGTCGTCAAATGGTATAAACTCACTCCTGCAAAGGGATTAACATGCTGGTTGGGATTTCTGTTAAAGTACACAATTCCTACATTCACATCTAGGTCTGTACTTGAGGTTTGATCAAAATGTTCAAAAGAAGGAGCTCCCGGATCATAACCGGTCACCGGGTTCCACTGTTCCCCAAATTTTAATTTACTCCGATCAAAATGACGATTAATTATTCCGGCTTCAACGCCAATACTAATTACATTCATCTTTCTCCGATCCAAGATAGCATGGTATGCTGCTGATCCCAAAACATTCAAATAATTCCAACCTCCGTCTCCGGCAGATTGGTTTAAAATAGTTCCCCCAAAAGCAATGTTCTTCGTAGGATAAGTGTCAAATGACAACGCTTCCGTTTGATACGGATCTGTAATTGTGGCCCACTGTCTTTTATAATTGGCCGTCAATCTGAAGTCTCCATCCATTACCCCTGTTAATCCGGGATTCAGCCATAAAGGATAGGCATAATACTGTGAAAAATGAGGATCAACCTGAGCTGTTGCTTTGCGACTATTCAGTCCGCAAAGCACAAACAGCAGGCTGAAGGTTAATGTTGTTAGCAATCTCTTCTTCATCTCTTCTTTTTTATATTTTATTAATGGGCTTCCCCTTTTATAAGACAACTCTATTACCGAATCAGTGTAATCGAACCTTTCTTGGTTACTTCCCTACCATCATCAAAAATTATTTTCGCATAGTACACATACACCCCGGTAGGTTGCATCTTTCCTTTATATCTGCCATCCCATCCTACATTCACTTCTCTATTTTCGAATAATTTTTGTCCATACTGGTTGTACACCATGATGTAGATTTCCTTGATATTCTGACCATAGACCTTCCATACATCATTATGACCGTCTCCATTCGGTGTAAAGGCATTCGGAATAAAGAAGTTTTTCGCATAATAGGTTATGGTAATCGTGGCTTTATTACTTATTCTTCCCCCTTTATCTTCAACTGTGTAACCAATTGGTGTTGGGTCTTTAAAGAAGTGCTCTGCCGGCGTAAAGGTCACTTTCCCACTTCCATCAACCTTCCAGGTTCCTTCCTGTGGCACTTGCACCTCTTTACAATCTGCATCTATACAATGACCAATGGAGGGAACAAGACGAACGGTAGAAGAATCCAAGACAGCCCCTGATCCGGGCTCATCATTATTCGTCACAACAATAGAAACAGACGTTCCCGGCTTATTGTCTATAGAATTATCATCATTGGCGACAGGATTCTCTTTACTTTCACGTCGAAGCAGGGCAAAAGTAAATAGACCGAATCCACTTACTTTATCAGAAGTGACTGTCTTATCTCCCAGGTTTTTCGTCCCGCCTTCATTGACCCATAATTCCCGGTCTTCATCCCAGCGTACCACCACGACTCTATATCGATCATCATCCTGTTCTGCGACCCTCAAAATAGAATCAGGCGTAGTGACATCTCGCCAGGTAAGCGCTACAAAAATATCGTCCTTATTGTCTGTTTTATTCTTGATCTTCCAATATTCCTGATTATCAATCCATGCAATCTTATCTTCTTTCAATGCATGAGAATGAATGCTGTCGGAATTTTCCCAGCGAAACTCTCCTCCAAATCCGGTAGTATCATTCGATCCTACAATAGTAGCTGCCGGACGGAAATAGCCCTTCTTTCCAATCGGATAAACAAAATCTTCCTTTCCTCTTTTTTCTACAATCCCTTCTACATAGCTCTTGTCACTTGTATTTTTATGATTCGCTCCCTGCTCAAAAATCATCAGGCCATCATAGTTCTTATTATCCACAATTCCTTTGGTAAAATCCGCCGTTCCGAAAACGTCCATGGTATCCGATAAAAAGTAAGCGTATTGTGCGCTGTTATTTCCAAAGAAAATATTGTAGAACGCTGCTTCCCGGCTCCCGTTTATTTTTTGAATCTGCTTCCCCTCAAAACGCGTTAGTCCGCCATTCTGCTTAAATCCGGTCTCCCCATTATTTGTAAAATTCCCCTTAAGGAGTACTTCTCCATCATTCTTATACCTTCCCGTTTCATCATTAATAAAGTCAGATTCTGATGTCATCAAGGTCTGAGGAGAGACATATAGCTTGCCCGTATTATACAACTGCCCACTTTGCTGTGCCGAAAGGGTACCGCACAACAACAAAAAACCGCTGAGTATTGGTAATATTTTATACATATCTTTTTATTAACTTTCTATCCTTTTCATTCCTACGCTTCTTTATCGGTGCCCTGCTCTCTGATATAACATCGGATTGGTAATGACCGGCACCCGCAAGCCGACAAACGTATGATCCGGTCGGTCGGGATCGTAAAACTGACTACTGGGGTCAAGCGGGGTAGGATCTGTCGATTGCTCCGGATCCAGGATATACCCTTCTACAGTTTTACCTTCCGCGGTAGCCCGGTTATATACGCCGCCGAGATCAATATCAGCTTGTGTAATGGGGTATTTCACCGTATACTCCCAGGTCTCCGTTTTGTCTAACACCCCATCGTTGTTTACATCTCCGGTTGGGGTAGCATTGATTGTTCCTCCCAACTTCGAATCAGAAATTTCTGGCTGATAAATAGCAATATCTCCACTGTTCTGCAGGGTCAAGGTATACGTAATCGAATCCCCAACTTCAGGAACTCCATCCCCGTTTTCATCGCTAAACACCCCATCTTTTTCAATACTGAAAGGTTCACAAGGCACCAGATTTTTTCCGCTGCCATAACCATCCATGACCGTTACCCCCACTACATTCTGGGTTACTACAATCGTATTGTTTCCGGTGGTATTCCAATGGATGGTGTTAAAGGAATTGCCCTTAGACGGGATAAATTCCAAGGGATACAACTGGTAATTGGGATTAGAGGAAGAGGTTTTACTTCCAAACATCTCAATTTGTCCCGAAGGTGAAATCTTGACGCGGATAAGCGGTTTACCGGGCTCACCAGTCATTTGCCAAATATCTCCTGAAGTATTGGTTTCATATTGATCGCCATCTTGAAATTGAATATTGATTCCTGAGGTTCCGTTAGATTGAAACTCAATTTCGTTAACGGCTAACTGCACCCCATTAATTTCCATATTAAAGGAGTTGTCTAATTCGTAAATATCAAACACAAACCCGGCATTAGTGGCTGGTTGTACCATTGTTTGGATGACCGGCGAGGGCGTCCCACTCCCTTCGTTCCAACTAAAAGTTTCTCCCTCTACACTGGCGGTACAGAGTTGAATAGAACAATTCCCGCCAGTCGCCATAAAAATAGTCACCGGGTCGGTCGGGTATTGACCGCCTGAACTATTAACGGTCACCCGACGGAAGGAGGTAATCTCATTGACGGCTACCGGTTGAAAAGTAGCACTGGTAGCCCCGGAAATAGTCGTCCAGGTTTGGCCGTTATCGGTGGACTTTTGCCAAATATAATTCAGGCCTCCTCCGGTATCACCACCGTCAACAGAGGTCAAGGTTTGGGGTTGTGTGCCCGGACAGACCTCCTGATTGCTGCCAATTGCACCGGGGTCAATGTCCGGAGCGCTGTTAACGGTTACGGTTATTTTCTTAAAGTCGCTTAGACATCCGCCCGGGGTCTTTTGTGCCACCCAATACTCAGTAGTCCCGGTTTCTTCTGTACTCGGGGTATAAGGAACCGTTGTGGTCACTCCTCCATCACTCAATGACCAAAGCAGGGTATTCCCGGAATCGGCTGTGGCAGATAATGGCGTGGCCTCGGCATACTGATCGTAGGTAATATTATTAGCAGATACCGATGGCGGATCAGGGGGCGAAGCCATGCTGTTGCTATCCGTATTATTGTCGGTATTATCCGGATCCTCGGTTTGACAAGCTACTTCTACCATATGGGTATAGGCACTTGAAGCGTTTACCGTATATTGAATAGGGGGTAAAGACGCTCCATAAGCCAATGTTCCGCTGCCTGTTTTTGTAAAAATAAGATTGCTCCCCGTTTGTGTCATAGTCCATCCGGAGTTAGCGGTATTAGAGACTGTTGTTCCTGATGGCAAGGTGGTGGTGACCGTTAACTTATTACCGGTCTGCTGACCATAATTCAGATCTAACAATCCCGCATTGCGTACTTTTAGCGTAAACGTATTGCCGGAAGTCGTATTAAGACAGGTTTCGTCAACCTCGCTATTAATCACTAAATCTGATTGTTCAGACACCACCGGGGTGCTGACCGAAGAGGTGTTATTGCTCGGATCTGTATCGGTTATATTGGTAGGAGTTACGGTCGTCGTATTCGTTAATAAATTCCGTTTAGGCACGTCATGCAAAATTCCTTTAACCGTAATGGTTCCGGTAGAGTTAGCCGCCAATTTTAGTAATCCGATAAATTGCCCATTGGTAATTGGGCTGGACGAACTTGGCGTAGGCAGGGTGGTTCCTGAACTAAATCCGCTGGTAGTAATAGATGAAATTTCAAACATCCCCTCGGGAATGGGATTGCTATTGCCGTCGGTCAGGGCATCTTCAAAAGAAATATTGTCCAAATCGGCCTGCGTGTCATTGGTGACCTCGATGTTGTAGGTGATTTCATTAGAGGGTTCGGAATTGCTGTGCTTGCTTCGTAAAACATCCACATCTGCACTTTTATGAACCCGTAAATTACCTAAGGTCGTAATCATCAAGTTGCGGATCTCGTGGTTGTTTACTCCACCGCCTGTAGAAGCTGCAAACCCCAATTTTAACAAAGGAGGGGGAGGAGTAGAAGTGGTATAAGTCATTAAATCGGTAAACGAGCCGCCGTATTCGCTCGCCATCCGGATGGTAATTTTATAATTATTTCCGGCTACGGGTAAAATCTTAATCTGTACCCGGCGGTAAAAAGCACTGATATCCGGTCGGTTTGATGTTACGGTATTATAATCTATGCCATCATAATCAGGATCTCCGCTCTCCGATAAGGCATCCGTCGTGGTAATTCCTGTTTGGGAAATCCCCGTAATCGTTGCTCCTTTCAAATATTTGTAGGAAGGATTAACATCTGCGGGACCCCGTAAAGTCACTGAATTGGGGCTTACCCCGGAAGAACCTCCATGTTTCCCTTCGCTCGCTGCCGTAAAATTTCCATAGGAGTCTAAGCCTATTCCAATATATCCGCCGGTGAGTCCGGAATTTGGAGGGGTTGATTGAGTGCTATTGGCATAGCCCAAAGAACCCCCGTAAGCCCCTAAATCAAAATCGTGATTCCCATCCACGCCACCATTCGGCCCGTAATCGGCATCAAAAAGAAAAACACTAATTCCATCAGCTCCGCCATAAGTGTATTGATGCGTCCGCCACATGGTGTATTCGAAATCAACCAACACCCCCTGCGTGGACGGGAAGGAGCGGTTGATATAGGCATAGCCTTTTTGATTCGTGGCGTCACTGGTCAGCCGTAGCCAACCCGCCCCTACCGGGTCTTCTATACCGGAAGTCAGGTGGGCATTATCCCCAATAATAATGTCTGGGCTGCCACTCCCCCGAAAATCTTCGGTGACGGTGAATTGGGCAACACTATGTTGGGACAGGAACACAAACAGCCCCAACAAAAATAGTTGAAAAATAGATTTGGAATGACGTGTCATAAGCAGCACTTCTAAGTGGTTTATCTTTTCAATTCAATGTTATTTCACCTCAAATACAATATTCATAAAAGTAGGAACGGTAAACGTCGCCGATGATTTTATGGTATAGGTCAGCACACCGTCAGCACTCAGGGAAGTAATATCGAACACATCACTGTCATAGTAGGTAATGTTATAAATCAAGTCTTCTTTATCAAGCGTCGGCAATTCATGGCTTGATCCTGCACTGGATATACTGTTACTTCCACTCAATCCAAACTGTTCTTGGTATAAAGCATATAAATCAACCGTAAATGTTCCACCGCTTACAGAATGGTGGTCACTATTGGCGCCATCCTGACTGTCATCGGTATACATTACCACAGACGGCATATAGAAGAATTTCGGCATGACCGCACTCACTTTCTTCAACACGCCGTTATCATCTACAACCATGACGCTATCCGTTGTTTCTCCCTTTTGCAAGCCTTGAACGGCTAAGGTGTTGGTAGCGTCCGTTTTAATCGTCGTTGGTTTGGTTAAGTCGCCACCTAACTGGATATTGTCATTTGTTTTGGTCAGGCCATTGTCAGCGGTAACCTGGAGATTCAATTTTAAGTCCTCAGCATCGACAGTTTTTAAAACCCCGTCATTATCGGTTACGACAATCTTGTCTGTAGCATCGCCGGCGTTATTTGGTAAATCACGAACACGAACGTTGCCTTCTCCTACATCCAGTTTTTCAGAGGGGGTTGTGGTTCCTATGCCGACTTCACCAGTTCCGGTAATTCGCATTCGTTCATGGCCTAAATCTCCATTCCCTTCGCTTGTTTGGAAAGTTATGGGAGCAGGATCAGCCGTTTGGTGTGTTCTTATGGACAACTCATCAGCGTTTCCATGAGCCTCAAGCCTGGCCGTATTTCCACTGTAGAAGAGATCTGTGATGGCGCCATTATTATTCTCGCTTCTCAAAAGATTTCCATTGACCTGTACTTTCCCATTTGTCCCCTCAAAACTCAGCCAATTTTCTGTTCCTTGTACACGTCTAAACTCAGGTAGAGTACCATCCGCGGAGTAGATATTTTCAAATATAGACTGGTCTGCCCAAGTTGGTGTTCCATTAGGATCCGTAATTAATACTTGGTCAGGGTCATCACTATCAGCCATTTTCTCCGTTGTAACTACACCATCTTTAATATTAGCAGTCACTTCCGTTAAAGTTGCCCCTGTACCATTGGTTATATCCAAATCATCAGAGGTAAAGTCTTTACCATCGACAATATCAGAAGATATATTTTGATAAACTACTGTTCCGTCGTTTTGTACCACACCAACTTTGCCCTCATCGGCTGGATCAGCACCTAAATCGTTGGCTTTCACTTCGCCATCTTGGATTTTATCGGAAGTGATCGCATCAGCTCCGACTTTATCGTTCGTTACAGCATCATCAGCTAAATCATTGGTGTTTACCTCGCCGTCTTTGATTTTGTCGGAGGTTACTGCATCATTGGCTAATTTATCATTAT
>CAZYHV010000044.1:0-17803 GCA_964647485.1 uncultured Chitinophagaceae bacterium | reverse complement strand
TCCAGCTTTCAACAACTCCCCATTGGCTATAGGTGCCCCAATGCATAAATAATCCAAATTTTTGATCCTGCCACCAGTCTAACTTTTCTTGGACTAAGGTGTCCTTAGGAGGAACATAATGCTTGTTTTCTTGTGCAAAGCCATTGAGAAAGAAACTAGTCAAAAAGGAACAAATTAAAATATAATTTTTCATCTGTGAGGATTTAAATAGGAAAAAGCCTTATAATTTTCTTATAAGGCTTTTTTGAGAATTTACATTTCTAGTTTATTGTACTATTGAGCCGCTTCTGACCACCAAAGTGGAGTTAAAACATCTTCATCTCCTCCTAAGAAATCTACTGCTTCGTTATAACCTTTTTCATTACTGTTTCTTAAGCTTGAAGGGTATTTCATACGTTGAGGCAGATATTTTTGACTGGAGGTCATATAATCGTTTGCAAGCCCCCCTAAGTCCTCTAAGCCGTTTCCACTTGGTTCTACAACTACATTTTCAAAGAAAGGTAAGCCTGTTCTTCTGTGATCACTCCAAGTCTCACGAGGTAACCATGGTGTCTGAGCTATAAATTTCTGGGTAAGGATTTTAACTAAATGAGAGTTATTTTCTCCCGGATTGTGAAGCTCATTGGTCGGATAATTAATATACACCGTATCTGTTGCTCCGTCTAAAGTGCTATAATTCATGATATGACTGCTACCGGCTTCGGTAGTGTGATCCCATTTTACAGAAGTGCCATCGGTATTGTAATCTGTGGAATTTAGATAATCACTTACATATTTAGACACTCCCCAAAATGCGAAACTAGATTCAATGCCTTTCTCATAGGCTTCTTTGGCAGAAATGCCATCAACAGTCCAACCGCGAACTTTAGCTTCTGCAATAAGGAAATAAGTTTCCCATGGCGCAAAAAGGATTCTGTCTTTAGTACTTGTTCTAAATTGATCTGCTAAGGAGGGAATGAAGCCGTTTGTAGATGGATTAATCAGCTGATTATAAGTAGGGAGAATCCCTGCATCTCCATCTTGTAGTCCATTCCATGAAAATCCGGCATCAATAGAAGTTATCGTTTTATTTGGATCTTTATTTTGAATGTCAAATAGATCCCCTACCGTATTATCACTTACACTTCCATGACTTGGAAAAGAGGAACTATTTATATTGCCGGGAATATAAAATATTTGATACATTCTTGGATCGATTGTTTCATGTAGACCATCATACCAATATCCGGCAACAGGATTATCCGTATGTGTAGGAAAATAATCGAAACTTTTTATTCCTACATAATCATTGGACTTAATGTGGGTAAGAACTGTAGAAAGGGTATCTGCTGGAACAATAGAAAAATCTTTCAATTGATCTTCAGTTTTGATTCCTCCTAAATTTACAGTCAGGTTGTTTAAAGTAGCGGTGAGTGGTAAGGTGTACCAACTACGAGAATAGACACCGGTGGCATCATCCCATCCGTCCTGTTGAGGGACTTTAAAAATATTGGCATTGTCTTCTAATAAAGGACCTTTAGCTGCATCTTCAAATTCTTCTTCTGCCTTTTGTGGATCAGCTTCTGAAAGGCGCATAGCAAGGCGCAAACGTAAAGAATTCCCATATCGTTGCCAGTTTTTAAAATTGAAACCATACATCAGATCCTCATCTTTTGTGGTCTGATCTGAAACAGTTGTATTGGGATCAATCTTAGAAGTAGCGTCCTTTAGTTCATCAAGCATATAATAATAAACATCCTTTACGCTTGAAAAATCAGGATTTTTTCCTTGGAAGGCATCGATTGGTATAGGGCCAAAGCAATCACTCATCTCGCTCATTAAGAAGGCTCTCCAGATGCGAGCTACTTGTATCATATTGGCAGTATAGGGTTTATTACTTCCATTTTCGATTTGTTCCTTACCGATCTCAATAGCTGTGTTTGCACTGTTTAAGGCACTTGAGATGTTGCTGTAATAGGCTCCTAACCATTGATCGTTATATTTCCCATGAGAAAAAGTAGCCCCATCCGCATCCGTTATTTGTCTTCCTGCAGCTACCCAGTAGAGGATAAAGGCTCTCTCCGATACACCGGGGTTTTGTTGATCCTTAATGAGGGATTGGTTAATAAAATATTCTACCTGAACCTGATTGACATTTGCTGCTGTCGGATCGGTGTTTATTTCTTCAAATTTGCTGCATCCGCCTAATAGTAATCCTATAAATGCTAGCAAATAGGTGTTTTTTAATATTCGTTTCATAATTTATTATTTTTAAATGGACTATTTTAAAATCCTAGGTTTATGGCAATATAAAAGGTTCTGAATGTTGGAGCAGATCCGCTTTCATAACCTACTGCATTCGATCCTGAAGCAAAAGAACTTTCCGGATCTAAACCATGCATATGGCTAGATAGCATGAGTACATTATTACAAGATAACGTAATGCCTGCACTCTGAAATGGAGTACTTTCTAGTAGGGTATGAGGAACAGAATAACTTAATTGAATGTTACGGATTCTGACGTTGGTCGCATCATATAAATTTGCTTCTGTAATCCCGGTATTGCCGGTTCCTATTCCGTTTTGCCAATAGTTTTGAGCAGAAACTTTTGTTGTGTTTTTCTTATAATTTTTATTTCCTGAGTCATAGACTCCGGCTACAAGAATAGAGTCTCTTTTGCCATTAACAACTGTATTGGCTGCAGTGCCGGCCTTTTCCATAGCCAAAAGGGTAGAGGAGAACATCTTTCCTCCGAAACTACCATCCACAGATACAGAAAGACCGAAATGTTTATACGTAAAATTGGTAGTAAATCCTAAAAGGGCATCAGGCTGTTGGTTTCCTAAATCATAGGATTCAGAAGTCATTTGTGGCAATCCCTTGTTTAAGATTAATTTACCATAATTAGGATCATCTTCATCTTCTACTCTTACATATTTTCTTCCGTAGATTTCTCCATAATCTTTTCCTACAACAGCATTGACGCTTATTACATCAAATCCTCCCAGGGAATATTTATTTACATCTTTGTATAAGGCTACAATCTTATTTTTATTGGTAGAGAAGTTAACAGACAAATCCCAATTGAAACCATCATTTGGTTGCTTGATGATTTGTGCATCCAACATTAACTCTAATCCTTCATTTTGGATATTACCTGCATTGATTTTTCGGCTAGAGTAGCCACTGGAAGGATCCATAGGTAGGTTAATCAATTGACGGGTTGCATTCGATTTATAATATGTCAAATCGATACCGAATCTACTGTCAAAGAAACGCATGTTTAAGCCGGCTTCTAAGGATTTGATTAACTCACTTCTTACATTGGGATTGTATAGAACATCTCCTCTCCATGCAGAAGTGTTTCCAAATGGATCTTTTCCGATTCCATATGTATTATATAGTTGGTAAGGAGATAGATCATTACCTGCTGCAGCATAAGAGATCCGGAATTTTCCATAGGTGAGCCAATTGGGGAGTGTGCCTCCTGTTTTGGAAATCATTTCCGAGAAAATGTAAGATAAAGCAATGGAGGGGTACATATAAGACCGATTGGCTTTAATCATAGTAGAAGACCAGTCATTTCTGAAAGTCCCGGTCAAATATAAGTAATCGTCATAATTTAGTTCCAAGGTTCCATAAACCGAATTAATCTTTTTGTGCGATTCTCCATATCCTACATCCGGTTTCCCTCCGGCATTGTTCCCAAGTGCGAAAAGGTTGGGAACTTCCAATTTATTGGCTGAACCATTAATGTCGGATGTTTTTCTATTCATTAAATTTCCACCTATAGAAAGGCTTCCCCCAAATTTCCCAAAAAGATTATCTTTTTGTGCGGTAATTAATGCACTGAAGTTAGTTTCCGAGAATACATTTTTCCCAACGCTGTAGGAATTATCCATTGGACTTCCGGCATAGACTTTTGAATCGGTATTTCGTGTGAACATATCCACTCCTCCGTCTATCTTAGCATTTAACCAGTCAGTAAAATCATACTGAATATTCCCATTCATGATAATTCTGTTTCTGGTATCACTGTTCAAATCATTTTTGGCACTCCAATAAGGATTGTATTCAGTATTTTCATCCGGAATGTACCAAATCATTTTTCCTGTTTCCGGGTCGGCAATAGGATGTTTAAAATTTTTTATATTAACCGAAGGAGGTAAAGTGTACATCTGATAATAAGGCATTCCGGCTTCACGGGCAAATCCTGTTCGTGGTCGGTTGTTGGCCGTAGAATTAATAAACTGAATTTTCGTATTTAGATGCCATTTCTCTTCCGGTCCGAAATTACTGTTGGTCTTAGCCATTAGATTATTCCTCGTTAATTTGGTACCCGGAGTCAATCCCTTGTTATCCATACGGCTATATGAAGAATATACGGAGGTAGCGCCATAAAGCTGAGAAAAGGAAATATGCTGATTGGAGATTACCCCTGTTCTAAAAAAATTATCGACATTATCGTATGCTTTCATAGGAACTTTTTTCCCATCCCAACGGGTATATTCTTGTCCTTCAATCTTTGGTCCCCAACTTAGATCGGAAGTCTTATCATAAGAATCTAGTGTTCCCTGACCAAAGGTGGATTGCATCTCCGGGTGGGTGAAAATTTGTTGAAATCCGACAGAGGAGGTAATGTGTATCCCGAGACCTTTGGTTTTTCTACCGGATTTTGTTGTAATTAAAATAGCTCCATTTCCGGCGCGTGATCCATATAAAGCAGCAGCTGCAGGCCCTTTTAATACGTTCACTGATTTAATATTTGAAGCGTCTAAATCACTCAAGCCATTCCCCATATCTAAGGTCGGGTTCCAGAAGTCGTTGTTTCCGTTCTGGCGTCCCGAAAAATTATCATAGGGGATTCCATCGACAACTATTAACGGTTGGTTATCTCCGGTTAAAGAGTTATATCCTCGAAGTACAATTTTCGAGGAACCGGTAATACCGCCACCACCACGCACAACCTGTAAACCGGAAATTTTTCCACTGAGGTCATTGGTTAAATTAGGAGCTTTAATGGCTTCGAGGTCTTCCCCACTTACTTCTTGGGAAGAATAACCTAAGGCTCGTTTCTTCCTTTTTATCCCTAAAGCGGTTACAACCATTTCATCCAAAGAATGTGAACTTGATTGCAACGTAATGGTTAGGGGAGCGGTACTGTTGGAAACGGTGACCATTTTTTTTCCAAAGCCTACACTGGAGACTTCTAATTCATCTCCCACTTTTGCTTTGATGGTAAATGCACCTTCCGCATTGGCGGTCGTTCCATTTGTAGTGCCGGAAATGACTATGGTGGCAGCCGGGACTGCATTCCCATCGCCATCAATAACCTTCCCACTTATCGTTTTTTCTTGTGCATGTGCAGAAAAAAAGACCGCTAGCAGAAGCATGCTTACCAGAAGTAATGCTTTTTTCATAATAGTTGTTTTTGAAGTTTAAAAATGATGGTTATAAAGCAATTTTAGTTTTCTTATTTTCGTTGATATATTTTTGAATACTTATATTTTCTACTACTAATGCAGCGGCACCTAATAGTGTTGCCTTTTTTCCTAAGTCGGAGACGGTCAAATCAACTTTCTCTGCCAGGCGAGGGATACAATTTTGGATAATGGCCTGGTCGATGGGTGCTTTTATAATTTTCCCTGCTTTTGCTCCGCGTCCCCCTAAAACAATCATTCCGGGATTCATAATTTGAATGAGGATGCCGATTCCTTTTCCGAGTGCTTTCCCTATTTTTTCTAACAATGCAATGCTGTAATGATTGCCATTAATAGCAGAATTCATAATTTCCTCGCTCATATAGGATAGGGGTTTCTGGTTAATCCCTACTTCTGTTCCGGTTTCAATCTGGTGAATAGCTTCTTGAGCCATAATTAATAAGGAGGTTTCCGTTTCCAGACATCCTCTTTTTCCGCATTCACATAGTTTCCCATTGTCATTGATCGGGATATGACTAAATTCTCCTGCATAACCCGTTTCTCCACGAAATAATTTTCCATTGAGAATCATTCCCAAACCGGTTCCCCAGCCAATATTAATAATCATCGCATTTTTAGCCCCCTTTGCTTTTCCAAAATACCATTCTGATAGGGCATTCAGACTAGAGTCATTGTCTAAAAATACCGGCAATCGGGTTGCTTCTTCTAGAAATACTTGATGGGTGATGGGCATATTTTGATCAAAGAAGGTATAATTCATCCCTTTTTTAGGTTTGACTAAACCGGGCATGGCCATCCCCACTCCCCATATTTTCTTGAGGGGGATGTCGGAATGGTTAATATGTGCTTTAATTCTTTTAGCGAGTGTTCTTAACGGTTTTTTATGGGTATGTAAATTAAGCTCAAAAGTTTCTGCTTCGGTAACTTTATTTTTCAAAAGATCTAGAATAACAATGGTTGTGAAGAGTTGATCGGTGGAAACGGATACGACGTAACCGGCCTTTGGCTGAATAGTATAACGAACAGCACGTCTGCCTCCTGTGGATGGCGCATGTCCATTAGACTGAACATAATCATGCTCTATTAGAATATTCAATAGTTTACTCACTGATGGGGTACTTCTATGTAAGCGTTTACTGAGTTCAGAACAACTCTGGTCTCCATAGAAATAAAGGGCTTGATAGATGTTATCAATAAGTAAAGATTTTCCCATTGGATAAAATTCAGAAGATTCCTAACGAATATTGATATCACAAAGATATATTAAAAAAAGTACTTACAAAATTTTTTTAAAAAGTTTTTATAAGTTTTATTTTATTTAATTTAAGTAATGTCACCTTTTGTAATATTTTTAGGAGGGAGGAAAATATTATAAAAAGGAAAAAACAACTTAGTTTTGTGGAGGATTACAGAAATAAAAAAAGCTTTTAATAGATGAGTATAATAATTGAGAAGATAGAAACAAAAGATATACGGTTTCCTACCAGTCTGTCTTTAGATGGCTCTGATGCGATGAATGCAGATCCGGATTATTCGGCAGCTTATGTAATTTTACACACCAATCATCCTGAATGGAAAGGATATGGTTTGACTTTTACTATCGGAAGGGGAAATGAAGTCTGTGTGAAAGCGATTGATGCCATGAAATATTTGTTGGAAGGGATGTCTTTGGAGGAAATTAAGGATGACATGGCCGGCTTTTGGAGGAAAATGACAGGAGATAGTCAGCTGCGCTGGTTAGGTCCGGAAAAGGGAGTGATTCATATGGTGACCGGAGCCTTGGTGAATGCAGTTTGGGATTTGTATGCCAGGGTAGAAGGAAAACCGCTTTGGAAATTGATTGCAGATATGAATCCGGAAGAGATAGTTGCTTGTATTGACTTTACTTATCTTACCAATGTGATAACGAAAGAAGAAGCATTACAAATTCTGAAGAAACAGGCTAAAACAAAATCTGAACGAATAGAACATTTAGAAAAGACCGGTTATCCGGCATATACTACCTCCATGGGATGGTTGGGATATTCTGATGAAAAAATCAGAAGGTTGTGTAAAGAAGCTTTAGCTGATGGATGGACCAATTTTAAGATGAAAGTAGGAGCAAATATTGAGAATGATTTGCATCGAGCGGCAATTATAAGAGAAGAAATAGGAGAAGATAAACGCTTTATGATGGACGCGAATCAACGATGGGAAGTAAAAGAGGCAATTGACAATATGAAACGACTGGCGAAATTTCATCCTTACTGGATTGAGGAACCTACCAATCCGGATGATATTTTGGGACATAAGGAAATTAAAAATGGAATTACCCCCATTAAAGTGGCTACCGGAGAACACTGTCAGAACAGGGTGATTTTTAAACAGTTATTACAATCTGAAAGTCTTGATATCTGCCAGATAGACAGTTGTCGGGTGGGAGGAGTGAATGAAATTTTGGCTATTCTGTTGATGGCGGCAAAATATAATGTTCCGGTTTGTCCGCATGCCGGAGGAGTAGGACTTTGTGAGTATGTTCAACATTTATCAATGATTGATTATATCTGCATGAGTGGAACCATGGAAGGTAGAATGATCGAGTTTGTGGATCATCTTCATGAACATTTTGAAGATCCGGTCATTATGAAAAAAGGACATTATAGTATACCAGACAGCGCAGGATACAGTATTAAAATGAAGGAAGTATCTTTGAGGGAATATAGTTTTCCTGAAGGTGAAAAATGGCAGGAGCTAAAAAATAAATAAAGAAAGATAAAATATGAAATTAGAATACAATCCTAAATACCCAATGGTAGAGGATTTAAGAAAAAAAGCTAAAAAACGCATGCCGGGTTTTGCCTATGATTATCTGGCCGGAGGATGTAATGAGGAGATTAACTTGAGAAAAAATACACAAGAAATTAGGGAGATTGAGTTGATGCCTCAATATATTCATGAGTATGCAGGCGTGGATATGCGAACAGAGCTCTTTGGTCATGTTTATGATGCGCCTTTTGGCGTTGCTCCTGTCGGTTTGCAAGGATTATTTTGGCCGGGAACGCCGGAGATATTAGCTAAGGCTGCTTTCGAATATAATATTCCTTTCTGTTTAAGTACGGTGAGTACGGCAAGTATAGAAACCATAAGCGAAATCACTGAGGGGAATTTCTGGTTTCAATTGTATCATCCTTCGGAAGAAGAGATGAGAGATAAGTTATTAAAAAGAGCTTATGATGCCGGCTGTAGGACTTTGGTTATTCTTTCAGATGTGCCCACTTTTGGTTATCGATCCAAGGAAATAAAAAATGGTTTATCTATGCCACCGCGGATGACCTTCAGAAATGTCAGACAGGCAATGACGCACCCCAATTGGTCTCTACGAACATTAGCACATGGAATTCCTTCTTTTAAAACAATGGATCGATACGTTACCAAAAAAGGAGGAGGCTTGAATATGCATCACTTAGGACAATTTATGGATCGTACCTTTAATGGAAGATTAAATGAAGAGAGAGTGAAAGCGTTACGAGATCATTGGAAAGGAAATTTAGTAATAAAAGGACTTTCTAGTGAGGAAGATATGGAAAAAGTAGTTGAATTAGGATTGGATGGTGTTATCATTTCTAACCATGGGGGGCGACAACATGATTCCGGACCTTCTACTATTAAGGTGTTACAAGAACTCGCCCCAAAGTATAAAGATAAAATAAAAATAATGATGGATAGCGGAATGCGAACCGGTCCGGATATTGCTCGTACCATTGCTTCCGGAGCTGAATTCACCTTCTTAGGTAGAGCTTTTAATTATGGACCTGCAGCATTAGGAAAAAAGGGCGGGAGACATACCATTTCTATCCTTAAGCGACAATTGTTACAGGTGATGGAACAAGTTTGTTGTGAAAAAGTGGCAGATTTGCCACGCCATTTAATAAAAAAACAATAGAGCCCCGGGTAAGGTAAAGATTTTATTTGAAGAAAAATCTCTCTGCAGTCATAGCGTCTTCTTAGCGTCCATAGCGGTTAAAAAGAGAGTTGATGCATAACCGCCAAGAAGGGAGAGAAGGCGTAGCGTTCACAGACAATGGCTACAGCATTCGTGAGGACATTGTATTTTATTCTTGTTTTTTTCATAAAAAAGAAGCTCTGAGGCTTTTTGCATTCTGTCTAAAGCAAATACAAAACAAAGAGGGGCTTTCTTTGCGATCATAGCGCCTTCTTAGCGACCATAGCGGTTAAAAAAAAGAGTTGATGCATTATTAACCGCCAAGAACGGAGAGAAGGCGCATCGTTCGCAGCCAATGGCTACAGCATTCGTGAGTACATTGTATTTTATTCTCGTTTTTTTTTCATAAAAAAGAAGCTCTGAGGCTTTTTGTGTTCTGTCTAAAGCAAATACAAAACAAAGAAGCACTTTCTCTTCAATCAGAGTGATTGAGCGTATAGTTCACAGGATAAGAAAAGTTAATAAATTATATTTTAGATTGTAGTCCCTTTTTTGTTATTGAAAAACAGATAATCTAGTGAATATCTTCCCGGTCCTATAAAGAAGGTAGCAAGGAAGGCTGAGAGGTATAGAAATCTGAGCTCCAGAATATTAAAGCCATCTCCCATTATAAATGCATGTAAAATCGTAATAACAATAAAGTTAATCGTGAGAATGACAGAGGCTAAACGGGAAAATAAACCTAAAATGAGTAAGATTGAACAAATACCTTCGGCGAAAGCTGCTAGATAAAAGGATAAGTTTGCACCTAAACCGATGGGATCCATAAATTGAATTTCCTGTCCGCTAAAGATGGTAGAAAGTTTCTCGGCTCCATGTCCATAGAGTAAAACAATACCGAAGACTACTCTGATAATGAGGAGCCCCAGATCCCTACCATTCTTCCAGTCCTTTGTTAGTATATTCATGATTTACGAATTTATTTGTAACAAACATAATCATTTATTTGATTCTTTTTTAGAAAAAAAGTATTTTTTAAATAAATAGGGATATTTTATCCTTAACTTCGTTCTGTTAAATAAAATACTATGTCAGAACAGAAAAAAGCACATCGTATTACCACCCATGTTTTGCAGCAATACAAAAAAGAGGGAACACCTATTAGCATGCTTACTGCTTATGATTATGCTATGGCTAGGATTTTCGAAGATTCAGGAATGGATTTATTGTTGGTAGGTGATTCTGCTTCTAATGTGATGGTCGGGAATGAGACTACATTGCCATTGACATTAGATCAGATGATCTTTATGGCAACTTCAGTAAAGAAAGCGGCAAATAGGGCTATGGTCGTGGTAGATTTGCCTTTTGGATCTTATGAAGGAGATGCAATAGAAGCTTTTCATGCTGCCGCACGCATTTTAAAAGAATCGGGAGCACATGCTGTAAAGTTAGAGGGAGGAGTTGAACGAGTAGATGCAATAAAGAAATTGACGACTGCAGGGATTCCGGTAATGGGTCATTTAGGATTAACTCCTCAATCGATTCATCAGTTTGGTTCTTATGGTGTTCGTGCAAAGGAAGAGGCAGAAGCACAAAAGCTAATGAATGATGCATTGGCTATTGAAAAAGCCGGTTGTTTTGCAACCGTTTTAGAAAAAATTCCGGCTGATCTTGCAGGGGAAGTTTCTGAAAAACTTGCTATTCCTACTATTGGAATTGGTGCAGGAAATAAAGTAGATGGACAAGTCTTAGTAATGCATGATATGTTAGGAATAAATAAAGACTTCAAACCAAAGTTTTTGAGAAGATATGCAGATTTATATGAAGATATAAAAAAAGCAGCTAGTCAGTATGTTGCGGATGTAAAATCTAGAGATTTTCCAAACGAAAATGAACAATATTAATCGCCTATATAGAATAGGTGTTGTAACTTGCACAAATGGAAGATACAATCATAACGGTAGATGGCTTAGTGAAAAAATATGGAGACTTTACGGCAGTAAAAGGACTTGATTTTGAAGTGAAAAGAGGAGAAATCTTTGGATTGTTGGGCCCTAATGGAGCCGGAAAGTCTACCACCTTAGAAATTATTGAAACTTTAAGAAAGAAGACGGCAGGAAAAGTCTTTGTAGGAGGTTTTGATTTAGACAAAGAAAGTAAAAAAATACGCCATATAATTGGAGTACAACTACAATCTTCCGGCTATTATCCGGGTTTGAATCTGAAAGAACTGATTCAACTTTTTGCCGGTCTTTATAATAAAAAAGTAGATGCGATGGAAGTTTTGGGATTGGTGAATCTTCAGGAAAAAGCATCAGCAAAATATAAACAACTATCAGGAGGACAACAACAACGTTTTTCTATCGCTACTACTTTAATTAATCAACCACAAATTATTTTTCTTGATGAACCGACTACCGGTTTAGATCCGCAAGCTCGTCGTAATCTGTGGGATTTAATATTGAAGATTAGAGAAGAAGGAGCAACGGTAGTTATCACCACTCATTATATGGATGAAGCGGAAGTATTGTGTGATCGGGTAGGAATTGTAGATAGTGGAGAGATTATTGCCATGGCCAGCCCAAATCAGCTTATTGATGATTTGGTAGAAAGTGGTTTTGAACGAAAAAAAGCAGTGAAAAAAGCAAATCTGGAAGATGTTTTTATAAATTTGACCGGGAAAGAACTAAGAAATTGAAAATAGTTGCCTTGACAACCATATTGTAATAAAATTATTCATCCACCTAACCCTAAAAGTACCACCAATTTCTCATGACAAAATCAGAGTTGGCAAATCAAATTTTTGAAAAAGGATCCTATCTGTGTGTAGGACTGGATACAGATAAAGAAAAAATTCCAAAGCATTTATTACAGGATAAAGAATCGGTATTGACCTTCAATAAAGCTATTATTGATGCGACCAAAGATTTCTGCGTGGCCTATAAAATCAACACAGCCTTTTACGAGTGTATGGGAATCGAGGGATGGAAATGGATGCAGGAAACTGTACGATATATTCCGAATTCACATTTTATTATAGCTGATGCTAAGCGAGGGGATATTGGAAATACATCGTTGCAATATGCAAAGACCTTTTTTGATACCTATGATTTCGATGCGCTTACAGTAGCTCCTTATATGGGGAGTGATAGTATAAAGCCTTTTCTTGATCATGATGGAAAGTGGGCAGTCGTTCTTGGTTTAACGAGTAATAAAGGAAGTAAAGATTTTCAGTTTAAAGAAACAAGAGAAGGTCGTTTTTTTTATGAAGAAGTGATAGAAGGGGTAGCTCAATGGGGAAATACGGGGAATATGATGTTTGTTATCGGAGCTACGCAGGACAAGCAAATGACCGATATTCGGAAAATAATTCCTCATCATTTCTTATTAGTACCCGGAGTTGGAGCACAGGGAGGAAACCTACAACGTATCTCTGAGCTGGGATTGAATGAGGAGGGTGGATTATTGGTCAATTCTTCCCGATCCATTATTTATGCCGGTGCAGAGAAGGATTTTGCCGAAAAGGCAGCTGAAAAAGCGGCCGGTTATGCCAAAGAAATGAAAGAATATCTAAAACAATACAGCTTATGAAGTTTGAACCCGATGAAAAGGATGAAAAAATAAGTATCCTTTATATTATTGCGTATTCTCTATTCCTCCTGGTTCCCTTTTTAGCTTTGTACAAAGGAATACAGAGCCATAATGTGATTGCGATTGTTGGTTCTGTGATTGCTATATTAGGATTCTCTTTCTTATTGACGATTTCTATTCGTCATAATAAAAAGATAGACAAAAAAAGAAAAAATTAATACCCTCTAAAATATAATCTATACTCATGAAGGTATATCTGATGGGATTTATGGGAGCCGGAAAAACATATTGGGGAGAGAAATTAAGTCATTCTCTTCAATTGAAACTATTTGATTTGGATAGAGAAATTGTGAAAAGGGAGAAAGCAAATATTCCTGCTATCTTTGAACAATATGGAGAATCTCATTTTAGATCTTTAGAACATAAATATCTGAAAATTTTATCTGAAGAAGATGATGTAGTTATCGCCTGTGGGGGAGGAACCCCCTGTTTTTCGGATAATATGTCATTGATGAATCAAAAAGGGCTGACGGTATGGTTAAATGTCCCTATAGAGGTGATGGTAAGTCGACTAAAAAATAATAAATGTAAAAGACCATTGATAGCCGGTAAAGATGAAGAGCAGCTCTATACTTTTGTCCAAAATAAATTAAAAGAAAGAACCCGTTTTTATAAACAGGCTCATTTGATCGTCAATCCTATACAATATACTCTTGAATCATTAACAAAGAAAATTCAATCATGCGAAAAACTTATTTAATCATAGCTGCTGTATTGGGAGCATTGGCAGTTGCATTAGGAGCCTTTGGAGCTCATGGTTTACATAAAATAGCTTCTGCTGAAATGGTTGAAATCTATCAAACTGGAGTGAGATATCAGTTTTATCATGTTTTTGCTCTGCTGGCAGTTGGGTTATTAACTGAAAAGTTTTCGACCAAATTATTGTCTTTGTCGGGATTATTTTATGTGATAGGAATCCTTTTATTTAGTGGTTCTTTGTATCTAATTACTTTTATGCAGGCAGCCGGAAACACGATTTCTCCCGGGATAGGTGTGATTACCCCCTTGGGTGGATTATTTCTTATTGTCGGTTGGGTTTTGATGTTTATCAGCCTTTTAAAAGGGAGAAACATAGAATAGTGATCTGCTATTATACAAGAAAGTCACAAAATATTTTACATTTTGTGACCTTCAAAGGAGTGTAATTCTAATAACGAATAGTTAACTGATTTTTGTTACTTTCAGCATGTTTGTCGGTAGATGTTTCTCTATGGGCATGCTTCCGGTATTAACGATAACGTCTCCTTTGCCTATAAAGCCTCTTTCTTTTAAAATTTCTTGTTCATCATCGATGATATCATCAATACTTACTTCTTCATCATAATAAAAGGCACGGATTCCCCAACTTAAGCTTAGTTGATTGACCAAAGTCCTCACTTTAGTAAATACATATAAAGGGGCTTTAGGACGATAGCTACTTAGGATAAATCCTGTATAACCGGATTGGGTCATACCGATAAGAGCATCTGCTTTGACATCATTGGCCATTTTACAGGCACTATAACAAAGTGCGTCACTTAAGAAAGAAGGAGAGTGGGCTAGAGGGGTAAGGTTGCGATTATAGATAATTTCTTCTTTTTCTACTTCCTCGATGATTTTAGTCATGGTCTCTATGACCAGTCTGGGATGAGCGCCCATCGCTGTTTCTCCACTGAGCATAACGGCATCTGCGCCTTCCATAACGGCATTGGCAACATCTGTAATCTCGCTACGATTGGGTTTGGAACGTTCCATCATACTCTCCATCATCTGTGTAGCTACGATAACCGGCTTCGCACGATGGATGCACTTTCTGATGATATTCTTTTGAATCATAGGGACTTGTTCTACCGGGAGCTCCACGCCAAGGTCTCCTCTCGCAATCATAATACCATCAGATTCTAAAATGATTTCTCTGATATTTTCTACTGCTTCGGGTTTTTCAATCTTGGCAATAATTTTTAAATGGCTATCATGTGCATTCAGTTTTTTCCTTAATTCTACGATATCTTTTACCTTTCTTACGAAGGATAAAGCAATCCAGTCTACATTTTCACCTTGTTCTATGATAAATTCCAAGTCCTTTTTATCCTTTTCTGTTAAGGACGGCAGAGAGATTTGTGTGTCCGGAAGATTGACGCCTTTGTTAGATAAAATAGTTCCACCGAGGATTACTTCTGTTATTACTTTATTGTCAGAAGTAACCTCTAAAACTTTTACTTCAATTTTTCCATCGTCAATCATGATGGTATTACCAACTTTCACATCATTGTGGAAGTTGTGGTAAGCGATGTATATATTCTCTTTGGTTCCTAAAGTATCTTCATTGGAGAAGGTTAATTGGTCTCCCGGTTTTACTGTTAAACCTTCATCTTTTATTTTACCTACTCTGATCTTAGGACCTTGCAAATCGCAGAGGATGGCTACGTTGTAAGGCTCTAATTTATTGATTTTCTTTATATTATTAATGATATCGGTCTTGTTTGACCATTCTCCATGAGAAAAATTTAGTCTAAAGACATTGACCCCGGCTTGTACTAACCCTAATAATTGTTCATAGGAATCACAGGCCGGACCAACCGTAGCGACAACCTTTGTTTTGTGGGAAGAGTGTTTTCGGCTGGCTTGATGGTTCATGTTTTTATGAACGTACTTTGATAATTTTTCTTTAGAATGATTTTTTTGTGTATCCATAATAATTTATTAAGAAATTTAGCTGGCAAGTATTTGAGATAGTCTGAACCATTTATCAGAAATCTCTTCACTTGATTTAGTCGCTTCTTCCAGAGGAGTATATTTTATTTCTTGGTTAATTCGACCAATCATGCAGCTTTTTTCACCATTGAGTATGGCAGATACTGCAGAAAAGCCTAATTCACTGGCTAACAGCCGATCCGTATAGGTTGGAGAACCTCCACGTTGAATATGTCCGAGGATACACAAACGTGTATCGTATTTCGGTGCTTTTTCTTTGATAATTTGTGTGAGTTGTGTAGCATCACAGGAAGAAGTAACGCCTTCAGCAACGATGATAATATTAACTAATTTTTGCCTTCTTTGATTGGCCTTTAGGCTTTTAATGATGTCTTCAGCACTAGATTCTCTTTCGGGGATAAGGATATGTTCTGCCCCGGCGGAAATACCGCTGTTTAGCGCAATATATCCGGCATCTCTGCCCATAACTTCTACGATAAACAGGCGATCGTGGGCATCTGCCGTGTCTCTGATTTTGTCAATGGCTTCAACTGCGGTATTTACTGCGGTATCAAAACCAATCGTTAAATCTGTTCCGGCAATGTCTTTATCAATCGTTCCCGGAAGTCCGATGCATGGAATATCATATTCTTCACTAAAGGCAAGGGCTCCTTTAAAGGAACCATCTCCACCAATAACGACCAAGCCATCAATACCATGCTTTTTTATATTTTCATAAGCCTTCGCTCGCCCTTCTTTTTCATAAAATTCTTTACTCCTTGCGGTTTTTAAGATGGTGCCACCGCGTTGGATAATATTAGCTACCGATTTTGTATCCATTTTGAAGATTTCATCATAAATGAGTCCTCGATAACCATATTTTACACCATAAACTTCTAATCCATTATATATTCCTGTTCTTACAACGGCACGGATTGCCGCATTCATACCCGGAGCATCGCCCCCAGAGGTAATTACTGCAATTTTTTTAATTTTACTCATGCTTGTTTTGTGAGAATAATAGAGTTTGTTTGTTGTGTTACAAAATGCAAAAGTAACATTTTAAGTACACTTTTTAAGGTTCTTACTTAATTTAATTATTGCAAAAGGAAGAAGTTTTCCCTATTTTTCATTTAATTTGTCTAAAACAGCAGTTATGCCAAAAATACTAATCACAGGAGCAAATGGTTTCTTAGGGGAGCATTTGATACAATTATTGAAGCATGTTAAGCATTGGGAAATAATTGCTACCGCCAGAGGGGAAAATAAATTAAAGAATAAAGAGGGATATCGCTTCCTTTCCTTGGATATATGTGATAAAAACAAGGTTGGACAGGTGATAAAAGAGGAGAAACCGAATTATGTTATTCATGCTGCTGCTATGACACAGGTAGATCAATGTGAGATAAATAAAAATCAATGTTGGGAAACGAATGTGGAAGGCACTCGGTATCTTTTAGAGGCGACCAAAGAGATAGAAGCTTTTTTTATTTTTATTTCTACAGATTTTATCTTTGATGGAAAAGAAGGCCCTTATAAAGAGGAAGCGGTTCCTCATCCTGTCAATTTTTACGGAGAGAGTAAATGGTCTGCCGAAAAATTATTACAAGAGGCATCCATCCCTTCGGTAATTCTAAGAACTGTATTGGTATATGGGAGCTCAGATGATAAGAATCGCTCTAATATTGTGCGTTGGTTAAAAAGTAGTTTAAAAGAAAAGAAAGCAATTAAAGTGGTAGATGATCAGTGGAGAACTCCTACTTTGGTTCAAGATTTAGCTGAAGGTTGCAGATTGGTGATGGTGAAAAAAGAAGAAGGAAAGTCTCTTGCTCCTGTTTATAATATCTCGGGAAAAGAATTACTGACCCCTTACCAAATGGCATTGAAAGTTGCAGATTTTTACGATCTGGATAAGCGGCTGATTACTCGTGCCGATGCGACTACTTTCCAACAAAAAGCACAACGGCCGGCAAAGACTGGTTTTGTGTTGGATCGTGCCGAAAAGGAATTGGATTATCATCCCCATACATTTGAAGAAGGATTGGAACTGATGAGCAAGTGAAATTGGGAAATTGAGAATAAATTAACCCGCATTATTCATGAGATTAGCTTTTTGTAGCTACAAGGTGGTACATTG
>CAZYHV010000043.1:0-18343 GCA_964647485.1 uncultured Chitinophagaceae bacterium | reverse complement strand
CCGCGTTGGTATTGATCGTCATCTCATCGCCATTCGCATTCGTGAAGGTATAAGTACCATCGCCATTATCCGTCAGTTTTGTGGTATTGGCATCAAAAGTAACCTCATTTCCCGATTCATTGGTGTATGTGAATGTGCCATCTCCGTTATCTACCAGATTTGTGATAGTCTCATTCCCTTCTACTACTTCTTTCAAATAATCCTCTACACTATTATAGGTATCTCCATTGACTGTTACCGGACCACCATTAACCACTTTATTAAACTGATCTACTACAGAAGCCGGAACATCAACGGTCACCGGATTTCCGCTTCCATCATCAAAAGTATAGGTGCCGTCCCCGTTATCCGTTAAGTCGGATTTGTTGATCGTTCCCAAATCATCGCCGTTGGCAGAGGTTAAAGTTACTGTACCATCTCCGTTATCCACCAGACTCACGCCCGCGCCGCTGCTTTGGCCATTTGCTAAACTATCTAAAGCGTCCTGTACATTATCTGCGCCTAAGTTTGAATTACTATCATCATACGCCAAGTGATCCGCGTTGGTATTGATCGTCATCTCATCGCCATTCGCATTCGTGAAGGTATAAGTACCATCGCCATTATCCGTCAGTTTTGTGGTATTGGCATCAAAAGTAACCTCATTTCCCGATTCATTGGTGTATGTGAATGTGCCATCTCCGTTATCTACCAGATTTGTGATAGTCTCATTCCCTTCTACTACTTCTTTCAAATAATCCTCTACACTATTATAGGTATCTCCATTGACTGTTACCGGACCACCATTAACCACTTTATTAAACTGATCTACTACAGAAGCCGGAACATCAACGGTCACCGGATTTCCGCTTCCATCATCAAAAGTATAGGTGCCGTCCCCGTTATCCGTTAAGTCGGATTTGTTGATCGTTCCCAAATCATCGCCGTTGGCAGAGGTTAAAGTTACTGTACCATCTCCGTTATCCACCAATACTGTGCTGCTTCCTCCGGAGGTTTTTTCCCAACTGTCATCCACACTATTATATGCATAGATATCGCCTGTACTTTCGTCCACATAAACTCCTCCTGCAGCACCAGCTACACCATTATCATTGGGATCGCCTTGTCCACTTTGGCTTACAGGGAAAGAAACCTTATCTCCGTCTTCATTCGTATAGGTAATCCTTCCTTCTCCATTATTTTGCAGGATGGTCAGGGTCTCCTTTTCCCGGATGAGATGAGCCAGACTGTCTATAAAGTCAGGGGTTGTTACCAGCTGTTTGATAAATTCCGGATGTTGAGCGATCCGGGTCAGAAAAGTGTTATTTCCGGCAATATCGCTTAATGCGACGCTCACACTGTTACCATCACTATCCTCAATGGATAAACTATCTCCTACTATATCAAAACTCGTATTTATTGTATTTAAACTACTGGCCTTAATCAATAATCTGTTCCAATGATTGTCATACCAATAATAAAAACCCGGACTTACATCATTCTGTGTAACCGTATTAAAAACCAATAAGCTCTTGGCCGGCGAAGTGACCGGATCAGGATTGGACTTCTCCGTCAATTGTACACGAGGAATAAGCATACCCCGATCAGAGGAAACGATGTCTAACTGTGAGGAAGAATCCGGATTTTCGGTACCAATACCCACCTGGGCGCTCCCGGCAAATGCAATAAAAATAAAAGATACAGCAAGTAACAACCTTCTCATGGCAATAATTTATGATTTCTTAGTTTTAAATAACGATGAAGCCCTGTTTACGAACGTTTACCGGACGAAACCGTACGGTCACTTAACAAACAACAGCTTTTATTAACAATTATTTGGCAAAAGAAGATCATTTAAAAGAGAAGCAACAATTTGGAGGATAGATAAAATATAGACAAAAAAAAGTCTATACCCCGAGAGCATAGACACATATAGCACTATATTTTATTTTAAATGTTGATAGTCAACTAAGTACAAAAATGCATTTATAGACAAAACGAATTTCGATAAATTTACCACTTCCCGTAAATCAACCGATTTATCATAGAAAAGGCAATTTTTCTGAAATGATTGCAAAGATTATGCCATACCGAAAAAAATTTTCACGAAAGGTTTAACCCCGCTTTTACAGGGAGGCGTTATTCCATCAGTAAATAAAGTGCTGAGGAGCTTCAGTATTATCCCGTGCCTCAGGGGTCATAAAAAGAGCCACGGAAACACGGAGACTCACGGAAGAAAGTCAGTATTATCCCGTGCTTCAGTGGCCACAAGGATACACATCTACACATTTTTCACTGAATCAGAAAGATTTTTCACTTCGCTCAAAATGACCTTCATCATTTTGTATCGTAGGAGTTTCCACGGAGCACATTACAGCGTTCTTTTAGTGGTTCGCGAGCTTTACACCTCTAAGATCCATCCTTCCTGCTGATCTTTCTCATTAAGCAAACCCATTTTTTTGCGTAGCCGATATCTTTTGGTCAATATACTCTGATGGCTAATATGAAGAATAGAGGCTAATTCTTTATTACTCATCCTTAGTTTAAGGAGGGCACAAAAGCGCAAATCTTTTGCCGTCAGTTGGGGATAGCACTTCTTCAATCGATTTATAAAATCAGGATGAATCTCTTCGAACTTTTCCATAAAAAAGGACCAATCTTCTATTCGAGTCAAAAGCATTTTCAGTCTTTGTTGAACCTGATGAACCTCTAATCCATTCTGTACATCAACAAGGTTTTTACGAACCTGATCTCTTAAGTCAGCTGTTTGTAAGGCCATTAATACCAAATCCCGCTCATGTCTAGCATGCGCTTCAGCCTGTTCTTTGTATAATTGCTTCTCTATTTCGACTTTCTCTTCAAGATTTCGTTTGGATTGATTCAAATGAATCAGCGCCTCTGTTTTTAATTGTACCTCTCTCTGCTGTTTATAAGCCAATAAAACTCCTCCGATTATAAATAATACCACAAATGAAATAATAGCTACAAACCACCATCTTTTATAAAAGAAGTCTTTTACCTTCAGGTGATAATACAGGGGTAAACCTATCTCATTCCCATGGGTATCAAAGGCTCCTACTTCCAAATCATAGCTTCCGGGAGCCAGATGATCAAACTGTAGAAAATGACCGCCCTCTATGCGAAGCCATTTCCTCCTATTCAAACGATACTTAAAAGTTTTCCTGTTATCTAAATGACTTCCGGACCAACCAAAAGTCAGTCGAAAAAGCCGATTCTCAGCAGGCAATACAAATGTATGTCCCAAATTCATTCTCTTACGATTCAAGAAACTTATTACCGAGTCTTGCTTTTGGTCATATAATTTAAGAGACAGAGGCACAATTTTCCCTTTCTCTTCACGCGGCTGTAGATTTCTAGGGTTGAAAACATTCAGTCCCTGACGCGTGCCTATGAACAGCTTTTCTCCTATTTTCAAAGTGCTGAAACGAGTTGCATAGTTATTAGAAAAGCCTTCTATCACAGAAAAAGCTTTTGCTTTTCCATTGGTAAGGTCTAATCGATAAAAACCTGCTCTCGTATTTATCCACAGCTCTTCCTTATTAGCCAGCAGGTTAGCGACAGGGATCTGCTTCGGAAGCTTATATAACAACTTAATATTACCCCTATCGGGATCAAACTGATAGACGCTTCCCGTCTGAGAACCTAAAACCAAATTCCCCTCCGGCAGTTCACTTATACAATTCAATGTTCTATCTGTCATTTTATCTCCCTCCGGCACCTTATATTCAAGTTGCTTTGTTTCCGTATTATAAATCATCAACCCGCCGGAGGTTGCCGCATAAAGCAGACTCCCTCGAACCAATATATCTTTTATCCAATTCCTTCTATTTTGTATTAAGACATGAAACTTTTTCGTTTTTGTATTAAAAACCCGAAGGTCATTTTTATAGGCACCAAAGACCAACAAAGAATCATTCAATCTTGTTAGAGCTTCTACCGGTTCGCCCCCCCAAAGCTTTACTTGCCTTGTGTCTTTATTTATCCTAACAAGGCACTGATCTGAATTCGTCCACAAATAATTCTTCCCCTCCGGAATAATATTCCGTGCACCTACAAGCAGAAAGGGCTTTCCTTTATATTTTAATTGAAAAGGTTTTTCGGCATGTGTTTTTAGATTTACGCTATATATGCCGGAAGTTGCTGTAGAGACAAGCAATTGCTGTTTTGACAAAGGGAACAAAGCCCCGATAGATTTATTCGACAAATATTGTGAAATTTTCTCATCGGGATACACAAAATGCGTAAGGTATTTCGCCTGATTCCCTATCCATACCGATTTCATGGCATCCTTAGCATAAAACTTTGGCCAACTGATGATGTTCAACCCTTTAATTTCCTTTATCTTATGTAGCCCTCTAGAGGTTACCTTATAAATAACCACTTCTTCTCTCCGGTCTACAGAAAGCAATAAATTCCCTTCCTCATCATTCCAAAACCAAAAGGCATGATTGGCAACCTTCTCCTCACAATTAAGAACAGAAACAAGCTCTTTCGTTTTCGTATCCAGCGTATACAGAATAGCCTTTTTTCCTTGAAGGAAGCATTTCTTCCCCCCCAAAGAGACCAGGGTAAATCTTCTAAAAGGATTCTTTGAACTCACCTGACTAATCTCCCTTCCTTCCCAATCATAGCATCGTATACCAAGGTTGTTTGTCTTCAATAAGAAATAGTCTTTATATGGAATAAAGATAGTAAACTGGTTTATTTCAGCCTGTTTGGGCAGTTTAATATCGGTAACTTTTGTTGCTTGTCCTTGCTTCAAACGGAAGAGAACCGTTCTTCCAATACTATCCTGAACAATGGTATAGTCTCCCCCTTTATGAGAGAAAACATGAGAAAGATTGAATAATTTTTTTGAGAAACCCGAAAAAGTAATTTCTTTAAATTGAACCGTCCGAGGATTCAAGGTTAATAGCTGATATCCTTTTCCCCAGCAACGAAGATAAAAATTCCCTTTTTTTGTTTTGGTCATGCCAATAACTCCGGTATTTGCATTTCCCAAATCAGGTAATTCTATGGCATGAAATCGACTCCCGTCAAAACGCATCAATCCATATTCTTTATCTTCCCTTTGCCCATTACTTGCTCCTCCAAGCCACAAAAAGCCATCCTTATCATAAATCATATCATAAATCAAACCGGGATGACGTTTCTCTGAGAAAAAATGTTTATTATTCACGCCTTTCACAAAAAAAGGATATAAAAGTAGGATATAAAAGCATAAAAATATCTTTATCGGTTTCATAGGTCGGTGGGTAAATTAAAGGGCTAACATTCTCTCATCTTTTTATTTAGAGGGTTGCAGAACAAATTTCATTCGCTCAATAATAATAAATGGTTTTATACGGATATCTTATCTTATAAAGTTCTCTGACTTTATCCAGCAGCATCTCCCGAAAGAGCTTTAAGTTTTCTTTTGTATAAGCCGAAACGAAAACTGCATTATCTCCCGTTTTTTCTTCCCATTTTACAAAGAGTTGATTCAATAAATCTTTTTTTACCGAAGGCTCTAATAATTCATCAAAGGCCTTTTCTTTATAGGTATCCAATTTATTAAACACCATAATAACAGGTTTCTCCTCTGCTCCTAATTCATGCAAAGTTTGATTGACGACGGCAATTTGTTCTTCGTAAGCGGGATGGGACAAATCGACCACATGCAACAGGATATCACTCTCCAGCACCTCATCCAAAGTAGATTTAAAGCTTTCCACCAGCTGATGAGGAAGTTTCCGAATGAAGCCTACCGTATCGCTCATTAAAAAGGGAGTGCCCTGCAACACCACTTTTCGGGTCGTCGTATCTAAAGTAGCAAAGAGTTTATTTTCAGCAAAAACTTCCGATTTACTCACTCTACGCATAAGTGTAGACTTCCCCACATTAGTATATCCAACTAAGGCTACACGGATAAATTCTCCTCGGTTTTTTCTTTGTGTGGCGGCTTGCTTATCAATCGTCTCCAGTTTCTTCCGAAGCAGCGTTATTTTTTTATTGACTATCCGACGATCTGTCTCAATTTCTGTTTCTCCCGGACCACGTAACCCAATTCCTCCTCGCTGTCTTTCCAAGTGTGTCCACATTCCTTTTAACCTGGGCAACAGATGCTGATATTGTGCCAGTTCCACCTGCGCTTTAGCCTGTGCGGTTTTAGCTCTTCGAGCAAAAATATCCAAGATCAAATCTGCACGATCCAGGGTTTTCACCTTTAACACCTTTTCTATATTTGAAATTTGAGTAGCTGAAAGTTCATCATCAAACAAAGCAACCGTAATATTATGCTCTTTGATATATGCTCTTACTTCCTCTAATTTCCCTTTCCCCACAAACGTTCTGACATGGGGATGATCCAGCTTTTGTATGAATCTTTTTTTTGTTTTTACGCCTGCCGTTAATGCCAAAAAGGAAAGTTCATCCAAATACTCTTTTACCTGCTCTTCGGTCTGCCGTCCTGCAATCAGACCAACAATGACAGCTCGTTCTTTCTTATTCGCTATTTTTTTCTTTTCTATCAAAAATGTATCTTTTTTATTTTTTATACAAAGGTAAGGGATTGAATGGACTTCCCTTTTTATAGCTCCGTTTTATTCATCTGCGCCCATCAGTAATGATAAGAGCGGGTTAATGCTTACCTTTGTTAAGAAGAAAAACTTTTTTGAGTAAGAAACATGACTATATGAAAGCCCTCGTTTTAAATGAATTCGGAGATGCCCAACAATTTAAATTACAAGAGATAAAACAACCTATACCGGGGAATGACCAGGTTTTGCTAAAAATCAGGGCGATAGGAATCAATCCGGTAGACACCAAAGTGAGAAATGGGAGCAATCGGATTGCTAAAAACATGAAATTACCTGCAGTCATTGGCTGGGACGTGAGTGGCGTTATTGTAGCATGCGGAGAAGGAGCATCAACATTTCAGAAAGGGGACGAGGTTTTTGGATGTATTGGCTTTCCCGGCGCCGGTGGAGGTTATGCAGAATATGCACTCGCCAATACCGAAGATATTTCAAAAAAACCGGCAAACCTATCTTTTGAAGAAGCGGCAGCGCTCCCTATTGCCGGATTAACAGCCTTTCAGGCGATCCATGATCATCTGAACGTCCAAAAAGGGGACAAGCTTCTATTGCAGGCAGCAGCCGGAGGCGTTGGACATCTGGCTCTGCAATTGGCTAAAGCACAAGATGCTTTTGTCATCGCTACGGCTTCCGAAAAAAACAGATCCTTTCTCAAGACTCTGGGGGCAGATCAAATAATCAACTACAAGAAAGAAAAATTTGAAGAAACGGCAAAAGAGGTGGACCTCGTTCTGGATGCCATGGGAGGCGACGTGCTCCACCGGTCTATTGGTTGTACCCGTAAAGGTGGAAAAGTGGTCTGTCTGCCCTCCTCTACAAAAAATGACCCTGAAGCCATTCAATTAGCAGAGAGGGCAGGGGTAACGCTGGACTGGATTATCATGTATATCAATAAAGAACAGCTCAAACAAATGGCAGAAGCAATCGCCTCCAAAAAAATGAAAATCCAAATTGACAAAGTTTTCTCATTTGAAGAAATGAGCAAAGCACATAAAGCAATCGAAACTCATTCTACACGAGGGAAAATTGTAGTAAGAGGGTATAAGAAAGACGTTTGACTTTCATAATACAATTCTTTTTTCTATTCTTCAAAAAATTCAAGATTATGCGTTTTTTTATTTTATCTCTTTTCCTTCTTCTTCTCGAAGTAAATGCCTTCGGACAAAATAATCCCGGCTCTCCCAATATTATTTATATCCTTGTTGATGATTTAGGCTATGGAGATTTGGGTTTCTACGGACAACAAAAAATAGAAACGCCGAATATAGATCAACTGGCAAAAGAAGGAATGCGCTTTACCAACCATTATGCCGAACCGGTCTGTGCCCCTTCCCGCTATGCCCTGATGACCGGAAAGAATGCCGGACATGCTTATATCCGCGGAAATGATGAATGGAGCGAACGGGGAGATGTTTGGGACTATAAAAAAGTTGAAGCCAATCCTTCCCTGGAAGGACAACTGCCGATTCCGGACTCCACCATCACCGTAGCCAAACTGCTCAAAAAAGCCGGATATACAACCGCTTTGGTCGGGAAATGGGGACTTGGCGGACCTTTTACTACCGGAATTCCCAATAAGCAGGGCTTTGATTACTTTTTTGGCTTCCTCTGCCAAAGAGAAGATCACACTTATTATCCCGGCCACCTCTGGGAAAACACCTTTCGGGTTCCTCTAAACAACAAACCTAATCCACCGAATGTAAAATTCCCCAAAGATCTGGATCCTAAAGACCCTAAGAATTATGAAAAGTATCAACAAAGTGATTATGCTCCAAGGCATATTATAGCTGCTGCTTTACGATTTATTAAGAAGAACCATGACCATCCTTTCTTTTTGTACTATCCTACACCTTTACCACATACTTCATTACAAGCACCCAAAAGGTTGGTCAATTATTATGTGGATAAATTCGGAACCGATGAAAAACCTTATCTCGGAGGAAGTTATTTCCCGGTAAGATATCCCCATGCTACCCGTGCTGCCATGGTCACGCTGCTGGATGAATATGTAGGAAAAATCGTCAAAGAGTTGAAAGAATATGGCATTTACGATAACACAATTATCCTGTTTATGGGGGATAACGGTGCGACCTTCGAAGCAGGTTCCGATCCCGACTGGTTCGATAGCGGAGGTCCTTTCAAAAGCGGCTACGGATGGGGAAAAGGATCGGCTCATGAAGGAGGAATCCGGGAACCGTTTATCGTTTCCTGGCCGAAAAAAATCAAAGCCGGAACAAAAAGTGACCTTATTTCTGCCGAATGGGACTTTGTTCCTACGGTTACTCATTTACTGGACCTGGAAACGCCAAAAAATATCCAGGGTATCAGCTATCTGCCCACCTTATTGGGAAAAGATAAAAAGCAGGAAAAACATCCTTATCTGTACTGGGAATTTGCCGGCTATGGAGGGAAACAGGCGGTGAGAATCGGCAAGTGGAAAGGGATTAGAAATAACATCAAAAAAGGAAATCTGCATATTCGGCTTTTCAACTTAGAACAAGATATTCAGGAACAACATGATGTCTCAAAACAATATCCAAAGGTGGTGAAGCACATAAAAGAGATTATGAAAAAAGAACATCATCCCCCGAAAAGAAAGACCTTCAGAATGAAAGCATTGGATGAGGCACTTCAAAATGGATAATCCTTAAATTTTTTAATCAATGAATTTCCTTACTTTAAACCCAAACGGATCCTCTTTTCTCAGTTATTTATTATTGGCAGGAGTCCTATTTGGAGGCTGTAATAACCCGTCCTCCTCTAAACAAGAAGATCAGCATCTTTATTACCTTTTTATTGGAACGTATAATCCGGCAGACAGTAACAGCCTTTTTGTTTATCGCTTTAACTCCGATTCCGGCATTGCTCAGCTTATCAGTACCACTTCGGGAATTAAAAACCCGACTTTTTTTACGCTTAGCCCGAATCATCAGCACCTTTATGCGGTAAGCGAAACACATCATAACAACGATGGAAAAGTATTTGCCTATTCCTTCCATCCCAAAGAAGGAAAGTTGACTTTTGTGAACAAACAACTTGTGGAAGGGGAGGATCCCTGTAATATTATTACGGATACCTCCGGGCAATGGCTGTTCGTCTCAAACTATACCAGTGGAAATCTATCGGTCTTTCCTCTAAAAGCCAATGGTTCTATCGGAAAAATAAGCCAGCATATACAACATCACGGTCATAGCATCGTTTCCCCCAATCAGGATAAAGCGCACGTCCACTGTGCCATTATGGCTCCTAATAATAAGGATCTTTTTGTTACAGATTTAGGGATGGATCAGGTATTTACCTATTCTTTCAATGAAAAAACCGGTCATTTATCTGCAGGAACGCCTCCGACCACAACGGTAACAGAAGGTTCCGGCCCCCGGCTTATGGAATTCTCCCCTGACGGGAAATACCTCTATCTTATTCATGAGCTAGGAGGACAAATTACGGTCTTTAGATATCAATCCGGGAAACTGAAAAAAGTGCAGGAAATTTCCAATCTACCACAAAATTACAAAGGTCGTATCTGGTCTGCCGATATTCATCTATCTCCCGACGGAAAATACTTATATGCCGCCAACAGAGACGATCTTAACGATATTGTTACCTATAAAGTAAACAAAAGCAATGGAAAGATCACACCCATTGACCGGCAATCTACAAGAGGGAAAACGCCTCGTAACTTTATGATTTCTCCCGACGGTCGTTATGTACTAATAGGACACAAAAACAGTGGAGACGTTACTATTTTTAAAAGAGATAAAACCTCCGGCCGGTTGACCTTAACCGATAACAGCATTCCCGTGGCACATGCTGTTTGTCTCAAAATGATTCCGATAAGATAGTGTGTCATTTCGACTACGCTCAATGACCGTTTTCGGCTACGCTCAATGACCACTTTCGACTACGCTCAATGACCGTTTTCGGCTACGCTCAATGACCGTTTTCGCCTACACTCAATGACTACTTTCGGCTACGCTCAATGACCTCTGCGTTACAAACTCCTTGCAGTAGGCTACTACTGCGGTGGAGTTCGATGCATTTCGATGGTACTCAATGTACCACCCTGTAGCTACAAAAAGCTAATCCCATGAATAGTGTGGGTTAAATACCTAATTCAATTTAGGCATCAAAACTTCTTCACCGATAAATCTTTTCCTACCAACAGACCGTGTTGAGCTTTCAAATCAAAGGTCAGATTATGCTTGGCTTTGAAAGTAAGAATGAATAATTTCTGAGATCCTTCTAAAGTTGGTTTATTCCCAAGATTGACAAAGGTCGGATACAGCGCCTTCGCTCCATTGGAATGTAAACGATCTTTGGTCAGATTATCCATTTCTTTCATCCCCAAAGCAGTTGTTCCAACGTAACTATAATCCTTTGTATTATAGGGCAGCGCCAAACTCAGTGCATTGACATCCCTGAGATTTTTACCACGAACCGTAATCTTAATGGTTTCTCCCTTCTTATAGGATTTTTTATCGGCAGAAATAGAAATATGCCCTTCCAGGTCTATCACAGAATCTATCTGTACACCACCCTCCAGCTGTGTAGCTACATTAGAAATATCATAAGCGTCGATGAGTCCATTTTGATTCACATCCCCTTTACTGATGTATCCATCAAAATCGGCATCTCCTTTTTTCAATCCGGTATAATTCATATAAGAAGTGAGATCACTTTGATCAATTTTCTTATCATTATTAATATCTCCCGGAATGCGGCTTTTCGTATGAGGAACCTTAAAAATATAAAGCTCTCTGCCCGATCCGTAACCTCCATATGCATGATCTATATGGATTTTGATATATCTTGCTCTGGGGTGATCTGCAAATTCAAAGGTCTTGGTGGCATGCGTTCGTTTCCAATTAATGGTTCCTGCCGGAGTCCAGTGTGATTTATCCATGCTGTAAGACACCTTCCCTTTCATAAAGAGACCATTGACCCCACTTCTGCGAGGAAGATATTCCATCCGATCCAGGGTATTGATAGATTTAAGATCCAATACAACATCAAAAGACTTGAAGGTCGTATCCCAAGCGGAATGCCATAAATTCGTTTCATCAAAATCAACCAGATTCTGAATTTCCTGACCTCCATGAGAAGGAATGTTAGCGGTCGCCAAAATTCCCTGAATCGCAAATTCCAAAGGATTTTTCTTCGTTTTTTCTTTCACACTCGTCCAATCAGAATGTCCGCTCTGATTGACCGCTCTGATTTTGAAATCGTAAGTCGTTTCCGGTTGTAGATTTTCAAAAAGGTAGTGGGTGCTTTTAATCGTAGAATAGAGCATTCCGTTAAACTGTATCTCATAAAAATCAGCATCTGGAACCGTATCCCAGTTCAAAGTCATGGTATAAGCACTTGTTGCAGTATCAACCGTAGAAATAGCAGTAGGGGCTTTAAGACTTCCTGTATGTGTTTTTAGTCGGTTTTCCGGCCGGAAGACAAAACCTTCCAGCTGTAAAGTCACGCTTTTAGTTGTAACATCCGTTTTAGCTGTTTTTGCCCAGACTTGTGGATTTTTTATCATCTTTACATCAGCAAATGCCGTCCCCGCAGTAGCAAACTTATTCAAATTGGGAGCGGCATTATAAAAATACACATTCTCTCCTTTCCTGAATGCAGACAAAGACTTTACCTTTTTTAATTTTACTTTTTTGTTGCCGACTTTTACGTTCACCTTTTTCGGTGCCCGGGTGACATTCACTTTAAAAACAGTCGTTTTTTCTTTGACAAAGCCTTTAAACTCCCCTTTGGTAGGATGAATGGTTATCGTAGCATTTTTTCCTTTTACATCAGATTCTACCAGGGTAGTAGTGCTTTCTCCATTTTTATAAGCCAACGTTTTTCCATCATCATTATACTCGGTGAAAGAAGAATGTTGATACGGATAAAGCTCATAGATCCTTAGCCCTTTATTGATTTGGGTAATGTTGTTATTCGGATTATTCATAGGAATAATCGCCCCTCTTTTCACCAAAACAGGTAATTTCCAAAGCGGTGCATCAAAACTATTAATGACTTTATTTCCGGAATATTCTTTTCCGGTAAAATAATCCACCCATTTCCCTTCCGGCAGATAAATATTATTCCGAATATCATTCCCTTCTTTATCCATCTCCGTATTCTGATAAACTGGTGCAATCAAAAAATAGGGACCGTACATAAATTGATATTTTGTTGCTTTCCCATAGGTAAAATCATTAGGATCTTCCAGGAACATGGCCCTAACCATCGGTTTGCCGGTTACTGCTTCTTTAGCAATACTATAAGTGTAAGGTATCAATTCAGACTTTAGTTTCAAATAGGTTCTATTAATGGAGGTGGTAGGTTCTCCCAACGCTTCCGGATATTTAGGATTCGAGCCCCAACCATCCATATCCAGCTCCATAGGAGTGAACGTTTTCCATTCGTAACATCTGGCATTGATAATCGGCTTTCCTCCACCAAAGATACCATCCATATCGCTGGTGATATTAGGTTCTCCGGACAATCCTGTTCCAATGAAAGTAGGAATATGATAACGAATATAATCCCAGTCTCCACCCGTCTGGTCTCCGGACCAGATAGCGGCATAGCGTTGGGTTCCTGCCCATCCGCATAAGGTTAATATAAAGGGTCGTGCATTGTTCCCATAATAAGGCATAATATGCGCTACGTCAGAAATGCCATTTAGTCCAAAAGAATAACCGGGTCCGACCCAGGCTACATCTGTTTTCAGCACCCGTACGCCTGCATCTCGAACTTCCTTGACAATGTCTCTCTGAAGCAATGCTTTAACCCCCGGCATAGGATGAAGATTAGACTGCGTCCAAAGTCCTAATTGTACCCCGTGTTTTCGTGCATAATCTCCAAAAGATTTAAGATTCGCAATATTGCTATCCAATGTACTTGTTTGTCCGTATCCTGCCCCATACCCATCATTTGGTAAAATCCATCCCAGCGGTATATCATGATCCGCATATCGATCTATCACGGCACGGGCAGAAAATTGATAATTCTCCTTTTCTCCATTCAGAGATTCTTTAATTCCTCCGTTGTCCTTTTGGCTTTCTTTGTATCGTTTCCCGTCTTCAAATAAAATTCCTGAAGAATCCTGTTTCCAATAATCTCTGTTATAAGCATTCAAATGACCCACATAAAATCCAAACTTTGGTAATAATACCGGGTTTCCCGTAAGTTGATAATAATCCTGAAGGAGCGGAGCAGCACCTTCATTAACCATAAAGAAAACATCTAAATGGTCGGTTTGATGAGACAGAACAACCTTTCCCTGATCGGTAGAACCGAAATCATAATGTCCGGGTTGAAAGGTAAACCACATCATCCCATATCCTGCTGTAGACCAGTAATAAGGATCCGGAGAAGCTACGCCGCCATCTGTCCAGCTGCCTTCATTGACGATAGACAATTTTTCTCCTTTATGAGAAAAGCGACCCACTTGTACGCCTCCACCATAAAAATATTCAGAAGGGTTTTCCTTTAACGTAAGTGTTGTTTTATTCTTATTGGCCAGTATAGGAGCAATTTCCCGAATGACGACCTGATCCGTTTCCAGGTTCTTCACCGTAAACAGAGTCGTGCTTTTATCAAAATTTATAGCGATTTTAGGTGTCGAAATGGTAATGATATCGCCTTGTTTCTGGAGATCAAGCGATGTAATTGGTTTCCTGGGATGATCCACCAATATCTGAGCAGGAGGTTTCGCATGAGGCGGACGTATTTCATTTTTAAGGCTATCGTCAAAAAACCGAAAAATATGATTCCCATAAAAATCGACCAGAATCTGCCGATTGTTGCTTAAATATAATTCTACAGTCGTCGGATTGATCTGCTCTGCCTTAACAATATGTGGATTATCCTCTTGTGCAAAAGCAGCAAGACCAACAAAGCAGCAGAAGACAACCGATACCAATATTTTCCCGAAGTTCAATTTTCTCATTAATTAAGTAATTATATGTTATTTATCCCTGCAAATGTAAAGAATAGTATGTATAACTTTGTGACATATTAAAATTCATTCTTGTTATCTTTGCCGGAGATTTCTAATAAATCAAAGAATATGAAAGTAAAAGAGAAAAAGGAGTTGTATCGGGATACCTTATTAGATAATGTCATTCCATTTTGGCTTAACCATTCCTCAGACAGCAAATACGGTGGTTATTTTACCTGTCTTAACCGAGAGGGGAAGGTGTATGATACAGATAAATTTATTTGGCTACAGTGTCGTCAGGTATGGACATTTTCCATGTTATACAATGAAGTTGAACAAAAACAGGAATGGCTCGACTTTGCTCTTCAAGGAGCAGGATTTTTGATGGAGCATGGTATAGACCAATCGGGGAATTGGTATTTCTCCCTCAATAGAGAAGGGCAACCCTTGATTCAACCCTATAATATTTTTTCGGATTGTTTTGCCGCCATGGCCTTTGGCCAATTATATAAAGCCACTCAAAATCCGGAACATCTCCGTATTGCAAAGGAAACGTTCTTTCATATTTTAGAGCGTCAAAAAAATCCCAAAGGGAAATACTCAAAAGCTTATCCCGGAACCCGAAACCTGCAAAGTTTTGCCTTACCGATGATCCTGACAAATCTGGTTTTGGAGATTGAACACCTCCTGGATCCCGATTTAGTAAATAAAACCATAGACGAAGGAATAGACACCGTAACCAATCGATTTTATCGCCCGGACTTAAAAGTTATTCTTGAAAATATCAAAGAAGATGGAAGTCTCTCCGATTCCTTCGAAGGACGATTGGTTAATCCAGGGCACGGACTGGAATCCATGTGGTTTATCATGGATTTGGCCGAAAAAAAAGAAGATCCTGCTCTCATTGAAAAAGCTGTACAGATTGCGCTACAACTTCTTGATTTTGGATGGGATAAAGAATATGAAGGCATTTTTTATTTTATGGATGTAAAAGGATATCCTCCACAACAGTTAGAATGGGATCAAAAACTATGGTGGGTACACCTGGAAGCGATGATTGCCATGGCAAAAGGATATTTACATACCGGAAATGAACAGTGTTGGCAATGGTTTGAAAAATTACATAAATACAGCTGGAATCATTTCTCAGATGAAGGCTACGGAGAATGGTATGGATACCTCAATCGAAGAGGAGAAGTGCTGCTTCCCCTCAAAGGAGGAAAATGGAAGGGTTGCTTTCACGTTCCACGAGCATTTTATCAGCTATGGAAGACGTTAGAGCGATTGGAGGAAAAAGAAATATGAAGGAATAGGTTTTAATACTATTGCTCACTTATACAAGTTTTGGTAATAATAGAATTCGGGATTTAAGTGTTGTACAAAAAATATAGCTTTCGCCGGAGATTATTCCCTTAGTGAAACATTTCCTCGGCGAGTGGTTTCGACTACGCTCAACCACCTTACTAGGCATTGAGCCTGCCTGACTATGTCATTCAGGCGGACGTAGTCGAAAGTGGTCATTGAGCGTAGTCGAAATGAGCATATCCGGAGGTCGGGGCTTTGACTCCGCTCAGTCGCCTCAACACCTTATGAGGCTTATCTAAATAAGATTGAGCTTTCGCCCCCTACGATAATTATCTACCAAATTCTATAATTTAGAAATCGTGAAAATGAAGTACTTTTATGGTATAAAAAAACCGATTCCCTTCCAGCATATAAGGTCTGGGAGAGGAACTACCGGAACAGCATATAACAAAAATATCCTCCTTATTCTTTGTTCTTACTATCCATCACAATCGTTACCGGACCATCATTCAATAATTCCACCTTCATATCTGCACCAAATTGTCCCGTTTGAATAGGTTTCTCCAAATCTGATTCCAGCTGTCGGATCATTTTTTCATACAAAGGTATTGCCACCTCCGGTTTAGCCGCTTTGATATAAGATGGTCGATTTCCCTTTTTGGTGGAAGCATGCAAAGTAAACTGACTAATTAAAAGGAGATCTCCCGCAACCTCTTTGACCGAAAGATTCATTACTCCCTTCTCGTCATCGAAAATACGCATGCTAATGATTTTTCTACTCAGCCAACTTATATCTTCCTCCTCGTCTGAATCCTCTATTCCCAACAGAATAAGCAACCCGCTTCCTATCTTCCCTTTCACTTTTTCTGAAATCGTTACCGAGGCATAACGAACCCTTTGAAGTACAGCTCTCATAATTCCTTGTCTTTAAAGCAAAGGTAAAGATTCCTATCCTTCCTTTTTTCCTCTTCTCGTAAACTTCTTTCTTCTTTTCACAAATAGAATAATTAATAAACCGGGAATTTCGCAAAAATTTATCATCTGTTTAACATCATAAAATGAAATCAATATCCCTCCTTCTAACTCTAATGATAGGGAGCTTTGCCGCTTCAGCTCAAAACGGATTCTTAATGGGTCAAGTTATCGATTCATCGGGACAACCCTTAGCCAATACCTCTGTCTCGCTTGTAGGAACGAATAAGGCTACTCAAACCTCTAAAGAGGGTCGTTTTCTCTTAGTAAATAATGCAGGCTCCTATAAACTTGCCGTTCATGCTATAGGTAAAAAACCTTCTTTCATCCCTGTTAGGATTAAAAAGAATGATACCACTCATTTACCTTCGATAGATATGGCTAATCAAAATCATATCCTTGATGAGTTGGTTGTCTCCGAGGATAAAAATCAGTATAAAACCGAAAACGTCTCTAACTCTCTTCGATTGATGACTCCGTTGGAAGAAGTGCCTCAAAATATACAGGTTATTACCTCCTCAGTATTGAAAGATCGTCAGATTATCAGCATGAAAGACGGCATTGTTCGCGATGTAAGCGGAGCAACCCGTCTTGGACATTGGGATAATTATACCCGTATTAATATGAGAGGTTCAAGAGCCTCGGAATTTAGAAATGGTTTTAATTTTACTTCTAATTGGGGGCCCTTAACCGCAGATATGAGTATGGTAGAAAGAATTGAATTTGTAAAAGGTCCTGCAGGTTTTATGATGTCGAATGGAGAACCCGGAGGAATGTTTAATATCGTAACCAAAAAACCCACCGGCCAAACCAAGGGAAGTGCCAACCTTACTTTTGGTAGTTTTAATCTTTATCGGGCTTCTTTAGATCTGGATGGTCATCTAGATAAAAAAAATCGTTTACAATACCGTTTGAATCTGATGGGACAAACAAAAGAATCCTTCCAAAAGTATAAATATGATGATAGATATACGATTCATCCCGTATTAAAATACCGGATTGATGAAAAAACAGATTTAACAGTAGAATATGCATTGCAACATGCTAAAATTTCCAATATTGGCTCCTCCTATATCTTCTCCGCAAAAGGATACGGCGACTTGCCACGGGATTTCACTTTGGGAGATCCGGGTTTGGAACCTACCAAAATAAATAATCAATCCCTCTTTGTTTACCTCCATCATTATTTTAACAAGAATTGGAAACTAAGTGTACACGCAGCTTATATGCATACCAACAAGGTAGGAAGCTCTTTGTGGCCTTCATCATTAGATTCTTCCGGAAATACCATCAGAAATATTTCAATTGCAGATGCTGTTAGTAATTATAAATTTGGACAAGTTTTCTTAAACGGAAAAGTACAAACGGGTCATATTCAACATAAAATATTGATAGGTTTGGATATGGGAGACAAGAAAAACACCTATGACTGGAATCAATCTCATGCCTTAGATACCAAGTCAAATCCTTTTAATATTTATAATCCACAGTATGGAAACCCCTCCAACGGATATGCCGATTTCGACAGAGAAACCAGCCTGAATATCAGAGCGAAAGG
>CAZYHV010000042.1:0-18479 GCA_964647485.1 uncultured Chitinophagaceae bacterium | reverse complement strand
TTTCATAACTGCTTGATTATCAAGTGGGAGTTTAGGGATTCGAACCCCAGACCCTCTGCTTGTAAGGCAGATGCTCTAAACCAACTGAGCTAAACTCCCTCATTGATTTTCAACGTGTTAGCAGGTTATTACCTGAAAGCAGTGCAAAGATATAGCACCCACTTTTAACCACAAAATATTTTTAAGAAATTTTCCAATTAATTATTTGGTTGGCTCTTTCTTTTTGGTAAGGAGCGGATATACGAATATAATTATCGGTATAACCTTCTATTTTACCCGCTTTGTTGTGATCTTCAAAGAGGACAGCTCGTTCTTGTCCATAGTGTTGTTCGGTAAAGTATCTCATTTTCTGATAAGATAGATTACGAAGTACTTTATTTCGGCGGTGTCGTTCCTGTTTGGGAACGACCGGTTGAATGCTTAAAGCATGTGTGTTCTCGCGTTCAGAATAGGTAAATACATGTAAGTAGGAGATGTCCAGAGCATGTAGAAAGTCTACAGTTTCTTGAAAATCTTCATCCGATTCGGAAGGAAAACCAACGATGACATCCACCCCTATACAACAATGGGGGATGAGTTCTTTAATTAGCATTACACGATCTGCATATAATTCCCGTTTGTAGCGTCTTCGCATGAGGCCCAACATCCTGTTGGATCCGCTTTGTAAGGGGATATGAAAATGGGGCATGAAATGTTTGGAATGGGCTACAAAATCAATGATTTCTTCTGAAAGTAGATTGGGCTCTATGGAAGAAATTCGGTAACGTTCGATACAGTCTTCTTGATCTAAGGCTTGAATGAGTTCAAAGAAGTTTTCTTGATGTTTTTTACCACCATTCGCTCCTTTCCCAAAGTCTCCGAGGTTTACACCGGTCAGTACCACCTCTTTAACATTATTTTGTCCTAATTCTTCCACTTGCTTTAAGACTCCATCGATGGTATTGCTTCTACTGGCTCCCCTTGCCATTGGAATCGTACAAAAGGAGCAGTTATAATCACAGCCATTTTGAACTTTAAGGAAAGTACGGGTGCGGTCATTTAAGGAAAAAGTTCCATTAAAGCCTTTAATATCTTCTACATCACAGGAACAAATCTTTTCGCTATCTCCGGTAGATAATGCTTGAATATGGGAAACGAGATTAAATTTCTCTTGGGCGCCCAAGACTAAATCTACTCCGTTTATTTCAGCAATTTCTTCCGGCTTTAATTGGGCGTAACAACCGGTGACTACGATGGAACTATCCGGTGCCTGCCGACGAATTCTCCGAATAAGCTGACGACATTCTTTGTTTGCATTTTCTGTCACAGAACAGGTATTCAATACATACACATCAGCCACTTCTTTGAAGTCTTTATTTTGATAACCATCCTCCTCCATTAAACGTCTCATCGCTGAAGTTTCTGAAAAATTTAGCTTACAACCTAAAGTGTGAAATGCTACCGTTTTTGTTGTTCCAATCATGCTGCAAAGATATTAATATTTTACTCTTAGTAGATCAATCTATCTTTTTAATAAGTTAAATTATAAGTGAGTAGGATTGGTTTTAATTTTGAGATTTTGATAGAAAGAAAAATAAAATCTTGGTACTTGCTCTGTCTTGGCATGAATTATAATCGCTTTGCAAGTGTCTTGGGAGGTTAATTGCTTACCAACAGTATTCACCTCAAAGGTAATTCCCCGGTCTTTAGCCGTTATAATATTTGTCAAGGCATGACCCTGACCTGTATAAGTAGCCACAGAAAGCAATGAATCATATACCGACTTTATATCTTGGAGGCGACTACCTACCTGCAATCCTTGTTTTGTTTTAAAAAGGGAATCAGTGGTTCTGACCCATTTGACATGTGGTTTCATCTGATCTTCTCCGGAACATGCTGAAAAGATATCTAACGATTGTGAACTATCTTGCCCATAAAACCAGCGATTAAGACTTTTGCACATGCCTGCATCCATTTTATCGGGTTGGCCAAGGTGAAGATTGTTGATTTTCTCACTTCGTTCTCCGACTCTAATTTTCCCCATGGATTGACCGGGAAGAAGACGGGCTTCTGCTCCTTTAAATTTCATTAAAAAGGTGTCAATTTCCTGTTTTTTGTTTGAGGTATTCCCATGATTAGAAACGCCACTACAAGCGGTTACAAAACCTGTGATAAACAGAAATAATATGCTGTTCTTTAGAATCATATCTATTTATATCTAGGTCTATTTTAAAGATAGAATGTCCGGCAAAATGGAAGGAAACCTTATCCATTCATGCTGGTTAGGAATTCTTCATTGCTACTGGTATTTTTCATTTGAGCCAACAAGAAGTTCATCGCTTCTTCGGTATTCATATCTGCCAGGTGATTTCTTAATATCCACATCCTTTGTAACACTTCTTTATTCAGTAAGAGGTCTTCTCGTCTGGTACTGGACGATGTTACATCTATGGCGGGGAATATGCGTCGGTTGGCTAAACGACGATCTAGTTGGAGTTCCATATTGCCGGTTCCTTTAAATTCTTCAAAGATTACTTCGTCCATTCTTGAACCGGTATCTATTAATGCTGTAGCCAAGATGGTTAATGATCCGGCATTTTCAATTTTCCGCGCTGCTCCAAAAAACTGTTTGGGTTTGTGTAGGGCATTGGCTTCTACACCGCCACTTAAAACCTTTCCTGATGCGGGCATGACTGTATTATGAGCACGTGCCAAACGCGTTATAGAATCCAGGAGTATCACAACATCATGTCCACATTCTACCAATCTTTTTGCCTTTTGTAAGGCGATGTTGGACACCTTAACATGCTTGTCTGCCGGTTCATCAAAAGTGGAAGCAATCACTTCACCTTTGACACTGCGGGACATGTCGGTCACCTCTTCCGGTCTTTCATCTATCAATACCACCATTAAGTAAGACTCAGGATGATTGGTAGCAATGGCATTGGCCACCTCTTTTAACAACATGGTTTTACCTGTTTTGGGCTGTGCCACAATTAAGCCACGCTGACCTTTCCCTATAGGGGAAAATAAATCCATGATACGGGTAGAAAAATTTCTGGAGGTAGTAGTGAGATTAAACTTCTCATGAGGGAAGAGAGGCGTAAGATAATCAAAAGGAACACGATCTCTGATTTCTTCCGGTTTTCTTCCGTTGATGGATCCTACCTTTAATAAAGCAAAATATTTTTCACCTTCTTTTGGGGGGCGAATACTTCCGGTAATGGTATCTCCGGTCTTCAGACCAAATAATTTAATTTGTGAAGGAGATACATAAATATCGTCCGGAGAACTTAAGTAATTATAATCTGACGATCTCAAAAAACCATATCCGTCAGGCATCATTTCTAAGACCCCTTCACTGGAAATAATTCCGTCGAAATCAATGTTGAAATTCTTCTTATTATTCTGTTTCCTGTTGTTGTTCTTGGAACGAGAATCGTTTTTGGAATTATTATTATGGTTATTATGGTTATTGTCGTTATTCTCTTTTTCCTTTTTCGAATCCTTTTTTTGTTGCTCTTGCTGTGGTTGTGGAGAAGAATTTTTTCCCTTTCTAGTTGGGTTGGAGGAGGATTTTGATTGAGGTGGTTTGTTAGGAGAAGACGTCTTCTTTTTAGAGGATTCATTGGAGTCAAATTTAATTTCTTCCTGCTTATCCTCTTTTTTTGCTATCCGTTTTCTCGTCCTTTTAGGCTTTTCTTGTGTTTTGTTTTCATCCTTGGTGGAAGCCTTTTTCGTTGATCTTTTTTCACCGGCAGCAGTAGATTTCTTTGTTGTCTTTTTTCTGTTGTTAGTCGTCTTTTTTTCTACCCGATCTTTCTTTTTATCCTTTCCGTTTTCATCAGCACCATTGATGGCCTGCATGTCTAATATTTTATATATCAAGGTTTGTTTATCAATCCTTTTGGGAACAGAAAGATCAAGTTCTTTAGCGATTTCGTGTAGCTCGGGAACGAGCTTTTTGTTAAGTTCTAATATGTCGTACATGGATTAAAAATTACGCTGTACATGTTTTAATTTAAATTTTCCTTTTTTTAATAAAAGGCAGTTTTTTTCTTTAAAAATAAGAATAGAATGTATATGTTAAATATCTCAATTGATAAAGATAAAGTAGGAAAGCCACATTTTGGGGTACTTTTATTACAATCCAATGAGTGACCGCTTGTGTTCGGGGCGAAGGTAAAATAACTTTTTAGAAACTACAAAAAATTATCGTTTTTAAATAATTATCTTTGCATTTTTAAAAGCTGAGATATCAAATATGAGAAAGAAAATCAAAGAAATATTAGTAGAAGAGGCCGTTGATTATACGGTAACCGTTAAGGGGTGGGTTCGTACTTTTCGGAGCAATCGTTTTGTAGCTTTAAATGATGGTTCTTCTGTTAAAAGTCTACAAGTTGTTATTGATTATGAGAATACGGAGGAGCAGATTTTAAAAAAGATCACTACCGGAGCTGCTATTCAGGTCGTTGGTAAGGTAGTAGCTTCTCCCGGAAAAGGACAAAGAGTGGAAGTTCATGCCGAGCAGGTAGATGTTTTAGGGGGTAGTGATCCGGAGCAGTATCCTTTGCAACCTAAGAAACATAGCCTGGATTTTTTAAGAGAAATTGCGCATCTGCGTTTTCGCACCAATACATTTGGAGCTATTTTTAGGTTACGTCACAGCCTGGCTTTTGCGATCCACCGTTTTTTTAATGAGAAAGGATTTGTTTACCTTCACAGTCCGGTGATTACTTCCTCTGATGCAGAGGGTGCCGGAGAAATGTTTCGAGTGACGACATTGGATTTGAAAGAGGTTCCCAAAACAGAGGATGGAGCCGTAGATTTCTCTCAAGATTTCTTTGGACGTCCGACCAATTTGACGGTATCGGGTCAGCTGGAAGCGGAATTAGGAGCTTTGGCCTTAGGGGATGTTTATACTTTTGGACCTACCTTTAGGGCGGAAAATTCAAATACCACACGTCATTTATCCGAATTTTGGATGATTGAACCCGAAATGGCATTTTATGATTTAGAAGAGGATATGGATCTAGCGGAAGAAATGTTGAAGTATTTAATTCAGTATGTGATTGATCATAATAAAGATGATTTGGAATTTTTGGAGCAGCGCTTGTTGAAGGAAGAAAAGCAAAAACCTCAAAAGGAGAGAAGCCCAATGGCTTTGTTGGAAAAATTAAAATTTTGTTTGGATCATGAATTCCAGAGGATTACTTATACTGAGGCTATTGAAATTTTAATGCAAAGCAAGCCTTATAAGAAAAAGAAATTTAAATATACCGTTTCTTGGGGCGTGGATTTACAATCAGAACATGAACGATATTTAGTGGAGAAACACTTTAAAAAACCGGTTATTATTACAGATTATCCAAAGGATATCAAGGCGTTTTATATGAAACAAAATGAGGATGGCAAAACCGTAGGAGCTATGGATGTCCTCTTCCCCGGAATTGGAGAGATTATTGGAGGGTCACAAAGAGAAGAAGTATTGGAAAAATTGGAACAAAGAATGGAGGAACTGGAGATGCCTAAAGAAGAAATGGAATGGTATTTGGATACAAGAAGGTTTGGGACTGTGCCTCATTCGGGTTTTGGATTAGGTTTTGAACGATTGGTATTATTTGTAACCGGAATGGGCAATATTAGGGATGTAATCCCTTTTCCCCGTACTCCCAAGAGTGCACAATTTTAAGTATGAAATAAAGAACATCGTCCTATGAGTGTAGCAAACGACTTGTTTTCTTTCTACGAAGAAGAAGATACAAAGAACCCGCCGGAAACCCGAGGAAGGAAACCCCTTTCTGAGGTTTACGACATGGAAGTTCTACAGGCTATTGATAACATGGAGTTGGAAAAACAATATTATGCCATAGGGGAAGTAGCCGATATGTTTCACGTAAAGACTTCTCTTATCCGCTTTTGGGAGAATGAGTTCTCTATATTAAAACCCAGAAAAACCAGAAAAGGAGATCGTTTGTTTCGACCGGAAGATATTCGGAATTTACAATTGATCTATTATTTGCTTAGAGAACGGAAATTTACAATAGAAGGCGCTAAAAAGAAATTGAAAGAAGATAAAAATGTGATGCAAAAGAATTTTGAAATGGTACAGTCTTTGCAAAAGATAAAAAGATTTCTTCTAGAACTGAAAAGTCGTCTTTAACTTTTGTTTATTTTTATATATTAAAATACGTATAATGACATTAAGAAAAACACTCTCTATTATTCTGATCTCTGTTCTTACTTGCTCTGCAGCATTTGCACAAAGTGATTACAAAACGCAGATAGATCGACAAGGGGAAAAAATATTAATCGGGAAACTTTCTCTTCCCATACTCGCTAATGATTCTTCTTTTCATTGGTTTTATCAAGGGATTAATACTTATGAACCGGATCAAAAAAATGTGAATATTATTAAAGAACATAAAGATGAATTTTCTATTGTAGCGATTATAGGAACGTGGGATGATTTGTCTCAAAAAACAATCTCTGCGCTCTATCGGACCCTGATAGATGCGGGGTATCCTATCCGTTCAATTAAGCTTTACGGGGTTGACGAAAAGTTAAATGCGCTGCGTGATGATATGGATTATGATGTAGAAAAGATTCCTACCGTTATCGTTTACGACAAAACGGGAGCCAAACTTGGGAATTTGGATGTGGAATCTTCTTCTGTGGAGCAGAGTCTGGCTAACTTAGTGAAATAAGCCCGGGCTCCAAAAAATGCTTTGAAGCGTTATGGAATCAACGTCGTATTGGCTTTGGTTCTGTGACGCTTTATTTATATGTTTTTTTTGATGTTATTTGTCAAGATATGCTATCGTGGTTTCTATGAACCAAAATGTATTTTTAATAATTAAAGTTTCGGCTTGTTGAGCCCCCCTTTCTGGATATTACTATTATGGCACTGCATTAATGAGATGCCGCCGTTTATGGATTTTCAATCCATTCAGTCGGAAGGGTCGGCCGGCTAGGATTTTACCTTGATCAGAAACTTTCTTTAACTTCAAACTTGAATGAGCATCCATTTATTGAGAGGGCTTATTTATCATCCTTTTGGTTATTCGTTTTTTAGAGTGTGAAAAATAAGTTAGAATTTTAAAAATCTGACTGAAATAAATTAGCTTTGTACCTTGTTATTCAGAATCGATTTTTGACATTTTAATGAAACGTCAAAAATAAAAAATGCAAATATGGCTAAGAAAAAGAAGCATCTTCCCCGTATCCTCCTTATTGATGATGAAATGAGTATCCGAAAGACGTTGAAAGACATTCTGATACATGAGGATTACGATGTAGAAACGGCTACAAATGGGGCAGAGGGCTTTAATATGATTAAAAATATTGATTTTAACGTAGTACTTTGCGATATTAAGATGCCAAAGATGGATGGCATGGAGTTTCTGGGAGAATGTAGAAAGTTGAAACCGGACTTGCCGGTGATTATGATTTCCGGTCATGGAGATATAGATACCGCTGTGAGTGCCGTCAAAGGGGGAGCGTATGATTATATTTCGAAGCCACCGGATTTGAATCGGATTTTAATTACTATTAAGAATGCATTAGAGAAGAATGATCTGACTACTGAAACGAAAACACTACGGAAGCAAGTCTCTAAGGGATATGAAATTATAGGAGAATCTCAGGCAATTATTGATATTAAGGAAACCATAGAAAAAGTAGCTCCTACAGAAGCTCGTGTGCTGATTACGGGAGATAATGGTGTGGGGAAAGAATCGGTAGCGCATTGGTTACATGATAAAAGTGAAAGGAATGATGCTCCTTTGGTGGAGGTGAATTGTGCTGCTATTCCTGCCGAATTAATAGAAAGTGAATTATTTGGACATGAAAAAGGATCTTTTACTTCAGCCGTGAAGCAACGAATAGGAAAATTTGAACAAGCGGATGGAGGGACCCTTTTTTTGGATGAGATTGGAGATATGAGCTTGAGTGCCCAAGCAAAAGTTTTACGTGCCTTGCAAGAAGGGATTATCTCCAGAGTAGGAGGAGACAAGGAAATAGAGGTGAATGTCCGGGTGATTGCAGCAACGAACAAAGACCTGATGCAGGAGATTGAGAATAATAATTTCCGCATGGATTTGTATCATCGTCTGAGTGTTATTATTATTCATATGCCCGCACTTAAAGAAAGAAAGGAAGATATTCCTTTATTGGTAGATCATTTTATGACACTTATTTGTCAGGAATATGGAATTGCTAAAAAAGAAATAGATCAATCAGCGATGAAAGTCTTAGAGGAATGTCCCTGGACCGGTAATGTCAGAGAACTTCGAAATGTCATAGAGCGCTTAATTATTTTGACGGATAAGAAAATTGAAAAATCGGATGTGGATGCTTATGTTGTACCCGGAGTTGGAGGGTGATTGCTCCTAATGTCATAGAAAAGGGAACATGCAAGTTAATCGGCATGTTCCCTTTTGTATTTTGGGGCGGTTTTTATTTGTAGGTGACAATTCTTCCCCAAACGTCATTTGTACCCCAGATTCCCTGACGGGTGCATTCTAATTGAACAAGTTGACTATGATCTACGAATAGGTTTACTTCAGGACCATAATTTTTGATATACCATTTGAATACCTGGGGATCGGCGGCTTCAAACATCACTTTTTCCAATCCCCATTCATTAATAAATTTTGCAGGCACATCAACTCTCCAGGGATGGGCATTTTCAGTAACGCCTTCGGATTCCATCATGATGAGATAGGCACCAGCCTCCAAAAAGCGTTTCCCTTGTTGAACGGCATATTCTACATTTTGCGTTCCTTCTGCCTCTAATTCAGAGGTCGTACTGTCTCCGCCGGCTCCAAATTGAATGCCTATCTCGGGTTTGGCCTTCAATCCGGCTTTTTGTACTTCCTCAATAATACGAAGCCAATCATCGGTTGGAATAGAAATAAATCCGGTAGAGATTTCAATGATGTCAAAGCCCATTTCTTTACATTCCTGAATGTATTTTTTTACCGCTTCTTTTCCTTGTGTTAAAACATATTCCATGAATCCTCCAGTGGAAACCAATGTGCCATATTGGTGTGCCAGGTCGTTGATTTCCTTGATCTTATTGGGATTCATAAAGGTAAATGAACCGCCGGCAAATTTGATACTGTCTATATAATTTCCGCTGGTCTCTAAAATATCTTTAAAATAATTCAGACCAAAATTTGAATAATAAGCGGCTCTGATTTCTGTCATCCCTACTTTCCGTGGCTTATCGGGCCTGTCATTTCTACGAAGCCATTCAAAAGCAATAGGGTTGGTTATGATTTCTTTTGTGTTTGACATGATATTAAAATTTAAAAATTAAAAAATGATACAAATTGCTCTGTTTGAGCCTAAATATTTACTTTTTCCAGTAAGTGCATTAAATCTCGAATTGTATGGTGTTCCAAATCTTGAACCGTACGAATAATTTGGTTCCTCAGATTCTCATCTGTATATTTTGCAGATAAGGTGTTAAACTTATTGATGATGATATCCCAAGAGGCCGGTTGAGAAACAAAACCCTGGTAATCTTTCTTTTTTCTTTGAAAAGAAGATCCGTCTTTCATTTTAATGGTTATATCGCAAGCCATTTCTTTAGGGAAGAGATCTGAATATGGTTTTTCCTCTCGTACCGTGACTTTTTGTAATAGCTGTTGTACATCTTTTTGAAGTATTCTTTCCGGAAGATATTGTTCCGGTAAGACCTTTCCGTCTATGAGCAAGACTGCCATCATATAGGGTAAACTGTGGTCTGCTTCTTCTTTTTTAGAGATATTTTTCTTTCCACCTTCTTCTCCACCTCCGATAATGTTATAAGCGACATCGAAAGTGTTGAGTATAATTTCGGAAATATCTTCAGGAGGAATATTATATTGTTCTCTGAGTTCTTTTATTCCTTCTAAAGTGGCTTGGGAATGAATCTCTGCATTAAATCTTTTGGTAATAGTTTCTGTGACTTTCTCCAAATCTTCTTTTTCCCAATTTATTTGAAAATCTCCTGCTATACTATCTTTAAAGCCTTTGTTTCCTTCAAAAACTTCTTCCGGACCTGTAATTCCATGCATGGCCAAAAAAGAGGAATGGGTTGAGGTCCATCCGGTAGAGGGAAAAGCTAATCCTTTCCAGTTGGATAAATTTCCGGTACGTGTGACCCTTAAAGCATTGTAGGCAGTAGCTGCAATAGCAATAGCATGAGCCGTCTTCTGCTCTTTCAGTCCTAAAGCATAAGCCGTTCCGGCTGCACTTCCATAAGCGCCTTGAACAGTATGGTCAAAGCCTTTATCCCGTACCGGAGCTACGTCACTCAATCTGCATTGCACCTGATAGGCAATGGCCAATGCCGTTAGAAAATCTGTTCCTTCAAGGTTGGCATAGTCGGCAGCCGCTAAAATACTGCCTATGTTATCAGAGGGGTGACAAGTTTCTTTTTTCGCCAGATAGCTGTCATTAAAGTCTAAGTATCGGATGAGGGCGGAATTGTAAAAAGCTGCTCTATCGGGTGCATTTTTTCCACCTCCAATCAGACTGCTAAGAGGTCGACCTCCGAATTCTTCTAATTGCGCTTTGATGTTTTTAATAGGAGCTCCTTCAATAGCTCCAATAGCACATCCTAGGGAATCTAATAAACGAATCTTTAATTCACGAACCGCATTTTTCGATAAATGATTATATTGGCGGGTGGTTACAAATCTTGCTAAATTTTGTACTTCTGTCATTTTAAACCTCCTGTGTTTTATTTTTCCTTTAAATCAATACTGCAAAGATAGAAGGAGGGAACAGGAAAGTCAATGAGGCAAAGGCGATAAGAAGTATAGCTAAAAGCTATCGATCCGGATATGACTACCGGTCAGAGGAAGTATCGGTCTGATGATTCTAAAAGGTCTGAACGATACCTTTATATCCGTGGCTCCTTTTTGCGGAATTTTTCTCTGATTACATCTTGAACGGGTCTGCGATCAATTTTGCTTTCTAACCAGGAAAGGACATCCAAATAAAGGAAAAACCGCCTTTCATAAGGATTCTTGGCAATTTTTTCTAACTGTTCTTTTAATTCTATGAACCCTTGTCGTAAGCCTCTGATACCTACGTGGTTGTATTTTTTTAGAAAAGCCAACATTGCTTCCACTACGGCACTTAAATCTTTATTTTTTTCTAGAAAGCGGTAAACCGAAGGAAGGAGGTACTCCGTAACATCATAATTCTTTAATTCATAATGGGCAATCAAATGTAAAATACGGGCAAAACATTGAATATCGGCACGTAAATTTCCAATCTTCAGATTAATGATCTTATTCAAATATTGAATCGCAGTTGTATTATCTCCACTCCCAAAATATAAACAAGCGGTTTTGTAATAGAACACCAGAATACGGTGTTGATCCAGTTGCATATGGTATTGATCCAATTTTTTCAATAATTCGGGGATGATCGTAAGTCCCTCTCTAAAGGTTCCTTCCAGAAAATGTTTATTAATCTTTGCGGTATAAGTATGTACAAATGCCAGAACACTCGTATTTTTATTGAAACCTTTTTCCTGTTCATGCCAAAAGGATTCTAATTGATCCAGTGTCAGACAGAATTTATCGTAATTTTGATTGAAAAAGTGAGCTGTCAACAGGTTATTCAGTGATTTTAAATATAAAGCCGGATCGGTTTCTTTTTGAGAAGGATATTGCTCAAATAAATCCGCCCACTTCTGTGTGTATCGATAATACAATAGAAAATCTTGGAGAATATAGGCATACCAGGAGTGTGCCTGATAGAGGTTTACTTTCTCATAAAAGGTCATCTCTTGGTCTTTAAGAGTAGCATCTTTTGTACCGGAGAATCTTTCGGAAGGGGTATTGATGTAAGCCGGAAGGTTGTTCTTGAAAAATGTTTTTAGCATTAAAGCTTCTTTCTCATTACGAACATGTCCGGTTTTTAAATACATGCCATACATCGTTAAAGCCAGATTACTCAATCGACTGAGACTGCTCAGCTGGTGAATGCATATTTGTGATTCTTCACTAAGTTTTTCTGCCCGGTTTTCGATACTGCGAGTGATGTGTCGAGCTTCTATCACTTTCTCAAATTCCAGGACTTGCATTTTTAATTCCACTTCCTGGTGAGTTTTTGCTAGGGCTTTTGCCTTCTCCAACAATTTCAAGCTTTGTTGATATAGCCCTTTGTTATACAGAATCTGGGCATAATCTATTAGCTGTCGGATATGAATACGGATATCTTTCTTTCGGTCAAGGGTTCTGAGCGTTTCCAAAATATATTGGTAAAGGTGTGATTTTTGGTTGGAAAGTTGCTTTTTCTTTAATAGCGGAATTTGTTCAAAAATCACATGTTCGTCGTATCGCGAAGCTTTGTCCAGGACATCAAAAAGTTGAATAAAGAGCGGACAATCTGTGGTCTTGGGTTGCGTATAATGAAGGCGTACTTGTCTTTTTTCTGCCTTCGATAAGGATTTTACAAGCGTATAAAGAGCATCTTTTTTTGAATTGGGCATCGTAATAATATTTTTATATCTACTTGAAAAACAGAATATTAATTTTATTAACAAAGGTTGGTGTTCGTAATTTTTTATAAAATTAGCCTTTTTTTTTACTTTTTTAAAATTACTTTTGTGATTGTTGTAAAAAGGAAGAATTTAGCTACTTTTTATAACTTTATTTAGTTGAAAATTTTATGCGTTTAAGCAGGAAGATAAATAAGAATATGGGAAAGACATTAATAGATAAAGTATGGGATGCTCACGTGGTTTCGCAGAAAGCAGACTTCCCGGATGTGTTGTATATTGATAAACAGTTTATTCATGAAGTAACCAGTCCACAGGCTTTTTCCGGATTGAGAAGTCGGGGGATTCCTGTTTTCAGGACTGAGAATACGGTGGCTACGGAAGATCATAATGTTCCGACGCTGCATCAGGATCTTCCTATCAAAGAGGCACTGAGCAGAAAACAGGTGGAAACACTGAGGGGAAATTGTGAAGAATTCGGTGTCGAATTGTATCCTTTAGGGCATGAATATCAAGGTATTGTTCATGTAATAGGTCCGGAATTAGGGATTACCAAACCGGGAATGACGATTGTCTGTGGGGATAGCCATACTTCTACCCATGGGGCGTTTGGCGCTATTGCATTTGGCATCGGTACTTCTCAGGTAGAACAGGTATTGGCTTCTCAATCTATTCTACAGTATAAGCCGAAAAGGATGAAAATTGAGGTGAATGGAAAGTTGGGGAATGGAGTCCTTTCAAAAGATATTATTTTGCATATTATTTCAAAAATATCTTCCTCCGGAGCAACCGGATATTTTGTGGAATACGATGGAGATACAATACATAATTTAAGTATGGAAGCCCGTATGACGATTTGTAATATGAGTATTGAAATGGGAGCAAGAGGAGGGATGATCGCACCGGACGATATTACTTTTGAGTATATGAAGGATCGGAGGTTTATGCCAAAGGGAAAGGATTGGGATGAAGCCTTGACCTATTGGAAAACGCTTTATTCTGACGAAGATGCCGAATTTGATAAAGTGTTGAATTTTAAGGCAGAAGAGATAGAACCGATGGTGACTTATGGTACGAACCCTGGAATGGGAATGGGCGTGACCCAATCCATTCCATCTTTGACAGATATCAGTGAAAGAGAACGTCCTTCTTTTAAAAAGGCATTAGATTATATGGCCTTGCAAGATGGAAGTAAGCTGCTAAATATGCCATTGGATTACATATTTATTGGAAGTTGCACGAATGCACGAATTGAAGATCTGAGAAAAGTGGCTTCTTTTGTGAAAGGAAAGAAGAAAGCTGATAATGTTGAAGTGTGGGTTGTTCCCGGATCCACACAAGTAGCAAAGCAAGCTCATGAAGAAGGAATTGATGAGGTTTTACGAGAAGCAGGCTTTAGTTTTCGCGGAGCGGGATGTTCCGCTTGCCTGGGAATGAATGAAGATAAGATACCTAGAGGGAAATATTGTATATCAACGTCAAATAGAAACTTTGAAGGACGACAAGGACAAGGAGCAAGAACAATATTAGCTAGTCCGCTGACGGCAGCTGTTTCTGCTATTACCGGTAAGATTTCTGATGTCAGAGAGTATCTTTGAGTAGTAAACAGTAAGTATATTCAACTAATAAACTAATAAACTAATAGACTAATAAACTAATTGACTAATAGACTAATAGACTAATTGACTAACGGACTAATAGACTAAAACAACCATCATGGCAAAAACATTTAAAAAAATAACTTCCACTTTTGTACCACTACCGGTAGAAAATGTGGATACGGATCAAATTATTCCGGCTCGTTTTCTGAAGGCAATAGATAAAGAGGGGTTTGGAAATAATCTTTTTAGAGATTGGCGATATAATAATGATGATGAAAATGATCCAAAGGCAGATTTCGTATTAAATAACCCTAATTATTCCGGAGAGATATTGGTGGCAGGCAAGAACTTTGGTTGTGGGTCTTCCCGTGAACATGCGGCCTGGGCAATAGGAGATTATGGATTCAGAGTCGTGGTCAGTAGTTTTTTTGCAGATATTTTTAAAAGTAATGCTCTGAATAATTTGGTTTTGCCGGTTCAGGTATCAGAAGCTTTTTTGGAAGGAATTTTTGAAAGTTCTGAAAAGAATCATAAAGCAAAGCTGGAAGTTGATTTGGAAGAACAGAAAATTACAAATTTAGAAAGTGGAGCTTCCGAGTCATTCGACATTAATGCTTATAAAAAAGAATGTTTGTTGCATGGGGATGATGATATTGATTTCCTATTGAAACAAACAGATGATATTGAAAAATTTGAGAAAAACAGAAGTTTTAGTTATAATTAACAATGAGTATAAAGAAAAAAATATTAATTATTCCGGGAGATGGTATTGGCCAGGAAGTAGCTCCTTGGGGAAAAAAGGTGTTAGAAACCATTGCCGAAAAACAAGGATATCAATTTGTATTTGAGGATGGATTGATGGGACATGTTGCTATTGAGCACACCGGAAGTCCATTACCTTACGAGACTTTAGAAAAAGCCAAATCCAGTGATGCTATTCTCTTTGGCGCGATAGGACATGCAAAGTATGATAACGATCCTTCTTTGACAGTAAGACCGGAGCAAGGGTTACTGAAAATAAGAAAAGAACTGGGCTTATATGCTAATCTTCGACCTATTCGCTTATTTGATGAATTATTAAGTGCCTCCAGCATCAAACCGGAAATATTAAGGGGGGCCGATATCCTATTCTTTAGGGAGTTGACCGGAGATGTTTATTTTGGAGAAAAAGAGAAGGCCGAGGATGGTAGCTTTGCATCCGATCTGATGAATTATCATAGATATGAGGTAGAGAGGATTGCCCGGAAAGCTTTTGATGCTGCCATGACAAGAAAAAAGAAACTGTGTTCGGTAGATAAAGCCAATGTATTGGAAACTTCCCGCTTATGGCGCGAAGTAGTACAACAAATAGCAAAAGAGTATCCGGAAGTTGAGGTGGAGCATATGTTTATTGATAATGCAGCTATGCAGTTGGTAAAAGATCCGAAACAATTTGATGTCGTTGTTACGGCTAATCTTTTTGGAGATATCTTAACCGATGAAGCATCACAAATTGCAGGCTCTATGGGAATGTTGGCTTCGGCTTCTGTGGGAGATGAAGTGGGCTTTTTTGAACCTATTCATGGATCGGCTCACGATATCGCAGGGAAAGGAATTGCCAATCCCTTAGCATCTATTTTATCCGCTGCCCTGATGTTGGATAGGTCATTTGGGTTGAAAGAAGATGCAGAAGATGTGATTCAGGCGGTAGAAAAAGTATTGAAAGAAGGATATAGAACCATAGATATTGCCGACAAACATACCGAAAACGATTTTATTTTAGGAACGGATGCAATGGGAAGAAAAATTGTTGATTTGTTGGATTAGTTGATTAAGTAGATCGTAACTCAATAGCCCCAATAACTAATAACTAAAAACTAAAAACTAAAAACCCATAACCCATAACCCATAACCCATAACTAGATAACAATGAAATGGAACAATACACTATATGATCAAAAGCATGATTTCGTCTCCAGGTATGGAGCGGGGTTGATAGAAGTATTGTGTCCTGAAGAAGGAGAAACTATTCTGGATCTCGGGTGTGGAACCGGAGATTTAGCCGACCAAATAGCGGCCTGTGGTTGTCGGGTAGTCGGAATAGATGGGGCTGAAGAGATGATAGCAGGAGCAAAGGATAAATTTGCTAAACTTGAGTTTATGGTAGCGGATGCACGAGACTTTGAGTTAGAGAAAATGAACATAAAGCAGGAGGAATTAGATGCTGTGTTTTCCAATGCGGTATTACATTGGATTAAAGAACCGGAAAGGGTTTTGCAGCGGGTTCACAAATATTTGAGAAGTGGAGGTCGTTTTGTAGCCGAAATGGGAGGAAAAGGAAATGTAAAGAAAGTGAGAGCGGCGGTTCATAGCGTGCTGGAGAAGCATGGATTTAAAATGCAAGCCGCTATTCAGAAGTGGTACTTTCCTTCTGTAGCCACGTATGCAGGTTTGTTAGAAAAATACGGCTTTGAGATACGGATGATAGGAACTTATGACCGTCCTACAGTTTTGAAGAGCACTGAAAATGGGGTAGTGGAGTGGCTTGAAATGTTTGCCGGTAGCTTCTTCGAAGGAATCCCGGAGCGCGAAAAGCAGATTCTTTTATATGAAATGCAGGAATCATTACGAGATGAATTATTTAATGATGGAAAGTGGATAGCAGATTATAAACGCCTGAGATTTGATGCAGTTAAAAAATAAATCGACCAATAAAAAATTAACCAGTAAAAGAGCAAATTATGAGTGATAAGAACAGAGTATATGTCTTTGATACTACTTTAAGAGATGGGGAGCAAGTTCCTGGATGTCAATTAACTACGATGGAAAAAGTAGAAATTGCCAAGGAGCTGGAACAGCTGGGAGTTGATGTAATAGAAGCCGGGTTTCCGATTTCAAGTCCGGGAGATTTTCATAGTGTAGAAGAGATCTCCAAAGCGGTTTCCAATCCAACTATTTGTGCACTGACAAGAGCCAATAGAAAAGATATTGATGTGGCTGCAGATTCATTAAAATTTGCAAAGAGAAAGAGAATACATACCGGAATCGGAACTTCTGATATTCATATTAAACATAAATTTAATAGTAATAGAGAAGATATTCTGAAACGGGGAGTGGATGCCGTTAAATATGCAACAAAGTTTGTTGATGATATAGAATTCTATGCAGAGGATGCCGGTCGATCAGATATAGAATATTTAGCAAGGGTGACGGAAGCCGTTATTGCTGCCGGAGCTACAGTGGTCAATATTCCGGATACGAATGGATATTGCCTTCCGGAACAGTATGCCGAAAAGATTAGTTATCTTATGAATCATGTTCCGAATATTGATAAAGCCATACTTTCTGTTCATTGTCATAATGATTTGGGATTGGCGACTGCTAATTCAGTTGCTGCACTACGGGCAGGAGCTCGTCAGATAGAAGGTACCATAAATGGAGTAGGAGAAAGAGCCGGAAATACTTCAATTGAAGAAGTAAGCATGATCTTGAAAGTTCATCAGGAGTCGATCAATCTACATACCAATATAGATTCTACGAAATTCTATAATATCAGTGGTCTGGTATCTCAACGGATGAGCATGCCGGTTCAGGCCAATAAGGCAATTGTAGGGAAAAATGCATTTGCACATAGTTCCGGTATTCACCAAGACGGAATATTGAAGAATAAGAATACTTACCAAATTATGGATCCTGAAGATATAGGTATTCCTTCTCATTCTATTGTGCTTACAGCACGTAGTGGAAGACATGCTTTGGTTCACCGTTTGGAACGTTTAGGGTATAAAACGGATAAATTCGATTTAGAACAAACTTATACCAATTTCTTGGAAATGGCAGACCGTATCAGAGAGGTCAATGATGATGATTTGATTATGTTGATGAGTGGAAAAGTACATGACAAACAATCTGAAGACTATGGGGTTTCAATTAAATTGGTTCAGGTGGTCTGTGGTAATCCATTACGACCTATGGCAACTGTACGGTTGAATATTAAAGGAGAAGAAAAAGAAGCCAGTGCTACAGGCAATGGTCCTGTAAATGCAGCTTTAAAGGCAATTCACACGCTCATTGAAGATGCGATAAATATTGAAGAATATAATGTTCAAGCCATTCATGGCGGTAGTGATGATGTAAGTAAAGTCAACCTTAAAGTAGAACATGAAGGGAAAGCTACCTATGGTTATGGATATAGTACTGATATTGTCAATGCTTCTGTCAATGCTTATATTGATGCACTAAATAAATTATTATAAAAGATTGAAGATTTGAGGCGATTCGTTTATTTGTACCCGTAGTTCTATTGTGAACTGCGGGTCTTTTTATGTCGTGAATGCTGATTTTATTAGTCAGATAGTCAGATAGTCTGTTAGTCTGTTAGTCAGATAGTCTATTAGTCAGATAGTCTGTTAGTC
>CAZYHV010000041.1:0-19008 GCA_964647485.1 uncultured Chitinophagaceae bacterium | reverse complement strand
ATTAATACATAAAAATGGTTACCCTTTATTCGGCCGATGAATAAAGCGGGTTAAGGCAAACGACTCCGGGCATTATTCCTATTCATGATGGGAAGTATGGGGGAGCTCAGGCCCCTGGGGAGTCCGCTACTGCTAATGGTTTGTTATCATTTCTTCATGATAGGCTTGGTAAAGAGATCGTTTCTCGGGTTAATTCTACTATTTATGCAGATGTTAAATTTCTAAAGAATTTTACTTTTACTACTAAATTTAACTATCAGGTTTATTTTGATGAAGAAAACCAGCATACCAATCCTAAATCTGGACAGAAATGGAATTTTGCTACGAATACTGAGATAACTCCTCCGACTACTGCTGATCAGTTGAGTACGTCCTATTCTTTAGTCAAAAACCATAGTTATACAATTGATAATATCCTTCATTATAATACGAATATAAATGGGCTTCATGACATTAATGTTATGGCAGGGTATGAAGAATATTATTACGATAGGTATTATTTTAATGCGTCGAAGAAAGGTTTAGTAGATCCAACTATTACCACACTTAATTCAGCGAATGAAATGACTAATATTTCAGGAGATGAGGTGGATCACTCAAGAAGATCGATATTTGGAAGAGTAAATTATGCATACAATAACAAATATCTAATTGAAGGAAATTTGCGATATGATGGCTCCTCGCGGTTTGCCTCTGAAAGTAGATGGGGAATATTTCCGTCTGTGTCGGCAGGATGGCGTATTTCTGAAGAAAACTTTTGGAAGAATTTGAATTGGGATGTTCAGAATCTTAAATTACGTCTGTCGTGGGGTAAGCTGGGAAATAATAGAATTGGAACTTATGAGTATCAGAATAATTATGATTATCAGGCCGTTTATCAAGGCTCCAAATATTCTTTTAATGGAGTTCCGGTAACTGCTCTGGCTCAGAATAAATTAGCGAACTTGGCATTGCAGTGGGAGTCTACAGTAGTAAGGGACGTTGGTATTGATGCTACACTACTAAGTGGAAGAATGAATGTAACCTTAGATTATTATGATAAGCAAACGAGTGGAATCCTGACGGCTCCGCCTATTCATTTAACGATGGGAACCGTTGGAGCACCTACAAGAAATACTGCCGGTGTGAATAATAAGGGTTTTGAAGCAACTATTGGTTGGCAACAGAAAGCGGGTGATTTTCATTTTTCTGTAGCTGCTAATTTTGCTTACAATCATAATGAAGTAACCGATTATAAAGGGAAATTAGAAAGAGGATATGTGACAGATGATCAAGGAAATAAGAAGTATCAATCCAACCTTGGAGATGTTTCAAGCGGAGGAAATACACGTATTCTTGAAGAGCATACCATTAATGAATACTTCATGCAGACGGTGTATCACGGCAATGGTAGCTATACCAAAAGTGATGGTTCTGTGAATCCTGATGGAGGTCCCAAAGATGGGATGATTAGAACCCCTGAAGATTTACAATGGTTGAAGGATATGGTTTCAGCCGGTTATCATTTCTTACCGGTTGACGATATTGGGAAAACAAAGATTTATTATGGGGATATGATTTATGCGGATAATAATGGAGATGGTATTTATGGGAATTCTTATGATAGAATGTTTACTGGAGCTTCTTCTACTCCAAAATATATCTTTGGCTTAAATATGAGTGCTTCTTGGAAGAATTTTGACTTTTCTATGATTTGGTCTGGTAGTGCCGGAATGAAATACTATTGGCTAAGTGGACAGGGTTATCATAGTAATGTAGTCAGAAATGGAATGGATTTGGGGACGTTGGTTGCTAATGACCATTATTATTATAATGATGCAGATCCTTCTGATCCGCAAAACTCAATAAATGCTAAGTATCCAAGATTGAAATATGTATCTGATGCCCAAAATGATATTGCGTCAAACTTTTGGCTTTATAATGCTTCCTATATTAAATTAAAGAATTTACAAATAGGATACTCTTTACCTGAGAAATGGGCAAACAAAGTTTGGATGAGTAATGCACGAATTTTTGTGTCAGGTGAAAATCTACTCATGGTTACCGATTATCCGGGAATTGATCCGGAAATCGGAGCGGCAGAGGGATACCCTACTATGAGGCAATATGCATTTGGAGTGAATTTGACATTTTAATTTTAAAACAATCTAATTTATATAATATGGATCGTAGAAAATTTTTAAGAAAAGGGACTCTTGCAACTGCAGGAGCAGCATTAATTCCAACTGTGTTTTTGGAAATGGCAGGGTGTAGAAAAGATTTGTTGGATACTACTCCCTATGGGGACGTTAGTTCAGAGACAATGTGGACTACTGATAATTTTACAGATTTAGGTGTGAATGGTGTTTATCAAGTATTAAGGTTTGGGGGTGTTTGTGGTAATAGTTTATATGCCATGGATAGATATGGTTTTTGTTCACAGGAAAGAGATAGTGAGGCTCTGCTTACCGGGAATATTACAACTACCGGTGGATTATTTAGTAGTACCTGGCAAAATTTATATGAAGGAATTCATCGCGCTAATGATGCCATTGCCAATATTCCTGAAAAATCTCCTTCTGCTGATGATAAAAAAGCACGATATGTTGCTGAGTGTAAATTCTTAAGGGCTTATTTTTACTTTAGTTTAAATAGGCTGTTTAAGGGAGTGCCTATTTATTTAGAGCCCATTACAGATGATCAGGCTGTTAAAGGAAGAAATTCTGAAGAAGAAGTGTGGAAGGCGGTTATCGATGATTTAACGGAAGCGATTGGGGAGAGTAACCTTCCGGATAAATATGATGCCGGAGATGCTCATTATGGTCATGTAACCAAAGGTGCAGCTTATGCCCTTAGAGGGAAGGCTTATATGTATCAAAAGGAGTATGATAAAGCAGCTTCTGATTTTAATAAGGTAAAAGGAGCCGGATATGCTCTGTTTACAGGAAGCTATGCTGATCTCTTTAAACAATCCAATGAGCAGAGTGATGAAATGATTTTTAGTGTTCAAAATATGGGACAGAGTGGCTATGGTAGTGATACGCAATGGCGTTGTGGTACTCGGTCTTCTTTTGGATCCTGTTGGAATACGTATTTAGTGACTCCTCATGTGGTGGATTTATATGAAAATAAGGATGGCAGCTCCTTTAACTGGGAAGATATCATCCCGGGATATAGTAGTTTAACTCCGAAAGAGAGAGAAGTTTACTTTTTGAGGGATGGATTAACCAGCGATGAGAAACAAGCTGCCCAAACCCGAGGAGCAAAAATGTCGGCATATCTGGATAGTGGTAATGAAGCCCGGATTAAGCAGGCCTATAAAGACAGAGATCCCCGCCTTGCTGCTAATGTGATTACACCTTATTCTTCTTATGTGGGGGCAATGGGGGGAGCTGATCATACAGTGTATAGCCGTTGGCCTTACAGACAGGAAAGCGCTCCTGTAAATGACCTGAGGACAGATACGCAGACTTATTTCTATTATTTACATCGTAAGTTTGTTTATGAAGGTGTTTCAGGAACACCGAATAGAAATTATTGCCCTACTGACTTTCCGCTTATTCGTTATGCTGACGTATTATTGATGTGGGCAGAAGCTGAGAATGAAGGGGCGGGTGGTAGTTTAACGAAGGCTATAGATTTGGTCAATCAGGTTCGTTCCCGGGTAGGAATGCCCGATTTACAGAATAATGATTCTTCCTTGCCTACTTATGTAAGTGGAAAAGAGAATTTGCGTGAGAGAATTCAAAATGAGAGACGCGTAGAATTTGTGAATGAGGGCATAAATTTCTTTGATGAATTACGTTGGAAAACCTGGAAAGAAAAGGTGTTTGATAATGACGGAGGTATTAAGCAAATTTGGGGTGATAATGTTGTGGATTATGATTGGAAGGGTGATTATATTTACGATTGGGCGATTCCTCAAACTGAAATCGAACGAAATTCCAACTTAGAACAGAATTCCGGTTGGATTGGATAGGAATGAGGGAATTTACTCATATTTTTTCCTTCAAAGGAGAAATGGGTAAATTCCTTTTGGGTACTTAAAAAGATAGGAATGAATGGTGAAAAATTAAAGTGGAAACCAAAAGGGGAAAAGGTATTGTTCCTTTTATTCTTAGCTATCTTTAGTTTGCAGACTGCTTTTGCTCAAAAAAACTGGTTGCAAAATAGTACGACTTCTTCAGCTTTAGGAAAAGATTTGGAGCATATAGAGCAATGGAGAACCGGCGTAAAAGTGAATGTCTATAAAGCGATTAGGGAGATTCCTGAAAAACAAAAGAAGGAATTGATTCAACGAGCAGAAAAAGCCTTATCTTTTGACTGGCCAAATCTTCCGGCTATGGTCTTCCTTCAGTTTTCTGAGACTGGTAACAGAAGTAACTATCAGCGACTACGGAGTAAGAGACGGGCAGTACTCAGTACTTTAATTATTGGAGAATTATTAGAACAAAAAGGTCGGTTTATACCTCAAATTATCAATGGTATTTGGGCGATTTGTGAAGAAAGTACCTGGGCGCTTCCGGCTCATTTATATCTTCAGAAAAAATACACACCGTTGCCTAATCCGGGAGAAGAAACTGTAGATTTGGGAGAGGCCGGAACGACCGATTTGATGTCTTGGACATATTTATTACTGCATCAACAGCTGGATTCGGTGTCCACAGTAATTCCACAAAGGATACGTTATGAATTGGAGAAGCGGATTATTCGTCCTTATTTAAAACGAAATGATTTTTGGTGGATGGGCTTTCAGGGACAAAACGTGAATAACTGGAATCCCTGGGTGAATGGGAGTGTATTGCTGACCGGCTTGTTATCGGAAAAAGATAATAAAAGGATGGTGAAAACGGTTTATAAAACCATGCGAAGTGTGGATCACTTTATTAATCAATATCCCCGGAAAGGAGGTTGCGAAGAAGGACCTTCCTATTGGAGTGAAGCGGGAGGGAAACTTATCTTTTATTTAAGCTTGCTTAAAAGAGCAACGGAAGGTGAGATAGATATAACAGAGCGACCTTTAATTGAAAATATGGGACGTTATATTTATCGGGTAAATATTAACAAAAATGAATTTGTAGATTTTTCTGATGCTCATCCTACCCTAACACCTAATGTGATTTCAGTTTTTCAATTTGGGAAAGCTTGCCATAATGACACTTTAAAGCAATTTGCCTCTTATTTTGTGAGACAGGGCGGAAGTCCGGCTGATTATTTCTTGCATACGAATAGAAGATTAATTGATTTTATTCGGTATTTGGGCGTTTATAAAGAAATATCGACTATACAGCCAAGCCAGCCGCTACTCAAAACCTCCTGGCTTCCCGATTTACAAATGCTGATGGTAAGAAGTAGAGGAGGAACGGCGAAAGGATTGTTCTTAGCTGCCAAAGGAGGGAATAATGGGGTGAGCCATAATCATAATGACGTAGGCAATTTTATTATTTATAAGGATGGGAAACCGGAAATTATCGACATCGGCGTGGGCACTTATACCCGGCAAACTTTTAGTAAAAACAGGTATAAGATTTTCACGATGCAATCGGCTTGGCACAATTTACCAACGATTAACGGGAAGGTGCAACGAGCCGGAGCAACGTACAAAGCGAAGGAAGTAAAGATAAAACAAGGAAAGGAAATAACGATGGATATTGCAAATGCTTATCCTGATAGTGCCGGAGTAAAATCTTGGGTTCGTACGCTCGAGTTTCAAAATGATCAGATTACTTTGACAGAGAAATATCAATTACGTAAATATACGACTCCATTTACTTTATCTTTGATTACTTCACAACAACATATTCAGGTAGAAAAAGGAAAAGTGATATTGGATAATGGGTTTTATTTTACCTTTGATCCCCGGCAATTTTCTGTCAAAATAGAACCTAAAAGATTATCAGACCACACTTTACAACGTAGTTGGGGTACATCTTTAAATCGGATATTGCTTGTGGATAAAAAGAAGAAAAAGTCGGGGAAATACAAAATCGTATTTTATAAATAGATAATGAATGAAAAAGTGTATAAACCTCAATAAAAATTTAAACATGCGATTGAACAAATTACTACTGTTGTTATTTATTTGTTGTTGCTCTTCGTTGCAATCCTTTGCACAGCAATTTAAACCTCAGATGAAATCCATTTACCACAAGGGATGGATTGATTTTAATAAGAATGGTAAAAAGGATGTGTATGAAGATCCCTCGCAACCCATTGACAAAAGGGTAGATGACCTTTTATCTCAAATGAATCTGGCAGAGAAAACGGCTCAGATGGCTACTTTATATGGTTGGCATCGCGTGTTGAAGGACTCTTTGCCTACGCCGGAATGGAAAAATAAGGTTTGGAAGGACGGGATCGGAAATATAGACGAACATTTGAATGGATTTATTGAGTGGGGCGTTCCGACTCCTGACTTGCCTATGCTTCGGAATATTAAGGATCATGTTCATGCGATGAACAAAACGCAGGAATTTTTTGTGGAACAAACGCGTTTGGGAATCCCGACAGACTTTACAGATGAAGGTATTCGCGGGGTAGAAGCCTATGGGACAACAGATTTTCCAACGGAATTAGCTATGGGGAATACCTGGGATAAGGAGTTGGTCCATAAAATGGGACTGATTACCGGAAAAGAAGCTCGTGCGATGGGATATACGAATGTATATGCGCCCATTCTGGACGTTGCCCGGGATCAGCGCTGGGGGCGATTGGAAGAATCTTATGGAGAAGCCCCTTATCTGGTGGCACAACTGGGAATGGCCATGACTAAAGGAATGCAAAAAGATCATACTATTGTATCTACCGTGAAACACTATGCTTTGTACAGTGCTAATTTTGGTGCAAGAGAGGGCATGGCACGTACGGATCCACAAATCCCTTTTCGGGAAGCGTTGACCTTGTTGATGTATCCTTTTAAAGAAGTTTTTGAGAAGGCGCACGCGATGGGAGTGATGGCTTCGTATAATGATTATGACGGAAGACCGATTATTGGAAGTACATACTGGCTGACAAAGAAACTACGGGAACAATTCGGATTTAGAGGTTATGTGGTCTCAGACAGTGATGCGTTGGAATATCTGTTTACCAAACATCATGTAGCCAAAGACCGCGAAGACGCGGTAGCTATGGCCGTCAATGCCGGGCTGAATGTGCGAACTAATTTTTCTTCTCCCAAGACCATGATTCTGCCTTTGCGAAAAGCCGTAAAAGAAGGGAAAGTATCGTTGGAAACTTTGAACAGCAGAGTAAGAGATATTTTACGAGTAAAATTCTGGGTGGGACTTTTTGATCATCCTTATGTAGAAGATGCTAAGCATTCTGAGAAAGTAGTTCACAATCCGGAACATAAACAAACAGCCTTGCGTGCTTCCCGGGAGTGTCTTGTTTTATTGAAAAATGATACCCTTTCGGGACAAAAACATGCTATTTTACCTTTAAGTAAAAACTTGTCATCTGTAGCCGTTATTGGTCCTAATGCGACCAATACTTCTTATTCCGGAACGCATTATGGCCCCCAGGGGGTAAATGCCGTGTCCGTTTTACAGGGAGTGAAAGACAAATTGGGAAGCAAAGTAAAGGTTCGCTATGCTAAAGGTTGTAACCTGGTGGATGAAACCTGGCCGGAGAGTGAAGTCTTGCCGCAGCCTCCAACGGCTAAAACAAGAAAAATGATGGATTCTGCCGTGGCTATGGCTAAACAATCTGATGTCGCTATTATGGTCATGGGAGGAAATACGAAGACAGCCGGTGAGAATAAATCCAGAACCTCTTTGGCTCTGCCGGGACATCAGTTGGATTTGATCAAAGAAGTCTATGCCACCGGCACGCCAGTTGTTATGGTCTTTATTAATTCTCAACCAATCAGTTTTAATTGGGTAAAGGAGAAAGTTCCCGGAATATTAGAGGCCTGGTATCCTGGAGAATATGGAGGAACAGCAGTAGCAGATGCCTTGTTTGGAGATTATAATCCGGGCGGTAAATTGACACTGACCTTCCCACGTTCTGTCGGCCAGTTACCCATGAATTTCCCTTCCAAGCCGAATGCACAGACCGATGCCGGAGACCAGGTCAGATTGAAGGGAAAATTATATCCTTTTGGATATGGCTTGAGTTATACTACTTTTAAATATAGCAATCTTCGGATTAGTCCGAAAGAAACACATACACAGGGAAATGTTAAGGTGAGTTTTGAGGTGACCAATACCGGCAAACGTGCAGGTGATGAGGTTGTGCAGATGTATATTCATGAATTGGTAACTTCGGTGACTACTTATGAAGAAAAATTGCGGGGATTTGATCGGGTACATCTCAAGCCCGGAGAAACAAAAACGGTGCATTTTACGATTACAGCAGATGACATGGGATTGTGGAACAAGGATAATCATTTTGTTGTGGAGCCCGGTCAGTTTAAGGTAATGGTGGGTGCTTCTTCCGAAGATATTAAGTTACAGGGAACTTTTAACTTACAATAAAAGACGTATGTTTAGAAAATTATTAGCCTCTGCTGTATTCGTACTATTCTCTTGTGGGATGGTTTTTGGAAAGGATGAATGTCCTATTATCCCTCTACCTCAGCAATGTAAAGCGGTTAATGAATCCTTTATCATAAATGACAATACGCCTGTAATAGTGCAGGATGAAGCGTTTAAAACAGCGGCATATTATTTTAAGAATCATTTATTAACCGAAAAAGGAGTGACCCTTTCGAATAAAAAAAGGCATTATCCTGCAATTATCTTTAAAAAGGGTAACGTAGATAAAGGAACAAAAGGAGGCTATAGGTTAGAAATGTCTGCTGATAAAATAGTGATTACGGCAGCCAATGACAAGGGGGCATTTAATGGAATGATATCTCTTTTACAACTTGCCGTCAAATCAAAAAAGAAGCATCATCAGTTAAAAGTTGCTTGTTGGGATATCGAAGATTATCCCCTCTATACCTGGCGGGGATTTATGTTGGATGAATCCCGGCATTTCTTCGGGAAGAAAGTAGTGAAGGAGGTTTTGGATCAGATGGCCTGGTTAAAACTCAATCGTTTTCATTGGCATTTAACAGATGCGCCCGGTTGGCGATTACAAATAAAAGGATATCCGTTGTTGACGTTGGTAGGAGGAATTGGAAATTATTCAGATCCTTATGCACCAGCCAGATATTATACGCAGGAAGATATTAGAGAAATTGTGACTTATGCCCGGGCAAGGCACATAAAGATTATTCCTGAAATTGATATGCCTGGGCATGCGACAGCAGCCAATCGAGCCTATCCCGAATTTAGCGGAGGAGGCACAGGAAAATATGCTAATTTTACATTCAATCCCGGAAAAGACAGCACGTATCAGTATCTGACCAATATTTTAAAGGAGGTTTCGGTACTGTTTCCTTCAGGAATGATTCATTTGGGAGGAGATGAAGTTGCTTATGGCATAAAGAGCTGGAATCAGGATAAAAGCGTGAAAAAGCTGATGAAAATGCAGGGTTTTACCCAATTAAAACAGGTAGAACGCTATTTTTTTAACCGGATGGTGGATTCTTCTTTAAAAAATTTTAAGAAAGTATTAGCCTGGGATGAAGCTGTAGATGGATCGTTATCGAAAGATCGTACTATTATCTTTTGGTGGCGACATAACAAGCCCGATCAATTAAAGAAAGCGCTGTCCAAAGGATATCAGGTTGTCCTTTGTCCCCGAATTCCCATGTATTTTGATTTTGTCCAAAATGAGTCTCATATAGATGGTCGTCGCTGGGCAGGAAAATTTAGCACTGTGAAGCAGGTCTATGGTTTTTCGGATACGACCTATGCGGCAGGGAAAGAAGATCCGCAACTTATTCTTGGCATGCAGGGGAACTTATGGACAGAAACCGTAAAGACCGAAAAAAGATTAGAATTCCTTCTTTTTCCACGGATGGATGCCTTGTCAGAAGCTGCATGGACCAGAGCCTCTCGTAAGGATTATCAAGGTTTCTTATCGAGATTAAAAGAACAATTGAAGTTATATCGTCAAGAAAATATTTACTTTTACAATCCGATAGCTCCGGAGAAAACCCCGGAAGTTGTCGATTAAATAAAAATAAAAGGATATTTTATGTATAGAAGTAGCCTTACCCTTTTCATGACTTTCATGATTTGTTTGTTTATTGCACCTCCTGTTTTTTCTCAAAATACAGCCCGGAGGCCGAATGTGATTATCATTTATGCCGACGATTTAGGCTATGGGGATATCAGCTGTAACGGAGCAACACAAATTAAGACCCCGAATGTAGATCAATTGGCGGCGGAAGGATTGCGTTTTACCAATGCACATTCAATGGCTTCTACTTGTACGCCTTCTCGTTTTTCCATATTGACCGGGGAATATGCTTTTCGGAATAAGGGAGCTCACATTCTCCCCGGGAATGCTCCTTTGTTGATTCCTTTAGATAAAGCCACTTTGGGAACCGTCTTTCAAAAAGCGGGTTATCATACTGCCGTTGTCGGAAAATGGCATTTGGGACTTGGTAAGCCGGGAGAGCGTGCAGATTGGAATGGTACTGTTCAACCGGGACCCAATGAGGTGGGATTTGATTATTCTTTTATCTTTCCTGCAACCGCCGATCGGGTACCTACGGTGTATTTAAAAAATCATCAGGTTATTGCCCTGGATTCTTCTGATCCCATCAAAGTGAGTTATACCCATAAAGTTGGGAATGACCCTACCGGAAAAGAGCATCCTGAATTATTGAAGATGAAATCTTCTCATGGACATGACGGAACCATCGTAAATGGGATAGGAAGAATTGGTTGGATGGCCGGGGGGCATCTTGCCAGATGGACAGATGAAGAATTAGCCGGTGATTTTTTAGCAGAAGCAAGGCATTTTATAGAAAGAAACCAGGATCATCCTTTCTTTTTATATTATGCGGTCAATGAGATTCATGTACCCCGGATGCCGGGAAACCGGTTTAAAGGGAAAAGTAAGTTGGGATATAGAGGAGATGTGATTCTTGAAATGGATGCCGTGGTAGGAGAAGTTATGAAAACCTTGAAATATCTGGGCTTAGATAAAAATACACTCGTGATTTTTACCAGTGATAATGGTCCGGTATTGGATGATGGTTATGCAGATGATGCGGTGTCAAAGGCCCATGGACACCAACCTGCCGGTCCTTTTAGAGGAGGGAAATACAGCCTGTTTGAAGGTGGAACGCGCATGCCTTTTATTGTCAGATGGCCGGGAGTCGTTCCGCAGGGAAAAACCTCCAATACATTAATTAGTCAGGTCGATTTATTGGCTTCCTTAGCGAATCTCTTAGATGTCGATTTATCTTCCAAAGACCTTGCAGATAGTAGGAATGTATTAAAAGCTTTACTGGGACAATCCAAAAAAGGACGGGAAATGAATATAGAACAGGACAATGGAAGGGCGCTTACGTTGGTAAAAAATGGGTGGAAATATATTCCTCCGCATCAGGGACCGGCTTTGAATAAAGCAGTAAATATTGAAACCGGTTACAGTAAAGAGCCTCAGTTATACCATTTGAGAAAAGACCCGGAAGAACGACAAAATGTGGCAGAGAAATATCCGAAGAAGGTGCATGCGATGGCTCGCGAATTGAAAGAGATAAAACATGCAGATGAATTCTGAAAAATTTATAGAGAAGATTTGGAATCGTATCCTTTGGCATAAATTCGTCGTTATTTCCTACCTTTACTTTTACTATGTATGAAGAACCATCTTTTGAAGAGCATTTTGATAATTTAAATGCGCTTCTGCATGACTTTAAGAAGATGCAACAAGGAGAGCCTCATGCGTTTCTTGATGAAGGAGATTTTATCTATATTATCGACTATTTTGATGATAAAGGAGAGCTCTCTAATGCGATGGAAGCAGCTAATCTTGGGATAGAACAGTTTCCATATAATGCCGAATTGTTGATAAAAAAGGCAGCTTTATATAATACGCTTGGACATTTTGAGAAAGCATTGACCCTCTTAGAAAATGCGGGTATTCTCAATCCGGTAGAGTCTCTTTTGGTGGTACATATGGTGGATGCCTATATGGGACTTGGAGAAGAAGAGCGTGCTTTTGATGTTCTTCAAGACTATATTGATTTTTATGAAGGAGAAGATAGGGCAGATCTCTTATTGGAGGCGAATGAGGTTTTTGATGATTGGGGCGCTTTGGATGAGGCTTTTGATTGTTTGGTCATGATTTTGGAAGAAGATCCTGACCAGAAAGAAGCGCTACAGCGAATAGGCTTTTGGGTAGAATATACCGGAAGAATAGAAGAAAGTATTACCCTTCATAAACAGATTATTGATCAATCCCCCTTTAATGCACAGGCCTGGTATAATCTAGGAAGTGCTTTTTCTGAAATTAAATTATATGAAAAGGCAATCGATGCGTATGAATATGCCTTGGCGATTGATGAGGATTTTGATTACGCTCGTCGTAACATGGGAGATGCTTTTATTCGATTACGAAAGTATGGAAAAGCACTGGAGATATTAGAAGAAAGTCTGGAAAAAAATAAAGGAGATAGTTCATTATATGAAGCTATGGGATATTGCTACGAAAAAAGTAAAAAATATCGGAAGGCGCGTTCTTATTATCGTAAGGCTTTTAGTTTATCCCAGGAAGACGATCATTTATATTTTCGGATAGGTCACACCTATATGTTAGAAGAGTCTTTTAAATTGGCTTTGCCGTATATTACGAGCTCTTGTAAGATGAATCCCAAAAAGATGGAATATCATCTTGCGCTGGGAGAATGTTTGATTCAATTGGAGGAGTCAGAAGAAGCCATTGATCAGTTTTTAAAAGCAATAGAAATAAGTCCGTCCGGGAAGCGATCCCGTTTGGCATTGATTCGTTTGTTGTATGAACTGGGCTATTTTGAGGAGGCGCTCCAACAAGTGGAGATTGCCGAGTATGAAGCCCGGCCTTCTGCAGATTATAACTATTACAAATGTGCTATTTTATTGGCATTAGGAAAAGAAAAAGAAGCCTTATTTCAGTTGGAAATAGCATTAAGCGAGTCCCCGAAAAGAGTTAAACTCTTGAAGGATCTGCATCCGGATATTCTTAATCATAAAGGAGTTATAGCTCTCATCAATGATTATGAAGCGTAGATTTTGTTCGGGAACAATAAAGGCTCTTTCAGGGATTAAATTTAGTTCTTACCTTTACAGGAAATTTCAGATTTTTAAATAAAAAAAGCATATATGAATTTTAACCTCACTCAGATTCCTGACCGTACAAAAAAGCCCAGAAAAGATGGGCTGACCATGGTCATGGACAAGGGGCTTAGTATTCAGGAAGTGAAAAATTTCCTTTCTATTGCAGGTCCTTATGTCGATATCGTAAAATTAGGTTTTGGGACTTCTTTTGTTACTCCCGGATTAAAAGAAAAGTTGGCAGTATATAAAGAAAATGATATTCCTGTTTATTTTGGAGGGACTTTATTCGAAGCTTTTGTTGTTCGTCAGCAACTGGAAGATTATATTCAAGTGATTAAAGAATATGAGGTCGATTATATGGAAGTTTCTGATGGCTCAATTTCTATTCCCCATAAAGAGAAGTGTGGATATATTGAAAAATTAGCGCAATATTGTACCGTGTTAAGTGAGGTTGGTTCGAAAGATGTGACGAATATTATGCCACCCTATAAGTGGGTAGAATTGATGAATAGTGAATTAGATGCAGGAGCTTCTTATGTGATAGCCGAAGCTAGAGAAAGTGGAACGGTAGGCATTTACAGAGATTCGGGAGAAGTTAGACAAGGATTGGTACAAGAAATCTTGACTCAGGTTCCTTCAGAGAAAATATTGTGGGAAGCTCCAAAGAAGGAACAACAAAATTACTTTTTGAAGTTAGTAGGATGTAATGTAAATCTAGGAAATATTGCTCCTGCAGAAGTAATTCCTTTAGAAGCGATGCGTGCCGGATTACGTTCCGAAAGTTTTCATTTGTTTTTAGATAAGTAAAGCCTTTTCCACTCATGAGAAATTTTGGTCTCATAGGATATCCATTGACCCATTCTTTTTCAAAGCGATATTTTTCAGAAAAATTTAAAAAGGAAAATATTACAGAATGCCAGTATGAAAATTATCAATTGGAGCATATTGAGGAATTCTCCTCTTTGATTGCATCGGTCAATCATTTGGAAGGACTTAACGTCACGGTGCCTTATAAAGAAAAGGTGATTCCTTTCCTGGATGGGTTGTCGGAAGCGGCTAAAGATATTAGAGCTGTTAACTGTATTCGAATTGTAGGAGGAGAAAAAATAGGATATAATACGGATGTGATTGGATTTAAAAATAGCCTTTTGCCTCTGTTACGAGGAGAAGTGCTTAAACCTGCCCTGATCTTGGGGACAGGAGGAGCTTCTAAGGCGATTGCTTATGTGTTAAAAAGCTTGAAAATGACCTATCACTTTGTAAGTCGCCACCCCATTGAGGGAGGATATACCTATCAGGATTTGACAGAAGAAATTATGAAAGATCACAAGCTTATTGTAAATACTACCCCTTTAGGGACGTATCCTAAGGTAGAAGGAGCTCCCGATCTGCCATATCAGTTTATCAGCTCGCAACATATTCTTCATGATTTGGTCTATAATCCGGAGGAAACACGTTTTCTCTCTTTGGGAAAAGAACGTGGCGCAGTTATAAAAAATGGATATGAAATGTTGGTAGGGCAGGCAGAAGCTTCCTGGGATATTTGGAACCGGACAAAATAACGCTTATTGGTCGGCAGTTAGATATCGACCGGCGTTATTGGTTAGATGTTTTCAGGACACTTGGCAAATAGAAGTTTTAGAAATTAAACACCATTGAAATACGCTGATGTTATATTGCCGCAGGCGTTGCCTCGAAACTATACTTATGGAGTTCCCGAATTCCTGGAGGAGAAATTATTACCCGGATGTAGAGTGGCCGTACAATTACGTAATAAAAAATATGCCGCGTTAATTAAGGAAATTCATGACAGAAAACCGGGAAAGTATAAGGTGAAGCCAATCCTTGAATTGTTAGACGAGGATCCTATTTTGCATCCGGTTCAACTGAAATTTTGGGAATGGATCGCTCACTATTATATGTGCACGGAAGGAGAAGTAATGAATGCGGCCTTGCCTTCCTATCTAAAATTGACCAGTGAGACGCGAATATTATTAAATCCCGAAGCCGATATAGATACAGAAAATTTGTCTGATGATGAATATTTGGTAGCTGAAGCCCTCGAAATACATAAAGAACTCAGTATAGAGGAAGTGCAACAGATTTTGGGGAAAATTACCGTTTATCCGGTTATTAATCAAATGATTCATAAGCGGATTTGCTTGCTTGATGAGGAACTGAAAGATGTGTACAAGCCCAAAAAAGAATTGGTAGTATCATTACATCCTGACTATAAAGAAGAAAATCATCTGGAAAAGGCCTTTGAATTGCTGAAGAATGCGCCCAAACAGGAACAAGCGCTTTTAGCCTTTTTATCCCTAACAAGAGGAGAGGGAGAGCTGAAGCGAAAAACAGTACAAGAAAAGGCCGGTGTTTCTGTGGCTGTCATGAATGCGTTAGTAGATAAAGGGATTTTGGTAAAAGAAAGAAAGGCGGTAGATCGGCTCTCCATGAAAACCCGGGAGGTGAATAGCTCCTTTGAATTGAATGAGGAACAAAGAAAAGGTTATGAGCAGATTCTTTCTTCTTTTAAGAAAAATAAGAATGTGCTACTACATGGAGTGACCTCCAGCGGGAAAACCATGATTTATATCCGACTGATGGATGACTTCCTGAAACAAGGGAAACAGGTATTGTATTTACTTCCGGAAATTGCTTTGACTGCACAGATTGTGCGACGTTTGCAAGCGCATTTTGGAACACAGATAGGAATATATCATTCTAAATTTAATAATAATGAGCGGGTCGAAATATGGAATAAAGTAAAGGAAGGAGAATATAAAATTATCCTGGGGGCTCGTTCTGCTCTGATGCTGCCTTTTCAATCTTTGGGTTGTATTATCTTGGATGAAGAGCATGATGCCTCTTATAAACAACGGGATCCGGCGCCGCGTTATCATGCAAGAGATGCTGCTTTGTATTATGCGCAATTATTTGGAGCAAAAGTATTGATGGGGTCGGCAACACCCTCACTGGAGACTTATTATAATGCTCTTCAGGGAAAATATGGATTGGTACGACTGGAAAAACGCTATGGAGGAGTGAAAATGCCGGATATGGAAGTGGTGGATATGAAGCAGGTAGCCTTCCATCGGGATAGTATTCGTTATCTTTCTCCGCAGCTGGATAAGGCAATTAGTCAGTCTTTAGCAGATCATAAACAGGTGATTTTATTTCAGAACAGGAGAGGATATGCTCCTTCTGTCGTTTGTCATACCTGCGGATGGATGCCTCGCTGTAAAAATTGCGATGTGTCTTTAACTTATCATAAGTTTCACCATCGATTACATTGTCATTATTGTGGTCAGCAATACCCGGTTCCTGAAGTTTGTGGTGCGTGTGGAAGTACTAATTTGCAACATCGTAGCTTTGGAACAGAACGGGTAGAAGAAGATCTGGCTGCGCATTTTGCAGGAGCTAGGGTAGAAAGAATGGATTACGATACCGTTCGAAATAAAAATGCACACCAACGGTTGATTACACGTTTTGAGAATCGGGAGATTGATCTTCTGATCGGAACCCAGATGGTCGTGAAGGGATTGGACTTTGATCATGTGAATTTGGTAGGTATTCTCAATGTGGATAGCTTGCTGAGTTATCCTGATTTTAGATTGAATGAACGGGCTTTTCAACTTCTGGCTCAGGTGAGTGGTCGTTCTGGTAGGAGAGGAGAAGGCGGAAAGGTGCTTTTGCAAACCATGAATACTGAACATCCGGTTTTGGAATATGTTTTACGCCATGACTATGAAGGGTTTTACCGGATGGAATTAAAAGAACGGGAAGCCTTTCAATATCCTCCTTTTAGCCGGGTTATTCGAATCTCCTTGCGTCATAAGGAGGCAGAAGTTATTAGTGAAGCGGCGGAGGTGCTGAGTCGTTCTCTCAGATCTTATTTTAAAACGAGCTTGTTAGGACCCAGTGCCCCAATTGTAGGAAGAGTAAAGAATTACTTTATTATGGAAATGATGCTGAAAATACCGAAAAATAATGCCATCCCTTTAAGTGAAATCAAACGATATTTAAAGGAGCAATTTAATTGGTTACAGGCTCAGAAAAAATTCCGGAGGGTGTTTATTGTCCCCGATGTAGATTGTGTGTAAAAAAGAATTAGGGAGAATAAAAACCATAAATAGAAACTCATGAAAATATATAAAAACTATTCCTTAAAAGCATTCAATACTTTTGGCGTCGATGTAAATGCTGAACATTTTGCCTCTTTTTCATCCGTGGAAGATCTACAAGAATTGTTGTCGGAAGAGGAATTTTCAAATCCGACATTAATTCTTGGGGGAGGGAGCAACATCCTATTGATGCATTCCCTGTCTTCTGTTTTGAAGAATGAGGTGAAAGGAATAGAAGTAGTCCGTGAAGATGCTTCTTCGGTCGATGTCAAAGTAGGCGCGGGAGAAAATTGGCATTCGTTCGTCTTGTCTTGTATAGACAAAGGTTGGGCTGGAATTGAAAACCTGTCCCTAATTCCGGGGAATGTAGGCGCCGGTCCTATGCAGAATATTGGGGCTTATGGCGTAGAAATAAAAGATGTATTTCATTCTTTGGAAGCGTTTCATCTTCGAGATAAAGAAGTCGTTACTTTTTATGGGAAGGATTGCCATTTTGGATATAGAGAAAGTATCTTTAAAAATGAGTATAAAGGAGATTTTGTTATTTTGAATGTCACCTTTCGGTTAAATAAACAGCCTGAATTTAAGACCTCTTATGGAGCGATTAAAAAGGAGTTAGAGCGTATGGGAGTCACAGAATTGTCGATTAAATCGATAAGTGATGCGGTCATAAATATTCGGTCTTCTAAGCTACCGGATCCCAAAGAAGTAGGTAGTGCAGGTAGTTTTTTCAAGAATCCGATGGTCGATGAAAAACAATTGAATATGCTGAAAGAAGACTTCCCGGAGATGAGATACTTCCCATTTGAAGGAAAATATAAGTTGGCTGCCGGTTGGTTGATTGAAAAATGTGGATGGAAAGGATATCGGAAGGGAGATTTAGGCGTATATCCCAAACAATCATTGGTGATCGTCAACTATGCTTCGGCGAAAGGAACTGCCTTGTATCAACTCTCGGAAAAGATACAACAGAGCGTTTTGGATAAATTCGGAATAGCATTGAGCCGGGAAGTAAATGTGATAGAATAGCTGATTGGAAGTGTAGTAACCGTAGTTTTGAAAGGAGGATTGCTAGGAAGGAAAAAAGGAAATGAGGGGAGTAGTTACGTTTTTATATGAATATATTACTTTACTCCATTCTGTTCCTTCTTTATTATTTTCTACTTTTGCAGAAGTGATAAACCCTTTATTATTCACCTTTACAATACGCTTTTGATAGGTATCGGGGGAATCTGAAGTTGCTATAGCAATGGCCTTTTTTCCATTATAGGTATAAATGATAACACCCGAATGTTCGGAGTTCCCTAAATGTAAATCAACCCTTTTTAAATGGATGGGAACCCTAATAAAGGGAGATTTGAATTAAAGATTTTCTACGAAAATAAAAAGATTTATTGTAATAATAAAATATGGTTTTTAATTGATATAGATAAAAAGTAATATACTTGGCTTTACCAAGTTCAACAATGGTTGCTTTGGAGGTGTAGTAAGAAACTTTGTTTTAACCATTTTGACGGCTGAAAAAAAGCAAGGAATTTTAGCTAAATGATGAAAAAACCTTGCATTAACCAATAGAAAAATAATTTGCTTTACCTACTGTTTCCTAACTAAACATGCTATTGAACAACCCCTATTTAACATCAGCATGTTTGATTATCGATAAAAAGGTCATTGAGAAGAAATACAAAGGGGGTATTAACCCGCTTTATTCATCGGCCGAATAAAGGGTAACCGTTTTTTATGGATTA
>CAZYHV010000040.1:18603-20464 GCA_964647485.1 uncultured Chitinophagaceae bacterium | reverse complement strand
TTTCTACTGAATTTTGTCTTTTAGCCGAAACGTTGATTTAGCATTGCCACCAACGCACAAATATACGAAGGTTTTCCGAATTTATATAAATTTATATTTTTCTATAAATCAACGAGATATAATTATTTTTGTAAAAATAATTTATAATACGCAGTAAAAGCTATTTAAAATGCGTAACTTTAGTTATCTAAAATAAGAAGTTATGGGAAAATATCCAACAGGAACAGATTTCGATCCGGGTCTATTCAATATTTCGGTTGGTACTCATCACGGAAAGAATGTAATATGGCTGAAGTTTGATTATGATACTGAGCTGATTAATATATTGAAAAAACATACTCGTGCAAGATGGTCAAGGACACATAAATCCTGGTATCTTTTTGATAACGCCCACAACCGAAAGCTTTGTTCTTTGCAACCCAAGATAGTGGGGAAGCAAGTATGGACTAAGATATCTGATCGAAATCTACCTGAATTTAGGAAATATCAAGATATGCTTCACTTGAAAGCTTATTCTCCGAGTACCATCCACACTTATTCCCTCGAATTCGCTCAGTTATTGTACCTTTTAAAAGAGGTGCCGGTACAGGAACTTTCGCCCGAGCGGTTACAGAGTTATTTTCTCTATTGTACGAAGGAATTACACCTTTCCGAAAATCAGATTCATAGTCGTATCAATGCGGTCAAATTCTACTTTGAGAAAGTTCTTCATCGTGAAAAAATGTTTATTGATATCCCCAGACCCAAGAAGCCGCTGCATCTGCCAAAGTATTTAAATATGGAAGAGATTCAAAAGTTATTCATTGTTACAACCAATCTGAAACATCGGATGATACTCATGTTATGTTATGGAATGGGATTACGTGTTAGCGAAATCGTTAACCTAAAAGTAGAAGATATCGATAGCACATCAATGAAAGCTTTTATCCACCGGGGAAAAGGAAAAAAGGATCGATATGTGAATCTTCCTGAATCAATTCTTGAGGATTTACGTCGATACTATAAAATATACACACCTGAAGAATACCTTTTTGAAGGACAACATGGAGGTCAATATGCTATAAGGAGCGCTCAATTGGTTTTTAAAAATGCGATGAGAAAAGCAGGTATCCATAAGAAAATTGGGATTCATGGATTGAGACACAGTTATGCTACTCATTTATTAGAATTAGGAACGGATATCAGTCTTATTCAAAAGCTGTTGGGACATAATAATATAAAAACAACACAAATTTATACGCATCTTTCCGATAAAAATGTTTCTAAAGTAAAAAGCCCATTGGATAGAAATGGGCTTTTATAAAAGAATGGTTCCTATGCCTGAGCTATGGGGTTGGCCTTTTTTTGATGATCGAGAGGAACAAAATTTTGAACACTGACTTCGGTGATATATCGAGTAACACCTTGTTGGTCTTCAAATTGTCGATGGGTTAATTTTCCTTGAACCAAGACATAACTTCCCTTTTGTAACTTTTCGACAGCACGATCGGCCGTTCTTGCCCAGGCAACCAGACGATGCCATTGGGTTTTTTCTTTCCATTCGTCCTTTACCTTGAAACTTTCGTTGGTAGCCAGCCGGAGGTGAACTAACTTGTTTCCGTTGTCAAATTTTTTTACTTCGGGATCGGCACCTAAGTGTCCGACTAACTGCACGTGATTTCTTAAAGTACTCATAATTTTACAATTTAAAATTAAGAAATAGAAATATTCATTAAGAGTTACGGGTCATTTCGGCTCCGCTCAATGACCTGTAGTATTGTAGCTCCGCTCAATGACCCGTAGTATTGTAGCTCCGCTCAATGACCCGTAGTATTGTAGCTCCGCTCAATGCCCTGTAGTATTGTAGCTCCGCTCAATGCCC
>CAZYHV010000040.1:0-18503 GCA_964647485.1 uncultured Chitinophagaceae bacterium | reverse complement strand
GTAGTATTGTAGCTCCGCTCAATGCCCTGTAGTATTGTAGCTCCGCTCAATGCCCCGTAGTATTGTGGCCCCACTCAATGCCTCATACCTTGATATTTTAGATACACTCAATGCTTGATTGCATCGGTAGTTGAGCAGTTAGGCTAGGCCGACCACATAGTCGAAACCACAGATGAAAAACATTCTTTTTTATTTTTGAGATTGATTGAATTTTGATTTGGCAGGATCTTCAGCATATCCCTCACGCGGAGTGCCTTCTTTTCTCTTGTCTAATAGGAGAAAGTTTTGTATTTGCACTTCGGTAATATATTGTGTTTGACCACTTTGATTTTCATAACTTCTGTGCGTGAGTTTTCCTTCGACTAACACATAACTTCCTTTCTGTAGTTGGTTTCCTACCCGATCGGCAATGCCATTCCAAGCCACTATTTTGTGCCATTGGGTATCTTCTTTCCACTCGTCATTAACTTTGTAACTTTCGGAAGTAGCCATGTTAAAATGAGCGACTTTACCGCCATTGTCAAAATTTTTTACTTCGGGATTGGCGCCTAAATGCCCAATCAACTGTACGTGATTTCTTAAATTACTCATGGTTTTACATTTAAAAATTAGAAAATAAAAATTTAAAAGTTTAAAAATAAATAAGAGGACTATCTTTATGATAATCGCATGTTTCTAAAACGTGTACTTTGTTTCAAAAGCATATTGCAAATATGAGAGCGTCAGATGAGAAGAGTCGGTTTTTAAACATTTACATCCGACTGTAAATGGTTGTAATCATTTGTAAATGGATATATTTTACTTATATTGTGGTTGGATTAAATGAGAATAGGTATGGAAGCTACTGCACATCGTTGTCTCTATTGCGGTGAGCCCTTAAGAGGGCGTGTGGATAAAAAATTTTGTAATGATGCTTGTAGAAACAGCTACAACAATGAAAAAAATAGCGACCGGAATAATTTGATGCGAAATATTAATAATATTTTGCGGAAAAATAGGCGGATCTTAAAAGATTGTATTCACCAAGGGCAAGAAACCGGTCGCGTGAAAAGGGATCAGCTCCTAAGAAAAGGTTTTCGTTTTAAATATCTGACCCATCAATTTGAAAATCAAAAAGGACAGACGTATGTGTTCTGTTATGAGTATGGCTATTTGCCGATGGATGAAGATTGGATGTTGATTGTAAAACGGAGAAAATAAGACGAGCTTGTGCGCGGTTCACTATCAATGAGACAAAAGTTAAATACAAGAAAATAGAGCCTATATGATGAGAAACCTTGCATTAACATAAAACACAATGATTAGAATTCCCTTTGCTATCAAGAAAAGTGTTAGTAAGCAGCTTCCAAGTAGATATCAAAGGCTCCGGCGAAAGGAAATGGTATCGAGATGTACCTTTTTAGATATTATTTTAATTTTGAGTCAAAATTGTTATCCGGGGTCAAATGAACATGCTTCCTTGTAGAAAATATAGAATTGGTCAGTAGGAGCACACTTAATTGTTTGCTTGTTCTTGCTATTTGGTATATCCATAAAATAGACTACTTTTGCGCCTTCAAAAATGAAAAACCATTTACGACAAATAACCTTTTATCCCTTTTGTGGTGTATATTCTCGAGCTTTTTTGAGGAGAAATACCGGAATTAAAAGCTTTTATTAAAAAACAAATTCTTAGTGAGCAGGGGGGGTATATCCATTTTTCTATGAAGCCAATTTTTAAATTATTTGATTTTTCTCAAAAAGTCGATTTTAAGACTGAAATTTTATCCGGTTTAACGGTTGCGATAGCCTTAGTTCCTGAAGCGGTTGCCTTCGCATTAATAGCGGGGTTGTCTCCACTTGTCGGTTTGTATGCCGCTTTTGTTATGGGATTGATTACGTCCGCTTTTGGAGGAAGACCGGGGATGATTTCAGGAGCAACGGGATCTGTAGCGATTGTTATTGTAGGAGTGGCTACCAGTCATGGCTTGGAATATGTCCTTGCTACCGTCATTCTTGCCGGAATTTTGCAAGCTATTGTAGGAATCCTAAAGTTAGGTAAATTAATGCGTTTAATTCCTTTGCCGGTGGTTTATGGATTTGTCAATGGCTTGGCTATTATTATTTTCACCTCACAATTAAGACAGTTTAAGGATGCATCCGGAGATTGGCTGACCGGTGCTGCATTGTATCTTATTTTGGGGCTTGTTTTGCTGACGATGTTCATTATTTGGGTCTTCCCTAAAATAACAAAAGCTTTTCCGGCTTCATTAGCGGCTGTGTTAGCTGTATTTGCAGTAGTATATTTCTTTGGAATTGATACCAAAACGGTAGGAGATATAGCATCTATCAAAGGAGGTTTTCCGCCTTTGCATATACCGGAAGTTCCTTTTAATTTAGAAACTTTAAAAATTATTTTCCCTTATTCTGTTATCATGGCGGGAGCCGGTTTGGTGGAGAGTCTATTGACTTTAGAGTTGATAGATGAAATTACAGAAACGAGAGGGAATACGAATAGAGAAATAACGGTTCAGGGAATGGCGAATATTACCTCCGGTTTTTTATCCGGAATGGGAGGTTGTGCGATGATTGGACAAAGTTTGATCAATATTACGAATAGAGCTAGAGCCAGATTGTCCGGTATTGTGGCGGCAATAGGATTGTTGGTTTTTATCATGTTTGGTTCTTCATTAATTGAGCAAGTCCCCATGGCTGCGTTAACGGGGCTGATGATGATGGTGGCCATTGGTACTTTTGAATGGGTGAGTTTTAGGATTGTCAATAAATACCCTATTTCTGATATCTTGGTAGGTATAACAGTAGCCTTAGTGACGGTCTTGTTTGATAATCTTGCCTTAGCAGTTTTGATAGGCGTTATTATCTCTGCCTTGGTTTTTTCCTGGGAGAGTGCAAAGCGTATTCGAACGCGAAAACACATAGATGAAAAGGGGATAAAGCATTATGAAATTTTCGGACCTTTATTTTTTGGTTCTGTGAAAATCTTTAATAATAAATTTGATATCCCTAATGATCCGGAGGAAGTGATTATTGATTTTAAAGAAGGTAGAATTGCTGATATGTCTGCAATACAGGCGATTAATAAATTGACGCAGCGTTATCATAAATTTGGGAAGAAGGTATATATAACCAACCTGACAAGTAGTAGTCATAAATTATTGCTCAAGGCAGATAAGGTGGTGGATGTGAATATTATTTAGTGGATTTTATTCCTTCTGTTTTTTTTTAAAAAAGGCTCTTTATAATCAGGAGGGGCTTTCTTTCCTTTTTACTAACAATTTTAGATTCTCTATGTCTGCACCTTTCTCACAGCAATAGGTCTTTTACAGATGATGTATCCATCCATCACCGCTTCAACATGAATTTCTTTAGCCCGTCAAAACCGTCTGTACCAAAATTGCTGTACAGGATGTCTCCATTTTTATTGATAACCATGTAGGTGGGGAAAGTGGAAACTTTTAAACTTCTGGTCATGGTAGGCTTTCCAGCTTGTATGCTATCTAATATTTGAGGCCATTTTACCCCGTGTTCCGAAAAGATTTCTTTGGCCTTATCAAAGTTTTGCGGTTGATCATAACAAATACTCAGAAAATTATATTTATCTTTAGCGGACTGGTATAATTCCTGCAAATGGGGCAGTGCGGCAATACAGGGAGCACACCACGTGCCCCAGAAATCCAGTACCAGGTAATCCTTTTGTTCGGAAAAATAGGGTAATAGTTTTGACATGTAAGTGGCCGGCATATGGGCCACCAAACCGGTATCCATAACAGGGTGGAGATATAGGTTTTCTATTCCTTTGTCAACACTGTCGAGCCGATAGGGCTCCCTTCCAATATGAACCGTGTCGTGTAATTGATAAGAACGTTTATACCGTACTCCCTGAGCAACTCTGTCCCTGTGAAATGCACCGTTTTCTTTAATTTCGATCGAAAGTGGCGGACCTGGTTGCACATATTTCAATTGTATTACATAAATTTCGGCACCCGAAAAACGGGTCGTTTTATTGGTTACCAGTTCTATTGATAGCGTAGGAATAGAGTTTAGCCGGGCATCATCCCAGGTGACTACAGGATTCTTCAGTGGGATGAGATACAGATCCACTTGTTCATAGACCATTTGATTATTGATGCAGAAAGGAAAGTGCACGGAAGTCTTTGGAATGACTCCTTCCGGCACGTTATCAACCGTCCAGGTCATCAATGAATCGGTAGGATAAACCAATTTTATCTCTTTCTCGAGAAATGGGTTATACCTTTTAGATAATAAAATGCGTACGGAATCTCCCAGGTTTTCCTGTAAAACAAACAAGCCGTCCGGTAACTTTGTACAGGGCTTACCATTCCTTTTTTCAGGTATAGCTGTGGATGGAGTATTGTTTCTATTCGAAAGACCATTGGTATTCTTTTCCAGCGGCATGCTCCACAGAATACTATCCACAGTAGTATCCGATCCCCATATTTTTACCGGGCCTAATAAAAAAACCGTGGCCCGAATCTTTTTGAAATCACTGATTTCCGTTAATTTAAGTTTTATTTCATTGCTTTCCTGTTGCTGTCCGAAAGCACAAAAGCAATTGAAGAACATGATGGAAACTACCGATATCATCCTGACAAAATAGGAAAACATAAATAAACGATATTCCTGACTTTCCCTGCTATTATTATTCATCGCTATCCTGTTTTTTATGCGTATTTAACCACCGATAAGTCTCTGCTTTGGTTTCGTTATACATTTCTTCAACATTTGTAATACCGGAGGTATCAATAAAGGTATTGTTATCCTGAACATTTTGCTTTATTATTTTATAATATCTTACAGGTATGCCCATCTTCAAAAACTCTTCTTTATTAAGTTCTAGCACCATGTGGTTATGCTTTACTTTGATATATTTTACAAGAACAGTATCTATTTTCCGAACTAATTCCTCCTGTTCTGGAGTGATCAGGCTATCGGGGATCTGGACCAGGTGTTTATAGTGATTGCCTTAAATATCTACAAACACAGTGTCACTAATATCATATCCCCTGACATTATTGACACTATTTTTTTGATCAGAGGAGTCGTTTTTACATGAAAACGCCATGACACATAGCAAAGAGAATACTAAATACTTCATAAAGTTACTTTTATTTTAGTGCACTATTCTAACAATAGGAACAAGGGCTATATATTAGCGAAAATACGTTCATTCCATAGTATCTTATTTAAAAAAAAACGAACGAAACCGTTAATAACCAATCACCGCAATTTTGACAAACTGTTTATGCATTCGCCTTTATTTCATTGCATACTCTTTGTAACAGTGAAGCAGGTAATCCCAACCTTGGTCTGAGTCCATTGCTTTTAAATATGCTAAAGAATTACTATCGTGGGTTTTGAAACCTGAGTGCGTCAATTCGACCTTAGTTTCAGAATTTGAAATTGAATTAAAAGTCACCGTTACCAAACTTGCTTTTTCAGGATTAGGTATAGGGGCTCGATTGAAACCAATTTGCCATTTGAACGAAAAAAGCTTGTCCTTTTGAATGTTGATAACAGTTCCCCAATCAACTCTAAATCCATTAGGCCCTATTTCCGTGCAAAAATCACCAACTTTCCATCCTAAGGATATTTCTTTTAGGGAATCCATAGACCACGTATATTCTTTAGGCCACCACTCATTAAAATCATTGAGGAATTTTTCAAAGGCGATTTCTTTCGAAATGTTCAATGTTATTTCTTTCTTAATACTATTCATCTGTTTTAATTTTAGTCGCTATGGTGTCTCTATTAATAGTATCAAGGTCATTAAAAGATGACGCAACATATAAATTAACGAAGAATATCGGAATAAATCAAATAAATCCAGCTACTTAACCTAAAAATCCGCATGAGAGATTCGTAAAAAAGATTTAGTGGTTATCCTCTTCTAAAGCAGGTTTGACCAGTAATTTTAAGGCTTTGATTTCTGTTACAACTACTTGCTCTCCTTTTTTTATATTCCCTGAAAGGGATTCGGCGGTCCATATTTCCCCGCGGACTTTTATTTTTCCGGTAGGATACAAATTTTCGAGGGCTGTTCCTTTCTGTCCTACCATATTTTCTTTTCCGGAGGCGACTTTGTTTCTTTGCGCACGTAGTCCCATGCCAATGGCAAAAAGAAAAAATAAAGTAGTTAATACCGTAGCGGTAATAATCACCCAGAGGGAGATATTGAGAAAAGAAGCTCCTTCAGGAGTTTGTAACAGCATGATCGAACCGAAAAACAACGCTACCGCACCTCCGATGGCTAAAATACCATGACTTACTATTTTAATTTCGAGTACCAACAGAATCACTCCCAAAAGAAGGAGTGCAAATCCTATATAATTGATTGGCAGTATGCTCATGCCATATAATGCGAGTAATAAGGCGATGGCTCCTCCTACACCGGGAATAATACCTCCGGGATTAAAAAATTCAAATAATATACCGAGTATTCCGATAATTAAAAGAATATACATGAGGTTGGGATTAGAAAGGGTGGTCGTAAGTTTCTCTGAAAAACTCATAGGCACCTCCTGTATCTGTGCTTCTCTCGTATGGAGCACTTTTTCTCCTGCAGTCGTTGGAATAGTATCTCCATTTACTTTTTGCAAAAGTTGTCGGGGACTCTTTGCGATAAGATCGATCAGATGATATTTTAAGGCTTCCTGATTGGTGTAAGAAAGACTCTGTTGTACTGCCTTCTCTGCATATCCGGTATCTTTCTTTCTCTTTTGGGCAATAGAACGGATGAATGCCAGTGCATCGTTGGTTACTTTTGCATTTTCGATACTGTCTAATTTCCCGTTCATGATGATGGGATGAGAAGCGCCTATATTTGTTCCGGGAGCCATGGCGGCAAGATGCCCGGAAAGGGTAATGAAAAGACCGGCTGATCCGGCACGAGAGCCTTTGGGATATACATAAACAATCACCGGAAGGGGGGCATCCATGATATTTCCTACAATCTTTCGGGTACTTTTTAACATCCCGCCGGGGGTATTGAGCTCAATGAGGATTGCCTCGGCATTTTCTGAAGCTCCTTTTTCTATTCCCCTTTGGATATAGTCATTGATTGAAGGAGTAATGGCATCATCTATTTTTAGACTGAGTACTGTTTGTCCCGTAGCCAAAGACGAAGTCAATAGTAAAACGCCTATAAGCAGATGACGCCATTTCATGATTTTTATTTTTATAACAATAACCTATTTTCCATTGGCATTGTTTGTTCTTGGAATTTGTTTCTGAAGGTTTTCTATTCCTGAACTGCTATCCGCTTTCGTGTTTTTGCTGCTTCCGACCCCAAATTGTTGTTTCCACTGTTTTAATTGGGATATGATGAGCTGTGCCTGACCACGATCTTTTTGGAAGGCACCGGCTTGTGATGCAGGGAGGTTGCGGTAATAAGTTAGCTGCTGTTGACAGTCTTCTATGATGGCATTGGAGACCTCATCTCCACGTGTGGAATCTCCGGCAAGATAGAAGGCATAGGCGGTCTGCATAGAGTTAATGTCATGTATATTTCGGTCAGAGGTGGCTCCAAAGGGGAAATCTGATTTTTTAATATTCTCATCACAATAATTCAATACTTTTAATGCACTGTCTTTTCTTCCTGCTTCTGCAAGAGCAATTCCTAATTTAGCAAAAGCGCTGCGGATGTTGCTCAGGCTGCGTCTATTGGGTTGATCGAAATAAGTACCCTCAATCTGTGCACCTCCAAATTTGAATTTGGTCATCAGATTATCATACATATAATCTAAATTAACATTCCCCGGGTCAAAAATAGACTGCTGAGTATTGTTTCTTAATGGGACAAGGCGATAAGTAAGGCCGTCTTGCTCAAGATAATTGCCTAATCCCAGGCTATTCAATGTGTTTTGACTGGTGAAATAGATCGGTCGCTTCCAATGATTAGCGGCAATGATGTTTAGCAGCAGTAAATCATTTTTGTATAAAACCTTTTTTGGAACTTTAAAGGATACTTCTGAAACGATTGCTGCGGTATCGGCAGTAGGAACCAAATGCTTTGCAATGGCTTTCTGCTTATCGACCGGAATGTACATGTTTTTAGTCGGGAAGTAATTCAGATCTTTATCACCATTACTAACCTTGTAATTAGCTTTATCGCTTCCCATAAATGTCATCAAATCATCGAGGCTGTAGAATTGATCTTCTTTTATTTTATTCCCCGGGTTGACATAAGGGATATAGTTTCGATTCTCTCCTTGGTATTTATCCGGAGACCAACTTATTGGTACTGGAGCTGATTGATTAATCTTATACCGAAGGTTATTAATATACCAATCTACTCCTAAGAGACTCATATTCACTATCCGTACATCCGGTCGAATTCCTTGCACTTCCTGAGCATACCATAAAGGATAGGTATCATTATCTCCTTCGGTGAATAAAATGGCATTGGGCTTGCAAGATTTAAGGTAATCTGCAGCAGAATCTCTGGCAAGCGTCTTTGTTGATCGGTCATGGTCATCCCATTCTTGGAAGCCCATAATAACGGGAACCAAGAGAAGACAAATCAGTCCCGACAGAATAGCAGATACTTTCCCCGGGATTTTTTTCTTCAAACTGTTATAAACTCCAAGAACCCCAAGACCTATCCATATCGAAAAGGCAAAGAAAGAACCGACGAAAGCATAATCCCTTTCTCTGGGCTGCGGACTACCCTGGTTGAGATACAGCACGATGGCAATCCCTGTAAAGAAAAACAGCAACATAATGATTAGCCAGTTTTTCTTGTCTCTGTTGAGTTGGAAAAAGAGCCCAATCAATCCGAGAATGAAGGGGAGTGCAAATAAAGTATTATGAGCTTTATTGTTTTTCAAACTTTCGGGCAATTTACTTTGATCTCCTAAGCGGATATTATCGAGAAAGTTGATTCCTGTAATCCAATTCCCATCTCTGGCATTTCCAAATCCCTGGGTATCATTTTGGCGTCCTGAGAAGTTCCACATAAAGTATCGCCAATACATCCAATTCAACTGATAGGTAAAAAACCAATCCAGGTTATCAATGCCGGTAGGGGATTCTCCTTTCCCTAATCCTAACCAGGAATGATAAAAGCTTTTTTGGTTTCTTTCATTTCCGGTATCCCAAATCCTGGGAAAAGGATGCTCGTCTTTCGGATCATATTTCGCGGTCATTTTATGACCAACGACAACATATTTTCCAAGACTATCTTCCTTTTGATAAACATTTGCCCCTTCTTTATATCCGGTAGGTTGGGCATCAAAATATTGTCCGTAAAGCAATGGATGAGTACCATATTGACTTCTGTCCAAATAATTAACCAAAGCCTGAGGCCCCTTCACATTGTTCATGTTAATGGCAGGATCCGCATTGGCACGAATCATTGTCGTAAAATACATGGAATAGCCTATCAAAAGGAAGGTTAAACATAGCAGAGATAGGTGTAAGAAATAACGAGAGCGTTTATGGGAATAATGTAATCCTATAATGATTAGAAAAACGATTAACGCCAAAAAGAAGATCGCACCCGAATTAAAAGGTAGACCAAAACCATTGACAAACATGACGTCAAAGAAACCTGCTGCTTTTACTATATATTGTATAAAGATAACCTGAACTAGCCCGGTAATGATACAACTGAGGATGAAGATCCAAAATGTTTTTTTCTTGGTGACTTTATATCGTCTGAAATAATAAAGCATGACAATGGCCGGAATAGTAAGAAGACTTAACAGATGGACACCTATCGACAAACCGATCATAAAAGCAATAAAAACAATCCATCGGTCAGCATGTGGTTCGTCTGCATTTTCTTCCCATTTTAGAGCTGCCCAGAAGATAATAGCAGTAAAGAACATGGATAGTGCATAAACTTCTCCCTCTACTGCAGAAAACCAGAAAGAGTCTGAAAAGGTGAAGGCTAAAGCACCAACAATACCGGCTGCCATAATTACGATGGTCTTTTCTAAGGAAACAGACTCTCCTTTTTTGACCATTAATCTTTTTCCAAAATGAGTGATGACCCAGAAGAGGAACAAAATAGACATTCCACTCGAAATGGCAGAAAGTAAGTTGACACTAGTAGCTGCTGTCTGCGCTCCTGCTCCGGTTAAAATAACGAATAACCGTGCCATAATTAAGAAGAAAGGAGCTCCCGGTGGATGGGGGACTTGCAGTTTATAGGCACTGGCGATAAACTCCCCACAATCCCAAAAACTGGCAGTGGCCTCTCGCGTAGAGATGAAAACAATACAGGCGATAATTGCAATGATCCATCCGACAATGTTGTTGGTCTTCTTAAAGTTCATTTGGAAATTTTAATGTTTAGGCAAAAATATAAAAAGAATTACTACTGTCCAGTAAAAAATTAAAAGTGGAACCGGATTAACCTGTCCCGGCGGCTTGTCATATGTAATTCAACATATAAAAAAACGATTAAGGCGTAAAATTAGACATTTTATAGAAATCGTCATTATCGAATGAGTTAATGTAATGTTTAATATAACTAAAAGGTATAGTAGATAGCTTTTTGTCATCCTTGTTTTCTTCTATTTTTGGAAAAAGAAGTGGTTCTTTGCATAGGTAACAGACTGATAAAAAGATGGAGCAAAAGCAAAAGAATGGAAAAATAGCATACTTGTTGATGCTAATCATTGGCGGTATAGCGATAGCAGGAATAATAACCTCTATTTCTTTATATGTGAAATGGAAAAATGTAGAACAACAGCATGTTTCCTCTCAAAATACTACGACTTTATCTACAAATCAGGTGGCGAATACAGTAGATTATTTTGATACTGCTCGATTCGATATAGATCGGGTAAAGGATACGGTTGAACGTACTTTTATTAGTTATGGGAAAAAGCTAATAGAAAACACCGCACAATATATTGGACCGGAAGTAAAAATTAGTACGATGCGATTTTCGGGAAATAATTTAAATTGTAGCAATTGTCATTTAGCAGCCGGGACACGCCCCTATTCAGCGCCTTTTATTGGTGTTTGGGGAACTTATCCTAATTTTAGAAAGAGAGAAAATTCTTTGGGAACGCTGCAGGATAGAATCAACGGATGCATGGCCCGGAGTATGAATGGAAAGCCCTTACCTGCAAATAGTAGAGAAATGAAAGCAATAAAGGCGTACATTCATTTTTTGAATGATAAGGTCCCAATCGGTAAAAAAATAGAGGGACAAGGATTTGCCAAAATGCATTTTCCGGATCGAGCTGCCAGACCGGATAGTGGGAAAGTGGTATTTGAACAACATTGTGTTAGTTGTCATGGTGTAGATGGGCAAGGTTTGAAATTGGGAAAGAAAGGAGAGGCAAGGGGGTATTTATACCCTCCACTTTGGGGGCCGGACTCCTTTAATGATGGAGCCGGTATGCACAGACTGTTGACTGCAGCCCGGTTTATCAAAGCCAATATGCCTTATGGTACCCCGGTAGGAGAACCTGTCCTAAGTGATGCAGAAGCCTATGATGTAGCGGCCTATATTAACACTTTTCCCCGGCCTGAAAAAGCCGGTAAAGAAAAGGATTATCCTAATTTGAAACTGAAACCACAAGACAGTCCTTATCCTCCTTTTGCAGATAATTGGTCAGCAAAAAGACATCGATTTGGACCATATAACTTTCATTAAACAATAAATATTTTATCTCTAAATTTTAAAAATTAAACCATGAAAAAGCATAGCATGAATCGTATCGGAATTTTTTTGATTACACTTACTTTTTGTATGTTTTCCATCTCTTTTTCGGGAAATGCGCAAACAGGAAAAGAGAGGAAAGCGGCCATTCAATCAGCACAATCCTTTACCGGAGCAAAAGCAAAGAAAAAAAAGTATAAAGCTGTTTATCAGCTGAATACGGACGATCCCAAGGTAATTAAAGGGGCTTTACGTAATATCAGCAATGCCCTGGAAGATCCTAGATTAAAAGGGAAATTGACTATTGAATTAGTAGCCTACTCCGGTGGTTGGGAGGTCTTTAATAAAGATAATGAATATGGGAAAAAGTTGCTTGAATTGAAGAAGAAAGGGGTAATACTCGCACAATGTCACAATACGCTAAAAGAACGTCATATTCCCGCGTCTCAATTGTTGCCTTTTGTCTCCATTGTTCCTTCCGGAAACGGAGAACTTATTATTCGGCAGGCGCAGGGCTGGGCCATTGTTAAACCATAACAGTGTTGAAATTATTTTTAATTCTAAATAAAAAAATAATGCGTTTATTCATTCGTTCGTTATATAAAATGTTGATGACATTTACGTTGTTAATAGGATTGGGATTGCAGGTCAATGCCCAGGATATACAATTTGATCCGCCCTGGAACAAGCCTTTGCCTGCAGGAGTGGCCTTTACCGTTCCGGGCGTTGATAATGTTCCTGATTTATATGGGGATATAAATCATCCCCAGTTGGTTATTTTCTTTGCCGGAAACCAATATATGGTCATAGATGAATTGCTGGCGGCTTTTAAGAAGGCTTATCCTCAATATACCCGTATTTTTGCAGAAACCCTGCCCCCCGGTATTCTGATGAAACAAATACATTCCGGAAGTTTGTTGATTGGTAATTTGAAAATATCGTTGAAACCAGATATTTATACTGCTGGCAAATCGAGGGTAGAGAAAAATAAAAATCTCTTTTCGGAGAAAGCTGTTTATATTAAAAATAAACTGGCAATTATGGTTTATCGTGGTAATCCTTTACATATAAAATCGCTGAAGGATTTAGGTCGACAAGATGTAAAAGTGAGTATGCCTAATCCTGCCTGGGAAGGGATTGGTACGCGCATTGAGAAAGCTTATGTTAAAGTAGGAGGGCGGCATTTGAAGAATAAAATAATGGAGAGAAAAGTGAAAGAAGGAACGACCCGTTTAACGAAAATCCATCATCGACAGACCCCGATGAATATCATGTATAAACGGTCAGATGCCGGACCGGTGTGGATTTCAGAAGCCCTTTATCATAAAAATATCCATCATCCGGTGGATATTGTAAAGATTCCTACTGATAAAAATGTCTTTGCTACCTATGAGGCGGGGGTGTTAAAAACAGCACCTCATGAACAAGCTGCTCATGATTTTTTGACCTTTTTATCGGGAAAAACAGCACGAGATATCTATAGAAGTTATGGTTTTGAAAATCCATAATCTATTCGAAATAAATCCGGATGGTTTGATAAAACATACGATTCCCAAATTGCATCTTTTCTGCTTGAGATTCTCTTCGATAGCTTTTTAAACCAAATAGTCCGGCCGCATTTCCTTTGTTAATTGCTATTTCTAAATAGCCTGCCGTGTTAAAGAAAGCTACTTTTTTCCCTTCGGAGACATCCGTATAGACGTGGTGTATTTTATTGATAAAGTCATCACGCATGATATAAATCTTAAAACTCCGTCCTTTTCTGGCTTGTTCAAAAAGAGACTTTGTAATGTTGACGATTACATTTTCAAAACGATCGATATAAATAATTTGTCCTTCTATATGATCTTCCTGGATGAGCGGACGGATAGAATTTCGGGTTTCTAAATCTTGAACAGGGATCCCCAGATCTGCAGGAGAAGCTCCTTTGTCAAGGCTTTTTACCGTTTTGGCAAATTGATGGACAATATCCAGGGTATTTCTGTTAGAAATGTTAGGAATTTGATAAATCTCTTCGGGTTTGGTGTCCATAATCATAGATAATAGCCCATTATTGGCACAAAAAAAATAATGCCCCTCATGTTTACACAACAAAAAAGGTTCTTCATGTTGGGTCAGTAAATTAACCATGATGAAATGGTAGCTTCCTTTTGGAAATCTGGGGAAAGCACTTCTACAGATATAGGCAGCCTGTGGAAAATTAAAAGGGGTAATATGATGGGAAATATCTATCACCCGATGTTCAGGAGTGATATCAAACAAGATTCCCTTCATGGCACCAACCAAATAGTCTTGTAAGCCGATATCTGATGTTAGCGTGATTGCAGACACAATGAATATTCAATTTTGTACAAAATTCTTAAATATGGAGGACTTTCCGAAATATTATTTAAAATTGAAGGTCAGATTAGGGAAATGCAATCGAAACCGTACCTTTGTCGCATGAGTAGAAAACGCAAAAAAAGAGTGTTGGAAGCCCTGTCGGTTACGGGCTACGCTGCGAAGGGGAAATCTCTTGCTCATCAAGACGGGAAAGTGATTTTTATTGAGGGCGGTGCTGCTCCGGGGGATGTAGTGGATGTGTTATTGTATAAAAATAAAAAAGATTACGCACAAGGGAGAGCGATTCATTTTCATTCTTATTCGAAAGATCGGATAGCGCCTTTTTGTGATCATTTTGATTGGTGTGGAGGATGTAAATGGCAAATGTTGCCTTATGAAAAACAATTGGCCTATAAGCATCAGGAAGTTATCGATGATTTGACACGTATCGGAAAATTAGACTTACCGGAATTTAATCCGATTTTAGGAGCTAAAAAGACACAGAACTATCGGAATAAATTGGAATTTACTTTTAGTAATAAAGCCTATTTAACCAAAGAAGAAATAGAAACTACCGGATGGGAAAAGAGAAATGCTCTGGGGTTTCATGTTCCGAAGATGTTCGACAAGGTGTTGGATATTCAAAAATGCCATTTACAGGAAGAACCTTCCAATGCTATTCGTAACGAAGTAAGGCGTTTTACTCTGGAGAAGGAATATGCCTTTTATGACCTCCGGGATCATACGGGTTGGTTGAGAAATTTAATCATACGAAGTTCTACTTTGGGAGAAGTGATGGTAAATCTTTGTGTGCGTACCAGAGAAGAAGAACAATTGGAAGCGATTTTATCTCATTTGCAAAAGACGTTTCCGGAAATTACAACGCTCTTATTTACCATTAATGGGAAAAAAAATGATAGTATAGGAGATTTGACGCCTGAAATATTTGCAGGCCCGGGATATATTAAAGAAAAGCTGGGAAGATTTGTTTTTAAAATTGGTCCTAAATCTTTTTTTCAGACCAATACACATCAAGCAGAGGTCTTATATAATGTAATTAAAGACTTTGCAGGGCTGTCAGGAGAAGAAATAGTCTATGATTTATATTGTGGAACAGGGAGTATTGGTATATATTTGTCGGATGATGTAAGGAAAATTGTGGGGGTAGAATTGATTGAAGAAGCCATTGAGCATGCCAAAGAGAATGCACAGATGAATAAAGTGGAAAATGCGGCTTTTTATGCAGGAGATGTGATTGACGTTTGCGATGATGCGTTTTTTAGTAAAAATGAAGCTCCGGATTTAATAATCTGCGATCCTCCACGACCCGGAATGCATAAAAAATTGGTTCAGAAGCTGTTGGAAATAGCGGCTCCACAAATAATTTATGTGAGTTGTAATCCGGCAACCCAAGCTAGAGATTTAATGTTGTTGGCAGAAAAGTATAGGATAAAAAAAGTACAACCCCTTGATCTTTTTCCTCATACTCATCACATTGAGAATGTAGTTTTATTAGAAAAAATACAATCAAATAATTAAAAGAATACAATGGCACAATTTCAACCAAGAGGGTATAGAATATTACCTACTGTAGTTAAAAACTTATTGATTATCAACGTGTTGGTTTTTCTAATACAAAAGGTTAGTCATGGTGTTTTTCATTTTAATATAGAACAGTATTTGGCACTTCATTATTGGCAGTCCAGCTTATTTCAGCCGTATCAAATTATTACGAGCATGTTTATGCATGCCAGTATTGGACATATCTTTTTTAATATGTTTGCCTTATGGATGTTTGGTGCCATATTGGAAAATACCTGGGGACCGAAACGTTTTTTGATCTTTTATGTCATCTGTGGTATTGGTGCTGCAATTTGTTTTTTGGCCTCTCAGACGATTATGTTTCATAATCTTCCCGGTAGCGATGTATATGGATATGCAGTAGGATTAAATCCTTTTTCTATTCAACATGCCAATATTCAGGTCGCACGATTCTTGTATGAACCGGTATTAGGGGCTTCGGGAGCCATATTTGGTCTTTTGGTGGCCTTTGGTGTGATGTTCCCCAATAGTTTAATCTATCTCTATTTCTTTGTTCCTATTAAAGCCAAATGGTTTGTTATTGGATATATTGCTTTGGAGCTGTATATGGGAGTAACCGGTTCAGAAGTAGGAGTCGCTCATTTTGCACATTTAGGAGGTGCTTTAGTGGGATATCTTTTGATGCGTTATTATAAGCGAAAAGACATAGAGAATCTTCAAATCTAAAAATTTCAACAGAATTCAATTTATTTTGTTAAATTTATGGTATAGATACAAAAAAGATGAGTACATTAACACAAAGATATCGTCCTTTAAAAAGGTTCTCGTTTGGAGATAAGAATAACCTGGTTATTCGTTTGATATTAGTAAACTTGATCATTTTCGCTGCACTCTTTTTGGTGAAGATGATTTATATGGTAACCACAGCCAAGCATGGCATTCATGAATCGCAATTGCTTTCCTGGGCAATTGTTTCGGCCGATCCGAAGCAGTTGATTACTCATCCATGGACGCTTTTCACCTATATGTTTGTTCATACTGACTTTTGGCTGTTGCTGAGTTGTATGGTCTGGCTTTGGGGCTATGGCACTCTTATTCAAGGCATGTATGGATCTCGCATGATACTTCCGCTCTATCTTCTTGGAGGATTGGCAGGAGCGGTGACCTTTTTTGCTGCTTATCAATTGATTCCCGGATTGATAGTATTGAAAGGTAGTACCACTACCATTGGGATAGGAGCCTCTGCCAGTGTGATGGCTATTGTGGCCTGTACCACACTTTTAATTCCGAAATATCGTCTCTTTCCCATGTTGGGTGGAGGAATCCCGCTTTATGTTATATCTATTGTGTACATTTTATTCTGTTTTCTTGGAAGGGGCGGTGACACACTCTATGGATATCTTGCAGCGAATGCCGGTGGTCTTGTCTTGGGCTTATTTTTTGGATATAGAATAAAAGAAGGCTATGATCCGGGAGCTTTTCTCAATCGTTTTATTTATAAGTTTTCACATTTTTTCGAGCCAAAGGATACTCCTTACGCCTATGAACATAAAAATATAGAGGGAATTAAACCTTATAAACAGTTGGAGATTTCTTCTGAAGATCAGATTGATGAACTCTTGGATAAAATTAATCAAAATGGCTATGACTCTTTATCTGCGGAAGAAAAAGAATTGTTGATGAAGGCCAGTCGTGAAGATAAAAACTAAGAAGGAGAAATTGTCTCGTGAAGGGATTGAGTAAATTTATACGTCGCTTACTTTTTGGAGCCAATCTGCTTTTTCTGATATTGCTGCTGGTTGGGCATTTCTTTATTCCCAGGGTGCAACCGGGCGTACATTGGCCATTGGGGCTTATTGGTTTGGGGTTCCCCTTTTTTGTTTGTATTGCGCTCTTATTTATTCTCTTTTGGTTGTTATTCTATTATAAATATGCCCTTTGGGGCGTGTTAACATTAATTATTTGCTGGAGCTCCATCTCAGTACTATTTGCATTCCATTCCTCTTCTGATAATCAAAGTCATTCGACAGACTCTTCATGGGTAAAAGTAATGAGTTATAATGTTCATTATTTTAAGGATTTTAATAAATCGAAAGCTTCTAATGCTATATTAAGGAATAAAATCGTAGATCTGATTGAAAAACAAGGTCCTGATATCCTTTGTCTTCAAGAGTTTTATACTTCCGAAAACCCTAATGATTTTAATAATAAATCTTTAATATCGGAAGATTTAAAATTGCCTCATCGTTTTTTCAGTAGCGATCATAATTATAAAAATAATCATTCGGGAGTCATTCTCTTTAGTCGTTTTCCGATTATCCATTCCGGAAAGATAGACCTGTTGGGAAAAAATAGTAAGGAAGTAGCTATCTATGCAGACTTAAAGATAAGAAAAGATACCGTCAGGGTTTTTACGGTTCATTTAAGATCTATTTATTTGACCGGAGAAGAGATGCAGCAAATTGAAGACATGAAAAAAGACCGGCCGAAAGATAGTAAATTGAACGCCTCCCGGAAAATCAACAGAAAACTTCGTACAGCTTTTGTAAAACGTGGAAAAGAGGCAAATATTTTGGCAGAAAAAGTAAAGAATAGTCCTTTCCCTGTCCTCATTTGTGGTGATTTCAATGATCCGCCTTCTTCTTATACTTATTTCAAAATTAAACAACAATTGACAGATGCTTTTTTGGAAAAAGGGTTCGGGCTGGGAAGAACCTTTTCCAGAATATCTCCCACGTTGAGAATAGATTATATATTGACAAATCCTTCTTTTGATATTTTATCCTATCAAACAATCCATAAAGATTTTTCAGACCATTATCCAATTGTTTCCAGAATTAGGTTGTAACTCGATCTTTTCCTTCTGAATTGTTGTCCTACTATAAATCCGGATAAGAAACTTCACTCATTGAAGCTACTCAAGAACCTACAGTTGATATACGTATGTAACCCACATTGCTTATCCACTTGACGTAAATCCTCTCTGGTCGTGATTTCCATT
>CAZYHV010000039.1:0-23981 GCA_964647485.1 uncultured Chitinophagaceae bacterium | reverse complement strand
AACAAAAATAGATTATTTGTCTAGTCTCCCCAACTTTTGCGACTGATCCCTTTTTCTATTAATTTATACAGTGGGAGATGATTTTATAGAGATATATGCGATAAAGCACCAGAAGAGGCGACCAGGACTACCGGAAATCTCGTAAAGAGCGAAAGTAGTGCTCGTTTTTTGTATATTATTACTCTGGATATGCATCAGGAAGTTGGTCTTGGATAATCTTTTTGTAAAGAAATTTTTATTATACCGGCGCCTCAACTGGAGAGGCTTTTTTGCCTTCAAAGACCATAGTCGGATCCCCGTTAAAGTAATCCATCACCCATTGGGCTAACACTTCTATCCATGCCGGATTATCATTAAGACAGGCGGTGACATCATAGTTTTCACCTCCTGCTTCTATGAAAGTCTCTTTCCCTTCTATGGCCATTTCTTCAAGGGTCTCCAAACAGTCGGTGGTGAATGCCGGACTGGTAACAACTAAATTTTTCACTCCTTTTTGTGGTAGATTGGAGAGTGTTTCAGAGGTATAGGGTTGTAACCACTCTGCTTTTCCTAGCCTCGATTGAAATGAAACGCCATATTGTTCTTTCTCTAATCCCAAAGCTTTGGCGGTCAGTTGGGCTGTTTTATAGACCTGATGTCGATAACAATAAGAATGTGCTAAGGAGGGAGTCGTACAGCAGTCCGGAGTTTGTAGGCAATGATGCCCTGTGATGTCTCCTTTCTTAATATGACGAACAGGAACCCCATGAAAGCTGAAAAGCAGATAATCGGTAGTAGATTTTAAATAGGGTCGGATACTGTCTGCAAGTACATGAATGTAATGAGGGTCATCAAAAAAAGGACGAAAAGCCGTTAGTTTGAAAGAATAATTTCCCTTTTTGTATGCTTTAAAGGCATAATCTGCCGCAGTTTCGAAAGAAGACATTGCATAATGAGGATAAAGAGGTAGCAAAATTACTTCCTCCAAATCCGGCATCTCCTCTAACAATCGATCGAAAGCTCTTTTGGGGGAGGGATTTCCATAACGCATGGCTATTTCTACAGGGAGGCCGCTTTCCTTTTCCAGAGCAGAACGAACCCGCTCACTGATGACCATTAAAGGGGATCCCTCTGACCACCAGACCGATTGATAGGCTTCCGCTGTTTTGGGTGCTCGGCGGGGAGTAATGAGTTGACGAACTAAAAACCAGCGAAAGAGGTAAGAATAATCCATTACCTTTTTATCCATTAAGAACTCATCAAGATATTTCTTAACATCAGAAACTTTTGTCGTCTCCGGTGTTCCTAAATTCATGACAATGATACCTTTTTGCTTCTTTGTATTATCCATTATAGCGTGTTCTTGTATTAAAAATGAGGATTTCTGTTTAAATTTGTTGCCTTGCAAAGGTCGAAAGAATAAAGCTCTTAAAAAGATTGGTTACATAAGTATGACAGATTATTGACAATATACCTCTCGTTGTGCATAATGGCACACTTACCTTTGTGGGAGAAAATTTTAGAATAAGGAAATAAAAATGCAAAGACAATTACCATCCCAACCTTTGTCTCATTTCTATGTGATTGGAATAAATTATAAAGAAACAGAAGCTTCAATAAGAGGGTTGTTTTCTATTGAAGATGTTATTTATTCACGAATTAGAAAAAGTTTTTCGGGAGTAAAGGCTCCTGAGATTTACCTGCTCTCGACTTGTAACCGTACAGAGGTTTATGGTTTTTGTGAAGATCCGGTAACCTTGGCAGAATTATTATGTAAGGAAACAAAAGGAGAGGTCAACGACTTTTTAAGAACAGCTTATATCTTAAACGGGGAAGATGCTATTAGGCATCTATATGGGGTATGTTGTGGTTTGGATTCTCAAATATTGGGTGATTTTGAAATTACTTCGCAGGTAAAAATAGCGTCAAATAAATCCAGAGAAGCGGGATTGTTAGGCCCTTTTTTGGAACGACTTATAAATAGTGTATTACAGACTTCGAAGCGAGTAAAGACGAAAACCGGCTTGAGTTCGGGAACTACCTCTGTATCCTTTGCTGCTATCAAATATTTACAGAGAATTCCGGATATAAAAAATAAAAGAATTCTGCTTTTCGGACTCGGGAAAATAGGGAGAGTGACTTGCAAAAATTTACAAGAATATATAGGAACAAAAAATATTGTACTCGTTAATAGAACAAAAGAAATTGCAGAAGATTTTGCCGGTAAACATGGTTTGCAGTGTGCCCCTATAGAGGATTTGAAGATACAAATTAGAGAATCTGATGTGATATTGGTTGCTACAAATGCCTCTAAACCTACGGTTAACAAGGAAGTGATGGATATGGGAAAGAAGATCTTTTTGGATCTGTCTATCCCTAAAAATGTGAGTGATGAAATAAAAAGTCTTCCTCAGGTGTCTATTGTAGATGTGGATGAATTGTCGGTGGTGTCGAATAAAACCAGGAGTTTAAGGGCGAAAGAAATTCCCAAGGCAGAAGCTATTATAGAGGAAGGAATGGCTGATTTTATGGCGTGGCATCGAAATCGGAAGAATGCATTCATCTTACAAAGAATGAAAGAAAAAATGGAGGAAGTGCAATGTAGAGGGATTGGTAATTATAGAAAAGAAAAAGAAGGAAAGTATCTGGAAGATAAAGAAATGGCGGCTTATTTAGCACAGAAGATAATCAATGTATTTGGAGGAAAGCTGAAAGAAGTAGAAGGCCAACCGGATCATTATTATCAGGTCTTAGGAGAATTATTTGACCTTCCGGTGAATAAAGAACAACAATGAAAAAGAAAATAAAGATAGGAACCAGAGCGAGCCAATTGGCACTTTGGCAAGCTCAACAAGTTGCGACAGCTTTAGAAGAAAAAGGAGTAGAGACGGAAATTATTTCTGTCAGGAGCGAAGGAGATATCAATCTAGAAACGCCTCTATATAAAATGAATGTAGAGGGGGTCTTTACTCGTTATTTGGATGCAGCTGTCCTTTCAGGAAAGGTAGATATAGGCGTTCACTCTATGAAGGACGTTCCTACAACTTTGGCAGAGGGAGTGGCCTCAGCGGCCGTGTTAAAACGAGGGCAGGTAAGAGATTTGTTGGTATATAAAGAAGGAAAAGGTTTTTTGGAAGATCCTGATACGGAATGTGTGATAGCTACCGGGAGTATCCGACGAAAAGCGCAATGGTTGCATCATTATCCCAAAAGTAGAATTACCGGACTTCGGGGAAATGTAAATACAAGATTGCGAAAGCTACAAGAAAACAATTGGGATGGTGCCTTGTTTGCGGCTGCCGGATTAGACCGGATAAATCTGCGACCCGAAAAAGCTGTAGAATTGGATTGGATGCTGCCATCTCCGGCACAGGGGGCTATTTTGGTCGTTTGTAAGGAGGGTAATGATAAAGTGTTACAGGTCTGCTCTTCGCTGAATGATAGAGATACCGCCTTTTGTGTCAAAATAGAAAGAGATTTCTTGAGGACTTTATTGGGGGGCTGTTCGACCCCCATTAGTGCATTGGCTCAGATAAAAGAAGAACAGGTGTTTTTCGAGGGGAATGTTCTCCTTCCGGATGGGAAAAAAAAGGTTGCGATTACGAAGGAAATTCCTGTGCAAGAGGCTTCAGATCTAGGAAAAATAGCGGCAGAAGAAATATGGAGCTCGGGTGGGAAAGAGATTGTAGAGCAGTTCAAAAAGCAGGAGAGGAAAAAAGTATGATTAAAATATTTTCTACACGCTCGCTGCCGACTTCAGAGAAAGAGAAAGTGGCTGAGGTCGGAATAGAAATAGCAGATCGTAATTTTATTCGAATTGTGCCTGTGGTTGACGAGCAGCTGAAGTCCTCTGTTTTTTCGGCTCTCAATAAGCCGGGGAAAATGGTCTTGTTTACCAGTAAAAATGCAGTAAGGATAGCTTTTGAAAATTATTTGTCCGTTATCCCTGAAAAAACATTACAAAGTTGGGGCTTTTATTGTATTTCGGGTGCGACTCGTACAACCTTATTACGATATGTTGAACCAAAACAGATCAAAGGGAGTGCTCATTACGCTTCAGACCTGGGCGTTTTCCTAAGAGAAACATCCGGGGAAAATGAGCCTATTCATTTTTTTTGTGGGAATAAAAGGAGAAATACATTACCTGATTTTATGAACTCCCATCATATCCCGTTTAAAGAATGGATTATTTATGAAAATGTGGAGACCCCTTCTTCGATAGAAGATCATTATCATGGCTATCTGTTTTATAGCCCAAGTGCGGTAAAAAGTTTCTTTTCTAAGAATCGTATAGATATAGAGAAACCTTGTTTTACTATTGGAAAAACGACGGCAAATGCGGTGACAGAAAAGATTCCTAATCCGGTTTTATCCAGCCCGGAAACTAATACTCCGGCCTTATTGGAATTACTTGTGAATTATTTTAAAAAGACCTATGGGAATACAACTGAAGAATGATTTATTGTTGAGAGCCTTGAGACAGGAAAAACTCGCTCGTCCACCGGTATGGATGATGCGACAAGCCGGGCGTTATTTGCCTGAATATCAAAAACTGAGAGAAAAATATTCTTTTCAAGAACGGATAGCTACCCCTGAATTAGCTTGTGAAATTACCTTACAACCGGTGAGACGCCTAGGCGTTGATGCGGCGATTCTATTTTCAGATATTCTTGTAATTCCTCAGGCAATGGGACTGGAAGTAGAATTAATTCCGGATAAAGGCCCTTTTTTACCTCATCCGTTGCGAAAGGTCAAGGATATAGAAAGAGTGTCAGTGTCCGATGTGTATGACAGTTTACCCTTTGTTTTTGAGGCAATAAAAAATATTCAAAATGAATTGAATGGAGAGGTTCCTCTGATCGGTTTCGCAGGAGCGCCATGGACTTTGTTTTGTTATATGGTTGAAGGAAATGGATCGAAAACTTTCTCCAAGGCAAAAGCTTTTTGCTTTCGACAACCTGAAGCAGCCCATCGTTTATTAAAGATGATTACAGAAAGCACTATTGCTTATGTAAAAGCGCAAATAGCGGCGGGAGTGGATGTGATTCAGCTTTTTGACAGCTGGGCAGGACTGTTAAGTAAACGAGATTTTGAAACCTTTGCTTTGCCTTACCTTAGAAATATTGTGCATGCCGTCAATCATGAAGTCCCTGTAATTGTTTTTGCGAAAGGTGCTTGGTATAGCCTGAAAGAATTGGCAGAGACAGGAGCGGAAGGGATAAGTATAGATTGGGGGTTGTTACCGGAGCAAGCAAGAGGAATGGCAGGAAAAAAGGTGACCTTACAAGGCAATCTGGATCCTTCAAAGTTATTAGGTTCTGTTTCTCAAATAAAAAAAGAAGTGAGATGGATGCTGAACGACTTTGGGAATTCCGGCTATATAGCCAATTTGGGGCATGGTATTTTACCGGAGGTGCCTGTGGAACATGCCAGAGCTTTTGTTGATGAAGTGAAAAATAGTGTATAAAAGAGAGTCTTAATCAAAAGAAGGCGATAAAAATGAAAAAGAAAGTAAAAGAGTCTATTCGCTCGAGCTGGATTGCCTATGTTTTATCTCTTCAAGAAGAGATCTGTCAGGCATTAGAAATGGAAGATGGAAGTGCTCAATTCCATACTGATGAATGGAAAAGAAAAGAAGGCGGTGGCGGAAAGACGCGTGTGATCTCTGATGGAGATATGATTGAAAAAGGAGGGGTTAATAGTTCGGTTGTGGAAGGAAAAGTTACCGATAGTATGAAGAAACATCTTCATATAGAGGGGGATTATTGGTTTGCCTGTGGATTAAGTTTGATTATTCATCCTCAAAACCCTTTTGTACCTACGGTTCATGCTAATTATAGATATTTTGAATTGTATGATGAGCAAGAAAACGTCATCGACCGGTGGTTTGGCGGAGGAACCGATTTAACGCCCTACTACTTGTTTGAAAAAGATGCAAAGCATTTTCATGAAACGCTAAAAGCAGCTTGTGATCCTTATGGGAAGACCTTATATCCGAAGTTTAAAGAAAAATGTGATCAGTATTTTAATAACAAGCATAGAGGTTTTGAGGCGCGAGGAATCGGAGGAATCTTTTATGATTATTTACGACCGGGAGAGGAGATGACGTTAGAGCAATTGTTGGCTTTCCAAAAAGCCAATGGAGATAGTTTTCTAGAGGCGTATTTGCCGATAGTAAGGAAGAGAAAAGAAATTGAGTGGAATAAAAAAAACAAGAAATGGCAAGAAATTCGCCGGGGTCGTTATGTGGAATTTAATTTAATCCATGATAGAGGAACGCTTTTTGGTTTGAAATCGGGCGGAAGAATTGAGAGTATTTTGGTCAGCTTGCCACCAACCGTTAGATTTGACTATGATGATCAACCGGAGAAAGGAAGTGAAGAAGAGAGAATGTTGAAAATTTACAAAGCTCCAAGGAGTTGGATCTCAATAGGAAATAAGGTGGGAAGATAATAGAGGGACAACTGATGAATGAAGAAAAGAAACATTAATTATGTATTTACAACATCGAAATCGTATTTTGAGAAAAACCCAATCTATCCGGGATTTGGTTACAGAGACAGCTATAAGTCCACAAGATTTTATTCTTCCTATTTTTATTATGGAAGGTGAAGGAAAAGTAGAAAAAATACCTTCAATGCCGGGTTGTTATCGTCGGTCTCTGGATGAAACGGTGAAAGAAGTGAAACAACTCCGGTCGTTAGGAATTAAAGGAGTCAATACGTATGTAAAGATTGACGAACGTCTGAAGGACAATACCGGAAAAGAGGCCTGGAACCCGGATGGGTTAATGCAGCAGGCAATCAGAGCGATTAAGCAGGCAGTGCCGGAAATGATTGTAATGACAGATGTAGCGCTTGATCCTTATTCTCAATATGGACATGATGGTATTATCGACTTATCCTCCGGGGAAATTTTAAATGATGAGACTGTGGAAGCTTTGACAAAGATGGGTCTTTCACATGCAAAGGAAGGAGCTGATTTTCTTGCTCCCAGCGATATGATGGATGGTAGAATTGGTGCTTTACGAAGAGCTTTGGAAGGAGAAAGTCTGGTAAATACCGGATTAATGAGCTATGCTGCAAAATACGCCAGCTGTTTTTATGGTCCTTTCCGAGATGCCTTGGATAGTGCTCCGGGATTTGGGGATAAAAAAAGCTACCAGATGAATCCCGCCAATCGCAGAGAAGCATTGAATGAAGTAGAGAAAGATATAGCGGAAGGTGCAGATATTGTCATGGTAAAACCGGCCTTGGCTTATCTGGATATTATTCATGAGATAAGTAACCGGATAACTATTCCGGTAAGTGCCTATCAAGTAAGTGGAGAATATGCAATGATCAAAGCCGCGGGAGAAAAAGGGTGGATTGATGAAGAAAAAGCCATGATGGAAAGCCTTCTCTCTATAAAAAGAGCAGGTGCCGATATGATCTTTACCTATTTTGCCAAAGATGCAGCAGAATTGTTAAACTAATGGTATGTCAAGCATACAATTTCCTATAGAAATTGCTTCGGTTTCGTACCTCAACATCGCAATGACGTCATTCCGAGGAGGAACAAAGAAGGAATCTCGCTCGTCAAAATATGATTGACTCAACACTAAAATTAAAACAAATGTCATTATCTAAAAGTCAGAAACTCTTTGAAAAGTCTAAAAAAGTAATTCCCGGAGGTGTCAATTCTCCGGTAAGGGCGTTTTCGTCCGTAGGCGGAACGCCACCTTTTATCAAACAAGCAAAAGGAGCTTATCTCTTTGATGAAGATGATAATCGATACATTGAATATGTCAACTCCTGGGGGCCTATGATATTGGGTCATGCACATGAAGAGGTGATAGAAGCCATCAATGAGGCTGCAAAGCGGAGTACCTCTTTTGGTGCTCCTACTTCTTTAGAATGGAAGATAGCAGATCTTATTACGGCGCATGTCCCGAATGTGGAAATGATACGTATGGTCAATTCCGGTACGGAAGCCTGCATGAGTGCAGTGAGACTGGCCAGAGGGTATACCGGGAGAAATAAATTTATCAAATTTGAGGGATGTTATCATGGTCATGCGGATATGTTTTTGGTAGATGCCGGCAGTGGGGTAGCGACTTTAGGGATTCAGGAAGTTCCGGGAGTTCCGGCTGCAGTAGCGGCAGACACGCTGAGTGCTCCCTTTAATGACCTAGAAAAAGTGGAAGAATTGGTAGCCGAAAACCCGGATGATATTGCTGCAATGATTGTAGAACCTGTGGCAGGAAATATGGGATGTGTTTTGCCTGAAAAAGGATTTTTGGAAGGGTTGAGGAAAATTTGTGATGCTCATGGAATTGTGTTGATTTTTGATGAGGTAATGACCGGCTTTCGGTTAGCTCCCGGAGGTGCACAGGAATTTCTAAATGTGAATGCTGATTTAGTAACATTTGGTAAAATAATCGGAGGAGGATTACCGGTGGGTGCTTTTGCCGGTCCGAAAGAGATTATGACGCATGTTGCTCCGGTAGGGGAAGTGTATCAGGCAGGAACTTTAAGTGGAAATCCCATTGCAATGACGGCGGGATATACTACCTTGGAAAAACTGTTTTCCCATCCCGAAATATACAAAGAACTGGAGGAAAAAACGGCTTATTTAGTTCGGGAGCTACAGACCATTTTCAATACACGGAAGATTCCTAATCAAATGAGTTTTTGCGGTTCAATGATGGGGGTATCTTTTTCTGAGCATTCTATTAAAGATTTTTCGACGGCTTCAAAGACCAATCATGAACTTTTTAAATTGTTTTTTCATGGAATGTTGAAAAGAGGCGTTTACCTGCCTCCTTCCCCTTTTGAATCCTGGTTTCTTAGTCATTCACTAGAGTACGTGGATTTGGACCAGACGATCCAGGTGGCAACAGAAGTGGCGGAGGAGATGAAAAAAAATTAACTTCGGGCATAAAATGTGGGTATTAACCGTTAAGAGTAATGGAGAGAAGGAGCGAAGTCCATAGAGTGCCCTCACAGAATTTGTAAGGAAACCGTATCCCAATTTTTCTTGCATGGCAAGAAGCTCTGTAGTCCTCAGTGGCTTCTCTGCGATCCTTTGTGGAACAAACAAGTTGTTCCCCGGATTGATGTCACTGAGAAAAGGATAGATTTTTTACTTCCCTTTTCGTTCCCTCACTTTTTTATAAAGTCGAATAGCTATCATAAGTAGCCCCCCTAGTGCAAGTAATCCAACGAATCCCTTTATCATATTAAGGCTGTTTTTTAAAACCACAAGAAAGACAATGGCAATCAGGAATAGTGTAGCCACTTCATTCCATATTCTTAGTTGATGAGAGGAGTAATGAAATTTACCCTGCATTTGCTGTTTGAAAATATATTGTAAAGACCAATGATATGCGAATAGTCCCAGTACAAAGATTAACTTTATCCAAAGCCAGAGAGGAACGTTGCCATGAACGTACAATACAAACATCCAGGTGCCAAATATGAGGGTGAGGATAGCAGAAGGCCAGGTAATGCCATACCACAATCGTCGAATCATGACTCTATATTGTTTTTGTAAAATCTTGCCTTCTTCCGAATGCTTATCATATGCTTCCCGGTTATAAATAAATAAACGGACGATATAAAATAAACCTGAGAACCAGGTGACAACAAAAATGATATGTAACGCTAAAATATATGAAAACATCCTCTGGTACGCACGAGCTTTTTAACCTTAAAAGGAACAAAAATAAAGAATAAAAATAGAAAAGAGAGGGTGTCATCATGGGTTCTTTGTTGACTTTTGATAATTATAGGATATTTCCTCTCAATGCTTATCTTTGTGACATGCGATTACATACTATCAATGCAGGATATCTGAAAATGGATGGAGGAGCTATGTTTGGCGTGGTTCCGAAAGCTTTGTGGAATAGGGTAAAGGAGGCGGATGAGAATAACCTTTGTACCTGGATGATGCGTTCGCTTTTGATTGAAACAAAGAATCGATTAATCTTAATAGATACGGGTTTAGGAAATAAGCAAAGTGAGAAATTTTTCAGCCATTGTGAACCCCATGGTCCTGAAATAGGAGCTTCTTTAAAAGAAAAAGGCTTTGCTAAGGAAGATATTACGGATGTGTTTTTAACCCATTTACATTTTGATCATTGTGGGGGTTGTATTGAAAGAGTAGGAGGGGAATTTGTTCCTGCTTTTAAGAATGCCACTTATTGGAGTAACAAAGAACATTGGAAATGGGCGATAGAGCCGAATGTGAGGGAAGGAGCCTCCTTTTTTAAGGAAAACATTGTACCCATTGAAGAAAGTGGACAGTTAAAATTTATAGAGACGAAAGAAGGAATTTCATTCATGGAAGATATCTCCATTCGTTTCTGTTACGGACATACAAATGCCATGATGCTGCCACAGATTCGGTACAAAGGAGAAACCCTTGTTTATATGGCAGATCTACTGCCTTCTGTTCATCATCTTCCTCTTCCTTGGGTGATGGCCTACGATATGTTTCCTTTGAAATCTCTGAAAGAGAAGGAAACCTTTTTAGAAGAAGCTTTTGAGCGAAACTATATTTTATATTTCGAACATGATCCGGATCACGAATGCTGTCGACTGAAAAAAACAAAAAAGGGTATTCGTGCAGAAGAAAGTTTTGATGTAAGTGAAATTTAGAATAGAATGCCGGATAATAATGAAACATATACGATTTCACTTCCGCAATTTGAGGGTCCTTTTGACCTCTTATTGTTCTTTATTGAGCGAGATGAACTGGATGTTTATGATATTCCGATTAGTAAGCTGATTCGTGATTTTATGGATTATATCCACCAAATGGAGGTGTTGGATATAGAATTGGCCAGTGAATTCATTTTGTTTGTGTCTATTTTGATGCGGATCAAATCGAAAATGTTGCTCCCTCGCAAAGAATTAGATGAAGAAGGGAATGAAGTCGATCCTCGGGAGGAATTGGTGCGAAAATTATTAGAGTACAAGAAATATAAACAAGCAGCAGCTGAGATGGCCGAGAAGGAAGCGGAAAGAATTTTGAGGTTGAAGAGAGGAAATATCAAAAAGGAATTGAATAAGATTGGAGAAGATGCAGGAGAAGGAACTGAAATGCAGACATTGTCACTATACCGATTAATGAATGCCTTTCAGAAAGTGATGAAAGATTTAGAAGTGAGAGAAGCCCGACCGGAGCATGTGGTATATAAATATAATTATACCATGGAAGAATCCAGAGCATACATGAAAAGGCTGATTGCTTCTGAACGTTCCATTTCTTTTGAACGAATATTTGATCAATGTCAGGATAGGTTACAAGCTATTTTTCTTTTCTTGTCTGTATTAGAACTTGTTCAACAGAATTACATGCAGTTGATGTTGGGAGAGGGGAAAAATAATTTTTTATTGGAGTACAAAGCCCCCCATCAGGAAAAAGAAAAAATGGATGAGGAAAAAGGCTTTTGATTGGCATTGCAAGGTAGTTACCGGAAGGGAGATCCTTCGGTATGCACACCATTGGTAAAAGAATGGATCTTGAACGAGGATTATTCGTTCACTTTTAGTTTCTTTACTTCTGCTACGAACTTTTTAGAAGGTTTGAAAGCAGGAATGTAATGTTCAGGAATCTCAACAGCTACATTTTTCTTAATATTTCGACCTACTTTTGCAGCGCGTTTTTTAGTAATGAAACTACCAAAACCACGAATGTAAATATGTTCTCCCTGGGATACGTTATCTTTTACTTCCTTGAAGAAGGCTTCCAAAGTAACCAAAACGTCCACTTTGGGGATACCGGTTTTTTCGGAAATGTTGTTAATGACGTCTGCTTTTCTCATATCGATTAAATGTTTTAACCCCAAATATACTATAAAAAATTAAGAACCAGTAAATTATTTATAAAGAAATATGATTCTTTCAGAAAAAAAGTTGAGAATAAATGGGAAAGACCAAAAGATCGAATTATCAATGGAAAAAATTGCTCTTTTTCAAGAATATTTAAAACGTTGGCATGGTTCTCATCGTCGTTATTTTCCGTGGGTGGGTGAAAAAGATCCTTATAAGATATGGCTGTCAGAAATTATCTTACAACAAACCCGGGTAGAACAAGGATTGCCTTATTATAAAATTTTTTTGAAACATTTTCCTACTATGATAGATTTATCAAAAGGAGAGGAACAACTTATTTTTCGACTTTGGCAAGGATTGGGATATTATAATAGATGTAAGAATTTAATTAAAACAGCCAAGATTGTTACAGAAAAGTACAACGGAAAATTTCCAGATAATTATGAGGAGATTATTGATTTACCGGGGATCGGACCTTATACAGCGGCGGCGATTGCTTCCTTTGCTTTTGGTCTTCCTTATGCCGTGGTAGATGGGAATGTCGAACGTTTTCTTTCAAGGTATTATGGGATCGAGGTTCCGGTGAATACGGCTCCTGGAAAGAAGCTTTTTACCAAGCTCGCCTCTTTGCTTTTGGATGAGCACAATCCGGCTGAATTTAATCAGGCGATGATGGATTTTGGTGCGACACAATGTTTACCTAAAAATCCTCCATGTTCTTCCTGTTGTTTTCAGTCTCAATGCATCGCTTGGAAAGAACAAAGTGTACCATCATTTCCGGTAAAGAAAAAGAAGGTAAAGATTAAGAAACGTTATCTCAATTATTATGTCTTTTGTTACGAGGACAGGGTCTATATTCGGAAGAGAGCTTCCGGAGATATTTGGCAAAATTTACATGATTTTTTCTTGTATGAGAGCGAACAGCCATTTTCAAAAGAGGCATTATTGGAGCTTTCTGCTTTTAAAGAGGTTTGTCCGAAAAAAGGAATAAAAGAGGTTTCTGCTCTTCCCTTGACTACGCATCAATTGACACATCAAAAGTTAATGCTTAAATTTGTGATGATATTTTTAAATAAAAGCCCCTTATTACCGGAAACTTATTTTCCCGTTAAGCTGGAGGATGTGGATCATTATGCCTTTCCTCGTCCTTTGGTAAGGTTTTTGAATGAAATAAGACGTTTGGGCAATTATTCTTAGAAGAATTATAGAATGAAAGGTGTAAATAAAGTTATTTTAGTGGGGCATCTCGGTCAAGATCCGGAGATGCAGTATTTACCGGGGAATATTGCAAAAGCAAAATTTTCTTTGGCCACGAATCAAGATTTTAAAAATAGTCGAGGCCAATGGATTGAGCAAACAGAGTGGCATCGGATTGTTGTTTGGAGAGAGCAAGCTACAGTGGCTGAAAGATATTTGAAGAAAGGAAGCAAAGTTTATTTGGAAGGTCGATTACACAATAGGGCTTGGACAGACAAAAAGGGGCAACAGAAGGCTGTAACGGAAATCATTGTAGAGAAGCTTGTGTTGCTGGAAGCGACAAATAAATAAAGAGAAAAAAAGAAAATAATAGTTATAGGCGATGAATTATTCTTATATTTGAATAAAATAAGCGCTATTTTTTAATAAAACACGATACATTCTTGGAAGTTTTACTGGTCTTATTGCAAAATTTGGGAAAAATTGAGGCAACGCCACCTGTAGTAATCATACTCATCTTTTTCTGTCTCCTGTTCTTTTTTATCTCTGCTGTTTGTGCTGGGGGAGAACAAGCTTTTTCTTATTTGGATGATTTAGATGTAAAAAGAGTAAAGGCAAAAGATAATAACGAATCAAAGAAATTGGCTTTTATTCTCGAACGTCCAAGGGCGTTGATTGTTACCTTACTTATCTCCCGAATAGTGAGCAATGTTTTGCTGATTTTTATCCTGAATGCCTTATTGGATTTTTTAGTAAGTATAGAATTGTTTCCTACCTTATCGATTACGATAAAAATCATCGTAATCTTTACATTAATGGTGCTTTTCTGTGAAACGCTACCTCGTGCCTATGCTCGTCAACGTAAATTAAGGATGGCTTTTTTCGCTGCTCCTCTTGCCAGCAGTTTGATAAGTATTTTTAATTCTCTTTCTTCATCAATGATTCGAAGCTCAGATTGGCTGAGTGTTCATGTTTTTAAACAAAGTAATGAATTATTGACGGTGGAAGATCTGGATGAAGCTTTTGCAGAATCTTCTGATACGCTTGAAGAAAAGGAAGAGAAAAATATTCTTCGTGGGTTGATAGGATTTGAAGATATTATGGTCAAACAGGTCATGAAATCTCGTTTAGATATCTTAGGAGTTGCAGATTCGAGTACATTTCAAGACGTCTTAAAGGTGGTGACTCAAGGAGGATTTACTCGTTTGCCGGTCTATTCCGATGATATGGATAATATTATTGGCGTGATTAATACCAAGGATTTGGTAGGTCATTTAAATGAGTCTGATTTTGATTGGCAGACAATAATGAGAAAGCCAGCTTTCGTACATGAACAAAAGCAGATAAAACATTTATTAAAAGATTTCCAGTTAACTCATTCTCATTTTGCCGTTGTTGTAGATGAATTTGGAGGAACAAGCGGGATTGTGACGATGGAGGATATTATGGAAGAAATTATTGGAGATATTCGTACGGAGTTTGACCAGGAAGAAGCAAACTTTCAAAAAGTAAATGATAAAGAATTTATTTTTGATGGGAAAACGGCTTTGACAGAATTTGTTCGGATTCTTAACCTCCCCTTAGGGTATTTTAATGAAGTGAAAGGAGACAGTGAATCCTTGGGAGGTCTTGTTCTTGAGCTTTCAGGGAGCTTTCCTGAGGTAGATCAACAGCTTTCTTGTAATGGGATGGTGTTGATTCCGGTAGATATTGCAGAATTAAGGGTGTCGAAAGTGAAAATTGTGCTTTCTTAAATAAAAAGAGAAGAATAGAGCATGCAGTTAAGGATTCCCCCCATAGGGTTATTATTGGTGGTTATGTTATTTTCATTTGAAGCTTGTCATTCTCCTGTGAATCCCAAACCCCGTGGCTATTTTAGAATAAACTTCCCCAAAAAATCTTACCGGAAGTTTCAAAAACCGGGATACCCGTATACTTTTGAATATCCTACCTATGCAACAATAGAGAGAGATACTTCTTTTTTCGGCGGGAAGCCGGAAAATCCCTGGTGGATAGATATTGTATTTCCCGATTTTGATGGGAAAATTTATTTAAGTTATAAAAAAATAGGTCAAAAATACAGTTTGAATCGGTTGGTGAATGATGCCTATAAAATGACCTATGAAAATTCTCTAAAGGCTGATAATATTGTCCGGGAAGCTTTCCAAACTCCTAATAATGTGACAGGACTTATGTACAAGGTTAGTGGAAATGCAGCTACAGCAAGGCAATTTTTTGCAACAGACAGTGTCAGGCATTTTCTCAGAGGTGCGCTTTATTTTTATGCTACGCCGAATGCAGATTCTATTGCACCGGTAGTGTCATTTATAGAAAAAGACATGTGGCATTTATTGAAAACCTTAAAATGGAAAATGCCTGAAAAGAAGATGAAATAGGAACCTATTACTTCCCAACCATTTTTGCCGGATCTACCCAGCGATCAAATTCTTCTTCGGAAAGATATCCTGTTTTCAAGGCAACCTCTTTTAGGGTTTTCCCTTCTTTGAGGGCAGTCTGTGCAATTTCTGCGGCTTTGTAATATCCTATCTTGGTGTTTAGCGCAGTAACCAGCATGAGAGAATTATTAAGATTTTCTTTAATTCTATTTTGATTGGGTTCTATCCCTTTTGCACAATTATCGTTGAAAGAAACCACGGCATCACCGATAAGTCGCGCACTATGGAGGAAGTTATAGATCATTACAGGTTTGAATACATTTAGTTCAAATTGTCCATTTGACCCTCCAACATTGATGGCCACATCATTTCCCATTACTTGAGCCGCTACCATGGTGAGGGCTTCACACTGTGTCGGGTTTACTTTCCCGGGCATGATAGAAGATCCGGGTTCATTTGCAGGAATTTTAAGCTCACCAATACCACAACGGGGACCCGAAGATAACATGCGAATGTCATTTCCGATTTTCATTAGGCTGACAGCTACAGTTTTCAAGGCGCCATGAGCCTCTACAATGGCATCATGAGCGGCAAGGGATTCAAATTTGTTTTTGGCGGTTACAAAAGGCAATCCGGTAAGGTCGGCAATGTTTTTGGCTACATTTTCTGCATAATTTGGCGGAGTGTTTATACCTGTTCCTACGGCGGTACCTCCTAATGCCAATTCACTCAGATGGGAAAGCGCATTTTTGATGGCTTTGATGCCATGATTCAATTGAGCTGCATAACCACTTATTTCTTGTCCTACCGTTAAAGGAGTGGCATCCATAAAATGAGTTCGTCCTATCTTAACTACCTCCTCAAAGGTTTTGGCTTTTTCCTCAAAGGTTTTTTTCAATTTTTCTAAACCCGGGAGGGTTGTTTCTGTCAGCATTTTGTATGCTGCAATATGCATGGCTGTGGGAAAAGTGTCATTGGAGGACTGAGATTTGTTGACATCATCATTAGGGTGTAAAATCCGATCTTTATCGGTCAGCTTCCCGCCATTTATCACTTGAGCCCGAAAGGCAATCACTTCGTTGACGTTCATATTACTTTGTGTCCCGGATCCGGTTTGCCAAACGACTAACGGGAATTGATCCGTTAGCTTTCCTGCTAGTATCTCATCACATACTTTTGCAATTAAATCTGCTTTCTCTTTAGGGAGCACACCGGCTGCTTCATTAGTGATGGCGGCTCCTTTTTTTAGATAAGCGAAAGCCTGAATAATTTCTTTTGGCATTTTATTAGTTTCCTGGGCAATCTTGAAGTTCTCTATAGAACGCTCTGTTTGGGCTCCCCAGTATGCATTTGCGGGAACTTTGATTTCCCCAATGGTATCTTTTTCTATTCTGTAGTCCATCTTTTTATGTTTTTAGAATTCGTGCCCCAAATTTACAAATAATGCAGGTACTTCCCTGTTTTAATTTAGCGTATTGTTTAACTTTTTATATCTCTTGAATTTATAAGAAATATAGAGACTGAAATAACGAACATTTCTTCGGTTACTGCTATATTGAATGTATTGATCAGTCTTATAAAAATTGTCTTCTACTGTTGCTCCAAAAAGGTTTTCTATGCCCAGGGAAAGATTAAGGCTGTGTTGAAAAAAGGAGGTTTGAGCTTGTAGGCCGGATCGAAATTGAGATGGGGTTTTTCCCTGAGAAAAGTAACGAGGACCGTTGTACCTTCCTTTGATAATTAAAGAGAAAGAGCTGATCTTAAAAGCCGTTCTAATCTTGAGATGTTCAGAAATTCCCGATACGTTATGAAAGTCCCTACTGACATGCCGGTCATAGGAAATAATTTGATAGGCATCGACTCCCCCATTGATATTTGCACTGATACTGGCTCCCCAGTCTGTTAAATTTTTAAAGTAATGTAAACCTGCATTGAGGTTGACTGCTCGTTTGTCTCTTTCTTTCAAATTGACAAAAGTTCTAGTAGATACTCCGTTGCTATCCACAAAGGTATAAGGAGAAATAACGTTGTTGGCAATATCATCTTCAAAGAGCAAAGAACAGTAAAAGGATTTATAATTAAAATCATATAGAATTTTAAATTCATTTGTAGATTGGGGAAGAAGGTCGGGGTTCCCTGTTTTGATATTGAGAGGGTCGCGATTATTAATATAGGGATTAAGTTGATTCCAAGAGGGTTGTTTTATTTTTCGGTTATATTCAAAAGAAAATTCATGATGTTGCCATCGGTATTTTACAGACATGCCGGGGATAAAATCAGTATATCTTTGATGAAAAAATTTGACAGAGTCATTAGGGCGAGACCTCTGTTGAAATTTCCTTACTTTGGGAGTGAAATACAAGTTGATTTCTTGTTGATCGTTTGGGCTGTAATTTATTCCCAGCCCTGTCATGATGGAGAGGGTGTTGTTTTTTATTTTACTACCTCTGTAGCTATCATGAAAATCTCTCTTGTGATAGGATAAATAGCTCCCAGCCAGCCATCCTAATTTATCGTCTCTTTTCCCTATAAGAAGGAGTGCTCCATAGCTTGAAGATTTACTATAACTGTTGGATGAAAGTTGATTATTCTTAAATAAAATTGGGCTGGAAAGACTGGTGTCTGAACGACTGAGGTCGTTTAAATGATGACGATTACTTCCCGAAATGGAACCATTCAACAGATAAAAATGACTGCTATCTGCACCAAAAGTATTTTTATATTGAATATTGCCTTGTAGACTTGTATTTTCTGTTTTTCCTTCGTTCAGCTGATGAAGAGAGTCTCCTTTTAGTAAATAAGCTCCGAGTCCGACGTTCTTGTTTTTATTATTGACTTGGTTAATGTTAAAAGAAGCATTTAATTCTTTCCCCTTTTTATCGTATGTTTTTTTATAATCTGCATTTCCGCTGAGGTTATATTGATTAGAATGAGCTTTATTGGTTTGTATTCTTCTTTGGTCAGGAATATCTTTAGGGTTGATGATGTTGCTGTTGTTGTGACTCTTATTATTTTGTTTGTTCCACCCTAGGTTTGTTTGTAGGCGGAGCTGTTCTTTTTTTGAAAATTTAAAGGTATATCTACCTTGTAGATTTTGATTGAATGTTACATTCTTATTATAATCTCTTTGATTCAGAGTAGAAGTATCGTGTGGTCCTATGAAACTAAGTCGGTGACGATAACTACTATCTATATTTTTGCTTAAATTATTGCTGTAGTTTAGTTCAAAAGGTTTCAGGTTTGTGTTGAGATGCATTCTTCCTGTTTTCTCATTTCTTGTATTCCCTCCTGCTGTAAGTTCGGCTGTATATCCTCGATAATGAATTCTTCGAGTAAGAATATTTAGGTAATATTTATTGACAATCCCTGCAGCTTTTGCCTTTGCTCTATCTTCCGGATCAGGAGGCGTTTTAAGGACTTCAATCCTTTCTATCATAAAAGCAGGTGTGTTTTCCAGATATTCTTTTGCTGTATACCCTAAGTCTGATACGGGTTTCCCGTCTACATAAATACCTGCAACGCCTTGTCCTCTGATTCGAATATTATCATTGGCATCTATAGTTAAAGAGGGAGTATAGGCAAGCACATCTTTGGCATTCCCTCCAGGTTCAAAGTTTTCTGGAACGTTGAAGATGATACTGTCTTGTTTGTATATATATCTCTTTCTTTGACCTTTTACCACTACTCTTTTTAGTTGATTAGAAGCAGGGGTTAATTGAATGGTGCCTAATGACAGAGTATAAGTCTGAGGCTTAAATTGTAAAGGGATTATTTTACTTTTATATCCAATAAAAGAGATTGACAACAAGAGCCCGTCTTCTTTTGGGATAAAAACACTGAATTCTCCCTGATTGTTGGTAAACGTTTCTTTGATGGAGCTGGAATCGCTTTTTTTTAGAATCTTTACAGAGGCGGATTGAAGTTTTTGTTGCGTGTTCTGAGTGACAATAACACCATTCAGATAGATGCTACTGTCTTGGGCTTTCGTTGTTAACCCTGCCAATAAAAGCCCTATGACCCATATGCTCCTATAGAAAAACCTTTTGCTCATAACCCGTTGGGATAAAAGTATAATACTTTCTTAAATAAAAAAAAGAGGATCTCAACTTTCCCCCTTCCCCGAAATGTTTTATTTTTAAAAGTTGTACATTGCAACCATGTCTATTGCTGTTTCCAACCTAACGAAAATGTATGGGAGTCAGAAAGCAGTTGATCAACTTTCCTTTTCTGTGCAAAAAGGGGAAGTTGTGGGTTTTCTTGGTCCTAATGGGGCGGGAAAATCTACGACTATGAAAATCCTTACAGGATATCTGCCTCCTTCTTCGGGAATAGCTAAAGTTTGTGACATGGAGGTGGATCAACATCCATTAGAAATAAAACGAAAAATAGGTTATCTCCCCGAATCAAATCCTCTATATTCAGAAATGTATGTCAAGGAAATACTTTCTTTTACTGCAGGATTTTATCAAATGGATCATAAGACAAAAAGAATAGAAGACGTTATTGATTTGACAGGGCTTCGGAAAGAATGTCATAAAAAAATAGGAGCCCTTTCAAAGGGATATAGACAAAGAGTTGGGTTGGCGCGTGCACTTTTACCTGATCCGGAAGTACTTATCCTGGACGAACCCACCTCAGGACTGGATCCTAATCAGCTTTCCGAGATTCGGGCATTGATTGTTCATTTAGGTCGAGAAAAAACAGTGTTGTTATCTTCTCATATAATGCAGGAGATTGAAGCCGTCTGTGAAAGAGCCATTATTATTCACCAGGGAAAAATTGTTGCAGATGATACTATGGAAAGCCTGGGAAAAGAATCAAAAGAAAAAATACTGAGGGTGGTTTTTGAACAAAAGGTAGATCGTTCGCTATTAGAAAAATTAAATGGCGTAGAAGAAATCAGCTCGAAGAGTGCTTTTGTTTGGCATATTTCCACCCGTCATCCGGAAGAGATGAAGAAAAGTTTATGGCAATTTACTTTGCAAAATAACCTGAACATCGTTTCTTTGCAGAGTTCAGAGGCTTCTCTGGAAGAACTATTTCGTAAATTAACAAATTAAAAGTATAGAATTATGAGTATTATCACCCATGTGCATGCCCGACAAATTCTTGATTCCAGGGGCAATCCTACTGTAGAAGTCGAAATCTTGACAGATGAAGGTGCTTTTGGCCGTGCTGCCGTTCCTTCAGGAGCTTCTACCGGAGTTCATGAAGCAGTAGAGTTACGGGATGGCGACAAGGAAGTCTTTTTGGGGAAAGGTGTTTTACAAGCTGTTGATAATGTAAATACATCGATTGCCGAAGCAATATTAGGCTGGGAAGTAGCTGATCAAACCGGCATTGACCAGGCGATGATTGACTTAGACGGAACACCTAACAAGGCTAATCTTGGCGCAAATGCTATTCTTGCTGTTAGTTTGGCAGTGGCAAAAGCAGCTGCTCAGGAAGCTGATCTTCCACTGTACCGTTATATTGGAGGCACAAATGCACGTACCCTTCCGGTGCCGTTGATGAATATTCTAAACGGAGGTTCTCATGCTGATAATAAAATCGACTTTCAAGAATTTATGATTGTTCCTTTTGGCGCCCCTTCATTCTCTGAAGCATTAAGATGGGGAGCGACAATCTTCCATAAATTAAAAGCCGTGTTGAAAGAGAAAGGATATTCTACTAATGTGGGAGATGAAGGTGGATTTGCTCCTAATATCCAAAGCAATGAAGAAGCAATAGAAACAGTCTTAGAAGCCATTAAAAAAGCAGGATTTGAACCGGGAGAACAAGTAGGAATTGCTCTCGATCCTGCAGTCAGCGAACTTTACCTGGAAGAAGAAAAGAAATACCACTTTTTACACTCTGATGGCAGAAAACTTTCTGCTGAAGAAATGGCAAATTATTGGACAGAATGGGTTGATAAATATCCTATAGTTTCTTTGGAAGATGCCATGGCTGAAGATGATTGGGAAGGATGGAAAGATCTGACCGCAAAGATTGGTGATAAAACTCAATTAGTGGGAGACGATCTTTTTGTTACCAATGTAGAAAGACTTCAGAAAGGTATTGAGCAAGGAATTGGAAATAGTATCTTAATCAAAGTAAACCAAATCGGATCTCTTACCGAAACGATTAATGCCGTTCAATTGGCACAAAAGAACGGATATACAGCCATTATGAGTCACCGTTCCGGTGAAACAGAAGATACGACAATTGCCGATCTTGCCGTAGCATTGAATACAGGTCAGATAAAGACAGGATCTGCTTCCAGAACCGATCGTATTGCAAAATATAACCAATTACTTAGAATTGAAGAAGGGCTGGATGATTCTGCCGTTTTTCCACAGAATCTGCTGAAATAAAAACACTTTCATGAAAAGAAAGATTCCAAAATGGCTGAAGAATAAGTATATCCTTACCACAATTCTTTTTGTGGTATGGATTACTTTTTTCGATAGTAATGATTTAATTCAACAAGTGGGCTATGTTACGCATTTACACGAATTAAAACATCAAAAAGCGTATTTGGAAAATCAAATAGATACCATTAATACTCAATTACACGATTTGAAAAACAACCCTCATAAATTAGAGGAGTATGCTCGTGAAAAATACCTGATGAAGAAAAAGGATGAGGATGTTTTCCTTATTCCGTCGGAAGGTAAATGATATGACGATAACTGCTGTGTTAAGATCTCTTGGAAAGGAATATCTTGTAGCTTTATCCTTAAAAAAAACTTCCCAATGACAAGAAAGGAAAAGTTTGCCATTACCCTCGACTATTTTGAAAAAAAATATCCTGATGCAGAAACCGAATTAATGTATGATAATCCTTACCAGTTATTGGTAGCTGTCATTCTTTCTGCACAATGTACCGACAAACGTGTCAACAAAACAACTCCTTCCATTTTCGAGAAATATCCTGATTTTAAAGCCTTAAGTCGGGCTACCTTTGAGGATCTGTTTCCTTTGATAAAAAGCATTAGTTATCCCAATAATAAGACAAAACATTTAATTGGGATGGCACAAAAAGTGGAAGAAACTTTTGAAGGCATCATGCCGGAATCCGTCAAGGAGCTGATGACTCTGCCGGGAGTTGGACGAAAAACGGCTAATGTGATTACTTCTGTGGTTTATAAGCAACCGAATATGGCTGTAGATACCCATGTGTTTCGGGTGTCTGCAAGAATTGGACTTACAAAAAATGCTAAAAATCCGCTTCAGACTGAAAAACAACTCATAACTTATATCCCTAAAGAAAAAATTCATATAGCACATCATTGGTTTATCCTTCATGGACGATATATCTGTATCGCTCGTAAACCTAAGTGTGAACTTTGCGATTTAAGACCTATTTGTGATTATTACCAAAAATCAATACAAAAAAAATAGGATATATAGATATTTTTACTAAATTTGTTAGTGTTTTTCTAATAAAATTAGTAATTGATGTCTTTTATTAATCAGAATATAAAATATATGCGCCGTTTGCGAGGCTGGACGCAAGAACAAATGGCAGCGAAACTGAAGATAAAACGCTCTCGATTGGGAGCTTATGAAGAAAACAGAGCCAGCCCCCGGACAGAGGTCTTGGAACGGCTAAGCGATATCTTTTATGTGAGTATCGATGATTTACTGAGGACAGATTTAAGTGCGAAGGAGGGAAATTATCAGGAACGTAGAAGGAGATTGAAGGAGCAACCCCGACAGGTGATTGAGTTCGTCCCTATAAAAGCAACTGCAGGTTACCTCTCAGGCTATCAAGATCTCGAATTTTTAGAGGAATTGAACACCTTTACCTTGCCCATGTTGGGATCCGGACATTATCGAGCTTTTGAAATATCCGGAGATTCTATGTTACCGGTGACCTCCGGTTCTATCATCGTAGGACATAAAATCAATGAATGGCAGGAGATTAAGCATAATTCCACATATGTCGTACTTACTCGAACAGAAGGGGTCGTCTATAAAAGAATTCAAAAAAATAATCGAAATAAAAATAAGATTACACTATTGTCTGATAATTCGCAGTATGAATCTTACCATGTACTTCTGGAAGATGTTTTGGAATTGTGGGAAGCTGATGCTATCATAAACAAAGTGAGTAGAGATCAACAATTGAATGTTACTCATCTTGCCGATGTTGTGGGTCAATTACAACAGCAGGTGAGTATGTTGAAGAAGAAGGTGAGGTGAGTCGAATAGTCGAATAGTCGAGTAGTCGAATAGTCGAATAGTCGAGTAGTCGAATAGTCGAATAGTCGAGTAGTCGAGTAGTCGAATAGTCAAGTAGTCGAATAGTCAAGTAGTCAAATAGTCAAATAGTCAAGTAGTCGAATAGTCGAGTAGTCAAATAGTCAAGTAGTCAAATAGTCAAATAGTCAAATAGTCAAGTAGTCGAATAGTCGAATAGTCAAGTAGTCAAATAGTCAAATAGTCAAATAGTCGAGTAGTCAAATAGTCAAGTAGTCAAGTAGTCAAATAGTCGAATAGTCAAATAGTCACGGACTAATGGACTAGTAAACTAGCAGACTAGCAGACTAGCAGACTAGCAGACTAACAGACTAGCAGACTAACAGACTAGCAGACTAACAGACTA
>CAZYHV010000038.1:0-24127 GCA_964647485.1 uncultured Chitinophagaceae bacterium | reverse complement strand
ATTAATACATAAAAATGGTTACCCTTTATTCGGCCGATGAATAAAGCGGGTTAAGCGAAAAGGGCGACCCGCACAACATTAGGTAGCATAGCTGAAAGTCCCCAACGATAGCTTCCTCCAGAGGGGGACTTTTGGCTATGCGCAGCCTATCCCGAGAGGAACGATTCGGGATGAAGCGTAGATCGGCTTTTCTCTATTGGTGGATTTAAACCCAGTTTTCGTTGGCTATTGAAGACTTTCCGGAGATTGGTTATCATACGTTTTGACTAAAAAAACTCGCCGATAGGTCGCCATCCTATCCATCCGTCCATTCTGAATTGGTCTTTATGCATGTTACAAAAATATTTTCTGCTTTAATTCAGTCTTTGATCCCATAAAACCGCGGAAACCTTCATCCTCCAGAATAATCGTGTTTTTAAGAAATATTGATTGCCCCCCCCCTTCTATCATGGACTTTGCTTTTCTAATATTGACAAGTTCGAATAACATTATTGTTTCATCCCATTGGGTATATATTGTAATTCCTCCTTTAGCTGTCCGTCCCGCACCTGCGAGATTGCCCAATCAAACAGACCTAAACACAAACAGATAGTACTGTTATCAAAAATGAGAATAGTTTGATTTTTGACCTCTTTACTATTATTATGAAGTTAGCTTTGCTGCACAAGGATCACCCATAGTAGATTAGCAAATTACTATACAACTTTTCAGACAACCCGTAATTCCACTTTTATTGCCATCATTTATCGTAGGTTTTGTGCTTATGACAGTGTTTATCGCTCTTATAGCGCATAACAGATGCTAGCAATAAATGCGGAGAAATAAAATCTATTATCTGGCGAATTACCGGTTTATTGTTATTTTTGTTCCTTCTGAATAATCCCATACGAGTAAGTTTTGGTGATGCTTAACCAAAAGTATGGGATTTTTTCAATTTTCAACTTTTGGATAGTTGTGCAAAAAATACACTAAAATTGGTTAAAATAGATTAAATCAGTTACCTTTGCAGCTCTTAAAGTATAAGAAAAGAGTTCTTATATATTAGTTATTTTACTATTCTAAGGTTCCGTGGCCGAGTGGTTAGGCAGAGGTCTGCAAAACCTTGTACAGCGGTTCGAATCCGCTCGGAACCTCATAAAATCTTCACGATCAGCTATAGATACGTTATATTGTATAGTCAATTGATAAATGAATATTTCAGACAAAGAAGAGACACAAGAAGATATTAAGAAACTTGTTTCTGTCCTTAGTAAAGAATAGAGGTGTCTTAGACTGAATAATAGATTCTATTCTTCCTTTAAAATACATTTTCAAAAGCCCCTTTACTTTTGTATATTTGGAGAATAATTGTGAAAAACAATGAAAGCCATCGTCTTTAATCAATTTGGAAATGCCTCCGTACTAAAAGTTATGGATAGAGAAATACCTTCAATAGGAAGCAATGAGGTATTAATAAAAGTGAAAGCTGCCGGAATGAACCGGGCAGACATAGCCCAAAGGAAGGGAAATTATCCAGCTCCTCAAGGTGTTGTTCAAGATATTCTGGGACTTGAAGTCTCCGGAGAGATCGTCGATAAAGGACCAGAGGTTCAAACATACCCCATTGGAAAAGAAGTATGTGCTCTCCTTCCCGGCGGTGGATATGCAGAATATGTGGCAGTGGATGCAGGCAGTTGTTTACCCATTCCCCAAGGCTTCTCCCTAGAAGATGCCGCAGCATTGCCGGAAGTTTTATTTACAGTCTGGCAAAATATTTTTAGAATAGGACAGCTTAAAAAAGGGGAAGACGTATTAATTTATGGAGCATCCGGTGGAATTGGTTCGATGGCAATCCAATTGATTCAGTTATTCGGAGGGCATGCTATTGCCGTAGCCGGTACAGAAAACAAGGAAGATTTTTGCAACTATTTAGGAGCTGCGAAAGTCATTAATTACAAAGAAAAGAAAATATTGGATCAGCTACCAAAAGAGAGCATCGATCTTATTTTAGATAGTGTGGGCGGTACTTATTTAGAAACAAATTTGGAACTTCTTCGACCAGATGGCCGCTTGGTATATATTAACGCTATGAATGGAGGTTTTCCGAAATTAGATATTTTTAAATTAATGCAAAAAAGGATAAAAATAACCGGTAGCACTCTCCGTTCACGTTCATTACAATATAAAAAAGAATTGGCTATAGATATTTTAAAAAATGCTTATCCTTTATTGGAAAGGACACATTTTAAAAATCCGGTAAGAAACCGACTTCCTTTCAATCGGGCTGCCGAAGCACATGCTTTAATGGATTCCAGAGCATTTTTTGGGAAGATTATTCTCTGTTTTTAGTCATCCCTCCATTCTGCATACGGATGCAAGGTGAGGTTAGCATTATAGTACTCCTTTTGTCCTGTCACTTCCAATTTCAGCCAATCGGGAGCATGAAATTTTTCAGTTGCTTCCTCTAATTCAATCTCTGCTGTAACAAGCCCTTTATTCTTCTCGAGATATTCATCCACCTCCCATATTTTTCCTTTATAAGACACTTTATATCTAATTTTAGATAAGACTGACAAGGGAAAACGATCGAGTAATTCATCAGCGTCTATCTTAGGTATTTCATATTCATATTCAAGTCTGACTGCCCCCTTGGAAGGTCCTTTAATCGTAAGATATCCAACCTGAGGGGTACTTCTGACCCGAATCGTTTTATGTGGGTCAGTCGAAAAATATCCTTGTCGATAATATTCCCCTTGTGGTTTTTCAATTTCTTGCCATTTCTCTTTATCTACAAGGAATTTTCGTTCTATCTCTTGTCCCATCATCTACTGATTATTATATACAAAAAAAAAGACAGCCCTCTATAGAAAGCTGTCTTATAGCAAAAGTTTTGTTATTAGCTTTGAGCCTTATCTCCGGCATCTACTTTTTCAACAACAAGAGAGTTAACTCCATTCTTTACGATAACATTTCCTGTGATAGAAACATCGTCAGCTGCATGTTGTAGTGCAGTCTCATACGCATCTGAGTTATCATGATCTTCTATAAGAAGGTAAACCTGACCATCTTCTCCAAGAATACCTGCCGGTAATCCTTTTTTTTGGATACAGGCTTCAGCGCATTTTTTATGTCCCTGACCTTTAGCACCATGATCCATATAGCATGACATATCCAAAATTTCTCCACTAATTGTTTGTTTTCCTGTCTTTGCCTTAGCCGCTGTTTCTGCACTTGCTGTTTCCGTATTTGCCTTCTCTGCCTTATTATTTTGATTAGCAGATTGTGAACAAGAAACCAGAGAGAATGCAAAAAATACTGCTGCTGTTACGACACCGAAAAATTTAAATTTTATACTTTTCATTTTTAAAAAAATTTTTATGTAAACGATAGAACGAAAGTACAATTTATTTCATAAGATATCAAGATTTAAGGACATTTATATCTATTTTTACAAAATAAATACAAAATAGGGGAAAGTTTATTATTTTAGCCTAAATGAAAAACCCCAAAATATTATATATTAATTTCAGAATTCTACTATGAAAACTTTGCTCAAAATTCTTGTGATTATTATTGCTATATTATTAATTATTCAACTTCCTTTTTTTACCCCTAAAAAGAATTTTACAAAAGAGGATACGAGCACAGCCATTGTAGACAAATATGAAGTTCCGATGAATATTCAAATGATCTTATACAATGGTTGTTTTGATTGTCATTCTAATTATACTGAAAATTATCCTTGGTATTATCACATTCAGCCGGTAAGTTGGTGGATGGATTGGCATATTCAAGAGGCCAAGAAGCACGTTAATTTTTCTGAATTTGCCCGCTATACTCCCCAACAGGCCAGTAAAAGATTCAAGGAACTACAAGAGGTAATGGAAGAACATGCCATGCCTTTAAAATCTTATCTTTGGATGCACAAGGATGCCAAGTTAACAGAGAAACAATATCAGCAGGTGGCTGCTTGGGCTAAAGAAATGCATGAAAAAATGGAAGCAAAGTTAGATTCCTTAGCAAAAGATTAAGCCCTGTTATTCCCAAGCTTTCTCTAAAAAACGTATCCAATTTTTACACAAAATATTATCAATATCTTCTTCAGTATATCCTCTTTCTTCTAAAAGGGTCGGTAGTTTTCTTAAATCGGCAATGGTTTCCAAATCAATCGGACATTGTTCTTTACCAAAACCTCCATCTAAGTCAGTACCTAACGCAGCATGCAAAGAATTTCCGGCCAACTGACAGATATGATCCATGTGATCTACTACGTTTTGGAGGCTTACCCCCGTTTCTTTTGGGGTAGTTTCCCCGCGTTTCCATCCGGGAATAAGCATAGTTGCATCGAAAACGGCTCCAATAACGGCTTCTCTTTCTAAAAGGGCATGAATTTGCTCATCAGCATATTGTCGATTATGCGGAACCAGTTTCCTACAGTTGTTATGACTGGCCCAGACCGCTCCATGAAAATGATCTAAAGCTTCCCAGAAGCTTTTATCGCAAAGATGGGTTGTGTCTAAAATCATATTGAGTCTTTCCATTTCTTTTAATAATTGCCTTCCTTTTTTTCCAATTCCACCGGAAGAATCCGTACCAAAAGCATACACTCCGGGACCATAATGAGCAGGGCCAATAGCTCGTAATCCTTTGTGATAAGCTTTTTCCAGATACTTCATATTAATGATTGAATCTGCCCCCTCCAGGCTCAGAATATATCCTATAGGCAAATCTTTAGGATCTTCTGTTTCTTCCCACAATCGAATATGTTTCTTCAATTCTGTCAAATTACGGATTTGAACCATCTCCCCTTTTTCTTCCATCGTCCGGTACCACGCCAGCTGTCCTTGTGTCTGTGCCCATGCTTGTTCTTGTGAATTCCATCCCTGAACAAAGGGCGTATTAGAAATTCCCGGTCGTTTATAAGGAGCAATCGTTGTAGCTACGCAAATACCCACTCCTCCTTTTCGCATTTCTTCCAGCGATACGGTTCCTTTTCCCCGATCCGGCTGATCAGTCAAATGTTTTTCTCTTTCCCGAATCTCAGAAATAGGTCGGGTCAAATCTCTTTTCCATTCCATGGCTCCCATACTCAAATCGAGATGCGCATCAAAAATGAGTCTTTCCATACTATTCTTTTAAATATTTATTCTTTTTTTTCTTGCCCTGACTTGCCATTGATCAATAACATCATTATTATCGACAACCTGTACTTCATCATATAAAGCCACTGTCGGACATATATGTTGTGGAATCCCATAGAAAATGGCACCAACCTGATAACTTTGCCATGTTTTCTGTCCTACTTCCACCACCAGATGTTCTTCACTTTGTGCAATGACTTTATAAGAATCGAGGTTCAAAAAAAAGATCCTTCGGTGAATAGGGTTTTCTGCAGCCACCGATTTATGTCCCAAATCCATCGTCAAAATACCGGACTGTGGTTTAGAGATAATCCTAGTTAATAATACTGCTGCCGGTAAAAAATCTTGTTCAGGCAATAGATCTCCATAACCTTTATCCCATAATAAGCAGGTTCCCGGGCTACAAATCACTTCCGGATTTAGGGCATGAATTGTAAAAGTAGGACTTCCTCCGGCCAGAATAACGGGTTTTGGATATCCTGCTGCTATGATTTGATCTGATATTTTTTTTATAGGCAAAAAAGCTTCTTCGGCTTTCTGTTTTCTTTCTTCAAAATTCTGAATATGAAGATGACCGTCATAAACGTGCAATCCATAGCAATGAACATGAGAATAATGTTGGATTTTCTTGTAAAATGAAAATAAATCCTGATCGATCGGAAAACCCGTTCGATGCATGCCATTATCGACATCTATAAAAACATTTGCTGTTAATCCTTCCTGCAAAAAAAGAGCCTGTAAAATTGCTGTACTCTGAAGATTATCTATCAGAGAAACGAAACGAATATGTGGGTATTTCTGAACCAATTCCAAAAAACGTTTTGCTTTTGATTCATTAAGCTGATAAGCCAGAATAACCTCATCTACGTCACATTCTGACAAGAGTTCAGCCTCCGCAATTGTAGCACATTTAAACCGTTTTATTCCGACAGCCATTTGTAGCTTAACCACTTCTGCCATTTTATGGGTCTTAATATGAGGAACCAGTCTTTTTGGGGTTCCAACTAGTCGAAGCATCTCACTAATATTGCGTTTTATCCGTTCCGGATAGACCATCAATGCCGGGGAATCCACCCTCTCCGGATCTTTCAATTCATACCAACTCATTGTTTTTCTTTTATAAAAATAAATTGAGGAGTAACACTCCTGCCAGACCGGTAAAAGAAACGATTGTCTCCATAGCCGTCCAGGTTTTAAAGGTATCTTTTATACTTAAATTAAAATACTCCTTAAACAACCAGAATCCTCCATCGTTCACATGAGAAAACATCAAGCTTCCTGCTCCGATGGCTAAAACCATTAATGAAGGATGTATCATCTGCTGTGCTACCAAAGGTAAAATAATTCCTACAGTTGTCAGTCCGGCCACGGTAGCTGATCCAATACAAACTCTTATAATCGCAGCTATCAACCATCCCAGAATCAGTGGAGGAATATGCCAATCTTTCAAAGCCAAAGCAATATAAGTATTGACTCCACTTTCTTTCATTACTTCCATAAATACTCCCGATCCGGCAATAATTAATAAAATAATTGAAACACCTTTAAAAGCCTCTTGCAATTCTTCCATAATTTTTGGTATTTTTCGTCCACAGCGAATACCAAGAAGATAGATAGCCACCAAGACAGACAAAAACATGGCTATATTGGGATTCCCAATAAAATGAATCACTTTATAAGCCAGGGTTCCTTCTGCAAAAGTATCCCCTGCCACTGTTGTAATCGCCAATAAAACCAGTGGCAATAAGGCAGCGAATAGGCTACGTCCCAACCCCGGTAGTTCTTCTTCCGGCATAGACTCTTCTGATAAAAGATTTTTAGGAGGGTCAGGTTTATACTTTTTTAAAGTACTTCCGAAAAGGGGACCTGCAAGCGTAATAGCCGGCACAGCCAAAACCAATCCCCATAATAAAGTCTTGCCGATATCCGCATGTAATTGTTCCGCAATCGCTGTGGGAGAAGGATGCGGCGGCAAAAATCCATGCGCAACAGAAAGTGCCGCCAACATAGGAACACCTACAGACAACAAAGGGAGTTTTGTAGCATATCCTACCGCAAACACCAAAGGAATAAAAACAACAAAGCCGGCAGTATAAAAGAGAGGAATCCCCACAATTAATCCGGCTAAAGAGAGTCCCCAACGCATATATTTTTTCCCAAAAAGATGGGTCAACGAATTCGTAATCTGCTGTGCTGCCCCGCTTTCGGCTACTAATTTCCCCAACATCGCTCCGAAACCCAAAATAATGACCAGCGTCCCCATCATATTTCCTATGCCGGTTTCCATAGAATTGGATAAATCAGAAACAGACATCCCGCTTGCTAACCCCAAAAGGATACTGACAATAATAAATGAAATAAACGTATCAAATCGAAACCAAACAATCAAAACAATCAGCAGGAGGATACTAAAGAGACATAAAAGAATGGGCATAATCTGAATTTGTCTCCCAAAGATATTTTTTTTCTAATGATTATGCAAAATCCTTGTTTCCCATTTTAGACATTATTCAAATACCCCCATAAAAAACCCCGACCAATTTATAAAAATAGGTCGGGGAATATTATTTTTAGATGAAATATTTTATTTTAATTCTTCGATAATTTTATTTAAAGTTTCGCTTGGTCTCATCTTTTCAAAAACGACTTTTTCATTAGGCCAATAATAGCCTTCTAAGTCTACCGGATTTCCCTGAACTTCATTCAATTCTTGAACTATAACATCCTCTTTTTCAGCTAATGCATTGGCAACAGCTTCAAACTGCCGTTTCAGATCTGCATCTTCGTTTTGGTTTGCCAATGCTTCAGTCCAGTACATAACCAGATAGAAATGACTTCCCCGGTTATCCAGTTCATTCACTTTTCGAGACGGGGATTTTTGATTATCCAGGAACTTATCGGTAGCTTCATCAAGCGCATTGGACAAAAGAAGCGCCTTTTGATTTTTGTGTTTTTGTCCAAAGTGCTGAAGTGCGACAGACAGGGCGAGAAATTCTCCAAGAGAATCCCAGCGGAGGTGATTCTCCTTGGTAAACTGTTGTACATGTTTCGGTGCAGAGCCCCCGGCACCGGTTTCGAATAAACCGCCTCCATTTAACAACGGCACAATGGACAACATTTTGGCACTGGTGCCGAGTTCTAAAATGGGGAATAAATCCGTCAGATAATCCCGCAGAACATTTCCGGTCACAGAAATGGTATTTTTCCCTTCTTTCACCCTATTTAATGAATATTCAGTAGCCTCTTTCTGACTCATGATTCGTAAATCCAGACCATCTGTATTTTCTTCTTTTAAATAGGCATGTACCTTTTTAATCAATTCTGCATCATGTGCCCGATCTTTATCCAGCCAAAAAATAGCAGGCCATCCGGTCTCTCTCGCGCGATCCACCGCTAACTGCACCCAATTCTTAACCGGTGCATCTTTGGTTTGACACATCCGCCATAAATCTCCTTCTTCTACTTCATGACTCATCAAAACATCTCCGGAACTGACATCAATTACTTCCACTTTTCCGTCTGCTGTCATTTCAAAAGTCTTGTCATGTGAACCATATTCTTCTGCTTTATCTGCCATCAGTCCTACATTAGGAACGGTACCCATGGTAGAAGGGTCAAAAGCGCCATTTTTCTGACAGAACTTTACGGTAGCATCATACAATCCGGCATAACTGCTCTCAGGTATAACGGCCAAAGTATCTTGTGTATTTCCTGCTTTATTCCACATCTGACCTGCATTTCTGATCATGGCAGGCATGGAAGCATCTATAATAATATCACTGGGAACGTGCAAATTTGTAATACCCTTATCAGAATCTACCATAGCTAAATCTGCGTTCTGCTCAAAGTCTTTTTCTATGGCGTCATTAATAGCCTTAGATTGTTCTTCCGGCAGCTCGTTTATGGCAGATAATACAGCACCTAATCCACTATTAGGATCAGCTCCACATGTTTTCAATTCCTCACTGTACTTTTCAAAAACATCCTTAAAAAATCGCTTTACCACATGTCCGAAAATAATAGGGTCGGACACCTTCATCATGGTCGCTTTCATATGAACTGAAAACAAAACACCGGAGGTTTTAGCTTTAGCAATTTGCTCATCCAAAAACCGAATAAGTGCTTTCTTACTAAAAACTGACGCATCAATCACTTCACCATCTGTTAATTCCAATTTTTCTTTTAATAGCTTACTATCACCATTATTTCCGGTAAATTGAATATTTATGGCCCCTGCTTTTTCTACTGTAACAGATTTTTCATTGTGCCTAAAATCTCCTTCGGTCATTGTAGCCACAGCTGTTTTAGAGTTTTTATCCCATTCTTTGACTTTATAAGGATGCTTTTGGGCAAAATTCTTTACCGCTTTTGGTGCACGACGATCCGAATTACCTTGACGAAGTACCGGATTTACAGCACTTCCTTTTACTGAATCATATTTTGCTTTGGTTGCTTTTTCTTCTGCATTTTGCGGTTCGTCAGGATAATCCGGTAAGGCATATCCCTTCTGTTGCAACTCTTTAATTGCCCGTTTCAGTTGCGGAATAGAAGCACTAATATTCGGTAATTTAATCACATTGGCTTCCGGTTGTTGTACTAATTTTCCTAATTCACTTAAGGCATCCGGCACCTGTTGGTCTTCATTTAACACTTCAGGAAAGACAGCTAACACCCTTGCTGCCAGTGAGATATCTTTTGTCTCAAATGCAACATCTGCCGATTCTGTTATTGCTTCTATCATAGGCAATAAAGAATGAGTGGCTAAATAGGGCGCTTCGTCTGTTTTGGTATAAATAATTCTAGCGTGATGGCTCATTATGATGTAGTTTTAAATATAAAATATTTTCTTACTTCTTCGATTGAAATGCAAAGATAATGAATTAGCACCCTTTTGAAAGGGTCAAAAGATGACTTCTTTGTTAATAATATCTTTATCCCCTTTATTGAATAAGGTATAATTTTTGCTTTTTGATAACAATGCAATCAATTCAAATATATCTAAATAGTAGATTTTTATGAAAAAAAATTCCATCTTATTTGTTTTCTCCTGTCTGTGTTTCATTTTCTTTGGACTCTCCTGCACAAAGGAAGGCTCTGAAGTTAAACCCACCCCGGATTCTATTCCTGTTGTTGGCAAGTCTGTTTTTACGCAAAATAACTATACGCTGGTCTTTGAAAATAACGATTCGAACTTTGATACTACGATAAGATCAAAGATGGTCAAAACTTTTTTTAAAGTCTATCCTGAAGAAGTACAAAGATTTAATCCCAGTAGTCAGGATACCGTTCATTTCTCTATAGATACGGCATATTCGGGAGTCGCCGCTACCGGAGGAGGACAGGTTACTTTTAGTGCGTCCTACTATCAGGATCACCCGAATGACATAGAAGTTGTTACCCATGAGGTGATGCATATTGTTCAGAGCTATCCGCAATATAAACCCGTCTGGCTGGTAGAAGGAATAGCAGATTATGCCCGTTATGTTTTTGGTATTGATAATAAAAACGAAGGCTGGTCTTTACCTGATTATTCTCCCGATCAAAACTATACGGACAGCTATCGTGTCACGGCTCGTTTTTTAGTTTGGTTAGAAAATCATGAGGATAAAACGATCGTTGATCAATTGGATGACGGTTTACGTAGCGAGAACTATTACAGCACAGATATGTGGAAAGAGATTACTGGTAAAACCTTAGATGAACTTTGGGATGAATATGCTGCCAATCCCGAATTATGAATCGAGAAATAAATATCCTGCGAAAATATTTTTAGAGTTGTTTGTTTTAAATTTTATTTTCGACCGATGGCCGACTGTATCTTCTTTACCGGCAATGGTAATGCCATCTTCTGTAGTACCTACTGCATTAACCCGCATCCCCCCTCCTTTTTGGAAGAAATCCTATAAATCTTTTCTAATCAACGGTTTGACAGATTCTTTAATATTTTGATCGTTCCCCAAATTTGAGGAATGGTTTGAAATTATTTTCAATAACATGAATTTCATACCTATTCCTCCTTCCATAAGACATAACTTGCTGTCGGATGAATCAATGATAATGTAAAACATTTAATTTAGATTATTAATAATATGTTCGTTTCTCAGTTCTTTGACACGTTCGTTTTGTCAGTTTTCCTAATTGCTCTATAAAATACTTTTCTACAAAATCTTCCTTCGCAGAAAAGGAAGCTACGCGTTGCCAATCATCCTGTTTTGAGGGGGAATAGCATAGTTCATAACCACTTAGCCGATCTCTCCAATATAATGTAACTAATAATAATCTGGATTTTTTCTTCCATTTAAAAATGCGACAAAACCGTGGATTAGCAAAGCCTATTTTCTGTTCTCTTTCATCAATCCAAATCAAGCTTTGATGAGATTGATTAAATAACGATGAAAAACAATTCGGAGTATAAAAAGCATTTGTGATGTGAATATAATCTTCTGAAATCTTAAAATTCAAAGGAAAGCTTTTGTAGGTTATAAGGTCTTCTAGTTGTAAATGCTGCTGATATGCATTGGTAAAAAATGGGGCTAAATCGGGATTGAAGAGAATATTTAACGAACAAGCTTCATCATAGGTTTGTAACTCCTCCTTCTTGTATCTGGTTAGAACAATACTTACTGATCCTTGCTGCCATTTTACAGTATGCTCTTCCAGGAGGCTTGGGTCTTTCCATGCACCCGTAATATGATGACCTATTTTTGAAAAAGTCTCTTTCCCGGAGTTTTCCAAAAGAATTGATGTCCAATAGCCTGTTACCGGCCAGGTTTTATACCTTTTCCCAAATATTTTCCTGATACCCGGAGTTTGTGTCGTCAATCGATTAACCCGAATCCCGTTAAGAATAGACACGTTATGAAGACTGTAATTAAACTGATGAAAAAGTGGATTGGGGGGATCAATCCATTTCTTTTGCATTCCCTTTATATTGTTTAAATCACCAAAACGGCCCCAAGGAATAAGTTCTTCTCTGAGATCTAACCACAAACCACGTTCAATCTTTTCAAAGGCAACATTTCTTTTCGTGGAAATTAGTTGAGCTGTTATTGACGCTTTCAAATCTTTTTTTTCATAAACGAGCGTATGTTTTTCATTCACCTGTTGAATGGCATCTTTGAGTTTGTCTGATGTTAAACCCGGCCAATCATCTAATACCAACATTAATTTCTCAAAACCTCCTGCTCGGGAAGGTACGCTTACCTTTTCTCCACCTACCAGTGGCCAAAAATAAACCCAGAAATCCTTTTGTGGCTGTGTCTTATTATAACTGACTACGGATATTTTACTTACATTCTCAAAATGTATTTCGGATTTTTCCTTATGATCATTATTAAAAATGATTTTCTCTTCTATTATTTTTACCCGTGCCCCATAATAAGGGTGTTCAGCCGGTCCTTTTTCTAACATATTCCTTTTTTTATTGAATTAACCCGCATTATTCATGGGATTAGCTTTTTGTAGCTACAAGGCATCTTATATGAGATCCGTTCGGTAATACGTTCTCCAAATTTCTTTACCTCCGCTGTAAGTTTAATAAACGCTCCCCCTATTTTCTATTTACCCAGCTCTTGCACTTTCTTTTAGCTGCGAGGAGGAGTTTTTAGCGGGATTAAAGTAGTGTCATTTTTAAAAATGAAAGTTAAGTGATGTTGTCCTTTCCACGGAACTTTATAAACCGATGTTTGCCATTTTGCATTGGAATTATAGTCATTACCTTGTCCGGGATAGGCATCACTGGAAAACGAGACCTGCAAAAGATCCCGGCTTTCCGATTCCAAGTTGAGCGATTCAATATTATTTTCTTTGGAATAGGGATCCGGTTCCTGAGAAATAACCAATGCCAATTCCTTATCAAAATCAAAGGCCTTCACACTGTCTTTTTTGTCCATATAATTATACGCCTTCTGAGCCAGGCTATCTAATTTTTCGGGTGTAAATATCGGATAAATCAAATACCTACCCTTTTTCACATATGAATGATGACCTGCTTCAGATTTAAAGACCGTGGCTTCTTTTTTACCTTCTTGAGCAGCAACATGCTTAGCGGTTTTGTTGAGTGTTTTATTTATATTTTCCCAATCCCCTTCCCCATTTGGCGAAATGGTTGAGATAAAAAAGATACTTCGCTCAATTTCAACAGATTTCCGCTCAGCTTGATCAGCAGTGTCTGAATTTTTCCTTTGATGATGGCTTCCGCAAGCCGCCAATAGTAATAAACAGCAAATAAAAAGGGGAAGTTTTTTCATAGTTAGATTATTTTGGTTTATGCATTTAAACATATCTATATGGATTGGTTATTTCTTTTCTTTGATAAAAACACCTTCAATGGTAGCACGTTTTCCAAATTTCTTTGCATCTGCTGTAGGTTTAATAAACCCTACAACAGCCAAATTTTTATAAAATACAACTTTGGCTGACCAAATCGTTACGCCATATGCTTTTGCATCAAAAGTAAAGGAAGATCCCGATATTCTTATGGAATCTTGATGAACCTCCACATGACCACCTCCATCTTTTTCTCTTGAATAGATTTTAAAATTCACTTCCCCATTTTTATCCTTATGAATACTTAAATAACCTTCAGGACCTTCGTTTGGAAAATCATAACGATACGTTCCGAATATTTTATCAGGATGAGGTTTTATAGGATTGGAAGGAAATAAGGTGTCTTTTTTATATAGGGTAAAGACGCCGATGGAATCTTGCTCTCCGGTCGAAAACAAAGAGCCTTTCATTTTTTGATCCTTTACAATATGGGCATAGAAAATCTGTTCTATTGCGCCATTTTTCCCAATTCTGAAAAAACGGATAGCATCCTCTCCTTGGTCTTGCAAATAACCCACCAGGGGATAAGATATTCCCGTAGATCTATTTTCAATCTTCCCCACAATCAATTCTTTATGAAAAGGATTGGGAATGGAATCATATTTTTGATATTGGATAAATACAGGAGTAACTTTCTTTTCTGAAAAAATTGTGAGTGTGCCCTGCCATCCATCAACCGAATGCTTACCAAAGTTCATTTCTCCACTCTTAAAAGATTGTGTTTGTGCTGAATGAGATCCAACAATAAGAATCAAAATCAGAAGATATGGTTTCATTATATTGATATTTAGTCAATTATTCCCTTTTCGTTTTATAAAAGATCCCTTCCAGGGACGCATTATGACCAAAATAAAATTGACAAGGATTATCATTAAGGTAAGTAATCTGAAGAAAATCTTTATAAAACTGACCTTTTATGACAATTTTACATTCCTTGTCCATCCAATCCTTATTCACTTTTATCTTATAAATAAAATGATGATTGGACAAAGTAACTGTATCTTCAATAGAGGCAATATTCCGAGCCGGCGCAGAAGTGACCGAAAACCCACTGATAGCTATTTTATTTTTCGTAATTTTTTTTATCTTAAATTCCCCTTGTGGCCCCTTTTCTCCATATTGATAGAAATAATCACCGGAAATATGTCGAGGTTGTTTCTGAACAGAAGTGGCCGGAAGAAGAGTGTCTTTTTCCTTCATTTGTATAGCAAATTGCTTTTGACTTCTTCCCGGAGCATACCAGGTTCCGCTCAGTTGCTTCTTTTCGGGTTTAATGACCCAAATGCCGGTAATGACTCCATGCTCATCAAATTCTCTTAACAGAAATTTGTTTTCGTCATTTTTGAGACCAATAACCGGAATAGGAAGCGGATTAGGACTATTCTGATAAGTAACTTCTCCAATATACAGCTGATCCAATACCCGATAATGAAGAAATACGGGAATATGTTTTCCTAAAGTACCTTCCCAAGACTGCACATCATGCCGTTTGGACTGTCCCTCAATAGAAAATAGTCCCAGAACAAGGAAGAAGCTGAACAATAGAAATATCTTTTTTATAATAATGTTCATTTATTTCTGATTTTTAATTAATAACGTCTAACCTCTTCTATCAAATAATAGTTCGTACAACTCTTCACCATTGGCAGGAGCAATAAGGACCAGGCCACCGTGCTAAGATATCCAATCATTCCAATAACCATACTAAATTTATACATTTCTTTGCTTATCTTTTGTTGGCAATAATACCAGGAAACTATCAACCATTGAATAGCCAAAATAGATCCGATACCCAATACCCAAGTAACCCAAGCAGTGTTTTTTGACCAAATAATCAATAATTCAATAATGACAAATAAGACTATGAGGCCAATACCCAGTCCCCAATTGGGATCGGAGAAAAAATGATATTTTTTTAACAGTGGATAGAGTTTGGGCTTCACTTCCTCAGGGATGTGATCCGGTTTGACCATCCCATTCTTATTCATCAGCTGGAAAATCTTTTGTCCCTGCAATTCCAGATAAAAGGTGTTGGCATCTTCCGGGTTCTCTACTACTTTCGATCCCTTTTTCCAGGTTTCTTCCACAGCAATACCTTCCCTGACTAAATCAGCAGCGAAAGATTTTAATACATCAGGCTCAAATGCGGTGGTTTTGAAAGTTCCGTTCATTATATTTTATTTATTATTAAAAATAAGGGGATATTCTTGCCCCCTTTTTTATCTGATAAAAGAAAATTTATTTTCAAAAAATTGACCGATCATAGGAATCGGACGAGAGGTGTTGTTTAAAGCATTAATCATTCCCAACCCCATAAAAATAAAATATAGGAGGTTTCCCCAAAGAAGAAAAAATCCCATTTTATCTGAAAATAACAGAATGAGACTTACCATCAGCTGATATAGTATCCCACATTCAATCAACCCAAGCGATTGACGAAGGTGGTACTGCATAAATTGCGGCTTCTCTAATTTTTTATATTGTGTATATCCAATGACCCATCCAATAGGTGTCAAATAGGAAATAATAGATACATTTTTTACCTTCATCCTCAAAACTTTGTTTTTTTTTAATCTTTTTACAAAGATGAAGGTCTTCAACGAATTTTTTCTTTTATCCCATCTACAACTTTACTACCATCCTTTTTATCCCCGTCTACAAAGTGACTACATTGCTCTTAAATAGGACGGATCAAGTCCAAAAACCATTCTTTCACTTTCCCTTCCAAATGTGCAGCCAGGCTTTCTTTGCATTTTTGGTGATACTGATTCAGCCATTTAATTTCTTCTTCCGAAAGTAAGTCTTTTTTTATGATGCTCTTAAAGAAAGGACAAAGCGTAAGAGTTTCAAATTCATAAAAAGTATTCCATGCTGTCGTTTCTCTTTCCTTCACCACCAATAAGTTTTCATGGCGAATACCATATTCTCCTTCTACATAATATCCGGGTTCATTGGATAATACCATTCCTTCTTCGAGTTTGATTGGGTTTAAATCTTTCCGGATACTTTGTGGGCCTTCATGGACATTTAGAAAACTACCAACACCATGACCCGTACCATGATTAAAATCTTTTCCTTCTTTCCACAAAGGCATTCTGGCAAAAGCATCCAAATGCGCTCCGGTTGTTCCTTTCGGGAATCGAACCATAGAAAGTTGAATCAGCCCTTTCAAAACTTTGGTCGCATCTTTTTTAAATTTTTCAGTTACTTCTCCCAGGGGAAAAGTACGAGTAATATCGGTCGTCCCTTCTAAATACTGTCCTCCGGAATCCACCAATAGACTTCCCTTGTCCGTTACCACGCTACTTCCTTTTTCAGGAGCAGTATAGTGAATAATCGCTCCATTTCCGTTATAGCCCACAATACTATTAAAACTTGGACCTACAAAGTTTTCTCCTTCGGCACGAAACTTCAATAATTTCTGTCCAATATCATACTCAGTCAGAGGTTCTTGTCCTACTGTATGAGTTACCCAATATAAAAACTTAACCATGGCTACGCCATCTCTAACCATCACTTTTTTAAAGCCTTCAAGTTCGTTTTTATTCTTCACAGCCTTCATTAAATGTCCCGGTGCCGGTTTTTCTAAGATTTCGTTTTCTTTTTGAAGGGCGTCAAAAATGGCCTGATTACTATTTGAAGAAACCCATACTTTTTCGTTATTTAAATCGGTTAAAAAAGCAAAAAAAGCATCATAATCTCTTAATATTACCCCAGAGTCCTTCATTGCGGACTGTGCTTCATCATTCAATTGACTAATTTTTACAAAAAAGACTACTTCCTCCATTGAAATATAAAGATATCCAAGGAAAACAGGATTACATTCTACATCGCTACCTCGTAGATTCAATGTCCAGGAAACATCATCCAAAGCGGCTATGATATGCCCTGAAGCACCTTCCTCTTTCATTTTCTCCCGGATGGTCATTATTTTATCAGTAACAGTTTGCCCTGCTCTTTCCGGGGGATGTACAAAGATGGGGGCTTCGGGATGCTGATAACGATGATTCCATACCTCATCTAACAAAGCATGATGAACTAATTTTTTACCTTTGGTTCCCAACTTCGATTCTACTTTTTTCCATTGTGCGTGGGAAGTAGATGTACTGTTCAATGCTATTTTTGCATTCTCCGGAGTTTCGGAAATAATCCAATCGATATAATGAGGGGTCCCTTCTACTCCCATTTTAAACAGATCAATGCCCGATCCTTCCAATTCCATAAGAGCCTGTGTAAAATACCTTCCGTCGGTCCACAACCCGGCTTTATCTGCGGTAATTACTACCAAACCGGCAGATCCTGTAAAACCGGAGAGCCATTCTCGCTCCTTCCATTCCAGGGGTAAATATTCACTCATATGAGGATCTGCAGAATACACAATAAAGGCATCTATTTCATTTTTCTTCATTTCTTCCCGAAGGGCAGCGATTTTTTCTAATGTAGTCATATCCAATACTTTTTTTTGCAGTTAAACCAACGATATTCATCACAATTTCTAATATTTTATGCCGTTGTCTTAGAAATGATCAGTTCGGATTTTCAATTATAAAGTGGGATAAAGGTAGGAATTAATCGATTTCTTCAACTGATCCTTAAAAGTAAATACTCACCGAATTATAAAATTTTCAGATTTTATAGTAGTATTGCATTGTCATTCTAAACTTTTACTCGTGATATCAAGAAGCTCTATTCGGAATTGCTTTTTCACCTATGGGCTGTTTGCTTTATTTTTATCCCTTCCCATATTATCCTTTGCTCAAAATAAAATAGTAGATTCTCTACAAAACCTCTTGACACAAAAGGATTTATCCGCGAAGGATCAAATCTTTGTTAGAAGCTACTTAGCGGATGCGTTTTCAGCAACCGACTCTTCCAAAGCCTTTCATCTCAACCGAAAAGCTATTCAATTGGGTCAAAAACACCAGATCGTGGATGGACTTACTTTTGCATGGGCTTTGCAAGTCAAATTGGAGGTCATAAAAGGCAATTATCAAAAAGCAATTCAAGCCAAAGACAGCGCTTTGTTTTATGCTAAAAAGGCAGATTCTTTTTTTAGAGGAATTGCCCTCTACCGGAAAGGATATCTCGAAAACATAAACAATAAACCTGATTCCGCCATTCATAGCTGGCATCAAGCTTTCCCTCTTTTAAAAGGCCAAAAAGGGGCAAAATATCGTTCCAGTATTTATAATTTATTATATGGAATTTATGCCGAACGAAAAGACTTAAAAAAAGCAACCCAAAACGTTCGACTTTCTTTAAAAAATGCACGAGAAAGCAATTCTCCGGAGGTAATTATCTCCGCTTTACAAATCAAAGGAACCAACTACATAGATCTTTTTAGAGAAAAGAAAGATTCGGTTTTTATTGATTCGGCCATTCATGTTCTAAATCAGGCGAAGGAAGTATATTTCCAAAAAAAAGAGTACATTTTTAATCCCAGCGTCATAGCACTCACCTCTCTCTATCTGGCTAATATTTATATAAAATTTTATCCCCCATGGTATAAGGATTCCATCAATCAGAATATCAATCTGGCATTTCGGGTATCCAAGGAGGCTCACAATACAACTATGCTGGCCAATGCATATAATCTCTTAAGTAATTTCAATATACGCAATGGCCGACCTGAAGTAGCCGAAAAAGTGTTACTCAAAGAAAAAAAGATGATAGATAAACTCACGTCTCCCAATTATTATCTATCTATGAATCTCTACCATGCTTTGGCTAAAGTAAAAGATATACAAGGGAATCATAAAGCAGCCCTGGACTATTACAAAAAATATATTGAATTTTATGGAAAAGAATACGACCAGGAACAGAGCAATCTCATTCAAAAACTGAATGCCAAATATCAAAATGAAAAGAAAGAAAAAGAATTGGCCTTATTACGTCAAAAAAATAAATTCCAAAGGAAACAGACTTTTCTTTATTTCGGGATTGCCATCATCGCTATCGTTGGTTTATTGCTGCTTTTTATTGCCTATCATTTCCGTTTAAAATATTCTTTACAACGAGAGAAGTCGAAGGAAGAAGAAACGGCACGTTTGCAGGCCGAACAAGAATTAGTGCAAAAGGAAAAAGAACAATTGAAGAAAGAATTACTGGCCGGCACCCTGCAGCTGGAACATAAAAATGAAGTGCTGCAAAACCTGAAAGAAAAATTACTAAAACAATCCGATTCAGGTTCAAAACAACAATTGAAAAAGATCATCAATGAGGAAATCCGGATAGATGAAGATTTTGAAAATGTCAAATCCGATTTTAAAGCCATACATCCCGAGTTTTTCACAAAATTGAGAGAAAAAGCAAAACAGAAACTTACTTCCCTGGATTTAAAGTATTGCACCTATATTTATATGAATTTATCTGCAAATCAAATAGCCACTTTGCTTCATGTGGAAGTAAAAAGTGTCCGTATGGCAAAATATCGATTAAAACGAAAAATGGGGTTAGGAAAAGAAGAAGACCTGACAGAATTTTTGCAATCTAATGATTAAGCGTCCTTTAATAAAGCATGGACTTCTTCCAATAAATAAAGCATGGCTGAAGATCCTGACGAAAGCTGTTGGGTCATCATTTCCTCTGCATCATAATGATGAATATCAAATACTTCATTGATATTGGGTTCCTTATCCAGAACCCATCTTTCTCCTAAGTCTGCCACAATGTCTGAAGAATCTCTTTCAGTGGGTTCTGCTTTTATATTAATCCAATAATCTGCTTTTGGAGTAGGATCCGAAAAATAGATTCGGGAAATAGAATACACCCAAAAACCTTTGCCCACCGGATCGAGGGTAATGAGCATTTTCACCCGATATCCTTGCTCTGAAAGGATTTTTGATAGTTCTGCTCCATTCCATCCTCCCAGACTATGACCCACTATAAAGACAGGAGTCTCTTTATCCGGAATTCGTTTCATAACATTTTCAGCTATTCTATGCTTATAAACTTCTCTATAATCCAGATACCATCCGGAATAAAAATCCGAATCCGCATATTGAAAAAGCATTTTTTCAAAAGCACTTTTAGCTCTTTCCATATTATGATTGGGCCCCATAAAATAATAGGCCTCTTTTTCTCCTGCACCTCCTATAAAAAATACAACTGCTTTCTTTTTTGTTTCTTGTCTCACAGCATTACCTTTTATTAAGATTCGTCAATATATTTTTTTCTAAAAAATAAATAATAAACAATCAATCCTACCAAAACCACGCCAACACCTGCGATATAATGTTCCCAATCTGCCGCAATAAACATAAGGACCCAGATAATAATAGAAAGAATAGGTACAAACGGATATAAAGGCATCTTAAAATGCAGTTCATTCGTACGCTTTTTCATCCTCAAATGAATGACGCCCAATGCCTGAGGAATAAATTGAATAAAGATCCGCATAATGACAATAAATCCAAATACGATGGAAGGTTTTCTAAACAATATACAAAATACAATAGAAAGCGCACCAAAAACCAATAAGGCATAATCCGGGAAGTTTCGCCTGGGATGTAAATGAGCAAACCATTTAAAATGCATCCCATCTTTAGCGGCAGCATAAATCACACGGGTATAACCCAGCATAAGCGAGAATAAAGAAGAACAAGCTACTACCAACAGTATAATCGTTGCCACTTCCGCGATTCCTTTTCCATACACCTGTTCAAATAATATACTAACAACAGGGACATTTTCATCGCCTACCTGCGTCGGAAGAACAGCCCCCGCAATGGCTCCCTGCATCAATAAATAAAGGATAGCAATGCCGACAATAGAAATAATAATACTGCGGGGTATATTTTTCTTCGGATTCTTGATTTCCGATCCGATGTTACAAACATTATAATATCCCAAAAATGCATAGATCGTATTGGTGGTATAATGCCCAATCACAAACCAGAAAGCCATTCCCTGTACATCTTTCAAAGCCTGAGACTGATGGAGATTCTGATCAAATATTCCCGGATCAAAACCTATAAATCCGGTCACGATGGTCCATAAAAGCAACCCCACCACAATCACAGAAAACACCATCCCTATTTTTCCGACATGCCCTACTTGTCGATATAACAAAATAACGACGAGTAGTACGACTCCCACCATCACCAGTTTTTCCTGCCAAAAAGTAAAATGTATCAAAAAACCGGCGTAATTCACGATTCCAATTGCTGCACTGGTCATCACTAAAGGAAGATGTAAAGAAGTTTGAAAGACATACAGAAAAGACAAAACATGTCCCAAACGTCCTTTAAATAATTTCCGTAGAAAGACATAACTTCCCCCCGCTTGCGGCCAGGCTGACCCCAGTTCACCCCAAATAAATCCATCGAATAAGGCAATAACGGCTCCGACCAGCCATGGAAGCAGGCTGAACTTCCCGGGGAAAGCAACCATCACGATCGGAATCGTGATAAAGGGACCAATCCCTACCATTTCGATCATATTGAGAACAGTTGCCTGAGGGAGCTTCAAACTCCTTACTAAAGTATCTTCCTGCTTCATTAAAAATGATTTATTTTTAAAGGTAGGATTTTTATAAAAAAGTAATAAATACTCGATTTTTCAATATATACTATTAACAATTACAGTAGATAATTCGTTTTTTTTCGATATTTTAACAGTAAATTATCCTAAAGTCTGTTTTTAAAGCAACATTTGGTCTATTTTTGTTGTCTTATAAAATAAAAGCCATGAAAAAGAGCATTTCCATAATAAGTGTCTTCTTAATGACAGCGATTGTTTTCAGCAGCTGTTCGAAAGATCCACTCAACAATATGTCTGCAGAAGACAGCCAGGTATATATTACCCAAAGAGACAGCAGTGTAGATTTCTCTAATTTTCATACCTTTTCCATCGTAGATTCTGTGGCTGTGGCCAATAATTCAGGAGAAGGAAAGGAATTAACATCAGGAGATATCACCCTCCTAAAGCTTATAAAAAAACACATGCAAGATCGGGGCTTTGAATTAGTCGATTCCACTCAGAATCCTGATTTAGGAATAAACGTTACGCGTATATCATATACTTTTCTGAATGCGGTTCCCTATCCTTATGACTATTGGAGTTATCCCGGTTATGGAGGAGGAGGTTTCTGGGGTTATCCGGGATATGATTATTACTTCCCCCCTTCCTTTGGTTACTATCCCCCAATGTTTAGATACTATAACACCCAATCTGACATGATGGTCATTGACATTATTAATCTAAAAGACGTAGGAAAAGATGAGAAACTGGAGGGGGTATGGAATGCTTCTTTAAAAGGTGCCGGGGTTCTAAATCCTGATTATTACCCAAAAGAAATAAAGGCTATATTTGAACAATCTCCTTATCTAAAAGCACAAGATGATCATTAATCAAAAGATAAAATATAAATTTCTAAAAATATAAACATGAAATCTCTCAATAAAATATTGCTAATCATTGGTCTGCTTACCATGACCATTGCTGCCAATGCGCAATTCAGACGTTATTATCCACCTCAAAATCGATGGCATCATAACGATCATGTATCCAGAGATGGATCAGTGGAAAGAGATAACCGGAATGTAGTAGGTCGAAATAGTCCGACAAACTTGTATTTGAATATCAATTATGCCGTTTCTCAACCCTTAGGGTCACTAAAAGACTATGCAGATAAGACCAGTTTCAGGGGGTGGAATATCTCTTTATTATATGCCATCAATCCCAAATGGCAAGTAGGACTCAGCTCAGGATTTTATGATTATTATCAGCAATTTCCCCGAAAACTATACCATAGCAATGGCAGTGATATTTCTGCTGTACAGACGCATACCCTACAGCTCATTCCCATTCAACCTACTGTATTGTATTTTCCGGGAGAAGGAGATCAAAAGGTAAAGCCTTATTTTGGCTTAGGTATAGGTGTTACAGATGTGAATTATAAACTGTACTGGGGGAAATTTGCAGGAAAAGACAACAGCTTTGCTTTTAGTGCCAGCCCGGTGGTGGGAATTCGTATCCCATTTACAACCACCTCTCCCCTGCAATTTAATGCAGATGTAAAATATAATTTTGTAGGTTATAATAAAAATAATATTAGTAGTATCCATACTGTTGAAGCCAATGTCGGATTAAGCATTCATATCAGATAATTCATAGAGGATGAGCTTCATTTAAAACGACTCTCAACCGCTCATCCCTTTTCTTTACTTTTTATTAAAAAAAGGGAATAAAAAAGGAAAAATCATTTAACTTTGCATTGTGAGATTTTTGTCCTTTATATTGTCTTTTTATATTCTCATACTTGGCATCATTCCTTGTGCCGATGCAGCTGTTGATGTTTCATCTACTCAAGAAGCACAAGTTTCTATACAAACGCCTTTACAGGATCATGGAGCTTCTCATTCCGAAGATGCCTGTTCTCCTTTTTGCAGTTGCTCATGCTGTCATATAAACATCGATCAACCTGTTCCTCCGACTGAAATTTCACCCAACTTATTCTCCAAATCAATTGATAATAACACTTCTCTTTTTTATAGAGACTTATTTTCTTCTATCTGGCAACCGCCAAAAATATAGACCTTCTCAAAACGATTAAAGAACTATCCATTTACACAAGATGACCAAATGGATGAGGTCTTTTTATACCTTCTTTTGAAAGTAATTGAGGATCAAGATCAAAAGTTGGGGATTACGCAAAAACATGAGCCAATCTGAATAAG
>CAZYHV010000037.1:23220-25037 GCA_964647485.1 uncultured Chitinophagaceae bacterium | reverse complement strand
ATTAATACATAAAAATGGTTACCCTTTATTCGGCCGATGAATAAAGCGGGTTAAATAGATTTCCCGCATCTCTCTTTCCGCCACTCTGGGGTGGGTACGTACGCCTCCATCTCTCCCTCCAATCGGAATACTGTATACCGCATAATGTTTTAAAGTAGAAGCTATGTCCTGCCTTTGGATACCTTTAACCATGGCAATTCCCAAAGCGGAGACTAAAAAGGGAGACGAACCATAGCAGGAGGTAGCCCGACCCCAACGAGGATCACTGCTCACGTCTATTTCAGGAGAATAAATATTGGTATATCCCAACACTTTGGCTTCCCTGCCTTCTACTGCTCCTATTTTTTCAATCAACACTTTATCAAAAGTAGCTCCCTGAGCAATTTCTCTGGGGAAAGAGGTAGATTGGGCATGTTGCAACCCGGCCAATCCCTCGTCTGTAAAATCTACCGGAATACCGAGACGGGTATCTTCCACAAAGAAACGCTGTACTTTATTGATATTCTCTGCATGCTTACTATAGGGTAAAGCATACTTCATCGAATGTCGGGATCCGGTGAGTTGTTCATCAATATTGGCAATACCATGCACCCAGATTTTATTTTTCCAGTCTTTTGTTGGAAGCGGATCTTTTAATACCGCTCCATATCCATAGAGCGTAGTCAATTGTCCGGCTTTCTCCTTTAGATTCATCTGCTGCAACAAGTCCTGCACACGCTTAGGTGTCGACTGCTCCGGATCTTCAAATACATCCTTCTTTCCATTTTTATTAAAGTCAATCCAGCCCTCATGATAGATCGCTTTCTTTTGCTGCGCAATAGCAGGAATAGTCGTCCAAAATAAAAAAAGAAAAAAAAGTAGCAAATACCAAGGTTTCATAGTCTATTTTTTTACAAATGAAAATTAAACTGAAAGAATAAGCTAAGGTAAAAAAAATAATGCAAACGTTTGATATTTTTTATAACAACGGATGGTATGGGATAACCGACCAACTAGGTCAAGTCTAAATCAGAAATCTCATTCCAGGGTACTACCGTAATACCCGAACTTCTTTTTTGCAATTGTTCCCCTGCATAAACAACGTACCCCTTCTTATTTCCGGAAATTTCATTCCAATAATTTATCCCTTTAAAATAGTCAGAGGTAATTGTTTTTCCGGCTTTAATTTCTACAGGAATGCGTACATTTCCCTTATCTATTATCAAATCAATTTCATGTCCTTTATTATCTCGCCAGAAAAAAAAGAGGAGCCGCCTTCCCCCTGTTAAAATAATTTTTCTTCCATTCGCTAATGACCATATTCTCAAAAAGAGATCCTCGAAGAGGGTGTGTCGCCAGTTGTTCATCTTGTTGGATACCTAATAATGCACAAGCCAGCCCGGTATCATAAAAATATATTTTCGGCATTTTCACCAACCTTTTGTTGAAATTTTGATGATGAGGCTGTAGCAAGTGTATGACAAAGCTACTTTCCAAAATACGCAACCAGGAGGTGTCGTTTTTTGTATCATACCAACCTTATTATCCCAGCTATTATAATTCATTAATTAATACGACTTGTTCTCCCGATATAAAAAGGAATCCTATGGCGAACAGGAGGCCCCCCAATCCGGTTGTTTACTGGGATCTCCCCTGAAAGCAGCAGAATAATTAAATCCACCGGGAGCCATGTCTATTTTAGAAACACACCATCCACTTAGATCTTGATTAAAGGACCGAGCTTCTAAAAACATTTCATTCATATCCGTCACATTACTTACGTCCCAAGAACCAATGTCTTGGTTAAAGGAATAAGCCTCCTCAAACATTTCTTGCAT
>CAZYHV010000037.1:0-23120 GCA_964647485.1 uncultured Chitinophagaceae bacterium | reverse complement strand
ACTCGTCACATTACTTACATCCCAAGAACCAATGTCTTGGTTAAATGAATCAGCCTCCTCAAACATTTCTAGCATACTCGTCACATTACTTACATCCCAAGAACCAATGTCTTGGTTAAATGAATCAGCCCCCAAAAACATTGAATTCATACTCGTCACATTACTTACATCCCAAGAACCAATGTCTTGGTTAAATGAATAAGCCCCCAAAAACATTGAATTCATACTCGTCACATTACTTACGTCCCAAGCACTAATGTCTTGATTAAATGAATAAGTATTATAAAACATACCATCCATATTCATCACATTACTCACATCCCAACTACTAATATCTTCATTAAAGTCAGATATAGCAGAAAGAAGTCCTTCCATATCTGTAATACCAGAGGTGCAGGTAGTAGAAGCATTCGATTTGGTTATTCCTGACGCCTTTCTTTTTGTATAGGTAATACCATTGACAATACCTGTATCCCCAAAATCTGCTAATGGGCATTTTACAGTTAACCCATTATCTGCTAGATAAAAATCAGGTTTAGTTTGAGTTTTAGATTTAGAGCAGGAAATCATTAAGAAACTACCCAAAGCAACCGTTACCAATAAATGTACTGTCTTTTTCATAACACTAGACGTTTTCATAAACAAAATAGAGTACAAAAAAAAATAATTTTTTTTTATTAAAGCCCAACAATGGTGGTCTTCCCAGATTGTCGTGGGCCGACAATTGCTACAGCCTTAAACTGAGCACTTAATGACCATAGCTCTTCTTGAATTTTTCGCTCTACCATTCCATAAAGGTACAATCTGGGAATGTGATTCCCAAATTGTACCATATAAAGATCGGTCAGATGGTTTAGAACCATCTGACCGATGCCTGAACACTAATCATTTTAAAACGGATAGCCAATTGCAATATTCAGTACGATATTCTCTTTTCTCCAGGTTTTGTCTCCGAAATTAATTTTGTCAAAAACCCAACGATCTCCTTTGGGAAGCCAGGGTTTACGTAGGGGGAAAGCTACATCAAAGCGAAGGACAAAAAAGGACAGATCGAAGCGAAATCCCACCCCGGCATCTACCGCCATCTGATCAAAAGCCTTATTCATCTGAAATTTTGCCCCTGCCCTTGTAGAGTCTGAGCGCATCAACCAGATATTTCCGGCATCAACAAAGAGTGCTCCTTTTAATATACTTACAATAGGAAAACGCAATTCCGAATTAAATTCAAATTTGATATCTCCGGCTTCATTTGCCTGATATCCCGTTTCTGCGGTGTGGTAAGATCCGGGACCTATAGTTCGGGTTCTAAAACCTCGCAAGCTATTGCTACCTCCATTATAAAACTGTTTTACATAAGGTAAACTATAGGAGTTCCCATAAGAATATCCATATCCGGCAAAAACTCGGTTTATCCATTGTAATCCCTTGCTATTCAAATCCCAATAGTCTCTAAAATCTCCACTTACCTTTACATATTGTGAAAAAGGAGTCCCAAATAATTCCGCAGGATGATTATGATCATGCTTTCCGGAAAAAAGACCGAAAAGATTACCGGAGATATCCGCTTTACCAAGAAAATAGAAGTTGTTTCTCTTGTCCGATACTTCACGCTCCGAATATTCAAAGGAATAGTCCGTTCCCAATAAAAATTGTTTTCTAAAGCTACGTTGCAAAGAAGGGCTTTTATCTAAAATATCTTCAAAAACAGGCGTGATATGAGAAGGCAACACATAACTCACATCAATTAGATTGAGTGTTTGAGTTATTTTAGCATTTTGTTTCCAACGATAACCGGCCAAGAAATTAAATGAATTAATGTTGTAATACCCTTGTCGATGTTGTAATTCATAATTTACTTCAAAAACCGTTCTAGGAACCTTTACCCGCGACATATTAATGACCTGAAAAGGAGTTACAAAACGAGGAACTTCGATCGATATTCCCGGAGAAAAAGAATAAATATTGGCTGCGGCCTGATTCCCTCCAACCTGTGTTTCAAAAGCACCTCCAACATTTATTTTAAAAGATTCTGCCCCTTTGAAGATATTCCTATTTTGCCAGGTAAAATTGACGCCTGATCCTACAAAATTATTAGAGCGGGAATTTCCATTGATTTCTAACTTTAACGATTTCTTTTTTTGCGGTGTCAGAAAAATATTAGCATCCAGAGAATCCTCACTTTTATCTGAAGACAGGGGTTTAAATTCTACTTTTACAAATTTAAAAGCACCAAGATTCACCAAACGGTTCAGCGTTAATTCATGGTCGGATAAATTATATAACCCACCCGGAGTCAGATAAATCGCTCTATGAAAGATAGAAGGACGATATGCATTTTCAGGATCATAAATATTCAGCCCTTTATATTTCAAAGGTTTCATCTTTTCATCCTGATCGGTATTTTTCAAAGAATAATGGGTAAAAACATTAATATTTCTGAGATAATATTTTTCTAAAGCTGCACCGGGAGCATCGTCTTTTACTTTTAGATAAGCATCCACTTTCCCATGATGCGTACTGTCTACCTTAACAATCAAATTAGAAGGAGTAAAATAATAATATCCCTCATTTTTCAAACTGTCTTTAATTCGTACTCGTTCTGCTTTAATAGTTTTTAAATCATAAAAACCACCCGGTTTAAGTAAAGAACTCTTCTTCAATGGAAGAATTTCTTTATTTATATCCAAAGAAGAATCTTGCGGGAAATAAATACTCCGAAAAGTATATCTGTGCCCCGGATCAATAGTATAATTTGCTTCTACTTTTTTATTCTTTTGCTGTTTTTCTCCACTTACCACCGTATTAAAAAAGCCCTTGTTCTCAAGATAATTTTTTAGGATTTTCTCATTTATATTTAAATTTAGGCTGCTCCCTAAAACCGGTGGTTCTCCCCATTTTTCATGCAGAAGATAATTCAATCCTTTTCCGGTGGGTTTCTTAGAAATATTATAGAAATAAAGTTTAGGATAAAGGCCTAGAAAAGAGGTATTAGGTTTAGGACGAAGTAAATCCTCCAGATCCTCTTTATATTCATCCGCCGTCCCTGTGTCAGGTTGAATGGTCACCTCTCCCCCGGTGTAAAGAGTTTGTCCTTCTTGAAGGTGCTTTACAGGATTACATGCGTATCCCAGCAACAATAAAGACAAAACAATTATTATATTTATGCTTTTAACCATCTTTTTTATTCCTCTTCTATCAATATTCAAAAACTACACTCCTATTACTTTCCTTCTTCTTCCTTTTGTTCTTTTTCTAAGGTTTTCGTACTCTTAAACAGTTCTTTAAATTTATTATAATTCATCATAACAATAAAACTCAACCCTGTTTCTACAAATTCCCCTTCGATAACTCCCTGATATTTATTTTTTCTGTAGGCTCTTACTCTGTATCGACCATCTTTGGTCAATTTATATTCCAGAGCAACGTCTCCTACGATCTGCGACGCTTTCTGATTTCCTCCCTGTCCTTCCAGCGGGATATCGCCTCCTACATAGACCGTTGTTCTATCATTAAACAGTGATTTTGACAATCCTACATTTAAATTAGTTTGACTTTTTGAATCGCTCGAAGAATAATCCTTGGAATCTTCCAAGGCTAAATTCACATCCACGCCATTAATCAGATTCCCTGCTAATTTATTCAGTTGTTGACTTAAAAGCTTATTGGCGCTTTTCCGAACCATATCACCCGTACTTCCCCCTGCAGATGTTTTCAGGGGATTATCTCCAATAAAGTGATTTAAGACCAACAATCCCAAAGTTTGTTTATTCACTTCCGAGGGATTGGTATTGATTTGATTAATCCGGGTATACACTGCTCCATTCAATGCTTGTCGAGCCTCCTCAGGCATCCCCAATTCAAAGCTAATATCCGGTTTCAGTAATTCCCCATTCAAATGAAGGAAGACCTGAAAAGGTAATTTTTGTTTATACGCCTGACTGGCTTCATCATTATCATTATCCATTTGACCTTGAACCAATTCCAAAGGTGAAGCTTCCGTGTTATACTCTGCCGTAATATTCATATCAGCACTCATGGGATCGCCTTTCCAATTGATAGAACTACCTCTCAATAAATCAAATTTCTTTTTGATTACTCCCTCTAAAGATAAATTATAAGTCCCGTGAATAAGATCATACCGACCGGTTAGACTCATCTTCCCTCCCGGATCCATCGTAAAGTCTAAGTCAGCTTTGCCTCGAACAAAAAGATTATCTCCACTTACCGGATCAATCACTACATTAAATAGGGCATTCGTATCTATATGAATGGTGGCATCAATATCCAGACCTTCCAATGTTTTGCTATAGCGTGCAGAATCCGAGATATTCATTTGTAAAGTATCTACTTGCTTATCCGGATCAAAAAATTGCACAATTCCTTCAGAAGATTCTTCTTCCGGATTTTCATCCAACATCACATAGGTAAAATCTGTTCCATCATTCAGACCAAGTTGCATATCTATTTTTGGTAACTTTTCGTCACCGGTTATTTTGGTCTTCGTACTGACAAACAGTTTCCCATAAAAAGGTTTATCTTTCCCCTCCGGAATATTTAAAGCTCTAAATTTATCTGCCAGTAAGTTTAAATTAAATTTAAAGTGCTGATATTTTTGCGTCAGGACATCCCCATCAATCACTGCTTTGTCATCATTCCCATTTAAGATTGTGAAATTATTGAAATGAATCCCCGTAGGATTAAAGAGAATATCCTCTTCCTTCAATTTCAGCATTTCATTCAACTGTGCCACTTTAAAAGCTGCATCATCAAAAGTAATTTTTCCATCAACCCGAGGAGCTTCAGTTGTTCCCGACACTTGTAAATCTCCGGTCATTTTACCGGAAGAATGACTTAATTGTCCGAAAGAAAAGGCCTGTATGGTTGCCATTGACAAGGCATTCATGTCAACATTAAAATCGAAGCTCCCACTATCACTTGTCAAATAATCTCCAATAATTTTGAGATCATTGTCATTTCCTGTCAAACGCGTATCCAAATGATAGGTATCTTTCTTTTTATTATCTGCTTTTACCGCTAAAGTACCTACATCCACCCCATTGAATGAAAGACTATCCAAGCTCATATCAGTCACAAATAGAGGCTCGGTCATTAAATTTTCAAGGGTTGCCTTTCCATTAATTAACCCGCCAACCTGCATAGAATCACTCAAAAAGAGAGAAGTTAAGGTGGTAATATCAAAATGATTAAATGCAACATTCAAGGGTTGACCTTCTGCAGTTGTATCACTGTTTGCCTCTATATAATCCTGTCCTTGTTGTAATTTCAAATGATGAATCGTTAGCCCATCAGGACTGTAACGAATATAGTTATCCTCCGGAATTGTCCAAGAAAGATAATCCAGTAGTAAGCTATCTTTAAGAAGACTAAATCGATAGCTGCTATCCTGCATTTGCAGATTCCCGGAAATTCTAAACCGGTCTTTTTGTTCTTCGTCTTGGGTTCTTAAATGAACACCTATTTCCCCTTTGTTTAATTGTCCATTTAAGTTCAAATGAGGAATATTAATGGTACTGCTGTCATGAAGATGATGAACCGTTAACCCATAATGCAAACCTTTTTGTTTTGGAAAAATATTCAACAAAACAGAATCAAGTGAAAAGCCATTATAGGTAAGAGGAGGAATAGTAGTTTGTAATTCTACGGTATCCGGTTTTGAAGAAAGATACCCCTTAATCTGTCCTCCCTGAAATTGGGTCAAATCCGGTACCATCTTTTCCAATAATGAAGAAGGTAATACCTTCATATTCAATTTCATTTCCCAGGAAGAAAGAGAGTCTTCCTTATCTTCATTAACTACAGAATCAGCTCCCATATATTTAGTCTGTAATCGTTGAAAGAAAGTCCCTAATTCACTAAGTTTATAATTCCCTTCCACATCAGCAGTAGCAAAAGGAGATCTCAGCTTCAAATCGTTATTCTCACCGGTATGATTTGCAGCCAAGGTAACAGAATCAATGTCAATTTTCTGTCCTTTATTGATAATACTCCAATTTCTTAATGCCAGATTCCCGTTCAGTTGGTCAACATCTAATTGATCAAAGTCAGCTGTCATCTGTCCTTTTAATACCAACTGATCAGTCAAAAGATGGAGCTTTTGCAAGTCCAGATTATCCAGATTAAATTCGGCTTTTACCGAAGGGATGCTATCACTCAAATTAGCTGAAGTCATTAAGGAAAAACGTGCATTCGGATCATCCATTTCCGCTTGCAAATGACCCACTTCATGATCTACCGCCCCTTTCAATTGTAAATTACGATAATCATAACCATTATAAGTAGCCTGTTGTATATTACCTTTCAAGGCTGCCTTCATACTACTTAAGCTCAGCCCTTCGCCGGTTACTCCCATATTCATGGAAACCGGACCATACAAAGTATCATTTTTCAGTATTCGATCCAATCTAATTTTATCTAATGCAACGGTGGCCTTGTAATTGGCATGAATGGAATCACTAAGATCTTTTATGGCAGCCTTTACTACCGCCTTTCCATCAGAGCTTTTCAGATGAAGATCGGTTCGGAAAGAATTTAAGGACCCCTTATATCCCCCATCCAAGGCAAATTTCTGTGGAATTCCAATATCAGAAGGAAGCAAATTTTTGGGTAAAAGAGCCTGAATATCTTTCCTCCCGGATGCCAACTTTTGCAAATCAACATCAAAATAAGATTGATCAGGATCTAAGATATTTTTCAGATTACCTTTTAAGGCCAAAGAAGTTTCATCGGCCAGTTTCATTAAGAAAGAATCAATATGGAGATTCTTCAATTTTCCATTTAATTGACCGTGAAGAAAGATTGGATTTCCGGTCAACCCTTTCATATATTCATTCGTAGCCAAATCAGGTTGAAAATAATAAAGATCTTTCATACCAATAACAGCAGAATCAATAAATATATTCATTCCTAATTCTCCCGGTGTCTCAGATAATGCATCCAAAGAGGGATACGTTATTTTTATATCCTTTCCTATGCGACTATTGTTTGTACGAAGCAACAACTTGTCCAATTGGGCTCCATGATTGGTATATATCGCATTTGTCGTCAATCTCCTCAATGCAAATCCTGATTGTTCCTTAAAAGACAAGTTTTTCAAGAATAGATAGGAAGAATCCGGAGTGTAAATAATATTAGAAGCTAATAACACAAGGTCTTTTACATCAATATGATTAAAGTCCATCCCTTTGGGTTGTTTCGGTCGTCCTTCGTCATTATATTTTAGATGATTTTCTACAAGTTCCAGGCTATCCAATGTCACCATCCAACCTTTATCCGTTGTACTTCCCGGTTCTTTTTCTTCTTCTTTCTGAGGTTTTTCTTCTTTTTCTTCAGCAGCCGGCTTAGATTTCATAGAAAAAGCCAAGGTAGATCGATTCAATAAAAACTTTCTAAGATGAATCTGTTGCTGATTAAAATCAATCTTCTCAGGAATAAGGAAAAGACTATCTAAATCCACCAGACCTTTCATTTCGTTTACCTTATCTAAATAATGTAATTGAACATTTTCCAAAAAAAGACCGGTAATATTCATCTCAGGCATTGGACTTTCCTCTTTATCCTCCTCTTTATCCTCCTCTGTTGTTTTGTTTTTTTGTGGTGTCAAAGGTTGATTCATCACAAAATTCACCTGAGAGCTATCAAGAAGAATACTATCTAATCCAAACCTCATCTGATCAAGATTCAAAGAGTCAAAACGCGTCTTAAAATCGCCTAAATTTACATCTGCCTTATATCCCGAAACTACGTCATTATAATATAATCGGATATCTGACAATTCAATACTTCCTAAGGAAATATCCATGGAGGAGGTGGTATCCTCTTCTTTTTCTTCCTCCGGTTCAGAAGCAAATGCCTCTATAATATAATTATAATTGAAGGTGGTATCCGGCAAGGTTCGATGTACATTGGCATAAAAATTATGAATGTAAACCGAATCTACATGCACACTTCCGGAAAGAAGTCCCCACATATCTATTTTTACATATAAATGATCCAAAAAAGTCAAAGTATCTCTTGATGCATCTTCCACATACAATGAATCTATAGAAACAGAGGTGGGAAAATTTATAGCTAGATGACGCAGTTCTACTCTATCCCCCAATTTTTTATTCAAATACTTCAACCCCATATCTTTGGCGAGATCTTGAACCTGAGGGACATTCAACAAAACAACAACTAACAAAAAGACAACAAGCACCAGACTTGCTAATATTCCAAGCAATCGTTTGGTAAAAGTTATGACTTTTTTCGTATTAATGAGGTATCATTTTATAAATTAGTAAAAAAACAAAAACAAAGGTACTTAATGATTATTGTATTACCCTTCACTTTCAATAAATAAGATACAAATATTATGCTTAATTTTCAAAATTTATTCTATCTTTCGCTGGGACGAATCAACATTGTCCAATCAATTTCATTAAGGAAGTTTTATTGGGAAGATTTTTCACTTCCTTCAAAACGACATTCAATACTTTAGAACTATATAATTTGATGACTTTCAAATCTAAGTAAAGAATTTTCATTATTTTAATCGGACAACAATGGAAAGTATTATGTGGTCGACAGAAATCAAAGGTTTTAAGATGTATCTTCAACTGGAGCGATCTTTATCCTCCACAACAATATCGGCCTATCTACACGATGTCCATCTTTTAGAACGTCATTTTCATACTGAGCATCAATCAACAGCACTTTCTTCCATTACCTTACAAGATTTACAACACTTCCTTCAAGAAATGGCAGAAGTCGGGCTAAGAAGTACAACACAAGCTCGGGTCACTTCAGGCATCCGTTCTTTTTTCAGATATTTGACCTTGGAAGAAATCATTCCCAATAACCCGGCGGAACTATTAGAAGCACCCAAGCTAAGTCGAAAGCTCCCTGCTGTTCTCACTTATGAGGAAGTGGAAAAAATGATTCACAGCATCGACCTAAGCAAAGCAGAAGGCACTCGTAACAAAGCCATTCTTGAAATAATGTATAGCTGTGGACTTCGTGTTAGTGAGGTCATTTCTTTAAAACTTTCTAACATTTATGCAGAGGAAGCCTTTATACGCATCATCGGAAAAGGAGACAAGGAAAGACTGATTCCTATAGGGACACCGGCACTTAAATATATTGCTATTTACAGAGAGAGCATCCGAAACCATCAAGAGATCAAAGCTGATTCAGAAGATATATTATTTCTCAACCGAAGAGGAGGAGCGCTTAGCAGAGTAATGATCTTTTATATTATCAAGGAAGCAGCAAAAGCGGCAAAAATCACCAAAAACATTTCTCCTCACACCCTGAGACATTCCTTCGCCACCCATCTGGTAGAGGGAGGAGCCGATCTACGAGCGGTACAACAGATGCTCGGACATGAAAGTATTACCACTACAGAGATTTATACACATCTCGATCGGGAATATCTTCGGGACACCCTTATGCGATTTCACCCTGAATACAGAAAATAGATTTATTCAAAAGGAACTTTACACACCACCGCCTTTACCTTCTTTTTTCTCACTGCAATAAATATTTCAGTCCCCCTGTCAACATATTCTCTTTTCACATATCCTAATCCAATGGGTTTTTTAAGAGAGGGAGATTGCGTCCCGGAGGTAACCCTTCCTATTTCCTCTCCTTTCTCATTCAATATATCATAATCTTTTCTTGGGATACCCCGATCTTTCAATTCAAAACCAACCAATTTACGAGTCACCCCCTCAGCTTTTTGTTTCTCAATCGCTTCTTTCCCTATAAATTCTCCTTTCGAAAGCTTTGTTATCCATCCTAATTTTGCTTCCAAAGGTGTCGTCGTATCATCAATATCATTTCCATACAAACAAAAGCCCATTTCCATCCGAAGCGTATCTCTGGCGCCAAGTCCAATAGGCTCAATTCCTGTTTTTTCCTTGTCCGCAAAAATGGATTCCCATACTCTTTTTGCCTGATTCTCTTTATCTTCAAAATAAATTTCTACTCCCCCTGATCCGGTATATCCGGTTGCGCTAATCAATACATTATCCAAACCCGCAAAACGCCCCTTCTCAAAAGTATAGAACTTCATACCCGCTAGATCCACATCCGTTAAATGAGAAATGATTTTTATAGCATTTGGTCCCTGAATCGCTAATTGACAGGTTTTGTTGCTTATATTTTGCAAACTTACATTCTCGGTATTATGCTGTACTATCCAATTCCAATCTTTCTCAATATTTGCTGCGTTTACCACCAATAAATAGGATTGATTCTCCTCAAGACAATAGATTAACAAATCATCAATAATTCCTCCTTTTTCATTGATTAAACAAGTATATTGAGCTTTCCCCTTCTTGGTTTTTGCCAAGTTATTACAAGTTATTTTTTGTAAAAGGTCTAAAGCATGAGCCCCTTCTACTAAAAACTCTCCCATATGGCTCACATCGAAAACTCCTGCATTTTCTCTTACCGTTTGATGCTCTTCTTTAATACCTTTAAACGAAATCGGAAGTTGAAAGCCTGCAAAATCAACTAGTTTCCCTCCTGCTGCCTTATGCATTTCGATAAATGGTGTTGTCTTCATACCTTATTAAATTAAATAGTAAGCAAATGTAAAACAATTGTAATCCTCATTCAATCTATCGGGGTATAATTTTCCCCTATTCTTCTCCCTTCGGTAAAATATCGGGTCGTCGTTCTTTCGTTCTTTTCAGAGCTTGATCATACCTCCAATCCTCAATTTTCCTCTCGTGTCCACTTAATAAGATATCCGGAACCTTCATTCCTCTAAAATCGGCAGGGCGGGTATATACAGGAGGAGCTAACATACCATCTTGAAAAGAATCTGACAAAGCAGAAGTCTCATTATTCAAAACTCCGGGAATCAGTCGACCAATAGCATCCACTAATACTGCTGCGGCCAGCTCTCCCCCCGACAAGACATAATCCCCTATTGATATTTCACGGGTAACATATTTTTCTCTAATTCGTTCATCAATTCCTTTATAATGACCACAAATCAACAAAAGCCGTTTTTTCATTGACCATTGATTTACCATAGGTTGTGATAATGTATTTCCATCCGGGGTCAGGAAAATAATTTCATCATAATCATTTTGTTCCCGGAGCTCATCAATTGCAATCGCCAGGGGTTCAGGCATCAATACCATTCCTGCCCCTCCTCCATATTGATAATCATCTACCTGGGCATGTTTATAAGGGGTAAAATCCCTCAAATTTATCACTCTAACATCCAGCAACCCTTTTTCTTGTGCTCTTTTTAAAATAGAATGAGAAAAAGGACTTTTCAATAAATCAGGTTGAACAGTGATAATATCGATACACATCATAAAGACAAAAGTAGGGATTTATAAAAACAAAAAACCTGTTCCTTTATTAAAAAATAGTGGAACAGGTTTTTTTGTAGAAATTTCTCGTTTCAGAGCAATTCCTATTGATTATTTCTGTGCTTGTTGTTTGGCGCTCTCTTGCATTTTTTGACTAGCTGTGAGTACAAATTCTACACGGCGGTTTTGAGCCCGATGTTCGGGAGTGTCATTATCCACAATCGGGTCAGATTCCCCCATTCCTTTCGTGGATACTCGTGAGGACGAGATTCCATTTGCTGTCAAATAATCTGAAACAGATCCGGCACGACGTTCTGACAATTTTTGATTGTAAGAGTCCGATCCTTTGCTGTCAGTATGCCCAATTACCATGACATTTTCTTCCGGATACTGATTCAAAATATCAATCAATTTATCTATGGTTGTTTTTGATTCTGAGGTTAAGTCAGAACGATCAAAACCAAAGAGTACATTACTGCTAAAGTTAACAACAATCCCTTCTCCGGAACGTTCTACTTTAGCATCCGGAACTTGTTTTTGAATTTCCGCCGCCTGCTTATCCATTTTATGACCAATAATAGCACCGGCAGCTCCACCTATTACGGCTCCTGTAATAGCGCCTAAGGCTGTATTTCCTGCGACTTTCCCTACAATAGCACCTGCCGCAGCACCACCTGCAGTACCTATTCCGGCACCTTTTTGCGTTCTCGTCAATGGTTTTCCGCAACCGGCCACTACCAGAGCAGCAAGTGCAACAACAAAGATCTGTTTAGTTATTGAAATTTTCATTTTTAATACTTTTAATAATTAAATTAATATTTTTGTTATTCCAATTTTTATGCCAATATCTTAATACTTGTTATTCTATGAATAATAGATAGTCTACATCTATTAACTAAAAAGGTTTTGTTCCTGCTCGAAACAAAACCTTTTTCAAACAATATTCTATTCTATTATTTTTCTAATTTACTATCAGCTGCATCTAATTTCTTTTCTAATTCATCATATTTATCCGATTCGTCTCTACGAGCATATATCCCTTCCAAACCATGTATTGCATTTTTATAAGCAGCAAGTTCATTCTCATCTAAGGTTGATTTTGCATCTAAAATATCATAGGCTTTCTTAAGATGCGGGAAGGCTTCATTTAATACCTTTTCTTCTTGATTCGTAAGGGAATCAGCCACTCCGGCTTTTCTTTGCTCATCGGTAAGATTGTTCATTTTTTGTTCTATATGAGCGGCCTGATTATAATATAATAAGCCCAGATTAAACGAAGCTCCATAAGATTCCGGTTGAATCTTTAATGCTTGGTTATAGTATTTTACGGCCTTCTTCAGATATTCGGGTCGTTGATCCGGTCCTGTTGCGGAGGAATCTCTATCCTTATTGGCCAAATTATCATAAGCATGGGCAAGATTAAATACTTTATCGTAATCATCCGGATTAGCCTTCACCTCTTCCTCCAGGTTATCGACTAGCTTATCCACTTCATCATGCATTTTATAATAATTGATTGCTATCTGGGAAAAGTCTTTGTCATCCGGGAATAACTTTTTCCCTTTCTCAAGAATAGAGAAAAATTTATCTTCATCGCTATCTCTATACTGTTGTAATAGAATCTTATATACAAAAGATTCTTTATCGTAACCCATATCAACCACCTTCTGATAATAACGTACCGCAGAATCTTTCATTTCGGCTCGATAAGCCGCATTACCAATATTCAATAATACCATCGTGTCAATATCATCAGGCAAGACACTCAATTCAAAATCTTTCGTAAAGTTAATTTCGTCATTAACCTTCTTAAAGGCATGGAAGGAGGCTTTGTAATCATTATTATTAAAGCCATTGACTCCATAGGCCCAATAACGTCTATAAAGCTGACGTAGTGGTAGATAAGAACTAATCAGCATCGCATTATATTTCGGATCTATTTTTAAAGTTTTCTTATAGGCCGCATAAGCAGTATCCCTATAAGCTTCTCCTTTTTCATTTAGGCTATCTTTATGAGCTAATTTCGAATAGATATTCCCCATCACGTACCATGTTTCTGCTTTCTCACCTGTCTTTTCATCTGTCGTAGCAGGTTTTATCCAATTGACAGCTTCTTTTAAGTCTCCTTTCTGCAAAGCTTTTTTGGCCTTACGAACATTTTTATTTTGTGCAAATGCTCCGGTACATGCAAAGATAAATAACAGTGCAATTGCCATTGTTTTCTTTGTACTCATAGTCTAAGTTTTTTTTAATAATAATAAAGATTTTTCTTGTTTAAAATAATTATTCTTCAGTAGGTTCAGTTTCCTCTCCTTCTTCATTTTCCTCTTCCTCATCTAGAATATTTTCCTCTTCATGAATAGGAGCTACTGCAGCAATTTTATCCTTTTGATCTAATCGAATAAGTTTCACGCCTTGTGTTGCTCTTCCAGCCTGTCGAATCCCCTCAATCGCCATTCTAATTGCAATTCCGGAATGGCAAATAATCATCAAATCATCTGTTTCTTCTACTCCCAACATGCCGATTAAAGCACCTGTTTTTTCGGTAACATTAATCGTTTTTACTCCTTTTCCTCCTCGATTTGTAATCCGATAATCGCCCACTTGGGTTCTTTTGCCATATCCATTCTCAGAAACTACTAAGACCGTCTTCACCTCTTCTTCGGTATCTTTTTTAACACAAATCATGCCAACCACTTCATCTCCTTCCCGATCTACTTCTATTCCTCTCACCCCTATCGCACCTCTTCCTGTTGGTCTGACTTTTTCTTCATGAAAACGAATAGCTCTTCCACTTCTCACAGCCATCATCACATAGCTATCTCCATCCGTCATCCTGGCTTCCAACAGCTCATCTCCTTCATTAATCGTGATGGCATTAATCCCATTTTGTCGTGGTCTGGAGAAATCTTTTAAACGCGTTTTCTTAATAATTCCCCTACGTGTTCCTAATACAATATAGTGATTTTCAACAAAATCTTCATCTTTCAGCTTATGCACGTCAATAATGGCACGAATGTTATCGTCCGGCGGAATGCTAACCAGATTCTGAATAGCACGTCCCTTACTTTGTCTTGTAGCTTCAGGAATTTGATAAACACGAAGCCAGAAACACTTTCCTTTCTCTGTAAAGAACAATAAGGTAGAATGTGTAGAAGAAATAAAGAGATGCTCAATCACATCTTCCTCCCTTGCTCTACTTGCAATAAGTCCTCTTCCGCCACGTCTTTGTTGGCGGTAATTTTCTACCAAAGTACGTTTGATATAGCCCATTTTCGAAATAGTAATCACCACTTCTTCATCGGCAATCATATCTTCAATACTCATTTCGTCGGCACTAAACTCTATTTCTGTCTTTCTTTCATCACCAAACTTCTGTTTCACTTCCGACAATTCTTCCTTAATAATGGTCATCCGCAGGCCTTCATTTGCAAGAATTTCTTTCAAATGGGCAATCAATTTCCCTAATTCTTCATATTCACTCTTTATCTTATCTCGCTCCATACCGGTCAACCGTTGGAGACGTAGTTCTAATATAGCTTTTGCCTGAATCTCAGAAAGAGAATAATTATCAATTAACCCTGCTTTGGCTTCATCCGGTGTTTCAGAATTCCGTATTAATGAAATAATCTCATCCAAATGATCTAAAGCAATGAGGTATCCTTCCAGAATATGTGCACGTTTTTCGGCTTCTCGCAATTCATATTTCGTTCTTCTTATGACCACCTCGTGTCTAAAATCAATAAACTCTTTAATCAAAGATTTCAGATTCAATATTTTGGGTCTGCCACCTACCAGTGCCACATTATTGATTCCGTAAGAAGTCTGTAGTTCACTGTACTTATACAGTTTATTGACAATAACTTGCGCAATCGCATCCTTTCGAAGATCGATAACGATGCGGGTTCCTTTTTTATTGGATTGATTAGAAACATGCGTGACCCCTTCTATGACTTTTTCATTCACCAATTTCCCAATTTTCCCGGTCAGGGCATCTCTGTTTACTTGATAAGGGACTTCATTAATGACAATACGTTCTTTTCCCGAAGCAGATGTTTCTATTTCGACTTTTCCTCTTAACACCACTCTTCCTCTGCCGGTATGCATGGCTTTTTTCACTCCTTCCATTCCATAGATAATTCCCCCTGTCGGGAAATCGGGAGCCGGCACATGCTGCATTAATTCATCAATAGTAATTTCTTTATTATCTACGTATGCAATACAACCGTCAATTACCTCAGAAAGGTTGTGAGGAACCATATTGGTAGCCATCCCTACGGCTATACCGGAAGCTCCATTTACTAATAACTGCGGAATGCGCGTCGGCAATACCACCGGTTCTTCCAGGGTATCATCAAAATTGAGGGTAAAATCAACCGTATCTTTTTTAATATCCCCCAACATATTTTCGGCAATTTCCTGCAATCGAGCTTCTGTATACCTCATTGCAGCCGGCCCATCACCATCCTGAGATCCAAAATTACCCTGCCCTTCCACTAATCGATATCGCATACTCCAAGGTTGTGCCATACGAACCATAGCATCATAGACCGAAGAGTCTCCATGAGGATGATATTTACCCAAAACTTCCCCGACAATACGGGCAGACTTCTTCGTAGGTTTATTATGAGTCAGCCCTAACCCGTGCATGGCATATAATACACGCCGATGCACCGGTTTTAATCCATCTCTGACATCCGGTAATGCACGACCCACGATTACTGACATAGAGTAATCAATATAGGCCGCTTTCATTTGTTCCTCAATATTAATTGGAATAATCTTTCCGCCCTGAGATTCCAGGTTATTTTCTTCCATATTTTACTTTACTTAACAACTATCAATTTTTCCTACAAGAACTCACAAAGATATACTTTTTAGCGCATTTACAATTACTTCGTACGCCGTTTCTTTTTGTGCTTGCGGTAATATTTTCCTTTCCTTTTACTTTTTCTTTTCGGTCTTTGGGATTCCAAACTATTCAGACTAATTTGTCCGACTACATCAACGAAAGAATGTTCTTCCTCTCCTCTTTTAGCCTCTAACAACACCGGTTCTAATTCATCCGGTTGGATTCCCTTTTCATTCATTTCCTTTATGGTCTGCACTCTGTTTATAGTTAATGGATATTGTTTGTGTGTACCTTTATAGGAATACCACATTAGTTTCTTAAAGATATCATTCTTTTGTAAGAAGAGGACTCCTTGTTTGGTTTCTAACCGATCTGCATTTTTAGGGAAATGCTGCAAAGCATCAATATACATATCCAGTTCAAAATTCAAACAGCATTTCTGTCGACCACAAGGACCCGACAACTTCGTATGATTCAGTGAAATATTTTGATATCTTGCAGCCGCAGTACTGCCCGATTTCATATCATGTAACCAACTGGAACAGCAAAGCTCTCTACCACATGCACCAATACCTCCCAATTTTGAAGCTTCTTGTCTGGCACCAATCTGACGCATTTCTACTTTCAAATGAAATTCTGAAGCATATTCTCTAATAAGCTGTCGAAAATCGACTCTGGCATCTGCAGTATAATAGAAAGTCGCTTTTTTCCCATCTGCCTGAATATCGATTTCAGTAATTTTCATCTTCAGACCAAGGTTTCTAGCAATTACCCTGGAACGAATGAGACAATCTTTTTCTCTTTTTTTATTGGTACGGTATTTACTTAAGTCATTATCAGTAGCTATCCGAAGTATTTTTCCCAGTTCAGAAGTATCCTTTGCTCTTTTTCTTTTCATTTGCAATCGCACCAACTCACCGGAGAGTGAAACTTCTCCCATATCAAAGCCTCCGACTCCCTCTACAACCACGAGCATTCCTTTTCTTAGATGCTGGTGTGTATTGTTCCTATAAAAAGATTTTCTACTTCCTCTGTTAAAACTTACCTCTACAATATTAAAAGGTGCCACCTGATCACTTTTGGGAATATCGGCCAACCAATCATACACTTCTCTCCTGTTACACCCTCCACTACAATAACTATCTGTTCTTGCCGGAATCCCGTTTATTCTTGTACCACAACTTCCACAAGGCATATTTTTTTATATTTATAATGAACGAACAAGATACAAATTTATTGTTTTTTATGCAAAATAAGCAGGATAAACCCATAAAAAAAGTCTCGCCAAAGCGAGACTTACAAGTTTCAGTAATCTACCGACAATTCTTATTCTCCGTCTTTAAGAGAATCTACATCGTTTTTTAAGCTATCTGCGCCATTTTTAACGGCAGTACTTAAAGAATCTGCACCATTTTTAACGGCATTAGTTGCACCATTCACGGTTGATTCAATCGCATTACTAGAATCAGCTCCGTTATTGCTGCTGTTTCCTGCTCCACCGCAAGAGGTCAATCCTACTACCCCTGCAAGTGCTACTAAAAGGAATAACTTTTTCATTTAACTATTTTTTATGATTTAAAAATGCGGCGCAAAGGTAATAAAAAAATTTATTATAGAGAGAATAAAAAATAAATTAAATAAATCAACATACTTACTATCCAAAACCATTCCTCAAATTTGACGAACGATCAAAAAATGAAAGAGGCTGCCAATTTGTTCAGACAGCTCTTCAGATACAGTACCCTAGAAGAGACTTCAGTTGCTTCGGACAGTCCGGGACTTTGATAAAAGATTCGGAATTAAAACAAATTTTGGGTAATTGAACCACATTTTTTGGGGGGGCTATGGTACGACCAGGAAGAAATGGATGATCAGGAGAAAACCAATAAAAGAGCTTAAATATTTTAAGAAAATCCGATAAGAAGAATAAGTTTTTTATTCTATTGACTAGAGGAACATAGAGTTTGTACATTAAGTTTTACGCTCTTTTTATGATACAGAGATCGACCCTTCAATATCTGGTGTAATCTTTGTGAAATGGAAAAGGAACTAGGAACAAGATTGCTAAAAGAGACCATTTAACTACCTTTGCACAAAAAAGAAGCCCTGAAAAAAGCTTTTAAAATATTATTTATTTTTCTATTAATCATATTGGGAATATTTATCTCTATTTCCGTACTGATTAACATTACTCCGGTGCAAAATTTCGTTGTTAGACAAATCACCCATAAGCTTTCAAAACAGCTACATACAGAAGTAGAAATAAAACATGTGGACTTCAAACTATTCAATAAATTCCAACTGGAAGGAACTTATGTAGCAGATCAAAAAGGAGACACGCTATTATTTGCCAAAGAACTAGATGTCAATATTACCAATTTCTTCTTTTTACGCAATCGTTCTGAGTTATACTATTTGGGAATGGAAGACGTTACCATCAATATGGATCGACCTCAAAATGACTCTACCTGGAATTTCCAATTCCTTATTGATGCTTTTTCTAATCCCGATAAAAAAAAGAATCCCCCTCCAAACATTGCTCTAAAAAAAATAGATCTAAAAAATATTCATCTCACCCAAGAAGATCATTGGAAGGGAAAAAAAATGGATATCAGAGCCAAAGAGATTCGCATCCAAGCTGAGGATATGTCTCTTAAGGATCATCGCATTCACCTTAATAATATTAATTTAGATCATCCTTTGTTTGTTCAGGTAAAAGACAAAAAAAATATGGATTCTATAGATAAAAAATACGCTTACTCTCCACCTCCATCAGACACTTCAGAGCTTCAATGGAATAAAGCTCATTGGGACATCAGAGTCAAAAAAATAAATATACAGGACGGGGCTTTTACTATTGCAAAGAAAAGACATCTTCCACTCGAAAAATATTTTGATCCGGATTATATTCACTTTTATGATATCGATGGAACTTTAAAAAACACCCGCTTTAAAAAAGACTCCCTCATCAGTCATTTACATTTAAAAACTCGGGAAAGAGGAGGAATAGAAGTAAAAAAATTAACCGGTCGCTTCAAAATGTCCCCTGTAACGATTGAAGTTTCTAACCTTGATCTTATGACCAATGAAAGTCATATAAAAGATTTTTTTGCTCTCCAATTCCATCAATTCCATGATTTGGCAGATTTCACCACAAAAGTAACCATGAAAGGTAATTTCAAAAATACTTTTGTGACTTCCGGAGATATTGGCTTTTTTGCTCCTACCCTGAAAGATTGGAATAAAAATGTGACAATCGACGGGCTTATACAGGGCACACTTAACAGACTTTCAGGAGAAGACCTTCTTTTCAAATCAGGAAAAAACTCTGTACTGGAGGGGGACTTCAGCATGACCGGTTTACCGGATATTTATAACACTTTTATTGATTGTCAAATAAAAGATCTACAAACCACCGGTCAAGATATTCAATCTTTCTTACCTGCCCTGAAAGCCAACGAAAGCCTAAACCTATCGGCATTACATTCTGTACATTATCAAGGAACATACTCCGGATTTATTTTTGATTTTGTATCTTACGGCAATCTAACCACGAACCTTGGACAACTTCACACAGACATTAATTTCAAATTCGGTCCGGAACATACCCCACCGGAATACTCGGGAAAAATATCTTCCTCCGGGTTTCATCTTGGAAAATTATTAGCACAAAAAAATATTGGGAAGGTAGCTTTTAACACCCAAATTCGAGGAGAAGGATTTTCTCTCAAAGATGTCAACACCGGGGTGGATGGAGAAGTAGACCTATTGGAATTTAAAGGTTATCCCTACCATAATATTAAAATGGATGCCAGCCTGAAAAAAAAGCTATTCCAGGGACAGGTAGCTATAGCAGATACAAATCTTGCTTTAAATTTTAAAGGAAATATCGATTTCAATAAAGATACTCCGCGTTTCAAGTTCCAATCTGATATTCAAAAAAGTGATCTTCATGCACTGAATCTCAGCAAGGATACCATTGCTTTCTCAGGGAAATTAGATATGGATCTCAAAGGGAATAACTTAGATGATTTTATTGGGGAAGCTCGCCTTTTTGACATCAACTTATACAAAAACAGAAAGAGGCTCGCCTTGGATACCTTAGTTATCAATTCCGGTAGAAAAAGTAAAAATAATAAATGGTTGACTTTACGGGGAAATGGATTCAGTGGAAATCTGAATGGAAATTACCGTTTATCTCAGCTTCCCAATGTGGCACTTTTATTCTTACACCATTATTTCCCCAATAAAATAAAAGCGCCCAAAAACAAGGATTTGCATAGTCATCTGAAATATACCGTTACTTTCGACCATGTAGATTCTGTTGTACATACCCTCTATCCCTATATTACACATTTAAACGGGGGACAATTAAAAGGAGAAATTAACGTACCCGACCGGACTTTTAACCTGGAATTAAATCTCAACCAAGCCGGATTCCGACATTACACCTTCAACGATATTAGATTGCAAACCAACGGTTCAGGGTTACAACTCAATTCTAACAATGTTATTGGAGAAATTTATTTAAAAGATAGTTTGATTTTACCGGAGACTATAATTGAGACCACCTCCCATCAGGATACTTCATTGATTTCTTTACATACCTTAGGGAATACCGCTCTTAACAGTGCAAATATCAGACTTAAACTCATTCTCTTAAAGGATGGATTTTATGCCAAATTCTTACAATCCGTTTTATCCCTCAACAAGAAGAGATGGATTATTACACCCGATAACGAAATAAGAATTCAGCAAAATGATATTTCCATTCAGCATTTCAAGCTGTCTCATAACAATCAAAAGATTACCCTTACTTCTACAGAAGATACCAATAATAAAAATACATTTCTCATACATCTTCAAGACCTGAATATTCATGATTTCTCTCAGCTCTTCCTCACAGACATCAAGGTAGAAGGAATAGCAAACGGACAAATCGAGGTTATTCACCCTCTGGATACCATGAAGATAAAAAGCAAACTGACAGCTACCCATCTCAGACTCAACCAGGACCCCATAGGGAAGCTAACGGCGTCGGTTTTCTACAATAGAGCCAAAAGCAATGTGCAATGGGATATCGAAAAAACAGATAATCCCGACAAGAACTTCCGTATGCAAGGTCTGGTGGGGATAGGATACAATAAAAAGCTAAAAGGGGATTTTGACCTAAATCATACCGATCTTGCCTTTTTAACCCCCTATGTGAAAGGATATGTTTCTAACCTTAGCGGTACCATGAGTGGAAATTTATCTCTCAAAGGAGATCGATCACACCCCGAATTAATAGGGAAGGTAAAGATTAACCAAGCTAAGTTCATGGTCGATTATACCAAAGTATGGTATACGATCAATAATGAAAGCATTCACTTTAAACCGGGAAAAGCGGATTTGGGTTCTTTGGTAATCAAAGACTCTTCCGGTAGAACCGGCGTCATCAATGGGGAAATCACCTATCAACATTTTAATGATATCCATTTTGATGCTCACATGAATACACAAGGCTTACAATTAGTTAACACCACCATACAAGACAATCCTCTTTATTATGGTCATGTCATTGCAGCAGGGAAAATAGATTTTACAGGACCACTTTCCAATATGAAAATGGTCATTAACGCCACTCCTCTATCCAATACCCACATTTATCTTCCCTTAAATGACACCAAAGATATTGGAGATCATGATTTTATAGTCTTTAAAAAGTACGGTAAAGCTCTAACTCCACCTAAAAACAAACATAAAACCAATCTTTCTGTCAAGCTCTTTGCCGACATGAATCCTAATGCCAGTATAGATGTCATTGTAGATGCAACGAGTGGAGACCATATTACGGCAAAAGGAAATGGTGCCTTGCAAATGAATGTAGATTTAAACGGCGGATTCAATTTGTATGGAAATTATGCGATCACAGAAGGACAATATGTTTTTTCTTTCAGAGGGCTGTTAACCAGAAAATTTGCAATTGACAAAGGAAGTTCTATTACTTGGAATGGCAATCCTTTCGATGCAAATATCAATATAACCGGTGTTTATCATGTTCCCGGTGGTGCTAATCTTTATAATCTTATTTCGGGAGATGCTTCTGCTACAGCAGGATTAACTACAGAAGACAAACAACTCTTAAGGCAAAGAGAAAACATTGATGTGTCTTTATCTCTAAAAAACTCCCTAATGCATCCGGATATCACCTATGACATTAGAATACCGGATGCCAGTATCAGTGCCAGTAGTCTGGCCATGACCAAATTGCAGGAAATCCGACAAAACCCCAATACGCTAATCAACCAGGTTGCCGGCTTATTAGCCGCCGGACAATTTATTCCAATTACCTCAAGCAATGCTTCTACCAACATTTTACGAAGCAGTGGATTAAGTAGTGCGGGGCAATGGGTATCTTCCCAATTAACCGGCGTCTTGAATAACTTATTCGAAGATCAGCTGAATGATTTGGGTGTTAATTTTAGCCTGAATTATAATTCCTACTCAGCTTCGGGAGACAATGGAGACATCTTCCGTAATGATGTGCAATTCAATGTCAGTAAAAATCTTTTTAATAACCGAATCCAATTAAAGGTCGGTCCTTCTATCAACTGGGGTCGAACAAGTGCAACCAGCAATTCCACTAATAGCTATTTTGCAGGAGATTTCAGATTGGAATACCTCATAAACCCCAGCGGACAATTACGCTTTATTGCCTTCAGTCGAAGTAATTACAATATTTTATTGAACCATAACCTTACCCGTGCAGGAATAGGTTTATCTTACAGCCATCAATTCGACCAATTCAAGGATTTATTTAGAAATAAGAAAGAAAAGGCAAAAGAAGATTCTGCAAGAAAAGCTCGTTTCAAAAGATATCTGCAAGAAAATAAAGAGCAGGAAAATCCACTTCCGGATTCTTCTTCTTACTTTTTTACTATGCCTCCAGATAGTAC
>CAZYHV010000036.1:0-25821 GCA_964647485.1 uncultured Chitinophagaceae bacterium | reverse complement strand
CTTATTCAGATTGGCTCATGTTTTTGCGTAATCCCCAACTTTTGATCTTGATCCAGAAAAAGGGAAACGGTTTAATGTTATTTTACATTCTGTTTTTGTATACGGAACTCCCAAATAGGGGAAGATAAGATCAGCCTCAAGGTATTTTTTGCATCTAATAAAAACTTTTCCCCCAACCCACTCTGTTTATCTTCATAATATTCTATATTTCCAAGAAGTTCATGCTCTGCTTGCGGATGAAAATTTAGTATCATTTCTTCAATAACCTTCTGGCTTTCATTTGAACCTCTTCAAACGGAACTAGCGAAACTTCTCCTTTTTCGACTTCTTTCTTTCTCCGCTCTACCTCCTCCCTCCAAGCTTGTTCAATCTCTTCATCTTCTCGAAGTTCCAGACTTAGAAGTAAGCGTTCAGCCAACCTGACTCTTTCCTCTTTTCTCATTTTCAAAGCCGACTGTTCAACTCGTTTAAAATCAATTTCCATAAGATAAACAAACAAACTATTACGCAAAAATCTATGAAAACATCATTTTTCTATATCTATCAGTACAAGCTTTCAAAGAAGACATTCCCTATAGCACTTCAATTTGATGATATAACAGATCTTCCAGCTTATACCTTTTTCTAATCAAATGGGGAACGCCATCTTTTACCAAAACCTCTGCCGGTTTCAGTCGGGAATTAAAATTAGAAGACATTTCATAACAATAAGCCCCGGCATTATGAAAAACCAAGAAGTCATCCTCTCTCACCTCTCTAAGTTTCCTATCCCAGCCAAAATTATCTGTTTCACAAACATTCCCTACAATCGTATAAATCCTTTCCTTTCCCCTTGGATTAGAAATATTTCTAATGTGATGATAGGCATCATAAAACATTGGACGAATGAGATGGTTAAATCCGGAATTCACTCCTACAAAAACAGTAGCCGGTGTGGTTTTTATCACGTTGGCTTTAACTAAAAAATAGCCGGACTCACTAACCAGGAATTTCCCCGGTTCAAAAAATAGTTTCAAGTTTTTATTTGCATACCCTTTCCTAAATTTTTCAAAGGCGGCAGACACTTTTTTTCCTAAGGCCTCCACATCCGTTTCAGGATCTCCCTCCCTGTATGGCACCTTAAAACCACTTCCAAGATCTATAAAATCCAAATCAGAAAAGTGTTCCGTCATTTCAAACATGATCTCCACAGTTCTCAAGAAAACTTCTACATCCTTGATTTCTGAACCGGTATGCATATGCAGTCCACTCACTTTTAATCCTGTGCTTTTTATCACACGTTCTACATGACGAATCTGATGTATGGAAATACCAAACTTACTATCCACATGACCGGTTGATATCTTATAATTTCCACCAGCCATAATATGAGGGTTTAGTCGGATGCAGATTGGATAACTTCCACCAAAACGATTTCCAAATTGTTCTAAAGTGGATATGTTGTCTATATTGATATGCACCCCCAAATCTTTAGCTGCCACAATTTCTTCCAAATCTTCACAATTTGGAGTAAATAAGATACGATCCGGTTCAAAACCGGCCTTCAGTCCCAGCTGAACTTCTTGTAAGGATACCGTATCTAATCCTGCCCCCAATCCTTTAATAAGTTTTAAGATATTAATATTTGTCAACGCCTTACAGGCATAAAAGAATCGGGTATTCTTAGCATTAAAAGCTCCACTCAGCTTCTTATATTGTTTCTCTATCCGTTCAGCATGATAGACATACAGGGGCGTACCATACTCTCTCGCTAATTGTACCAGATAATCATCCGGTAATACGTTAACCTTTGAATCTTTAAGTTGTATCTTTTCAGGCATCAGATTTTTTTTTGACGCCGCAAAAATACTAAGGAAATCGGTAGAATAAGAATTTTTTCTTCGATTTAGAGAGAGGGACTAAATATAAAAATAACCATTCTTAGTATAACCATAAATCTAAACTTCTTCCTTTTTCCTATTTTTTCTATTTTTGCTGACTTTGATTTTACTTCAGTAATGGACTAATCGACTTCCATTCCGGGGTTTCTAGAGCGTTAAAATACATTTTATCATCTTTTTCAAGTATTTATTCATGCAGTCTCGTTTTTCTTCTTTGATTCTTTTTCTCTCTCTTATTATCTCTTTTTCCCCCGTAAGTAGTCAATCTATTTCATTTCATGGTAACGTCACAGATACCCTTTCCCAACCCATCCGTAAAGCTTCCGTCTCCATCTTGAATAGAAACGAGAGAGCCATAACCAATACAGATGGGTATTTTAGGATAAAAGGACTTCCCCCGGGAAGGTACAAGCTTCGTATTTCAGCCATAGGGTACGCTACCAAAATTAAACCGATTACCATTCATAAGGATCAGGAGACTCACAATCATTTTATACTACAAACTCGAGGAAAACAACTAAATGACGTCATTATCACGGCAGAGAAAAAAGAAGAACAACTCCAAAAAACACCTGCCGCCTTAAGCGTTTTATCCTCAAAAGAGATGGCGCAATACCGAATTTGGAATACCAATGAAATTACCGGAATAGTTCCCAACTTATATTCTGCCGGACCGGGAGACAACAGAAACATTACTTCTATACGGGGGATAGGCAGCACCTCATACGATCCGGCAGTAGCTACTTATATAGATGGTGTCAATCAGTTTACATTAGATTCATATATTGCTCAATTATTTGACGTCAAAAGGATAGAAGTATTACGAGGGCCTCAGGGAACGCTCTATGGACGAAATGCCATGGGAGGCGTAATCAATATCATCACTAACCCACCGGCTGATACGTTGGAGGCTTTTGCCAAACTAAGCTATGGCAATTATCATCACCAACGCTACGTTGCGGGCATTAGCTCTCCGCTTGTGAAACATAAATTATACCTGGGAGCCGCAATAATGTATAACCAAAGAGACGGCTTTTATACCAATACTTTTCTCCATGAATCCTATGACAAGCAACATGCCCTTTCCGGCAATTATTATTTAAAATATATGCCTACTAACCGATGGAAAATATCATTAAATTTCAAGCATCAAAACAATAGGAATAAAGGAGCTTTCCCTCTGGCAGGATCTATAGAAGATGCACTCGACAATCCTTATAAGATACAACAAAATGCGGTAGGAAAGATGATTGACAATACCCTTTTCGGATCCCTCAGCATAAAATATGAGGGGGCTTCGATTCGCTTCAGTTCTCAAACGGCATACCAATCAAATCTCAGATATTATGACCAGCCGCTCGATGGGGATTTTTCTCCTATAGATGCGGTCACCATCATCAATGACTATGGCTCTCCCTGGAATAAGGTTAAAACCTGGACACAGGAATTTAAATTAAATTCTACTACAGACTCACCGATTGAATGGACGGCAGGCGTTTATTTATTTTCTGATAAAGAGCCGGATAAACAAGCCACTCATTATGGGAAAGATGCAGGATTAATGGGTGTTCCTGACAGCAATTTCTCTACTATTAATACCTCTATCGCTAAAAATAAAGGAATAGCAGTTTATGGTCAAGCCACCTATCACCTCTTGTCCCGTTTAGATATCATTGCAGGTTTAAGATACGACTTCGAACACAAAGATTATCTTTTACGTGGAGACTATCAAAAAGGGGATCAACCTATCGTAAATACACAACCAGACACCAGCGCGACTACACAATATGGAGCTTTTTCACCTAAAGCCGGATTATCCTACCAACTGACGAAGAACAATCATCTGTATTTCACCTACAGCCGTGGCTTTCGCACGGGAGGAATGACACAATTATCCGACAATCCATCAGAACCTCCGTTAAGAGAATACAAGCCGGAATACAGCAACAATTTAGAAATCGGCTCCAAAAATGACTTTTTTGATCAACGACTAAGGGCTAATCTAACCCTTTTCCTTTCCAATATTACCGGGATACAGGTACCAACTCTTATTCTACCGGAAGCCATTACCATCATTAGAAATGCCGGGAAGTTGGAATCGAAAGGAATAGAATTGGAAGTCTCTGCACTGCCGGTCAAAGGATTAGAAGTAAATTACAATTTTGGATTTACGGAGGCCCATTATACCCAACTGAAACTTTCAGAAGAGGGCTCTTCTGTAAATCTAAAGGGGAAAAAGCAAATCTATACGCCAAAGGTTACATCCATGTTGGGATTGCAATACAGCTATACGCTGAATGCAAAAAAACATCTCAAGCTAACCGCTCATGGTGATTGGAACTTTATAGGGAAACAATATTTCGATTTAAACAACAAACTATCACAAGATCCTTATCACTTATTTAATGCACAAGTGGGGCTTGTCTCAAAGCACATAGATCTGACGCTTTGGGGGAAAAACCTGAGTGGGCAGAAATATATTGCCTATGCTTACGATTTTGGGGCGGCACATCTGGGAGACCCCAAGACCTACGGAGTAACCATTGGATTAAAGCTATAATAACATCCTCTATTTTTCGGATAATCTGACTGTAAAGCAAGGATATCTAGGTAGAAATTTTCAAACTATTCTTTGATAAGTATCCTGATTAGAAGTCGTTCAAAAACAGCACTGCTTTTCCATTTCCCATAAAAACTTGTACATTTATAGTTTACATTAAAACTTACATCCTCATGCTTATCAAAACCTACGGTAGTGCCGTCCATGGAGTCAATGCCATCACCATCACTTTGGAAGTAAATGTGGGACAGGGAGTTAGTTATTTTATTGTAGGATTACCGGATAATGCCGTAAAGGAGAGTCGTCAACGGATCGAAGCGGCCATCAAAAATAATGGTTTTAAAATGCCTCATAATAAAGTGATTGTCAATATGGCGCCTGCAGATATTCGGAAAGCAGGTTCTGCTTATGACCTTCCTATTGCTCTGGGTATTTTAGCTGCAAATGAACAAATAGAACTCCCCGAAGTAGAAAAATATATTATTATGGGAGAATTATCCTTGGATGGATCTATCATGCCCATTAAGGGAGCGCTGCCCATTGCCATAAAAGCCAGAGAAGAAAACTTTAAAGGGTTAATCGTTCCTGAAGCCAATGCCAGAGAAGCCGCCATGGTGAATCAATTAGATGTCTATGGTGTTCATCATCTGAAAGAAGTGATCGATTTTTTTAAAAATCCCGCCAGCCTGGAGCCTGTTTTTGTAGATACCCGTCATGAATTTTTTGAATCTCAATATGATTTTGACATAGATTTTAGTGATGTAAAAGGGCAGGAAAATATCAAAAGAGCCATGGAAATTGCCGCCGCAGGTGGACACAACCTCATTCTTATCGGGCCTCCGGGGGCAGGAAAAACGATGCTCGCTAAACGGCTACCTACTATTTTGCCGCCCTTAAGTTTACATGAGGCCTTAGAAACGACAAAAATCCACTCTGTGGCAGGGGTATTACCGGAAAAATCTACCTTGGTTTCCCGACGACCTTTTCGTTCCCCTCATCATACTATTAGCGATGTCGCCTTAGTCGGAGGCGGCAGTATCCCTCAACCGGGTGAAATCTCACTGGCACATAACGGAGTCCTTTTTTTAGATGAATTACCGGAGTTTAAAAGAACCGTATTAGAAGTCATGCGTCAACCCATGGAAGAACGCCGAGTAACCATTTCCAGAGCAAAAGTAACGCTTGACTTTCCCACCAGCTTCATGTTGGTAGCCTCCATGAATCCTTGTCCCTGTGGATATTTTAATCATCCGGATAGAGAATGTACTTGTCCACCGGGAGCGGTACAAAAATATTTGAATAAGATATCCGGTCCGCTATTGGATAGAATAGACCTACACGTAGAAGTCACCCCCGTTCCTTTTTCTGAACTTTCTGCCACAAGAAAAACAGAAGATAGTCAAACTATCCGGAAACGGGTTATCAAAGCCAGAGAAATACAAGCGGAGAGATTTAAAGATTATGATGGTCTCTATGCAAATGCTCACATGGGGAGTCAGCTCCTAAAGAAAATCTGCAAGATTAACCAGGCGGGACAAACCCTCCTAAAGACAGCCATGGAACGCCTCCAATTGTCAGCCCGCGCTTACGACCGCATATTAAAAGTCTCCAGAACCATTGCCGATATCGAAGGTTCGAAAGACATCAAACCGGAACATCTCGCCGAAGCCATCAATTACAGAAGTCTGGACAGGGAAAACTGGGGAGGGTAACCTTAACCCGCTAACTGCTTATGGGGTGTTTTCCTTCCCGGAAGTATTATAAACATCACTTCACCCAATTTTATTGGTCGCCTGGCGAATGGTATTCCTTGAAACACCAAAGCGATTCGCCAATTCCACTTCTTTAGGAAGGGGCTTCCCTTTTTTATATTCCGTTTTAGCAATGAGTTTTCTAAGTATCTGTTCGATCTGGATATGCAGCGGGAGGTTACTCTTATGATCAATTTGTAAGTTCATAATGCTATAAAATAGGTACAAACTTCTTAATAATAACAAGAACCTTAAAGGATAATATCATATCTGATTGTTTCAAAGGGAAAACTATCCTGCTCATTGGGGCAAGACAAGTCGGAAAGACAACATTATTAAGAGAAGTAATCAAAGAAATCAATAAACCCTCTGTCTGGCTAAATGCAGACGAAGCAGACATTATAGAAGACCTTATTAACGCTAAAACAAGTACCCAGCTATTACAACTAATTGGTCGTAAAAACAGACTAGTCGTTATAGACGAAGCGCAGCAAGTGCCTAATATTGAAAAAAATTTAAACTGATCTATGACACCTATCCCGAAATACAAGTCATCGCAACGGGATCTTCTGCTTTCGATTTACAAAATAACACAGCGGAACCGCTCACGGGGAGAAAAAAGACCTTCTATATGTACCCTTTTAGCTACAAAGAGCTTTCCGATGAAATTTCACCCCGGGAAGCCAAAAGGTCATTACATACCCGATTAATCTATGGAAGTTATCCGGATGTTGTTAATCATCCGGGAAAAGAAAAAGAAATCCTCATAGAATTAGTTCAGAGTTACTTATACAAGGATATCCTAGCGCTAGCAAGCATTAGGAAACCAGCTCATATAGAAAAAATATTAAGAGCATTAGCTTTTCAGGTAGGTAGCGAAGTTAGTTATAATGAATTGGCACAGACCTTATCCTTTCTTCCCTGCTTTCTTCTTTCTATCCGCCCGCTTTCGTTCCATCTCATCCAGAATAATTTTACGGATTCGAATATGCTTAGGCGTAACTTCTATACATTCATCTTGTTGAATATATTCCATATGTTCTTCTAAGGACATGCGAACTTTAGGAGCAATATTCATTGATTCATCACTTCCACTGGCTCGCATATTTGTCAATTTTTTTCCTTCTACCACATTAACTACAATATCACCGGGACGGATATGTTCTCCAATAACCTGTCCGGCATATACTTCTTCTCCGGGATCAACAAAGAAAGTTCCCCGATCTTGCAATTTGTTAATTGAATATGGAGTAGCCGTCCCATTATTTTTGGCAATAAGGGTTCCATTTATTCTGGAGCCTATCGCTCCTTTCCAGGGTCCATATTTTTCAAAACGGTGAGACATCACTGCTTCGCCTGAGGTAGCTGTAAGGATCTGAGAACTCAGTCCTATCAGCCCACGGGAAGGAATATCAAATTCTAAATGTTGATTTTCTCCGCGAGGTTCCATCACATTCATCGTTCCTTTCCGTTGGGTCACCAATTCAATTACTTTTCCACTCGTGGCATCCGGCACATCTACAACCAATTGCTCATAAGGTTCACAGCGTTGACCGTCAATTTCTTTTTCAATAACTCGTGGCTGGCCAATTTGTAATTCATATCCTTCTCTGCGCATGGTTTCTATCAAGACACTTAAATGCATTACCCCGCGACCATAGACTAAAAAACTATCCGCATTATCGGATTCTTCTACCCGCATGGCCAGATTTTTTTCCAGTTCTTTCATCAAGCGATCTCTGAGATGACGGCTGGTTACGAATTTTCCATCCTGACCAAAGAAAGGAGAAGTATTAATCCCAAACTGCATATTCATTGTCGGTTCGTCTACTGCAATTGCAGGAAGTGCTTCAGGATGCTCCCGATCTGCAATAGTATCCCCAATATTAAAGCCTTCTATCCCCACTACTGCACAAATATCACCGGCAATTACTTCCTCTACTTTTTTCTTTCCCATGCCCTCAAACACATATAATTCTTTCACTCGGGAAGTTTTATTCTTTCCATCGGTCGTACACAGCGTCACAGAAGTACCGGCTTTTATCTGACCACGCGTCACTTTACCTACAGCTATTCTTCCCAAGAAATTACTATAATCCAAAGAAGTAATTTGCATCTGCAAACTCCCCTCCCTGGCCTCCGGTTCTGGAACTTTTTCTACAATAGTATCTAATAAGGGAATAATGTCTTCTGTTGGTTCTAAAGAAGTATTAAACCAACCTTGCTTGGAAGATCCAAACAGAGTAGGGAAGTCCAGTTGTTCTTCAGAAGCTCCCAAATTAAAGAATAAATCAAAAACCGCATCATGGACTTCATCAGGACGACAATTATCTTTATCCACTTTATTAATAACAACGATAGGACGTAGATTCAATTCTAGTGCTTTCTGTAGTACAAAACGGGTTTGCGGCATTGGCCCTTCAAAAGCATCGACTAAAAGCAGCACTCCATCTGCCATTTTTAGCACTCTTTCCACTTCTCCACCAAAATCAGAGTGACCCGGGGTGTCAATCACATTAATTTTTACATCTTTGTAAAAAACGCTGGCATTCTTAGAAAATATGGTAATGCCTCTTTCCCTTTCCAATTCATTGCTATCCATGATCAAATCACTCGTTTCCTCATTCTCTCTAAAGACCTGAGTTTGGTGTAATACCTTGTCCACTAACGTAGTTTTTCCATGATCTACGTGCGCAATAATAGCGATGTTTCTTATATCCATATTAATATTATCCGTTTTGAGGGGCGCAAAGGTAAGGATAATTGATGGGTTAGAAAGTTATTTTTTTCAATTGAACTATTCCCCCGTCTAGACTGTATTATAACAGAATGGTAACTGAAGAATATAAAGATAAAAGCGTAATCCTTTTTGATGGGATTTGTAACCTATGCAATAGATGGGTACAGTTTGTTTTAAGACATGACAAGCAAGATTATTTTCGTTTTGCCCCACTTCAATCTCCAACAGGCAAAGAGATTGTCTCTTCTTATTCTTTCAAAACCCCCAACTCTTCAGAGAAAGATTACACCACCATTCTTTTGATAGAAAATGAATGCCTTTACACCCAATCTACTGCGGTACTTAAAATATTCAAAAAGCTTTCCGGTCTATGGTCATTTTTCTCTATTCTTATCCTGATTCCCAAAAGCATTCGAGATGCTATTTACCGATTTGTTTCCAGAAATCGCTATCTGCTATTTGGTAAAAGGAAAAGTTGTATGCTCCCTTCCGATAAATGGGAAGAAAAATTTATTGCCATCAATTAGATTTCTCGGCATTTTGTTCCTCTGTCTTTATTTCTTCTTTCTCCTCCTCTTCTATCGGCAACAGGTCAAACTCCTTTAAGAGAGGATACCATTTCAACATTTTCTTCATATCACTCATATATACTCTATCCCTATCCAAAAAAGGATAAACTTGATCAAAATAGTCCGAGACCTCCTTCTTAGAGCTAGGGTTGGTCGGAGACACCTCTTTTTCATGTTCTTTCATGGCTTTGAAAACATCTAGAAGAGGAACATTTTCAACAGTAGTGAAAACTTCTATACTTTCTAAAGGCGTAAAATTATGTGCACGAGCAGAAACAAAACGCGTATTTTTTCCATCTAACGTGCGAATAATAATCCCATCCCCTTTGCTGGTAACCAACTGAAATAAACCGGACAAACCTGTTACAGATACAATTTCTTTATACTCCATAATCCTTTTTTTGCGTCGGCAAAGATAAAGGAATTGACTTAATGACAAACAAGAGTTACCGAAATTTTAATTTTAAAAATTAAAAGAGTTTTCCTACTTTTTAGTTTTATTAGGAAAAGTTTGATTTAAAGTCTTTACCTTTGTTTGGATTGAAAATTTCAAAAATATACATGTTTTATGGAGAATTCTTCAAATAGTCAACTAAGATCGTTTGATAATTTAATAGGGATTCGGTTTCAACTATATAATAGTTTATTTACCTCTCTTCCTTTTCATAAGATTGAGAAAACCGGAACCTTGTTATCTTTATTCCTCCTGCATTGTGAGGAGGGATTTAAGAAAGGACACAGTCCGATGGAGATTGTAGATAGTTTTTTAAAACAATATACAGATTGTAAGACCGAAAAGGATTATATTGATACACTATTCCGTTTTGTTCAATATGCAGAAAGGCAAGTAGTACTCTTCGATGCTTTAGAAGATGCCTCTTTTTCCGGTATTCATGATATGCAGGGAGCAGGGACCATCAAACACCTTCTTTCTGAAGTCTCAGACGAAGACAAGCAAAAAGATCTTAAGAAAAAATTGAAAGACTTTTCTGTAAGATTAACCCTTACGGCTCACCCCACCCAGTTTTATCCCGGAGAGGTATTAGGGATTATTCATGACCTATCTAAAGAACTCAAAAAAGACAATCCTACTCGTATTAATCCATACCTACGTCAGTTAGGAAAAACACCTTTTTTGAAAAAGAAAAAACCAACACCTTATGATGAGGCGGTAAGCCTGATTTGGTACCTTGAGAATGTATTTTATTCTGCAGCAGGAAAAATTGTGAATGAGTTAAATCAATTTTTCTCTTCTACCGATGACATCTATTCCCTCATCCGAATGGGCTTCTGGCCGGGAGGAGATCGGGACGGAAATCCTTTTGTTAATGCGGGAATAACACTCAAGGTCTCTAAAGAATTACGGGAAGCCGTTCTCAGATGTTATTATAAAGATGTTACAAGGCTTCGCAAACGACTTACCTTTAAAGGCGTTGAAGACCTGGTTAAAGAGCTGGAAAAGAAGATTTACAACAACATTTTTTCTCCGGAAAACGAAATTTCGCTTTCTAAAGAAGAACTCTTGAGCAATTTACAGGAAATCAGAACCGTTTTGCACGAAAAACACAACGATTTGTTTATCGAACTTGTAGATGAGTTTATTGGCAAGGTGAAACTCTTCGGTTTATTTTTTGCTTCTTTAGATATCCGGCAAGACAGTTCTGTACACAAACCCATGATTCAATATATTGCAGAAAGTACAGATGCTCTTCCTTCTAATTATGAACATTTGAATGAAGATGAAAAAGTAGAAGCGCTTTCCAAAGTTGAGACCATTGTTGACCCCGATACATTAGAAGATGATCTTTACAACGACACACTGACAACCATTCGTACCGTGAAGAAAATACAATCCGTCAATGGAGAGGCAGGATGTAACCGATATATTATTAGTCATGCTACCGGGCAGTTGGATCTAATGGAAGTGTATTCTCTTTTCTTGATGAGCGGCTGGAAAAAAGAAGCATTAGATATAGACATCATTCCTTTATTCGAGTCAGTAGAAGATCTCCAAAATGCGGCCTCCGTCATGGGAAAACTATACAATAATGATGTATATCGTTCACATTTGAAACGAAGAGGGGATGTCCAAACCATTATGCTTGGATTTTCTGACGGAACAAAAGACGGAGGATATTTGATGGCCAATTGGGGAATTTATCAGGCAAAAGAACAATTAACTGCAATTTCCAGAGAACATGGTATTGATGTTGTCTTCTTCGATGGTCGGGGAGGACCTCCGGCAAGAGGAGGAGGAAAGACACATCGTTTCTTTGCTTCCATGGGAAACAATATTTCTTCCAGAGAAATTCAACTGACCATCCAGGGACAGACCGTGAGTTCTAATTTCGGGACGGTAGATTCGGCACGTTATAATTTAGAACAACTAATCCATGCAGGAATCAGTACGGAACTATTTTCCAATCCAAAAAGAACCTTAACGGAAAAAGAAGAAAAGCTCTTTCAACATTTAGCAGACGAAAGTTATAATGCCTATCAAACGATTAAGAATGATCCATTATATCTAGAATATCTTAATTATGCCAGCCCATTGAAATACTATGGAAAAACCAACATCGGCAGTCGTCCTTCAAAGCGATCAAAGACAGAACTAAGTCTGGATTCATTGCGAGCGGTACCCTTTGTGGGCTCCTGGAGTCAATTAAAGCAGGTAGTTCCGGGTTTCTTTGGAGTAGGAAGTGCTTTAGAGAAACTAGAAAAAGAAGGAAAATGGGAAGAGACCAAAGAGCTTTATAATAACTCCTTATTCTTAAAAGCTTTACTTGACAACTGCGAGATGTCAATGAAAAAGAGCTTTTTCCCATTAACACAATATCTTTCTAAACACAAAACTTATGGGAAATTTTGGAAGGTCTTACACACAGAATTTGAAAAAACAAAAACATATCTCTTAAAATTAACCGAACACGAATTAATGGGCAACTATCCGGTTGACAAAAAATCTATAGAGATGCGTGAAAGAGTGATTCTGCCTCTGGCAACCATTCAACAATACGCTCTCAATCAAGTAAGAGATGAAGGAGATGATGCCAAGAAGGAATTTTTGGATACTTATGAAAAACTGATCGTTCGCTGTTCCTTTGGTATTATCAATGCCGGGCGAAACTCAGCCTAAAAATTATTTTAAAAATAGAATTAATTTCTATAACTTCATGCTTCAGAAACATGAATTTTTACAACAATTCTGTAAAAGTTCTCAATATTTCAATAAAAAACATACTTTTGCACCCAATTAAAAAATAAAAACAACTGATATGTCAGACATTGCATCAAGAGTAAAAAAGATTATTATCGACAAATTAGGAGTAGACGAATCAGAAGTCACTCAGGAAGCAAGCTTTACTAACGACTTAGGAGCTGACTCCTTAGACACTGTAGAGCTTATCATGGAATTTGAGAAAGAATTCAATATTTCTATACCCGATGAGCAGGCTGAAACTATTACTACTGTAGGTCAGGCCGTTTCTTATCTTGAAGAAAATGTAAAATAATCATAGTTTAGACTCATCAAATTATTAGATGGATTTTAGGCGCGTAGTCATAACTGGTCTTGGTGCAATTACTCCCTTAGGTAATTCCGTTTCTGAAACATGGAAAGGACTTACAAATGGTGTATCCGGGGCTGATTCCATTTCATTATTTGATGCTTCTAAATTTAAAACAAGATTTGCCTGCGAACTTAAAAATTTTAATCCAACAGATTATCTGGATCGCAAGGAAGTTCGCAGGTTAGATCGTTTTGCACAAACCGCCTTAATTTCTGCAAAAGAAGCGGTAGAGCATGCAGGCATCAATGGAGACCAGATAGATGCCGAACAGGTAGGCGTAATTCATTCCTCAGGGATTGGAGGTCTAAATTCGCTTTGTTCGGATCTAAAAAAGTATTATACCGGAGATGGCACGCCGCGATTTAGTCCCTTTTTCGTCCCCAAGATGATTGTGGATATCGCAGCCGGTCACATCGCTATGAAATATAATTTTAGAGGTCCCAATTTTGCTGTTGTTTCTGCTTGTGCTTCTTCTACCAATGCGATCATCGAAGGCTTAAATTATATCCGTATGGGTAAAGCCAAGGTGATTGTAGCCGGCGGATCCGAAAGTGTTATTAATGAAGCCGGATTAGGTGGATTTAATGCCATGAAAGCGCTTTCAGAAAGGAATGATTCTCCACAGACCGCCTCTCGTCCTTTCGATTTAGATCGGGATGGTTTTGTGATGGGAGAAGGTTCCGGAACACTTATTCTGGAAGATCTTGAACATGCCAAAGCTAGAGGTGCGACTATTTATGCCGAATTATCAGGAGGAGGGACTTCCGCCGATGCTTACCATATCACTGCACCTCATCCGGAAGGAAGAGGGGCTGTTTTAGCAATGGATCGAGCTCTGAAAAATGCAGAAACTACTCCGGAGAATATCGACTATATCAATGTACATGGCACGTCTACTCCATTAGGAGATATCGCAGAAGTGAAAGCCATTCATCGATTATTTGGAGATGCTATTTATAAAATGAATATCAGCTCCACCAAGTCTATGACAGGACATTTGTTAGGTGCCGCGGGAGCAGTAGAAGCCATCGCCGGTATTTTAGCCTTAAATCATAACATTGTCCCCCCCACTATTAACCATTTTACCGAAGATCCGAAATTAGATCCTAAAATTAACTTTACATTTAATACCGCTCAAGAAAGAGAGGTCAATGCTGTGTTAAGCAATACTTTTGGGTTCGGAGGTCATAATGCCACAATCATATTGAAAAAATATATTTCCTAATTTTTTAAAGGGAATAAGATATGTCATCACATAACGGAGTTGCTAATAATACCTTACCTTCTTCCGGGAAAAAGAAACTCCGAAAACAGCTAAAGAACCTACTGGGATTTAAACCCGGGAAAATTAGCCTCTATCAATTAGCACTCAGTCATCGTTCAAAGGTATCTACCCCTCATGAAAACAATGAACGGTTAGAATATCTCGGAGATGCCATCCTGGATGCTATCATAGGGGATTATCTATACAAAAAATACCCCTTAGAAACAGAAGGATATTTGACCGAAATGCGCTCAAAAATAGTAAATCGCAAGTCGCTCAACAATATTGCCAGAAAAATGGGTCTTAATCAACTTACCTTCTATGATAAAAACAATAATCACCTTAAAGGAAGCAATATTTTTGGGAATACGTTCGAAGCACTCATTGGCGCCATATACTTAGACAAAGGCTATAAAAAAACACGGTCTTTCATCACACATCGCATTTTAAACACTTATATAGATGTAGCCGCATTAGAGGAAATAGAAATAGACCATAAAAATAAATTATATTCTTGGGCAAATAAACATCAACACAAGCTGGAATTTAAAGTGCTAGATGAACATCTGGAAGGCGGAAGACGACTATTTACGATAGGAACCATCATCGATGGAGAGAAAATAGGAAAAGGAAAAGGTTTTTCTAAAAAAACCGCCGGAAAAGTAGCCGCTCAGAATACTTTAGAAAAGATGAATCTTCTTGAAAAAGAGTAAATTCTCCTCTTTCAGATTACAAACTTTATTTCTCCAAAATTAACCTCCCTTATTGTCCCGTCTTTCTCTTTTAATATAAGTTGCCCTTCCTTTTTAACCCCCAAAATAGTAGCCTCGAAGGTCTTTCCCTTTTTTTGAAACAAAGCCGCTTCATGCAAACGAAAGAGATGCTTTTCATACTCATTAATAATAGTTTCCTTCTTCAATGTTTTTAAGGTATGGTATCTTTCTTCAATAAACCGACACAAGACCCCGGCCATTTCTGCCGCATCCCAATGTTTCCCCGTTATCTGCTTCAATGAAACAGGATTTGGAAGGCGCTCATCAAAATGCTCCTGGTTCAGGTTCAGTCCTATACCGACCACAGCATATTTCCACTTTGAACCACGAATAATATTTTCAATCAGAATACCCGCTCCTTTTTTCCTCTTTATGTAAAGGTCGTTACTCCATTTAATGCGAACCTCATCGTTGACATAAGAACAATAAAAATCATAGACAGCGAGAGCAATCACTGCGTTTAAAACAAAAGTCTCATCCGGTCTTAGCATGGGACATAATAAAATAGAAAGGTTAATATTATCACCGGGATCTGCCATCCAGACCTTCCCCCGCTGCCCTTTTCCTTCATACTGATAATCCGCATGCCAAGCCATTCCTTCGGAAACATTTCCGTCCGCTATTTTTTGTAATACAAAATCATTTGTACTTTTTACTTTGGGGAGTATTTTAAGGGGATGTCCTATGCGGATTTTGTTCATAAATACTGAACTTTTTATTTTTAATACTGTTTTAACTAATCCAATTGTAGGTAAACAAGCTAAAAAAGCACTGGTTCGACAAGAATTAGTACCTTTGTGGCTTATTTCTAAATAAAGAACAAAAATACAATTTATTGTCATCATCAACAGCCATTAATAAAGAACAGAGGTCCACTAGAAGACTGAGTAAAAGAAGTAAGATTTTCAAGACGATCATTGATGCTATTCAGGAAAAAGGAGGAGAAAAGATCCTCTCTATAGATTTACGTAAACTTCCCGAAGCAGTTTCTGATTACTTCATTATTTGTGAAGCGACCTCCGGTCCACAAATAAAAGCTATAGCCGATCATGTGGAATTAAAAGTAAAACAGGTTTTAAAGGAAAAGCCCTACGAAAAAGAAGGATTCTCTTCTTTGCAATGGGTGATATTAGATTATGTTAATATCGTCATTCATATTTTTCATCCGGAATACAGAAGTTTTTACAATTTGGAAGAAATGTGGAGTGATGCTTTACAAGAACAGCATGACGAAAACTAGACTTTAGAACTAAAGCTCTTTATTGTTGTTAAAAAGAGTGATTATAATACTAAACGAACAATATTAAATCAATTATTGAAATTTACTCAACAGAGCATACCGAAATGAATACAAAGAATAACGGCATACCAACAAATAGACCCAGCGGAAGCGGATCCTCATCCGGACAAAACAACGGAAAAGGACCTAAGAAACCACGTTTTAACATATATTGGGTGTACGCTATTATAGGTATCATCCTAATAGGCATGCAATTTTTCAGCCCTTTTACCGGCTCCCCAAAAGAAATTTCCTTTGAGCAATTTAAGACCAAGATTCTAGATGCTCACGATATTGATAAACTAAAAATACTGGTAAATAAGAATGGAGTAAGTAAGGTCAATGTCTTTATTAAAAAGGATAAATTAAGCGAAGCCAAATACAAGGATGTGGCTCAAGGTAGCTTCAACTCTCCCAATCCGGGTCCTCATTACCAAATTAAAATTGGGAGTGTGGATGGTTTCAATAAGCAACTAAAAGAAGCTGCTGACGAAGCCGGTTACACGAATGAGATTAGAGAATATTATGGAGAAGAGAGTCATTTATTCAGTGGAATACTGCAATTTGTCTTGCCTATCATCTTTATCATTGCCATTTGGATTCTCCTCATGCGTAAAATGGGAGGAGGGTCGAAAGGCGGAGGTCCGGGAGGTCTCTTTAATATCGGTAAATCGAAAGCTCAACTCTTCGAAAAAGGGACTCATGTATCTGTAACCTTTAATGATGTAGCAGGTCTCGATGAAGCCAAAGAAGAGGTCATGGAAATTGTTGATTTTCTCAAGAACCCTAAAAAGTACACTTCCCTGGGAGGAAAGATCCCCAAAGGATGTCTGCTTATAGGGCCTCCGGGAACAGGTAAAACCCTGATGGCAAAAGCAATGGCCGGAGAAGCTCATGTTCCTTTCTTCTCTATTTCCGGTTCAGACTTCGTAGAAATGTTTGTAGGAGTAGGAGCCAGCCGTGTAAGAGATTTATTCAAACAGGCAAGAGAAAAAGCACCTTGTGTCATTTTTATTGATGAAATTGATGCCATAGGTAGAGCCAGAGGAAAAAATTCAATGATGAGTAATGATGAAAGGGAAAACACCCTCAATCAATTGCTCTCTGAGATGGATGGTTTTAGCGGAGAAAGCGGTATTATTATGTTAGCAGCAACAAACCGACCTGAAATTCTGGATAAAGCCCTCTTACGTCCGGGTCGTTTTGACCGACAAATATCTGTAGACAAACCCGATTTGGTTGGACGGAAGAAAATCTTCGAAGTTCATCTTAAACCCATTAAGACGTCTCCCCAATTAGATCTAGACCGCCTTGCAGCTATGACAGCAGGATTTGCAGGAGCTGATATTGCCAATATCTGTAATGAAGCCGCATTAACTGCAGCAAGAAAAGAAAAAGAGGATGTAGGAATGGAAGACTTTAATGATGCTGTAGACCGAGTGATTGGCGGATTGGAAAAGAAAAATAAACTCATTTCCCCAATAGAGAAAAATATTATTGCCCACCATGAAGCAGGTCATGCCATTTGTGGATGGTTCTTGGAACATGCCAAGCCTTTGGTAAAAGTTACAATAGTTCCGCGTGGAGTTGCCGCCTTGGGATATGCTCAATACTTACCCAAAGAACAATATCTCTATAATACGGAACAACTCTTAGATGAAGTCTGTATGACGCTCGGGGGCAGAGCTTCTGAAGAGCTCTTATTCGGAAAGATTTCTACAGGAGCCCAAAACGACCTTCAGGTAGTCACTAAGATGGCCTACGCCATGGTTTCTGTCTACGGCATGAATGAAAAAGTCGGAAATGTTTCTTTTTATGATGAAAAGAATGAACAAGCTTTCCAAAAACCTTATTCTGATGAAACTGCCTTTATGATTGATGAAGAGGTAAGGAAACTAATTGAACAAGCGTATATCAGAACCAAGGAACTTCTTTCCGATAAAATGAAAGAGCTGAAGCTCTTGGCAGATGAATTGCTCAAAAAAGAAGTATTATATCGAGCTGACTTGGTAAGATTATTAGGAGAACGTCCCTTTAAGGACGAAACAACAGAAGAAGCTCAGCTTGCTTCCTCTTCCAATGAGAATGTCTCTCCTGAAGATATTATCAAACCTAAATCTGAATCCAACAATAGGAAAGAAGAAGGGCCCGAAAATAGCTAGTGTCCCCTTTCATTAAAGGAAAACAACTCCGATATTAGAAAAGAAGAAGTGTCTCTTCAAGAAAAAAGGTGAAACAAACAGTGGACTGTTTATTTCACCTTTTCTCTTTTAGTTAAAAAGGACTATTATAGTGTCAAATGAGGCCACCCCTTACGATAATCACGTTTTACAAATTGATTTGCTTCATCAAAGTTGGTCACTTTCAAATTTTTGGCATCCCATTGTAAGGTAATTCCTCGACCCGGATAATCATATCCTCCTTCATCTTTTTTCTTTCTGACATTAAAGCTGCGCATAGCCAAATTAGCCATTAAGATACCTTCCGTTAGAGGGACAGCATATCCCAAGAATGGAGAGTCTACTTCCTTCTTCCCATATCCTGCAATACAGGCATCTACCCATTGACCATAATGACCTTCAGCACCTTTAGGAATACGAGGATATTTCTGAGGTACATTCACTTCTTTAGTTCTGGAAGTCGGTAAAAGTTGGGGATCTCTACCATAAACCCCACACATCATCTTGCCTTTTGTTCCTTCAAAAATCACCCCATTTCCTAAATCACTTTTGTCTCCCATTATTTCATTGGGACCTAATTCATCAGGACGTTCCGGCTGAATACCGCCATCCATCCAGTTGACTTTTATCGTTTTTCCTTTTCTGTCTTTAAATTTAATATGTGAAGAGGAAGATACAGGTCCGGATTCTGGATAATAGGCTTGTTGCCAGTTGTTGACATAGGGGGTACTCAATGTACAATTGACCTCAGTAGGATGATCCAGCTTTAATACTTTAAAAGCAGTTCCTACAATATGACAGGCCATATCTCCGATAGCACCGGTTCCAAAATCCCACCATCCACGCCAATTAAATGGGACCACTTTATTTTGATAGGCTCTGGATGCTGCTGTTCCCAACCATAGGTCCCAATTCAGACCATCCGGGACTTTGGGGTTGTCATCCGGCCAAGGGATTCCCTGAGGCCAAACAGGGCGGTTTGTCCAGCAATGTACGGTATGTACGTCGCCAATAATTCCTGCTTCAAACCATTCCATAAGCTGGCGGATACCATCTCCTGAGGTACCCTGATCTCCCATTTGGGTAACTACCTTATATTTCTTTGCAGCTTCCCCCATCATACGAGCTTCCCAAATATCATGAGTGAGCGGCTTCTGTACATATACATGTTTTCCCAATTGCATCGCATGAAAACCAACAGTAGCATGGTTATGATCAGGAATACCCACATCGACAGCATCAAAGTTTTTATGCTCTTTTTCGAAAAGTTCACGCCAGTCATGGTAGTATTTTGCCTTTGGAAATAACTTTCTGTTATGAGCAGCTTGCCGATCATCTACATCACAAAGGAAAGCAATATCTGCCTTCCCTGTAGCAGCAAATTTTCTCTGATCGTCTCCCCCTTTTCCTCCTGCCCCAATACCTGCAATAAGAAGTTTATCACTCGGAGCAGTATATCCTTTTCCTCCAAGAACATGGCGGGGAACGATATACAATCCGGCAGTTGCTAAAGAAGCATTCCGAATAAACTTCCTTCGAGATACGGGTGAATTCTTCACCTGTTTTTTTTCATTTTTCATGTAGCAATTTTTATTTTCGTTAAGCAAAGATTTATTTTTTATCTAAGAATCAAAGACAAACATTTTATTGTGATCTTCTTTTTTCACACATTCTTTTAATTGTTTCTCTGTATAAGACTTTCCATATTGTTTTAACACATCATCAGGAACTCCATCCCAGACAGTGGGAGAATTCCCTTTATAGCCCAGATCTTTTATTCCTTCTTTACTAGAAAAGAAGCCTGAAGCTGTCAGGTTTCTCATGAGACTAAAGAATGTTGCTCCCGGTTTCATTTCCGGTTTTGCTTTCCAAGGATACGCAATCTCATCTACCAAGGCAAGCTGTTGCTTTTCAGAAGCATCTATAAATGCTTTATCATGCCTTCTTAACATTTGTAAATCTACCCAACGAAGTCCGCCCCTCATAGGGGTTTGATGTTGTGGCATATCTTTGACAATAAACTCTATAAAATCAGGTACTCCGACATCTGTAGCACTTCCCGATTTATCATCCTTAGGAATAATAATATCTGCCAGCACTCCGATGGTAGCCATTTCATGTTTATTGAAAAATTTCTTTTTCATCAATGTCTTATCGCGCTCTCTTTCCCATTCCTGCCGCCCTGAAGACGTTTCCCAATCATTAAATTTACCGGCCCATGCTGCGGCCATATTTTCGCTAGACTTCTCTCCGGAAGCCTTCTCCCCATTTTTACCATTTGGGTTATTGCAGGCTTCCAGGACAAGTTCCCCTGCCAAAACAGCAAGCGCAAGGGATTTAATTGAATCTCTTCTATCCATCTCTTAAATATTTCCTTTTTTTAATTCTCCAATCAAATGATCTGATGCTCTCCAGGCTAGAGCCAATATGGTCCAGGTTGGATTTTTGTCTGCCTGAGAAACAAAAGCTCCCCCATCCATCACATATAGATTTTTACAATCATGTGCCTGGTTATATTTGTTTAAAACCGATTCTTTCGGATCATTGCCCATTCGAGTAGTTCCTACTTCATGAATAATTTTCCCGGGATTGTTCAATCCATAATTGGTTTCCGGACCGGGCTTTTCTCCATAAGGAACCGCTCCCATACTATGCAGCATTTCCTCAAACGTATCTTGCATATGTTTAGCCTGTTTGATCTCATGATCGCTCCAAGTATAATTAAAGCGTAAAACGGGAATTCCAAATTTATCCACCTGATTCGGATCTATTTCACAATAATTATCTTTTCTGGCAATACATTCTCCTCTACCTGCCATTCCCACTCCGGCTCCATAGAAATAACGATAATCGTCTTTTAAAGAAGCACCATAACCTCCACCTTCTTTTTTATTTCCATTTCGATCGGGATAAGTGCCATTCATCCCTTCTATTCCCCAGCCAAAACCATAGCCGGGCATGCCCATGCCTCCCCAATATTCAATATGATAACCTCTCGGGAAGTTCAACTTCTTATTATCCAACCACCAGGGGGAATACACATGCATTCCGCCTACGCCATCCTCATTATATCTTTTTCTTCCAAACAATTCCGGAATAATTCCTCCTCTTGAGGCTCCTGTGGAATCATGTAAGTAATGACCAACGACGTCACTAGAATTAGCCAATCCATTAGGATGTTGGGCTGACTTGGAATTCAATAGCAACCTCGCAGACTCACAAGAACTGGCAGCCAAAACTACGGTCTTGGCTTTTACTTCATATTCTTGTAAGTCATGCCTATTGATATAGGAAACTCCTGAAGCCTGACCGTCGCCATTCGTCAAGACTTCACGAACCATAGCGTTCGTAAAGACATCAACGTTTCCGGTATCCACAGCAGGCTTTACCAATACTGAGGAAGAGGAAAAGTCGGCATATACCTGACACGTCCTGGAACACTGAGAACAATAAAAACAAACCCCTCTCTCCTTATTAATCGGACGAGTTAACATCGACAATCTGGAGGGCATCACACGCACCCCCGTTTTCTTTCCTGCCTCTTCAATATATAATTCATGCAATCGAGGTTTAGGAGGAGGGAGGAAATAGCCATCCGGTTGATCTTCCAATCCCTCATTCGTACCAAACACGCCTATCAATTTATCCACTTTATCATAATATGGAGAAATATCTTTATAGCCTATAGGCCAGTCTTCACCCAGTCCATCAAGACTTTTATGTTTTAAATCTTTTTCACTAAAGCGAAGAGAAATTCTCCCCCAATGGTTTGTACGACCTCCTATCATTCTAGAACGAAACCAATCAAACTCGGTTCCATTCTTTTTAGTATAAGGCTCCCCCTCAATTTCCCAGCCTCCCCAAGCTGCATCAAAATCTCCAAAAGGTCTTGTTGTACTAGCTCCTCTTCTTGGAGACTCATAAGGCCATTTTAATTGCGTTTTATACTTAGGGTCTTTGGGATCAAAGTCGCCTCCAGCTTCCATTAAAGCTACCTTTAGCCCTGCTTTGGACAATTGGTAAGCTGCCATTCCGCCTCCGGCACCCGAGCCTACGATACAAACATCGTATTTCTTGGATGATTTCTTTATTTGAAATGTTGACATAGTTATTTTGTAAGATAATTTTATGTAAAGGAAACACAATATAGGACTTTTATTTTATTTTTTATAAAATCGAAAAGCCTAATTCAATACTTAAAAACATATTTTATATTAAATGCTGCATACCCAAATAATAATCAGATTATTATATCAAAAAATTAAAATTTCCATAAAAACTAAAAGGATTTAGTTTTTATGGAAATAATAGGATAAAACGATCAAAAGTCTCCTTGTTTTTTAGAAGTGAGAAATTAGATTTTAAACAACCTGTAGAGTTGTTTCCAAAAAATGGTGAATATTGTGGGCTAACTATCGCCACCTTTTCAGCTTCTAAAGAATAGGAAGGATCAACATCTTCTTTTTAATAAGAAAAAGTCACTCCGGCTCCCCATCCCATATCGCTATCATAATGAGTAGATAAAGATAAAAGTTTAGTTAGGATGTACCGTCCTCCTACTGTATATTCTTTATCGGTATTTACCATAAAAGAAGCTCGTAATCTGGGAGAGAGAGGTATATCTTCCCGACTGAGTTGCAGTCGTAAATGCCCGGTATGATCTACACTTGCATCTGCAATAACAAGCCAGGGAAGTGTATATTGTATTCCGGCATGAAAAACAGCCCGCTTATTACTTGTATTTCTTTGTCCAAATAGATTTTTCTCATCAGGTTCTCCCTTCCGATATCTCCAATCTACTCCAACATACGGAAAGATCCATTGCTTATTCCCAAAGTACCGTCCAAAATGAGTTTCCACTTCATACCCCGATTCATCCTTATATCCTAACCTCCATTCTGCCTGCAACCCCCAACGTGTATTTTCATAAGTAAAGGATCCATCATTTCCGTTGGTAGCAAAATCATTTTCAAAACTCATATAAAACTTATTATTCTTCCGCTTTAATTTATTATAAGTCTCTTCAGGATGTGGTAATTCGGGGTTATCCGTACTATCTTGATAGCTAAAAATTCGTCCCATTCCGGCCATCATGTGATAGAGAATATGACAATGAAAAAACCAATCTCCACTTTCAGAAGCATGGAATTCCAAAGTATCTGTTTCCATCGGCATGATATCTACCACATTTTTTAAAGGTGAGCGTTTCCCATATTGATTAAGCAACCTAAAATCATGACCATGAAGGTGCATAGGATGCCGCATCATGCTATTGTTATGCAAGATAATTCTGAGATTTTCGCCCCTTTTTATCTTTATCTTGTCACTTTCAGATACTGTTTTTCCGTTCAAAGACCACACATAGCGATTCATATTGCCTTCCAAAACAAAGTTTAACGTTTTCCAGGGACCTTTGGGTAAGGTAGTGTTTTCGGTAGCCTTAAGCATATTATAGCTCAAAGCGACAGGCTCTTTTTCCTTTTCTTTCTCAGTCTTCTTTTTAGGCACCCTTTTCATTCCACATTTCGGACAATTGCCGGGATGATCAGCAATTTCATCAGGATGCATCGGACAAACATATTGTATCATATACTTTTTATTCTCCGCAGACTTGTGGTCATGTTTCTCTTTATTCATTTCGGGATACATAACTTCATTCATATCCATTTTTTGCAAGCTCATCTTCATCCCCATATCTTTCATATCGCCATTCATTTTCATCATCTTATTCATCATCTTCATTCCTTCAAAATATTTCAATTTGGGTAATTTTTTCGCAGGCATTTTCATTCCGTTTCCGAGCCATAACGAAGCTTCACCACTTCTATCTTCCGGTGTTGCCAGAAATTCATACTTCATATTTTCGGGGATTTTCACAACCACATCGTAGGTCTCCGAAGGACCAATAATTAACCGATCCACCAAAACGGGTTCCACATCATTGCCATCATTGGCGACAACCATTAACTTTCCTCCACTATAAGACAACCAGAAATAGGAAGAAGAGGCGCCATTGACAATCCTTAGTCTTATACTATCGCCGGCTCTAAACTGAGAAAGAGACTGAGAAGTATCTCCATTCAGAAGAAATTTTTCATAAAATACATCACTTACATCCATCGCCTCCATTCGCTTCCATTCGTTTCCAAATTTTGCCCCCAACTTTCCATCCTTTAATGCTTCCCAATAACTTTGCATCGAATGTTTTTTAATTCCAAACCAATCATTCCCCGTATGTAACATCCGATCAATTTCCCTAGGTTTAGTATCACTCCAATCACTCAACACCACAGGAACAGTGGGAATTTCAGGTTCTGTTCTTTTATTAAAAATCAGAGCGCCGTACAACCCCACCTGTTCCTGCAAACCAAAATGGCTATGATACCAATAGGTTCCTGTTTGCACTACAGGAAATTTATAGATATAGGTGGTATGTGGCGGAATAGGTAATTGAGTAAGAAAAGGGACGCCATCCATCCGATTGGGCAATTGAACGCCATGCCAATGGACACCTGAGGGGTAATCTGCCAAGTTATGTACATAGATAAGGGCCGTATCTCCTACTGTAAAGGATAGAGTGGGACCGGGAAGTTTTCCATTTACTGCAATACCGGGTCTGTCTTTTCCTGTATAATTAACGGTTGTATCCGTTACATATAAATCGTAACGAACCGTCTTCACACCCTCAGTTCCCTTTGGGAAATGGAGACCCGAATGAGCTCCTTCCACGGCTCGAGTTGCCAAATGCTTTTCTTTATTCGAAATGGATCCCCGAACCGGGGCATCTAAAGGGGTCGGTTGGGCTACAGGCACAGCAAAGCCTCGATAAGGTGTATATTTTTTATTGCTTCCATACCGAAAAGAAGGAGCAGTCTGAGCCATACTCGATTGTGATAGGAGACCTATACCTATCAATAAGAATATCTTTTTCATATTTGATATAAAGGGGTTAATCATTTTACCACTGAATGGTAAAATCTTCATTAAGATGAATTCTTCTCTCCTAAAACCTTTCAAAAAGGTATATACAGAAAGACAGATAACTTCATTTTCATTGTGTTCACAATGAATGTTGAAACGATGATTAACCCACCTTAGGCGGCCGCCAGATATAGGAATATCCGGAAGCTATTTCTGAAGAAATGACAGGGAATAAACCGGCTTGCTTGTTAAAAAAGAGACTTTTATCCGCATGCATTGAAACGTATCCCCCCGACCAAGTACATATTGCCAAAAAGGATGTCAGGCTGTAGTTT
>CAZYHV010000035.1:0-31481 GCA_964647485.1 uncultured Chitinophagaceae bacterium | reverse complement strand
AAAATAACACTTTATACCCATTTATCCTACTCGACCGATGAATTTTTCGGGTTAATCAATTTAGGCTTGATTATTTTAGTCAAGAATCCGAAGCAGGTCAAGAAGACGATGAAGTTTTTATGATTGCAAGAATGAATTGTGATGAATATGATTTGGACGAATGAATTAAAATGGGGCTTGAATACGATAAAGATACAGGATATTCAAATGACTTCGTAATACATCAACGTTATCACGGTTATTTATGGCGAGTAAATTGGATGGAAGACAATACGTTTTATGCGTGGCATATTAACGAAGAAAACGAGTTAAAAAGCAAAGTAAAAGCGTTTGGAAATATTACAGTGAATGAAATTGAACAAGTATATGAAAAAGGGCAAAAAGCGCTCATTCCTCTGACAAAGAAAAATATTAATACTCACCCACTTTCTCTTTTACTTCGCTTAACGAACAACTTAAATAATGACGAAAAAAATATCGGATGATGCACTCCTTAACAGCTCGTTTCGCAAAAGCGGCATAGAACGGATCCGTTTTGAAGATTTTTGCTAAATTTATGGTCTCGTCTTTGGCTCAGGTTCGCTGATTAAGACTCGTTTCCCTGCCAAGCGAGTGGTTATTGGCAAGCGTAACAAAATCCTTAAAATACCAAAAGCAATATGACAGCACAAGCAGGCGAAATACTTATCTTCAAAGGAGAAACATCCTGGATGGCAGCCGAACCCTTAAAACAATATTTACAAAGTAGGGAGGATATTCAATTTGTCCCTCCTTCAACAGCTTGTTGGCGTGGATACCACGGTCAATGGAAAATTAAAGACAAGAAATTGTACTTAATTGAATTGACAGCATATTTAGAAGGATATAGAGAAGTTGGCTTAGACTACTTATTTCCAAGGCAAAATACCGTATTTGCAAATTGGTTTAGTGGAAAAATAAGAATACCGCAAGGTGAACTTCTTTACTATGTTCATGGGGGATATGATTCCATTTATGAAAGGGATTTAATCCTTGTTTTTGAAAATGGAATATTGCTGGACGAGTATATCGTTGACAACGAAGAAAGATATCAGAAAAGAGTAAGAAAAGATAAAGATCTTCCTTTTTAGCTTTTTGTTGATATTCTCTTATTGATGTTTCTGTAAAAATAAAAAGAATATATGGCAGATTGCACCTTCAGAAAGCCAAATTTTGCAATTCAAAAGGGGATAACAAACCGGGCAAATACTGCTAATGGTTTAAACTCGAAGGCGAATTTTATAAGGCAGACTGGAGCCCATCTGATACCTTGCAGGTTTCTGACGCTTAGAAGCGTCTGAAGAGCCTTTTACCTGTACAAATCCCCCCCCCATTCTGCAACTTTTTCTTCATATCCTCAGCCAGGCTTTCCGGCTCCAAAACTTTTACCTGCTCTGCATAGGATAATAGCAGCTTTTCCAACTCAAAATTTAGAACGGCTTAAAATCTACGTCAAGCCTATCGAATTTGGTTGCTTTAAAATTAGCGGATCTTAGTCGCCAAAATGATGGCTAACGCCTTCGCTACACTGCCCTTTATTCTTAAAAAAATGAAATTAAAAATAATGTTTAATTTTGTATTGAATCAGAGATAATAATTACACACTTTTTGGGATACTACCGATTTTTCCGATAAAGAAATTATATATAAATTTAGCATTCAATGTAAAATAAGTCGGGGGGGTAATCGTTTAAAAGCTATTTTGACCGAAAAGAGGATGACCAACCGGCAGCTGGGTAAAGAGTTGGGCGTTAAGGAGGTAGCCGTTTCACGGTAGTGTAGTAACAACTTTTAATCGAATTTGGGGAATTTGAATCGGACAGTCAACATTTTTAAATGTCGATATAAGAGACCTGCTTATAATAGAAAGGAGCAAATAGATAGAATTATAACAATGATTATAAACAATAAAAGCCACCTGTTTGTAGATGAAATTAAAAACGCTATTCACGCGGGTTCTACTGTTAAATTAAGCGTCAATCATTTTACTTTCAATGCTTTTTTTCAACTTTTACCGTGTTTGTCGACTTCCAATAAAATAGAAATATTGCTGAATCAAAGCAGTTTTACACAAAATACTGCTCTTTTTGTTTGCGATGAGAAGGAAGTTGAAACTGATTTTAAACTGCACAGCTATTATCGGCTGAATCAAGTGCTCGATGCGCTAAAACAAGAAAATATTCAAATCAAACAAGGGAATACCGGAGGAAACAGCTTTTTAATCATTGAGAACAAGGTGTTTCAGTTTTCGCCACACAGTTTCACAGAGCCTACTTTAGGACTTATTAAGGATGGACAACCCTATATGATTACCCAAATGGGAGGAAACGATGAAACAGCTCAGAGTTTTGAGGCAATTTTCAAACAGTTGTGGGAGACGGCCACCACAATTAAACCGGATGTTTTGACACTTTACCAAAAAGCCTCACCAAGGGTCTATCCCGAAATGGTGTACAAATATTCCATCACCAAGATTTTTGATGAAATTGTTGGCGATTCCATTAATAGAGAACGTCTTTCACGTACCGGATTTAAAGATTCGACAATCTGGAATATGCTTTTCAACTTCCAACAAGATGCGGTGCTCGGCGCTATTGATAAAATTGAAAAATACAACGGCTGCATCATTGCCGATTCGGTAGGATTGGGAAAAACCTTTGAAGCTTTGGCCATTATCAAATATTACGAACTTCGAAACGATCGGGTTTTGGTTTTGGTTCCCAAAAAACTACGGGATAACTGGGTCACCTATCGCTTAAATGATAAACGGAATGTTTTGCTGAAAGACCGCCTGAATTACGATGTATTAAATCATACCGATTTATCGCGTGAGGGAGGAATGTCAGGCGATATCAATTTAGAAACCATCCATTGGGAAAACTACGATTTAGTAGTGATTGACGAATCACATAATTTTAGAAATAACGATCCCAAAAAAGGAAAAGTAACCCGATATGAACGCCTGATGAATGAGGTGATGCGCAAAGGGGTAAAGACCAAAGTGTTGATGCTTTCTGCTACGCCCGTCAATACGCGCTTAAACGATTTGAAAAATCAATTGGCCTTTATTACAGAGGGCAATGATCAAATACTTCAAAACGACGGGATTGGCAGTATGGAACTCACGCTTTCGCAGGCACAACGGAAGTTTAATAAATGGCTGAAAAAACCAAATGCTACCCGACAAGAACTCATTGATCAGTTGAGTGGCGATTATTTTAAATTGCTCGATATCTTTACCATTTCCCGTTCGCGAAAACACGTCGAAAAATATTACGATGTAGCCGATATCGGACAATTTCCGGAGCGCCTAAAACCTATTTCCATCAACAATGACTTTGATGTAGAAAATAAAGATTTTTCTATTTCAGATATCAACGACCAATTGGAAGGTTTAAACCTGAAGTTTTATTCCCCAATGTATTTTCTGTTGGATCATAAAAGGGAAGCTTATGCCGAAAAATACGACACCAAGACCAAGACCGGGGTTGTTTTTACGCAGCTGGCAAGAGAAGAAAACATCATCACCTTGATGCGGGTGAATTTATTGAAACGCCTGGAATCTTCTATTCATTCGTTTCGCTTAACCCTCGATAAATTGCTGCAGCAAATTGACAGGATGCTCGATAGGGTAACCCATCACAAGGAGTTTTCAAATGAAATCGATATCCGTGATTTGGACTTTGATGATGAAGAATTAGAAGATTTAATCGTAGGCGGAAAAGTAAAAGTGCTGTTGCAGGACTTAGACCTTGTCCGGTTTAAAGAGTTTTTGGAAGCCGATCGCAGGATTATTGAAAAACTTTTGGTGGAATGCAACCAAATTACCGTAGAACGCGACCAAAAATTAAAAGACCTTCACCGCCTTATTAAAGAAAAAATTAATCACCCGCTCAACCCGGGCAACAAAAAAGTCATTGTCTTTTCGGCTTTTGCCGACACGGTGGAATACTTGTATAAAAACAGTCGGGTCTTTTTAAAAGAGCAATACCAAGTAAACACTGCAATGGTAACCGGTGGCGATGGAGTTAAAACCAATCTGCCCAAGTGCAAGGCGGATTTAAACAATATTCTGATCAATTTCTCGCCACGGTCCAAAGACCGAAAAGCGATTTTTCCGGAGCAAACAGAAGATATTGACGTGTTGTTTTGCACCGATTGTATCTCGGAAGGACAAAATCTTCAAGATTGTGATTATTTGGTCAATTATGACATTCATTGGAATCCCGTGCGCATCATTCAGCGTTTTGGGCGGATAGACCGTATCGGCACCACCAATACCAAAGTACAGTTGGTCAACTTTTATCCCAATCTGGAATTGGATCAATACATTAACCTGGTCGGTCGGGTGAAGGGGCGGATGCAGATTCTCGATATTTCGGCCACCGGTGATGAAAATATCATCGACAACCGCGAAGGCGAACAAACCGAACTGGATTACCGCCGAAAGCAACTCGAAAAAATGAAAGAACAGGTGGTGGATTTGGAAGATTTGGAAGGCGGCATCTCTATTTCAGATTTGACTTTTAATGATTTTCGAGTGGATGTGGACCGCATTACGGACGCCGAACGCCAACAATATGAGCAACTGGCCTCCGGTGTGTTTTCTTTGACCGATAACAACTTGCTCGACCTGCCCGATGGCGTGTTGTTTTGTCTGAAAGATATAAACACGGCCGATTTTGACGATAAATTGCGGCACAATCTGCTGCACCCTTATGCTTTGGTATTTATCACCAAGGAAGGCGAGATACAAATTGCCGCCGATAAAGGAAAAAAAGCCTTGGATGTCTTTAAAAAACTGGCGTACGGAAAAATGAAGATGGACCAAGATGTATTAAAAGCCTTTAACCAACAAACCAAATCGGGGAAATTTATGACGGCTTATACCGATTTGTTAGATTTGGTGCAACAGCACCTGAAAGGACAAACCGAAGCCGAAAAACAAACCTCTATCTTTAATGCCAAAGGTTCGCTGATTGGCAAAACCGTTGGGCAAGGGAATTATGAAATTGTAAGTTATTTAATCGTGGGATAATATGGATTGGGAAACACTTTTTGACTTACCGAAACCTTGTCGTCAGGAAATGACGATTACCAAAAAATCTTTGCGCGAGCAAGCCGATTTGAGCCTTGCCGAACGCAAATTGCTAAAAGGCGCCGAAGTGCAACGCATCCAACTTTTTGGTGCGGTAAGTCCGGCGACCACCAATATTAAATCTTTTGAAAAAGAAAACCTTTCCTTTGTGGAAGTGTATTTTATTGAAGTCTTGCTACAAGAGGCGGTTTTTGAAAAATATGCCGAACGAGTTGCCACCTTGTTGCACAAAAGCATTCCGCATCACTGTATCGTGCTGTTGCAACGCGACAACCAAAGGCGCAGCCGACTTTCGGTGGCCTATAAACGCATCAATGAAAATGATGCCAATTTGCGGGTGCTCGATGCCGGGGTTATCACCCAAACTATTCTGCAAAAAGTGGAAGACGAAGCCTTTAAAAAGGCCTTGGCCTTTCCGCAAGCCAATACCACGCATTTAAAAGCCTTTTATGATTATTATACACGGGTTTTTCAAAATTATAAACTGATGCCGCTGACCGGTAGTTTTAAGTTGAGAAACGAAAACACAACGGCCGAAATGCTTGTCCTACAGCAGCGCATTGAAGCCGAAAAAGCCCACATTAAAAAGTGGAAAAAAGCTTTAAAGAAAACCGTGCAGATGAATGAAAAAGTAGCGTTGAATACGAAAATTCATCACGCCAAAGAACAGATAAAAACCCTGACGCATAGCCTGCAACAGGATTAAAAAATAAATAAGAATGGAAAAAATAGAAAAATTGACGTCAACCGATATTGTAGCCGAAAACATCAAAAAACTGAAACAGCTTTTCCCGACCATTTTTAAGGAAGGGAAAATAGATAAAGAAGAACTGCAAGCAGTATTGGGCGATTATGTAGAAAAAGACAAAGAATATTACCAAATGACCTGGGCCGGCAAAACCCAAGCCCAACGCGAAGCCAACCGCCCGAGCTCCGGCACCTTGCGCCCCTGCCAAGCAGAAAGCAAAGATTGGGACAGCACCCAAAACCTGTTTATTGAAGGCGATAACTTAGAAGTGCTCAAGCTCTTGCAAAAAACCTACAACAACAAGGTAAAGATGATATACATCGACCCGCCCTACAACACGGGACAAGATTTTGTGTATAAAGACAACTACAAAGACAACCTGCAAAACTATTTTGAACTCACCGGCCAAACCGATGAGGAAGGCAAAAAACTGAGCACCAATACCGAAACAGCCGGCCGCTACCACAGCAATTGGCTCAATATGATGTATCCCCGCCTCAAATTAGCCCGCAACCTGCTTACCGAAGACGGCGTGATTTTTATCTCGATAGACGACAACGAACAAGCCAACCTCAAAAAACTCTGTGATGAGATTTTTGGGGAGGAGAATTTTGTAAACGGATTTATTTGGGTGAATAATCTTACAGGACGTCAACTATCAGGCTCTGGTGCGGCTGGAACACGAGAGTATATTTTAGTTTATTCAAAAAATGTAGCAAATGTTCCGGAGTTTTTAACCTCATATGATTACTTAAAAAAATTAATGCCTGATACATATAAAAGTGCAGTAAAGAATGTCCATAAAGATGATAAAGGTGAATATGTTATAGGAGATGAATTGAAAAATAATAATTCTGCATTTAATGAAATCACTCGACCAAATTTAGTGTTTGATATATATTACCGAGAAGAAGATGGAGACATAAAAATAGAACCTGTTACTGATAAAGATGTTCATCCAAAATACACTAAAATAGTACCGCACCCAAATGCAAATGGAGTAAATAAATATCACGCTTATCGTTGGAGTAAAGAAAAAATTCTGAAGGAAAAAGATGATTTAGAATTCGTGAAATATGGAAATACTTACAAAATTTTTCCAAAACGTAGGAATTTTAAGACTTCTACCGTAAAAGATTTAATTACGAACATAACAACTTCAGCTGGGAGCAGAGATATGAAAAGACTTGATATTGTCGGATTTAATTTTCCCAAACCCGTGGATTTAATTATGTTCTTAATAGAAATTGGTACAAGTTTAAATGACATCATCCTCGACTTCTTCTCAGGCTCTTGCACCACTGCTCACACCGTAATGCAACTCAACGCTGAAGACGGGGGCAACCGCAAATGTATTTCCGTACAATTGCCCGAGCCTACAGATGAAAAAAGTGCGGCCTATAAAGCCGGTTATAAAACCATTGCGGAGATTGGGAAAGAGCGCATCCGTCGTGCCGGAGAAAAAATAAAAGAAGAGCATAAAGATAAAGAAGGCATCGATAAGTTAGACATTGGGTTTCGGGTGTTTAAGTTAGACACGTCCAACATTGTGGCTTGGGATACGGCTACAGAAAACCTGGAAGACCAACTACAACTATTTGCCGAAAACAATGCGGAGCATATCAAACAAGGCCGCAGTGCGGAGGATATTTTATACGAAATCCTGTTAAAATTCGGTTTAGACCTTAGCGTGCCTATTCAGGAAAAAGAATTGGCAGGGCATCAAGTGTACAATATTGGTCACGGTGCAATGTATGTTTGTTTGGACGATAACATCAATGGTAAAGTTGCCCAAGCCATTGGCGAGTGGCACAAAGACTTTGAAGACGACAATCCTACGGTTATTTTTAAAGACACCGGCTTTGCCCAAGACCAAGACAAAACCAACACTATCCAAATGCTCAAGCAGTTTGGGATTGATAATGTAAAGTCGATTTAGGGATAAACACGTTAAGGTAAAAAAACGATGGAAAGAGATTACAGCGCATCAGAGTTAGTAGCCTTGTTAAACCAACAAGATGAATGCGATTGGATAGAAGCCAAAGGCAGCGGAAAAGCAACTTATTATGTTCCTGGAAAATTGCTTAGTACACCAGCTTCCAACCTTAGTACACCAGCTCAAAATATCAATAATGACAGAGAAGGAGAGCTTAGTACACCAGTTCGGGGAAGCAACCTACCAACCTCAGCGCTAAAAGATAATCGTTTAAAAAAGAATGAAAATCAAAGTGATAACGCGCAATTTTTCGAGCTACCTACCAACCTTGAAAGCTTACCTACCAACTTCAGATTGTTATCTACCAAGTTAAAAGATATTTCCCCAACGGAGCAAAAGGCTATTGAACAGTTAGATAGACAGATACAGCAGCTTCCCAAGCGCATTAACGATAGAAAAAAATTAGAATCGATTATTTGTAGCTTATGTGAACTGACCTTTTTTAAAGTCAGTGAGTTAGCTCATGTTTTAAATAAAAACGAGAAATATCTTTATCATAATTACATAAAGAATTTACTAAAGAAAGGTCGATTAGTGTATAAATACCCTGAAATGATTAATCATCCTAATCAAGCCTATAAAACGGAAAATAGAAAACAAGGAAAATGAAGATAAAATTTCAAAATGACCTTAGCTATCAACAAGATGCGCTAAGTGCAGTGATAGAAGTGTTTAAAGGACAAGAGAAATTAAAATCCAATTTTACCGTCGTTGCCCCAAGAGGCGACAGTATGAAGTTTGATGATGAATTGGGGTATGCCAATAAATTGTCCTTAACGCCTTCTGCTCTGAAAAAAAATGTACAGGACACGCAGCTTAAAAACGGCTTAAAAGTTTCTGAGCCGGGGGCAATCAATGTCAACGATTTACAATTTTCGGTAGAAATGGAAACCGGAACCGGAAAAACCTATGTCTTTACCCGTTCCATTTTAGAAATGAACAAACGCTATGGGTTTACCAAGTTTGTTATTGTCGTGCCGTCGGTTTCTATTCGCGAGGGAATTTATAAATCCCTACAGCTCACCGAAGAGCATTTCCGCAAAGAGTTTGACAATGTGCCTTACAAATACTTTATCTATGACAGCAGCAACCTGAGTGAAATCCGCGATTTTGCCAGCTCCAACCAAATCCGGGTAATGATTATCAACACCCAATCCTTTGCCGCACGTACCCAAACAGAACAAAAAAACAAACGTATTTTCTTGGAATACAACGATAAATTAGGAGCGCGTCCTATTAGTTTGGTGCAAAACACCAATCCGGTTGTTTTTGTAGATGAACCGCAAAGTGCGATGAGTTCCGATTTGCAAAAAAAATCGATTAAAGAACTCAACCCTTTAGCCATTTATCGTTTTTCTGCCACCCATAAAGAAGTGGTCAATATGCTTTATAAATTTGATGCGGTAGATGCATATAACGGCGGAATGGTGAAAAAGATAGAAGTAGCTTCCATCACCACCCAAGATGAAGTGAGCGATGGGGCGTATATTCATTTAAAAGCGATTAAACGCAGTGGCAAAAGCGGCATTACCGCCAAAGTAATGGTGGATGTACGGGGAAAAGGCGGAAAAGTAAACCGCAAAGAAAAAACCCTCAGACAAGGCACCGATTTATATGAAATTACGAAGTTGGAACAGTACTTTGGTTATATTGCCAATGAAATCAGTTTTGAGCCGGAGTTTGTTGAATTTACGAACGGCAAACTCTTACGTCCCGATGAAACCTTGGGCGGGCTCGATGATGCGGTTTTAAAACGACGATTGATCCGCAAAACCATTGAAGAACACCTCAATAAAGAAGTGCGCTTAAATCCTAAAGGCATTAAGGTGCTTTCCCTGTTTTTTATTGATGCCGTAGATAAATACCGCACGTACGATGAGGATGGCAATGACGGTTTGGGTTTATATGCCCAAGTTTTTGAAGAAGAATACAACCGTCTTATTCAACGGGATAAGTATCAGATACTATTCAAAAATGAAATCGACACCGAAACCCCGGCTGCGGAAGTTCATAAGGGTTATTTTTCGATAGATAAAAAGAAAAAGAAATCCAATAAAAAAGAAAACTTTGAATATTTCAAAGATACCAAAGGAACCACCAAAGCCGATGAAGATACATACCAGTTGATAATGAAAGATAAAGAACGCTTGCTGAGTTTTGAAGAACCCGCACGGTTTATCTTTTCGCACTCGGCCTTAAAAGAAGGTTGGGACAACCCCAATGTTTTTCAGATCTGTTTGTTGAAAGATATGGGGGCTTCAAAAATTAGAAGACGTCAGGAAATAGGACGTGGTTTGCGTATTCCGGTAGATAGCGACGGCAATCGGGTGTATGATGAAAACATCAACGTGCTCACCGCCACGATCAATGAAACCTTTAAAGATTTTGTGGAAGGCTATCAAAAAGAACTCACCGAAGATACCGGTATTGAATTTGGCAGAATAGCCGTGGAGTCATTCAATAATGTAGTGATAGAAATGATAGAAACCGAAGATGGGGAACAAAAACCGGTTTATTTAGGGCAAGAAAAATCAGCACAAATCCATCAGCATTTTATTGAGCAAGGCTATATACAGACCAATGGAAAAGTGCAGGATGCCCTAAAGCTTGCTTTAAAAGAAAACCAAGTGGATTTAGGGCAAGAATTTGAAGAACCGGTACAAAAACAAATCCTAAAAGTCATTAAAGACATTGCAGGTTCCCTTGAAATCGAAGACAGTGAAGATCGCCGTGATGTAAAAATCAACAAAGAAGTATATTTATCAGAAGATTTTAAAGCCCTTTGGGATTCGATTAAATACAAAACCCTGTATCAGGTAAACTTTGATTCCAATCAATTGGTTCAGAAATGTATAGCGAGCATTAATACAAATCTGATGCGCCAGAGTACCAGCGTCAATTTTGAAAAGGGTTTGGTGAATATTGATGCTTCCGGAGTGAGCGAGGCAGAAGACACTTATAGAACCCAAACCGAAAACCTAAACACGGAGGTGAAATACCTGCCGGATATTATTACTTACTTACAAGAGGAAACCGATTTAACCCGCAGAACTATTGTCAATATTTTAACCGGAATAGAAAAGCACCTGCTCGGGTATTTCAAGGTTAACCCGCAATTGTTTATTGAGCAGTGTACCACGCTGATTAATTTGACCAAGCGTTCTTTTATTGTGGATGGCATCCAATACCAAAAAATGGGAGAAGAAGCCTATTATGCCCAAAAAAGGATTATGGAAAATGAAATGATCGGCTATTTAAACAAGCAAATGGTGGCCTCTTCCAAGTCCGTTTATGAATACACCGTTTGCGATTCCAAAATCGAAGAAAACTTGACTAAGGAATTTGAGCAGAGCGAAAACATTAAACTTTACACTAAGCTTCCGAGTTGGTTTAAAGTGCCGACGCCTTTAGGAGACTATAATCCGGATTGGGCTATTTTGTACAACAAAAATAATGATGAAAAACTCTATTTTGTCACAGAAAGTAAAGGCACGCTGTTTAAAGAAGGATTACGCCCTACGGAAAAACTGAAAATAGATTGTGGAGAAGCGCATTTTGAGGCCCTCAATAGCCGAATGATAGTGGCTACTACTATTAATGATATTCATAATCAGGTGTGATGTAAAAATGAGAGGATGTTTTTTAAGAAATTAAAAACATTATCTGCAAGAAATTATGATATTCCATTGGATTTACAGGATGAGTATCCGGCTGATTTTCCGTACTTTGAAATAATGGAGAAAGATTTTCATAAAAATATAAAAGAGCATTTTCAGCGAACAATGATATATGGGATTGCAAACTCTTCAGTGAACATTGAGTTTATGAAAACTAAAATCAGGGTAGTGATGTAGGGGTAATAGGCAAAAAGATAAAAAACACTTTTAGGAAGTCAAAATAAAATTATCAGGATTATAGTACCTTTGGATAGAATGGGGAAAAAACATTGGAAATTAACGATTGGCGGAGGATTACTTCTTTGTATCGGATTGCTGGCATACAAGATTCAGGATAAATATTTTGAGATGTCTAAAAGTCTGGATCAGATGGCAGCGGTCTATCGTGATTTGAATACCTATTATGTGGATTCTTTGGATCCTTCTTTGTTAATGCAATCGGGTATTCGGGCTATGACCCAGGGCTTGGATCCTTACACCGTTTTTTTCCCGGAAGAAAAAGTAAAACAATTACAGTTTGAGAAAACCGGTGAGTATGCCGGTATAGGTGCTTCTTTTCGAATCATTCATGATTCTATATTTATATCGGCTTTGTTTCCGGGGGCTCCATTTGAAAAAGCAGGTTTTAAAACAGGAGAAATCATTCTCTCTCTGAATGGAGAAGATATTACCGGGATGAATCCGGGAGAAGTCCATCAGCTGTTGAGTGGATCTGAAAATAGTCAAATAGAGGTAAAAGTAAAACAGCCCTGGACGGATAAAGTCATTCAGAAGAAGGTCAAAAGAAAAATGGTACAAGTGCCGGCTATTACCTATAAAAAAGTGCTGAATGCTAACATAGGATATATTCGGATTAAACAATTTACACGAGGAAGTGCAGCCGATTTTAAGCAGGCTTTCAGATCCTTAAAAAAGAAAAATCCGCATCTTTCCGGGATGATTATCGACCTTCGGGATAATCCGGGAGGTCTTTTACAGGAAGCGGTAGAAATAAGTAATTATTTTTTGTCAAAAGGAGATACTATTGTCAGTGTTAAAGGACGAAACCCTCAATGGAATAAAGTCTATACAGCAAAGCGGGATCCCATGGATACTTTGGTTTCTCTGGCGGTTTTGATTAATGGTCAAACGGCATCTGCGGCCGAGATCTTATCCGGAGCAATCCAGGATTTGGATCGGGGCGTCATCATTGGAAGTCGCTCTTTTGGGAAAGGATTGGTACAAGGAACTCGAAAATTACCCTATAATGGGCGATTGAAATTAACGGTAGGAAGATATTATACGCCCAGTGGGAGGTGTATTCAAGCCATAGATTATACCCATCGAAATGTCTATGGCGTACCGATTCATATTGCAGATTCTCTGAAAAATATCTTTAAAACATCAGAAGGCCGAACCGTGATGGACAAAGGTGGGATTACTCCGGATCAAAAGGTCGATCAGCAGCATTTAGATGGATTAATTTCTGCATTGATCAACCAAAGCCTAATATTTCGCTTTGCTACCCGGTATGCTTTTCTTCATCCCCGGACTCCCGAAATAGACAGCTTTAAAGTAGATGAACACATTTTTTCTTCTTTTGAAACTTTTGTGAAACGTCAATCTTTTAGTTATCAAAGCAGAGCGGAGCAGTTATTGGAGCAATTTAAAGCCGATGCCGTGAGTCAAGGATATTATGACTCCTTAAAAACCGGTTATGTCCATTTGAAAAAGCAAACACATCAACAAACTCATCCTTCGTTGCGAAGTCATCAAAAAGAAATAAGCCAATTATTGGTAAAAAATATTATGAACTGCTATTATGGGTATTCCGGGAAAGTGGCTGCGGGACTTCCTTTTGATGAAGTGGTAAAGGCAGCCAACGAAGTATTAAATAATAAGCGGCAATATAGCGCTATCCTAAGATGAGAGGTGTCTGTCAGTAAATAAACAGACACAAGGATTAATCTAAAAGATCTACCTGCTTTAGTTCCTTTCTTAACTTTTCAGGTTGTTCGAAGTGAAAAGTTTGAAGCCCGAATTTTTTTGCAGCTTTAATGTTTCTGAGGTTATCATCAATAAAGAGGGTGGATTCGGGACGAGTCTTGAATCGGTCACAAGCTAACTGATAAATTTGGGGAGAAGGTTTTCTGATTCCTTCTTTTCCGGAAACGATAATATCTTCAAAATATTGAAGAAAATCGTATTGGAAGTATGCAATGGGGTAGGTCTCTGCCGACCAGTTAGTGAGAGCATACAGCCGCACTTTATTTTGTTCTTTTAACTCCTCCAGGATGTGAACACTTTCATCGATTGATCCTCCCAGCATTTCATCCCATCTCCCATAATAAGAACGGATAGCTAATTCATATTCGGGATATTCCTTAACGAGTATATCCGTCCCGTCGGATAAACGTCTTCCTGCATCTTGCTCTTCGTTCCATTGAGGGGTACAAATCGTGGATAAGAAATAATCCATTTCTCTTTCCTCCGAAAAAAATTTTTCAAAAAGATATCTTGGATTCCAATCTATGAGGACGCCACCGAGGTCGAATATAATCGTGTTTATTTTTTTCATCTCATCTTAAAAGATAAACCAACCCTCTTTCAGATTGACGCTGCCTTTTCCAATTTCTCTTCCTTTTTCATATACCATGATAGTATATTCGCCGGATTGAAAGTCCGAAGGCTGTTTCCAATCTACACTTACCTTTTGTTGTTTCCCTGTCTCGTAATCAATAGTTTTCTTCAAGGTATAAAGTTTTTCTGTTCCATCATGTAGGGTAAATTTTCCGGAGCCTAATTTTTTTACGGCAATTGGAGTTCCTTGTGGAGAATTGACACAGATATAAAGCTCTTTTTCACCGGAAGCAGTAACTCGGTTTTTGTCTATATTAAAGCTAATACGGATAATATCCGTTTTCTTTGCCTTTTTAGTACTTTTCTCTTTCCCGCTATTCTTTACGTGAATGGGAGTAATATTAAAATGAGAAGCCTTCAGTACAGAAGCCACTTCTACCTGTTGATTGAGACTGTCGTTTTGAATCGACATACTATCCAAATTAGTTTGTATAGAATCTCTTTGATATTGTATCGAGTCTCGTTGAGCTACCAATTGAACATTTTCTCCTTTTAAACGTTCTATTTCTTTTTTGTAACCGGAGACTCTGCTCTTTAATTTTTTTATCAGGCTCCGGGCTTCTGTGAGTTCTGCTGAAGAGGCTTTTTGTTTTGATAAGATGTGTTGAATCTTCGCTTTCAGATCATCAATTTCTTTTGATTTAGTTTCCATCAACGAATCATTTTCACTTTTGAGCATATCCAATTTGACTAGTGTTGCCTGATATTGGTCTTTCATGGCAGCTCTGGAAGAATCATTTTGAATAACCTGTGCTTGCAGCTCATCTTGCTTTTGATTGCTTTTGCTTTTATCCCAATAGATATAAGCCCAAGTAGCAATAAGAGCGAGAATAAGAATAGCGTAGATAACAATATTTTTATTCTTCTCTTTATTCTTATTGTCCTTTGTTTCCATTGTGTTAAGTTTTAAATATATAAGATAAAAATATCCTAGAGCGAAATTGGTACAAAAAACACGCCAAATTTTGAAATTTGAAATATGGGAATCTCCTAAGGGGAAGAGAAGGATTGGGGATAGAAATCCGGGGAAATTTTAAAATTATGCAGGATGGAAGTCTATATTCAATATATTTGCGTATTTGTATCGATATAATCATGGCCAATACATTTTCTTATGACATTTGATGCTTTAATGAAAGATTTGAAATCGGGGAAGTTGAAACCGGTTTACCTATTACATGGGGAGGAAGAATATTTTATTGATTTGGCTTGTGATTATTTTGAGAAAAAATTACTCTCAGAAACCGAAAGGGATTTTAACCTGAGTATTTTCTATGGTAAAGATGCAAATTGGCAGGAAGTAGATACGACCTGTCGGAAATATCCTATGTTCTCTGAAAGACAAGTGGTCATTTTGAAGGAAGCTCAATTGATGAAAAAGTCGGAGTTTGAACTATTAGAGGATTATCTTAAGGATCCGCAAGATACGACCATCTTTGTCATAACCTATAAAGGGAAAAAGCTTGATGGAAGGCTGAAGATGACTCAATTCATTAAGAAACAGGGCGTTGTTTTTGAAAGTAAGAAGGTGTATGAGAACAAACTACCTGCCTGGCTTCGGTCTTATGTCAGCTCGAAGGGATATGAAATCACGGACAAGGCCTGCATGATGCTTTCTAGTCATATAGGGATGGACTTATCGGTACAGGCGAATGAAATTGGAAAAATCATCTTAAATATACCGGAAGGAAGTACAATTGATGACAAAGCGGTAGAAGAGTTTGTAGGTATTAGCCGGGAGTATAATGTTTTTGAGTTTCAAAATGCCTTAGGGAAAAAGGAGGTATCCAAGATGATGCGGATTATTCAATATTTTGAAGGGAATCCCAAAGCTGCTCCGCTACAATTGCTCCTTCCTGTTCTTTATAATTATTTTGCGAAAGTGGAATTGCTATTGCAATATAGAGGCTTGACCGGGAATGAACTGGCAAAGGCAGTAGGTGTCCCCTATTTTTTTCTGAGAGATTATCAGCAAGGAGCGAAGCTCTATGGCAGTAGAGGAACCGAACGGGCTATTTTACTGATCTATGAATATGACCAACGGCTGGTAGGAATCAATGATAATAGTACCCGTCAGGTGAGTTTATTGAAAGAATTAATCGGGAAAATTTTACAGGATTAGGAATTGATTTCCTCCAATCTTTCTTTAATACGGGTTACATCTTCTTCCATTTGTTCAACCAGATCATCCACCTTTTCAAATTTTATATCCGGACGAACAAAATCATGAAGTCTTAAGAGGATAGACTGTTCGTATATTTCTTCTTTAAAATCAAAGATAAAAATCTCAACTCGTCGCTCTGTACCATTAAAAGTAGGCGCATGTCCAATGTTGACGGCACCGCCATAATGATTTTCTTTCTCTGCATTAGACAAAGGAGATGGAATGGTAGCTTCACCAACATAGATACCGTCCATAGGAATTAACTTATGTTTTTCTCCGGTATCGATATTGGCGGTAGGAAATCCTAATTCTCTTCCTCTTTTATTGCCGTGGATGACTTTTCCGTGAATAAAATAAGGATATCCCAGTAATTCGTTCGCCAATCGGATTTTCCCTTCTTGCAAATATTTTCTGATTTTAGTTGAGCTGATGGTCAAATCATGAATGACTTGCTTGGGGATCTCTTCTACTTGATAATGATAGCGTTCACCCATTTTTTCCAGCATGTGGATGTCTCCCTGTCGATGATGACCGAAATGATGATCATAGCCAATGATAATGGTGTGAGGATGCGTTTTTTCTACCAGAAAATCTCGAATATATTCATCGGCAGATATTTGAGAAAAGGCCTTTGTAAAAGGTACAATAATGAGATGATCAATGCCTTGTTTTTCTAATAGTAATATTTTTTCTTCCAAAGTATTAATCAAATGCAGGTCTTTTGTAGCGGGAAACAACACTTGTTTGGGATGAGGGTAAAAAGTAATGATAACGCTTTCTCCTCCAATTGCATCTGCCTTTTTGATGACCTGTCGGATAATTTTTTGATGACCCAGATGTACCCCGTCAAAACTACCAATAGTCACTACGGCTTTATCAAAAGTAGGCAATTGTGTTAAATCTCGATAAACCTGCATAAATAACGATCTAATAAACTTGTTGCAAAACTAAAGGATTTAGAGTTAATCATTAGTTTTGCAACAAGTTTATTTCTCCGGACCAGGTTGGGAATTTCCCTTTATAAGAAAACCAATATGAGGTTTGAAAAGCATGCTATAATAGATCGAACAATTTGTGAAATGAATGCGTTGGGCAAAAAAAGGAAACCTTTTTTCTTTATCGTTGATTATGATTTGCAACAACCTATCATTAAACCACTGCCTTTAGAGGAGGAAGATGTTCTCTTTCAGATAGGGAATTTTGAAAAAAGAGGAAAGAAGGTTTTGCTGCCTCAGAAGCCTCTGTTAAAGGCTCACCCTCCTCAAAAAGAGAGGTATGAGAAAGCTTTTGATAAGGTAAAGAAGCACCTTTATAAAGGAGATAGTTTTCTGGTGAATTTAACTTTACCTACCGAAATAGAGACAAATTGTTCTCTTTTACAGCTTTATCATTTGGCAAAGGCGAAATATAAATTGTATTATAAAGGTGCGTTTGTCGTTTTTTCTCCGGAGACGTTTATTAAAATAGAAAAAGGAAAGGTGCATAGTTTTCCAATGAAGGGTACCATAGATGCCGGCCTTCCCCGGGCACGGGAACAATTATTGAATAATAAAAAGGAAAAGGCGGAACATTTGACCATGGTTGATTTGATAAGAAATGACCTCAGCCGTTTTGCCAAAAAGGTAGAGGTCTCCAAACTTTGTTATCTGGATTTGATCAAAACGAACAAAGAGGCATTATGGCAAATGAGTTCAGAGATTTCAGGGGAACTCAATGAGGGCTTTAATGAAAAGATAGGAGAAATACTTTTTTCTATGTTGCCGGCAGGATCTATATCGGGGGCTCCTAAAGACAAAACTTTATCTATTATTGCTGATGCAGAAGGATATAAAAGGGGCTTTTATACCGGCGTCTTTGGTTATTTTGATGGTGAAAAAATGGATAGTGCCGTTATGATTAGATTTGTGGAAAAGCAGGGAGAGCAATTGTATTATAAAAGTGGAGGTGGAATTACTGCTAAAAGCCAATTAGATGCCGAATATAAAGAATTAATTCAGAAAGTTTATGTGCCGATTAATTGAAACGCTTAAAGTGAAAGAGGGGGAAATCTTTCAAATAGAAGAGCATGATTACAGGATGAATAAAGCAAGAAAAGAGTTATGGAATTCGCATAATCAGATTGCACTTTCTGCTCGAATAAAAGATATTCCTCAAGAGGGAATGTGGAAATGTAGAGTGCTTTATCAAAAAGAGATTGAAGAAATTCAATTCTTCCCTTATGTTCTGCCTGAAATAACATCGCTAAAAGTCGTTAGGGCAGATGCTATTGATTATGCTTACAAATATGAAAATAGAAAGAGCTTAAAGGCTTTATATGAGAAAAGAGGGGAGCGGGATGATATTCTGATCATCAAAGATGGGAAGGTTACGGATTCTTACTTTTGTAATGTGGTTTTTGAAAAAGAGGGCGACTTATTTACTCCTTCTTCTCCATTATTAAAAGGAACAAAAAGAAGATATTTGTTGGAACAAGGGATTATAAAAGAGGCTGATATCAGGGAGGATAACATTAGAGACTTTGATCGACTAGTTCTTATTAATGCGATGATTGAACTGGAAGATAATATTTCTGTGGATATAGAAAATATTTTGCTATAATTGCAATGAATAAACTGCATAAAATGACCGATATTACAGTCCCTTCTCCCGAAATTTTTATAAAAGACGAGCAGTCGATGGAAAATATCCATTGGGAAAATTGTGTACTGCTTTTGAAAATTGGGGAAAAAGAAATACAATGGGCAATTTATAAAAGGGATACCAATTATTTTGTTCGAATTTGTTCTTATTCTTTTGATCAGGAAGAAGAAAGTACGGATGGGGCAGACCGATTAAGAAGTATTTTCCTGAAGGAAAAAATTCAGGCGGAAAAGTGTTGTAAGGTCAAGGTCATTGTGGATACTCCTTTATATACGGTAGTGCCGAAAGAGGTATATCAAGAAGATTTAAAAGAAGCCTATTTTACTTCTCTTTTTGGCAATCATCCCACCTTAATGGTGAAAACGGAACCGGTTCAGTCTAAGAAAATGCAAGTTGTTTATGGTCTTCAGAAGAGCTTGTTGCAATATTTGGAACAACATTTTGATCAATTATCGATAGTGCATAATCAGAGTCTTTTATTGCGGTATATTCAGAGAGGAATAGGGGACGAACCGGTCATTTATGCTACTTTACATCCGGAATGTACATCTTTTATTGTTTTTTCGGAAGAGAAACCGTTGTTAATCCAATCCTATAAAACGATAAAGCCCTTGGATGTTGTTTATTATATTCTGAATATTTTAAAGCAATTGGATCTAGAAAAAAAACCGGTTTTATATCTTACCGGATATAATAAACACCTACACTTTATTAAAGAAAAAATAAGTAGTGAATTGGGAGGAATAAACACTATAAAAAGACCAAAAGGCTGTATATTTCCAAAGGGAATGGAGAAATATGCATCTTATTATTTTTTTCATTTGGTATATTTGGCATTATGCGAATTATTAGCGGAAAATTAGGGGGTCGGCGGATTAAGCCACCGGCAAAGATGCCGCATACCCGACCAACCACAGATATTGCGAAAGAAGGCTTGTTTAATATGTTGGAGCATGCATTCCCTATCGTAGGAAGTAAGACGCTGGATTTGTTTGGCGGAACCGGATGTATTAGTTATGAACTAGCCTCTCGGGGAGCAGAAGAGCAGACATTGATTGAAAAGGACAAGAAACAAGTTCGTTTTATAAAAAAAACAGCCGGAGAATTAGGAATTGATCTGCAGGTCATTCAAATGGATGTTTTTAAATTTATGCAGCGTGCTACAGCACAATTTGATTTTATTTTTGCCGGACCTCCCTATGCCTTGAAAGCTATTGATCAGCTTCCGGATTTGGTATTTCAGCATGAACTCCTAGCGGAGGAAGGGTGGTTTGTTCTGGAGCATACTCCAGATCATAACTTTGAAAAACATCCTTATTTTGATCGGAAAAAGAACTATGGTACGACAATTTTTTCTATCTTTATAAAGAAGAAAAGATAATGATATGGAGAAGATAGCAGTTTTCCCGGGAACTTTTGATCCGATTACTCTAGGTCATACAGATGTTCTCCATCGTGCGTTGCCATTAATGGATAAAATAATTGTGGGCATAGGAGTCAATGCGGAAAAATCCACGATGTTTTCTCTTCAACAGAGAGAAAATTGGATAAAAAAATCGTTTTCGGGAAATAAAAAAGTAGAGGTGACAACCTATGAAGGGCTGACGACAGCATTTTGTAAAAGCGTTGGTGCGCAATTTATTTTAAGAGGAATCAGAACGGTAAAAGACTTTGAATATGAAAAGATGATTGCGGATATGAATAAGAATCTGTCGGCAGAGATAGAGACTATATTATTATTTTCTGCTCCGCAATACAGTACATTGGCAGCTACTTTGGTTCGGGATGTTTATAGAAATGGTGGAGATATTTCATCTTTCCTTCCTCAGGTTGTGATGGAAGATTTGAAGGGAAAATCATTTATAGAAACCTAAAAGAAATTCATCAATATGCAGACGATTTGGAAAAATCTTGATATGAGCCTGGATGATCTGAATGAGATGTGTAAGGATACCATGATTGGCAGACAGGGAATAAAATTTACTGAGATTGCTAAGGATCATTTACGAGCTACAATGCCGGTAGATAAGCGAAATATGCAACCTTTTGGAATCCTACACGGAGGAGCATCGGCCGTATTAATAGAAACCATTGGCAGTGTAGCTTCTACTTTAGTCGTGGATTATGAGAAGAAAGCTTGTGTCGGCTTGTCACTAAATGTCAATCATCTACGTGCGGTATCTGAAGGGCACGTTCATGCCGCTGCTTATCCTTTGCATACCGGTCGCTCTACGCATGTTTGGGATGTGAAATTATTGAATGATGCTGATGAATTAGTTGCTGTTGGAAGGATTACAGTAGCTGTCATTGATAAGAAAAAAAATAGTCGCTTAGGGATTTTTAAGTCTTAAGGTTATTGTTCTTTCTAGAGGGAAATCTATACCTTTGCGTTTTTAAAGACCGGATAAGAAGGATGATGAGGGGAAAAGCATGCGGGAGTAAAACAATATGGAGAGGTGCCGGAGTGGTCGAACGGGGCGGTCTCGAAAACCGTTGAACAGGTCACTGTTCCGAGGGTTCGAATCCCTCTCTCTCCGCTGGAAGGGGTTTTGTCAGAAAATCCCTCTTTTTTTTCATATACAAGGTAACCTTTCTCCTTCATTTTCAATGCATTAGAAGTAAATATACGCATCATTGTAGGTGTTCGATAGATACCATCTTGGTAGTATAAGTTGTTGTCGAACACTAAATTTACAAATTCTCTTTTATCCAAAGTATCCGATTGGGTGTACACGTATCGCATATCTGAAAGCAGACCAAGATGTTTACTGAGAATATTGAAGGCTTTACAGGGTTTTTCTTCCAGCCGCTCAACTGCCCCCCTGAGGTTTATCATATGGTCATTGTAGTTGGAATGCCAACGGTTATAGGTTTCCCTGCTGATTTCATTTTTTATCCATTTCTCCTCCAATGAATACAATCTTTCCGTTGCTTTTTCCAACTCAGCCTTTTTCTCCAGCATCTTCTTCTTGTTTTCTTTCATTTCAGTCTCAATAGCCGCTGTCGAATCCATTTTTATCTGTTTGATCGTTTTTCCGGGAAGGCTCATCAATGCGCATGCTCCAAGAAACTGTTTATGAGCTTTTACGGCACTGATATTATTATGCCTGGGAAAACGGCACTTATAATAGTAATAGTATTTGCCTGCCTTACCGCGGGACGCCGCACCAGAAAGAGGATTTCCACAATGACACTTCAACACTCCACGTAAAGGTATTTCATCGTCAATTATGGTTCTTGTCTTTTTGGGTTTCTTTCGCTTACTCTGTACCATCTTCCAGGTGACTTGATCCACTATAGGTTCATGTATGCCGGGAAAAAGGCCGCCGGGATATTGCTTATATGCTGCCACCTTCAACAAACCTGCATACACCGGATTAGCTAAGACCCTTTCAATTGCCATATTACCTTTTTTGTTAAAACCCAGTTCATAGGCCTTCTCTTTGATCTTATATAAAGGGAGACCCCGCAAATAAGCGTCATAGATAAACCGGACAATCTTTGCCTCCTTTTCAACAATCACCAGGTGTCGTTGCTTTCGTTCTCCTTCTTTTCGGTATCCAAAAGGAGCGTTTTTAAAGACAAATCGTCCTTCCTTAGCTTTAGCAGTATAAATACCACCTTTTACTTTGATACTTCGGTTAATGTTGTCTTCCTCAGCCAGCAGTAATTGCAGACCTGCTCTGAAAAAACTACCGGGTGTCTCATAGTCGAACGTAATCCCTTCCGTAACACTTACAATTTGGATGTTGAATTTTTTCTGGAGATTTTTAACGAGACTCATGGCCTCACCTGCATTACGGCTAAACCTGTCGAGCTGGTCCACTACAAGGTAATCTACTTTTTTATGATACCGGAGAATAAAAGCTCTGAGCTTGATAAAGTCCGGTCTGTCAAAAGTTTTGGCACTCTTACCACGGTCAGTGAAAGTATCTATCAATTCAACCTCATTGAACTTGAGCCACTGGTCTGTATATAATTCCTGTCGCTCAATGGAGCCGTTGCTTTGCCCTAACTGACTGAAACGAAGGTATCTAATTGCTTTTTTCATAGTATTCCTTTAATGTGGCTTTAACAATAACCCGAACAATCAAATTTACTAATTTCTGCGCTTTTTCTTCTTCTGTTTCCTCAATAGTTTTCAACATTCTTTTATCAGTGAGTCTCTGATGCTCTGTCCCATTTCCCATCTCACACCTCCTGTTTTCAATAAAAATTTCTGACTATCAATGGCTTGTATTTATTACAAAACATTGTCAGCCCCATTCCTTCAGATAAATACGACTTCCCCGGCATCTGTCAAATGAAGGATCATATCTAATATATCCATATTCGTCCAATTCCCTGATACACTTATGATAAGTGGCCGGGGCAGATATTTTAGCAATGGGCATAATATCCCTGCTAAAGGCGCAGAAAGGATTGGCAGCCCCCTGGCGTCTGGCATATTCGACGAGTGCGGCGTAGATGCCAATATGGGTACTGCTGATCCTGCCATCTTCCCGGATGGCAGCGAAAAATCCGGGTAAGCAATCTGCTCCTTTTGTTATGACTGCCTTTGGAATCGGCTCGCTGTCCATGTCAAATGCTTTCATGGTTTCCTGCCGTTCAGGATATAGATTTGGCTTTTCTTTTCCTTCTTTTTTTGGCTTTTTTGGGCATTTCCGGTTCCTCCTCTTCAACGTTTTGTTTTTTATTCCGGTCTTCCTTTTTCACCGTCTTGCCTTCGCCTTTTGAAAGCGCTTCTTTCTTTGCCTGCCGGTTGTTCAGCCGCTGCTGATTCCCATCATACACATTAATGGTTTTAGCGTAGGGATTGGCTTCGATGTAATGCTTTTGCTCCGCTTCTCCTTCCCGGAAAGTCACGGCCTGCAGGTTGCCCTTTTTCAGCGAATTCATCAGGCGGGTTTTGTTGTCCTGCTGATTCAGCTCTTTGATGGGATATTGGGCAAGCGCTTTTTCAAGATCATAGCCATAATTCTGGTGAAAGCGTTTGAACTTATAATTCCCGTTAGGGGTGGTTTCTCCAAAGTTCATCTGTATCCAGGCATTGTATAATTGTCCTTCTTTGTTGGTCAGGTCTTTGTTGACCGCCCTGCCGCTCATCAGATTATAAGCTTCCTTCATGGTAACGTTGTTACTTTTATTAATGTAAAAAATCTGACTCATGGGCTCGGACTCCTGCGCTTTTTGCAGCTTCATTCTATAGGAATTAAAGAAATACATATCGCTTTGAGATGATTTCTTAAAGTGTAATTCAGCGGAAGTCCGGTCGCTTCCAAATTCCCCCCGGTGGGTTAACGTAAAAGCGGGTTTCTGCTTTTCCATCTGTTTTTTTAGCTCCTTTTCCAGGTCTTCGCCAAAACCGGTGTACTTTACCTGGTCACTCAGGTAGTCAAAATTTCTCTGGTTCATTTTTTTAAAATTTTAGGGTTATAAAATTATTTGTTTAGTGAATGATTATGTAGTTAGTGAAGCGTCTTCATCAGCCTGACGAGTTTTTTATTGTTGATGTCAAGTTCAAGCTGCCTTCCTCCGTTTTTCTCTGAAAGTTGTACCGCCAGGTATTTTTTATTGGGAATAGTGAACTTAGCGACTGCAACAACAAGAACATGCTTCATATTCCCTTTAACCCTGCCCGTATTATTATAGATGTACAAAGGCCTGATCTCAATTTCCTGGGCAGCGGTTCGTTTGACTTTTTTCTTATCTCTTATAAAAAACCGGAGTTGGTCAATGGTATAGTTAATGGCAGACAAGTTTGCTATCCTTAACCGGAAATACATGACGTTTTCATGGATAAATAGGCCGTTCATCCTGAAGGCCATGCCATATCTTTTTTCCCGGTCTGCTTTTACTTCTTTTCTGTTGCCGTATGCTTTTTTTGCATAGGTATGAAGGACGGCCCGGTTCTTTTTGGAAGAGAAGGTTATTCCTGTCCTCTCATCAGGCGTTGCCTTAACTTTCAAGTTTAAAACGCCTGGATGTTCTGCGTAATGCAGGAGGAACGAATATAGTTTCCCGTCTGCCGTAATCACTGTTAGATTGGTTTCCGGAAAATTCCGGCTGCCCGCTTTGATTTGCAGTACATTCTGAGTACCCTCTGCTTTTTGGGCCAGTACGTCCCGGCTGCCCCGATCCACACTTTGTATCCGGTATGGAAATACGAGGTGGGTTGTTTTGGCATAGGTTATGGCTAAAGGATAAGGAGGGATAGACTTTGCCTTTAACCGGTCGCCCGGACTTTGTGCCCATCCTGCCGATACGGAACACAGTACGTAAAATAGAATGATCAGCGCAGCGTTACTCTTTTTCATTTTGATAGGATTTAAAGGTTTCATGAACATTGGATTTATACATTTATTATTTTTCATTTTTAAGCAGGACTTTATAACCCGCCTTGATGGTGACGCTTATGCGTTTTACCTTTTTATTAATCAGTTTTTTTGCCGCTTCAATTCCGGCCCCCGCTGCCCGGGCTCCCAGAGAGGGATCGAAGGTAGTCAGTCCGATACTCTGCGTCGCATTACCGGCCGCTTGCTTTGCCGCCTTCCTGGTAATGGCCCCCGGAACATAAATACCCTTCATTCCGTCCAGGTCATAGACGGACAGGGATACCGGGAAAAGTGAACGTTCATAACGAATGTTCTGAATTTCTACCTGAAGTCGCTCTTCTGACAGAGAAGCCGTCCCAAAGACAAAATGTCCTTTGGGAATGCGTACGCCATTGATGTAGCAATCATCCAACAGTCTTAACTTTACTGTCGCTCCGCTTACCAGTCGTTGTGTTTTGTGAACGACCGCCCAAATGGTATTGGGCTGTTGATCCGTAAATCTTTGTTTGGTAAGAGCATAAAATCCATTTTCACCTGAAGCGGACTGCATGTCCCTATCCCGAAGTGAATCACCTCCAAAGGAAGAGACAGCGACTTTTTCTTTTCCGGCAGTTACCGCTAATACCTGCCCTCTTTTTTCCCGGGACGCAGCTTTTAGTTTTTGAGCCATTTGCTCCGGATGCTGAATATGAATAATCTTTTCCAACATGCTGTTCAGCTGTTGCATTTCAGGATCATTTCCTCCGGGTTGATTCATCTTTTGCATCATTTGCTCCAGTTTGTCGATATCTGCGGAGGAGACAGCAGCCTCCTTTTCTCTGTTAACAGTGCTCTTCACTGCTTGATCAGGCGGAGCCGGAGGCGCTGCGGGATGTTCCAGCACGGCATCCAGAGCATCCAGTTTTTGATACAAGCTGGCGATCCGGGGATTATCATCTTCATTCCTCTTTGCTATTTCTGTCGATTTATTTTCAGCTGACGAGGGTACTCGTTTCCCGGTCTCCGGTTTTGAGATCTGTTCAGGGGAACGGTTTTTCTGATAATTCGGATCTCTTTTCATCTGCTTTTTACGTCTGTTGGAATCCCGTCTGGCAAGCCGGTAATAGCTCAACTTGTTCAGTGCGCTATTCGTTTCCAGGGAAGCCTCCGGGAGTTCCATGTTGATTCCGTTCGAACGCTTCCCTCGTTTTTCCTTTACAGGGCTTCCCCCTCCCAGGATCCAAAAGAGACAAGTGATAAAAGGAACCACAAGCAGGGGCAGTATCATTAAAAACCTGCGTTGCTGCAAAAACCGGGTAGATCGTTTTTGTTGTGTCATGATTTCTATTTTTTTTGTAGTGATTGATAAATATTTTCGATCATCAGGAGACTATCCGGCAAGCCGGGACGGGCGTGAACAAGGCTGTCATAAAAGCCGTGACCGGAAGGGCTTTGGGACAGGCTATCCAGGTATAGATAATACCGGTGGATTCGTTCCAGTATGGCCTTGTCTCTATCTGTACGGAAGTTTATTCTGCTATCGGACTGTTGTCTCGTATGCTCCGGTATGCTGATGCTGACACGGCTTCCTGCATCTTTTTCAGGAGATTCGTTCTGCTCAAATACGGAGACTATTTTTAAGGAGCAGTAGATTCCTACGGTACATACGATGCACAGGAGCATTGCTTTTTTCGTTCGTAAGGGTAAACGGTTGCTTTTACGACCTATCCATTCTGCTAACTTCTTTTGAAAATTGTTTTTCTTTAATGATGACATAATCAATGTTTTTCTACTCTGATATCTTTATTTTCAATAACAGTCCATTTTTCTATCAAAAAACCATGCGGGTTATTGTCGCTTCGGGAAACGTTCCTCAAAAACCCTTTCGTTATCAGCGTTCGTACAACCGTACTGGTGGTACGGATAAGGCGTTCGGTAGCGTAACAGGTAAAGGGATAAGGATAACTGTTCGTCTCTACTGCTACGCTATCAATATGAATCCGCTGGCTGATGTTGCCGGAGATGATACCGGTATAATAACCGTGCTCCCTCAGGTCTTCATATTTTTTCCTGGCACTGCCGTCGGCAAGATATAAGGCTTTTGTGATGTTGCTCTCAATGACCCTATCATCGGGATCAAGAGTAAAAAACAACCGGTGAAAGGTTTTCACATGGTCTCGCGCTTCCACAGGAATGTTCTCCTGCCTTTCGGAAGCTGTTGCCTGTAGTGCCTTGCCATTTGCCAGGATATACACCCGGTTTTCCACAGCAGTCACCCACTTAAAACTTTTATATACCACAAAACAGCTTATGCAGACACAGCAGACGATCACCAGCATGGTAAAACCACGTACATGCTGAAAGGCCGTATCAATATTTTTCATTTTTTTAAATATCATGCTTTCAATTTTATGCGTTCCCTTTTATTTTGTCTCCCATATAAGATGAACCGGATTCCCCGCCTCCTGTGTTTCTACCTGTAGAGCCTCCGGCAGAAGAGGCACCTCCTTTTATCCGATTAATCATGGAACTCATGCCACCGGCGACCATGCCAGCACCTCCCATGGCCATCCCGGCCATTCGGCGCGGCGCACGGTTAAAAATGCCGGTCACTTTTCGGCCTAAAGTGCCACCACCACCTGCATGTACAATGTAATTGGCGACAGAGGGTACCGAAAAATAGCCTACGATGCCGATGAGCAGAAAAATAAGATAGGCCACATCCGTGGAGCTGAAGAACGTATTGCCTGATTCGGATATTTGAGAAAGGTCTATCTGCAACATCTGTTCCTGTATTTTGCCGATTATAGCGCCGAAAATATTGGCCACCGGCAGCCAGAGAAAGATATTGATGTAACGTGCCAGCCAAGTCTTTAAGGTATGTTGAAAGCCATCAAATACCGACAACCCGAATACCAATGGTCCCAGGATAGCCAGTACCAGTAACTGGAAGGTTCGCAGCGTATCAATACATAAGGCGGCCGCCTGAAACAGCACCTGTAACACCTGGCTCATCCACTCTTTCACGGAATTTTTAAAATTGTAGGAAGCCTTCGCCATGGCAAACTTGATATCGTTGCCAATGCCTTCAAAAAAACCTTCTTTCGACGGATCTTCATTATCATGTGTATATTTATACCACCTGTCCCGGTTGCCGCTGCCGGTAGCTCCCACGTACATCTTCCAGGGGTCACTTTCTTTAATAGCGGCTTCCTTTTCCCGAAGTAAAACGGCAATGGCTTTGTCCGATCCCTCTACCATGCCGGCCGTCGCCCTGACGGTAGGCTTCATCACGCCATTCATTAGTCCCAGTACGGAAGGAAAGATCAGAATGCACATTCCAATAGCAAACGGTCTGAGCAGCGGGTAAAAATCGATAGGCTCTGCCGCCGCCAAGTGACGCCATACCCGGGCAGCGATATACCATAAGGCAGCAAAGCCGGCTATCCCCTGTCCCACGGTAATCAAATCCCTACACAGCGGCATCATCTCATCGTACAATTGTTCCAATACCCCTTGCAGCCCCCTGATCTCGCCTGCTATGCCTTGTGCCTGTCCGGCCAAAGGCAATATAAGAGCAACCGCTGTTATTCCGATGATGATTTTTAGTTGTTTCATTTTACTTTTCTTCTTTCTGTAATCCATAAATTTGCCGGACTGTGACGGCTTCTTTCTTTTCTTTGGCTCTTTGTAAGGCCAGCAAGGCGGTATGGTCGTTAAAGTGCTGCAGAAACTGCAGCTTGTCCTGCATATCGGCATAAATCCTGTCTATGGCATCCAAGCGTTCTGCATCGCTCATTCGTAATTTTCCGGCAGTCACGACCATGAGCAACTGATCCAGGTTGTCCAGGCTTTGACGAAAAAGACGATCATATACCCGGCTGATGTACCGGAGTTCATCGGGATTAAAATATCCATTGCGTTTAAAGCGGGTGAACGCCCTTTTATACCTTTGTACTAAAAGCAGCTGATCCTTGATAATATCTTTTATCCTTCGGTATTTTCTAACGGCAGGACTGACCTCCATTAAGCCATCCAAAAAAACTTTATGCAGTGTAAAGTTTCCTTCGGACAGCTCTTTAATCGTAGTATAGCCCTTACTTACAATGTCATAACCCTTCTTCATATCAGAAAGAATTTCCTTGTACTGCTTCAGCTTCTCAACATTCAATAACAATTGCTCTACTTCAAGGGTCTGTGCCTGCACGCTTGTTCCTGTGGTCAAACCGGGCAAGACAAATGCAGTCCATAGCATGATTTTAGTCAGGTATTTCATGGCATTGGTGTTTGTAGTCCATATAAAGCACGACCGGTTTTGACGGCTCTCTTTCCCTTTTCTCTATAGGCTGCCATCCATTGGATTCCCTGAATAAACCTTTTTGAGAACAGATATTGGTCCTGCATCTCATTATACAGCCGGTTGATGCGTTCCAGACGCTCCCGGTCGTTCATTTCCAGTTCGCCGGAAGTTACGACGGCTGTGAGCTCTTTTACTGTAGTAGCACCATCCTCCAAAAGCCTTTGAAAAACCCGCCGGATATAAGCCTGCTCCTGCGCATTAAAATGGTTGTCCGAAGTTTCTTTCCCGAGTACATTTTTACAGTTTCGTACGATTGCCTTTTGCAATAAAACGATATCCGCAACCCTGGAGTAGTTGGCTATTTTAGGATTTATATTTTCAAGGGAATGAAAAAATGCGCTGTGCAGGTTCAGTTCCCCGTTTTTTAGTGTACCGATAATATGTAAACCATCGCTTACAATCGCATACCCTTTTTCTATGTACCCGCTATAGACCTTTAAGGCAGCTATTTGTTGTAACAGGTATTTCTTTTGGGTCTTTTTCTGTTTGAAGAACTCGGCGAAGGTTTGGGCTTCCAAAGTCGTTACAGATAAAACCAATACGACTGATAAAATATATTTTTTCATGATGCTCCTTTTTATAGGTTATTGAATACCATACAAACGTTTCACCGCCTTCAGATCATTTTTGTTTTTGGCTCTTTGTAAACTAATGATTACGTTTTGCCGGTTAAACAGGCTGAGGTCGTCAAAATTCTGATCCACCTTCCTGCCTGCTTTATGGATATACTCCAATCGTTCCCCGTCACTCATCCGGGTGGTAAAAGAATGCGCCACCAGCAGCAGCATATCCACATTCTTTTCCGTATCCTTCAGGATGCCGGCGTACACTTCCGCCATGTAATTCAATTCACCGGTTGTAAAATGGCGGTCCTGCCGGAACAGTTTCCAGGCTCGTTGATATTCCCGGATAAGCCGGACTTGTTTCTCAGAGATGTCTTTTATTGCACTGTAATAAGTGATCAGCATCTTCACCTTCCAAAGCTCTTCATAGTAGTCCCGGTATAGTGTCTTTTGTTTGCTTACCCAGGAGGATATCTCTTCAAGCTTGAGTTTTGCCATCGTATTTTCCAGGGTCTTTTGTGCATTTTGTAACCAGATGGTTTTGTTTTGCAGACGTTGGATTTTCAGATCCACCGCCTTGATGACTTTCTTTACCCCCGCCTTGATCACCTCCGCTACGACTATCTGGGCGTCTGCTTTAGGAGAGGATATGAGGGTAAAACAGGCAATCAGCAACGCAACCATTATTGTTTGTTTGTGTAATGTTTTCATTTTTTAAGCCTTTCATTCAATATTTTTTCATTTCAGCAGCCAGTGCTGCAATCCCTTTTTGCATGTTGCCAAACTTTTTGGCATATTCCCGGACCTTCACCTTTTCAGTCTCTTCAGTGGTATAAGTCAGATACTCTTCGGGGGAGACTTCCGTTCGATACACCTTGCTCATGGTGCCTCCCAGGGATATAAACACTTCTTTGTATTTTCTCGACGGATCGTTGGCTTTATTGATGGACAAAACCAGGGCCTTTTCTTTTTCCGTGAGCCCAAGTAATGTCTGTATCTGCTCAAACTTGTTTTGATACTTACGCTGATCCAACAGGATTTTACAATCGGAATTATTGATGATTGTTTCTTTGACTACGGGAGATGAAATAATATCATCTACTTCCTGGGTGACTACAACGGCTTCACCAAAAAATTTCCTTACGGTCTTAAACAGATATTTGATATACTCGGCCATCCCTTCCTTGGCAATGGCTTTCCAGGCTTCTTCAATGAGGATCATCTTCCGTACGCCTTTCATCTTTCGCATCTTGTTAATAAAGACCTCCATGATAATGATGGTTA
>CAZYHV010000034.1:0-35039 GCA_964647485.1 uncultured Chitinophagaceae bacterium | reverse complement strand
ATAACACTTTATACCCATTTATCCTACTCGACCGATGAATTTTTCGGGTTAAAGGCCATTTTGAGGGCACTCTATCGTATGACGATGGTTCTTCTTATCACTGGACAGCAACCAGAGCCCCCGCTCTTCAACGAAAAGAAGCCCCTACCTGGGGAAAAAAGATTGTTCTTTTTAGCGGGAAAAATATAGATCAGTGGCACGCTACCGGTGACAACCAATGGATCGTAAAAAATGGCGTATTAAAGAGTCCACATTCAGGGGCTAATTTAGTGACCAACAAAAAATTTCAGGATTTTAAACTACATGTTGAAGTAAAATATCCTACAGGAAGTAATAGCGGAATCTATCTAAGAGGGAGATATGAAGTGCAGGTCGTAGATAAGAATGATAAAGATCCGTTAGATTTATTATTTGGTGCTATCTATGGATTCCTTCCTCCCAGCCAATTACTTTCTCAACCAAATGAGTGGCAAGACGTTGACGTTACACTGATTGGTAGAACAGTGACTGTGGCTATCGATGGAAAAGTCGTTATTTGCAATCGTAATATTCCGGGAATTACCGGAGGGGCTATTGACAGCAAAGAAGCCACTCCCTGTCCAATTCTGCTTCAGGGAGATCATGGTCCTATTTCCTATCGAAATATTACCATAACTCCGGCGAAATAAAATGGACTATACCAAACAGTTTTCATAAACTTATGAATCAATCATGAGATTGAAGAAAAAGGACGAGGAAAGCGGGATCTTATAGACAGATTTCATTCGGAATACTATGTTTTTTGTGAAGAATACCTGATTAATAAGAAAAGAGATTTTCAATACATTTTCCCATTATAAGGTGTTTTAGATTCCTCCCGTTGGTCGGAATGGCAAATGATGCTATAAGCCAGGACTCTTTAATCGTCAATGTGGTTACTTCGCCGTTATTTCCAATTCGGTTCTGCGGTTCTCCGCCCTGCCTTTATCTGTTTCATTAGAGGCAACCGGATTTTGAGCACCAAAGCCTTTTGCTGCAAGTCGTTTTTTATCAATTCCTTTCGAAACCAAATAATCAACAACCGCCTGTGCTCTGTTTTGAGAAAGCTCCAGATTGTGAGATTTTGTACCTATGCTATCTGTATACCCATTAATTTGAATATATAACTTTGGATTTTTCTTTAACAAATCCACCACTTCATCCAGTTCCGCAAAAGAAGTTTGACGAAGATGGTATTTATCAAAATCGAAAAATACATTTTCCAAAAAAATATGAGCCTCTTTTTCAATAGGTTGTAGTGGAATATCCCTTCTAAAAGGGCGCCATTTTACGCTGTCTTGAAGTGCAAAATGTGCAGAATAAAATAGATATCCCTTCTTTTTTACATTGAAAGCATATGCCTTCCCCACCGGGAGCGTGATTAAATAATGCCCATCAGATTGGCTGTTGATAGTCGTTAGTTCTTTTCCCGATTGCAAATCAGTCAACACAATATCGGCTGCAATATTCTTCCCTGTTTTTTTATCAAAAACACGTCCTTGAACATACAAGGTTTTCACCGGTCGAGCATCCGGATATAACTGAAACTTGTAGATATCCAACAGACCTCTGGAGTCTTTCCGATCAGAGGCATAAAAGGCAGTTTTTCCATCAGCTTTCACAAAAATACTACCATCATGATCGATGGTATTAATAGGATATCCCAGATTATGAACCTTTCCCCAGGAATGATCTATTTTCTTTCTCACATAGAATAAATCCACTCCTCCTATACCCGCATGTCCGTCAGATGCAAAGTACAATGTCCTATTATCGGCATGGATAAATGGACTACTTTCATCTCCGGCCGTATTTACAACTCCACCTAAGTTCACCGCCTCTCCCCAATGTCCGTCAGATTGTAGATGACTCACATAAATATCACTTCCTCCGTAACCTCCCGGTCGATTACTTACAAAATACAAGTCTTTCCCATCCGGAGACAGACTGGGTTGGGTGTCCCAATAAGGACTATTAATAGCCGATCCTATATTTTTAGGAGTGCTCCAGCCCCCATCTGTTTTATGAGAAAAGTAAATATCACAACTTCCCAGACCATCCTCCCGATCACAAATCGTAAAGAGAAACCATTTTCCATCTTGAGAAATAGTTTCTGAGCCTTTGTTATAATGACTATTTTTATTTTCTTTATTTTTAAATAAAATAGAAGTAAAAGGAATGGCCTTTCTCCATCCTTTCTCGGTCTTCCTGCTAAAAAAGAAATCTTCCTGAATCTGATGAATCTTTCGAGTAAAAATCAGTTGTTTCCCGTCAATCGTCAAGACAGGCAGATATTCGGGATCGGAGGTATTAATACTATCTCCCATATTAACCGGATTAAAAGGGTAATTTTTTTCTTTACTTTTTTGCCCAAAAGTATAATGGGCCTTCCATTTCAAAGCATGTTTCCTGTTTTTATCAGACATAGTATTCTTTTCCAAATAGCTATTGATCAGCCGCAGGGCTTTTTTGAAATTGCCCATTCCGGCTGAGGCATGCGCATAGATGTCATAAGCTTTTTCTAACTGTCGGCTATCGATTTGATTGGCTTTGTCAAAATAATTAACTGCTAATTTATAGGCTTTCTTTCGATTATATAAGCTAGCCAAAAGAGCGTTGGCTTTAAAATAAGAAGGAGATTCGCGGGTAGCTTTCTTCAACAAAGATATTGCTTTCTCATCTTCTTGACCGGCAGGGGAGCGTAAAGCCTCTTGTGCCGCAGCATACCACTTTTGTGCTTTAGAAGAAACCCTGCTATTGCTGTTTTCTTTAGAAGTATTCATCGGAGCAGAGCATGATGCAAGCAATAACAAGACAATAAGGAAACGTATTTTCTTCATTTCAGTGATTTACCTCACAAATCTAATACCATTTTCAGTCTTCATCGGCATACTCTTTTCATCCTAATTATTCATAGACTCTTCTTATTCTCAAATCTTTTACCGGTTGGATGATCAAGGGAAATTTTTCAATTGTTACAAAACTAGAATCTAATCCAAAACCACGCTCTTCAGAAAGGCTCATCTTTTTCAGATAAAAATAGCCCCGCATAACCAGTTTCTCTTTAAATGGCAAATCATTATCTCTGGAAAGGAACTTTGACATAATCACAAAGCGGAAATCTCCGGCAATATTATTTTTACTCAAAGATTCATATCTACTAATAATGTTTACTTCTTTTCGATTTACCATATCTTCCACCACCTTTCTAAACATCAAATTGATTTTCTGATCGATTCTAAAACCTAAACGGAAATCTATGCGAATTATTTCATTGGGAATAATCGTTTCCACTTTATAATCACAACGATAAGGTTCATCCAACACGTCCACATGCACGAGCCAGTAAATATCTGCACGTTTGGGTTTTTTATTGAAAATAGAGTACATAATCGTTTGCTCTATTTCTTCTTTTTTATCAGCAGCCGTCAGATACACCAAGTGAGTAGAATATTTAGGAATACTGCTGTCCACACTAACTTCCTGCAATTGGGGCAGATAATCCTTCAGCTTTACAAATTCAACGTAACGGGCCTGTATTTTCCGAGCCTGATACCAAATATAGTTGACCAAAAACAACACCAGGCCAATGATCAACGTAACATATCCACCTTCTAAGAAATAATGAATATTGGCAGCTAAGAAGGCAAATTCAATTGTCAGATAAATAACCAGGAAAAGCGCGACCCACCACTTATTAAGATGCGAAAGCATCAGATAATAGATGAGCATGAGCGTAGTCATAATCATGGTTACTGTAATTGCCAGACCGTAGGCAGCTTCCATATTTTCGGATTTCCCATGGAAAAATAAGACAACCAAGACACAGCCTACAGCTAGAAATAAATTAATTCCCGGTATATAAAGTTGACCTTTCGCTTCAGTAGGATAGTGAATTTTCATTTTAGGCCATAGATTCAATTTAATGGCTTCACTAATCAATGTAAAAGACCCGGAAATCATAGCCTGAGAGGCAATAATGGCTGCCAAGGTAGCAATGGCAATACCAAAGGGCACAAACCAATCCGGCATAATAGCAAAAAAGATTTTTGTATCGGAGGGAATGATTTGACCTTTAAATTGTAATGCCCAAGCTGCTTGTCCCAAATAACTTAATATCAAACAGACTTTTACAAAAAACCAAGAATATCTAATATTATCCCTTCCACAATGACCTAGATCAGCATATAAAGCCTCTGCCCCTGTAGTACAAAGAAAAACTGCTGCCAAAATGAGAAACCCCTTCGGGTAAGTAGCCAATAGTTTTATGGCATAATAAGGATTAAAAGCTTTTAAAACCATCCAATTATCCGAAATATGAGTAATACCGATAATCCCCATCGTTGAAAACCAAATAAGCATTACCGGCCCAAAGAATTTCCCGATAAAATTGGTGCCAAACTGTTGGACAATAAAAAGAGCAATAATAATTCCCAATACAATTTTTACCGTAAGTCCATGAGAAAGTTGTAGTCCTTCTACTGCAGAGGAGACCGTAATAGGCGGAGTCAACAAACCATTAGCCAACATGGCTGCGCCTCCGATCATTGCAAATATAACGGCCGTTTTCGCATATCGTCGAATCAATGCATATAAAGAGAAAATACCTCCTTCTCCGTTATTGTCTGCACGCATGGCAACAATCACATACTTTACCGTCGTAAGCATCGTGAGCGTCCATATCACACAGGAAGTTCCACCGAGAATTAGTAGTTCATTAATTGGCTTCCCCCTTACGATCGCATCAAAAGTATATAATGGAGAAGTCCCAAGATCCCCAAACACAATACCTATCGCAATTAACAATCCTGCCGGAGTCGCTCTATTGAGTTTCAATGGTTTCATAAAAGCTCTTTCGGTCTTTATTTAATAAATCGTATAGTGAGTGGATATTTATATAGTTTGCCTTCTGATGCTTTTACAGTGGCAATAATGACAAAAATCAAAACAAAAATCCCTACAATCCACAGTAGAAAAATCCCTAAAATACTTATTATTAAAACGACGGATACCAAAGCCATCGTTATTTGAAAATTCAAAGATTCCTTTGCCTGTTGTGCTACAAAAGAAGATTCATCCTTTTTCAATATATAAATAATCAATGGTCCGATAAACATACTGACAAATGTAATAACATGAGCAATAAGCCCTAAGGTTTTTTCCTCAGATGTAGGTTCTACTTCAGGAGTAAATTCCTCTCCCATATACGATTTTTGTTCACTCATTATTTAGGATTTAGGGTAAAAGTAGAAAGAATTATTCTATTTATCTTCATATCACTCTGAATATTTATTTGTGTTTTATATTTAAAAGGGTTTTCTGTTATCTTTGCCGACAATATGTACCCAATTATCAAGAAAATACTCTTTTTGTGGCAAGCGGAAAAAGCCCATAAACTAGCCATGCAATTACTGAAAATAGCGACCAACTTGCCGGGAGGAAAAAATATAGTAAGAAAACTTTTTTGTCCGGATATCTCGACGCTACAAACCAAACTCTGGGGATTAACCTTTCCCAATCCCATTGGCTTAGCGGCCGGATTTGATAAAGATGCTAAATACATCGACTTAATAGAACAACTGGGATTTGGGTTTATAGAAATTGGAACCGTGACTCCCAAAGCACAGCCGGGAAATCCACAACCCCGACTTTTCAGATTGCCACAAGATGAAGCGCTGATCAACAGAATGGGATTCAATAATGATGGTGCCATGGCAGCTGCCGATAGAATCAAAAACAGAAAAGGAAAAATTCTTATTGGGGGAAATATCGGCAAAAATAAAGTCACTCCCAATAAAAAAGCAGTAGAAGATTATGAAAAAGCCTTTTGGGCTCTAAAAAATGTCGTTGATTATTTTGTGGTCAATGTCAGTTCCCCCAACACCCCCGGATTACGCAGCTTGCAAGAGAAAAAACCGCTATTGGAAATTCTTACTAAGCTGCAACAACTGAATCGAGTCCAACGAAAGTCAAAACCTCTACTTCTCAAGATTGCCCCTGATCTTACAACAGAACAAATTGATGATATTCTAGAAATTGTAGAAGTCACCCGGTTAGACGGGTTAATTGCAACCAACACGACAATTGGTAGAACCAATCTCAACTCGCCAAAAGAAGAAGTAAAGGCCTGTGGAAATGGAGGCTTAAGTGGAAAACCTATTAAAGAAAGAAGCACAGAAATTATTCGCTATATCCATAATAAAACCGGTGGGAAGCTTCCTATCATTGCGTCAGGAGGCGTTTTCACCGCCGAAGATGCCCGGAAAAAATTAGAGGCCGGCGCCTCATTGGTACAGATCTATACCGGATTTATTTATGAGGGACCGGGCATTGTAAAACGAATTTGTGAGGGACTGGAGGAAAAAACATAAAGTACTGTATTCCCTTTTTTTTTGAATAATAACCCAATCCCTTAATCAACATAATAACCTAATCAACTAATAATCCAATCCAAAACTACACTTCACGAAATGTTACATGTATTGAAGTTTTAACGCAGATAAATGCAAGTTATTTCACTTTTTCCATAAAAAATATTAAAAATTGGTTTTATTTTTTAATATTTGTATTTAAAAAGGATGAACCACTCTGCTCATGTAACGACCATTCAAGACAATACGAGTAATCCTGCCGCATTAGGTTTATTCGGCTTTGGCATCACTACCGTACTACTCAATTTTCACAACGCGGGCTTTTTCGATATGGACGCCGTAATTCTCGGGATGGGGATTTTCGTAGGGGGGCTGGCTCAGGTTCTTGCCGGCATACAGGAGTGGAAGAAGAACAATACCTTTGGAGCTACCGCATTCACTTCCTATGGAATGTTTTGGATTGCCCTTGTGGGTATTCTCATCATCCCCAAGACTTCTTTCGGTACCGACTTTGCCCCTGATGGAACCTCTATGGGTATTTTCCTGTTTCTTTGGGGCATTTTTACGTTGTACATGTTTTTCGGTACTCTCAAACTGAACAGGATGTTGCAAGTGGTATTTTTTACACTGACTCTTTTATTTATCCTGCTCGCCTTTGCCGAATTTACCGAGAGTAAACAATTGACCACATTTGCCGGATATGAAGGGATTTTCTGCGGTCTTTCAGCCATGTATGGTAGTGCTGCTACTGTACTGAATGAGGTATTCGACAGACCCGTACTTCCCATAGGAGCTGCTGTTCAAAGACCGGAGGCTGATCCGACCGATTTAAACCGGAGCCCATCCCAGGGGTAGGTTTTATTTGTAGTTGTTAAAACGCTTTGTCGTCAATTATGGCATTAATTTTGAGCCATTAATAAAAAAAGGACACATCATGTTAAAGCGCTCTTTTATCCCGTTAATTTTATCCGCATTTCTGATTGTTTCCTGTACTTCCTCCCCGGGCAATCAAAATAAAAACACTTCCTCCACAGAAGAAAGTAATGCACATAGTCAAAAAGGACTTAAGGTTCACAATTTTATCGGAACTTATGCCGGAATTCTACCCTGCAAAGATTGTGATAGTGTCAAGACAGAGATTACTCTAAAAGAACAGGGAGATTATAAAATGAAGGAAATAAAATTTGGAGAAAAAGTAGATACAGTAAAAAATGAAGGAAAATGGGAATTCGATAAAGATGCAAGTACAATCACCTTACATAACATACAAGCAGGGTACACAGAAGATTCAAAATCTTTTTTATTAGCCAATGAAGCGCTGACCCCTTTAGGAGAAGACAGCAAAGCCGTGCAAGCTGAAAATGGGCAAAACAATGTGCTGACTAAACAATAAAATCAAAAAAACTTATCTTCTGTAAATATATCAATCTTCCCAATACTGCTCATTGGTTCGGTTATGAATCACACCCCATTTGTCGTTGAGTTTGACGTAAGTGTAATATCTGTCATGCTCATCATCCTCAAAAGGAAAGATTTCTTCATACATACAAGGGATAATTTGTTTCCCTGTAGGGTCAATAGCTCCTATTTTTCCTTCCTTGCAAACCCAAATCCAACACTCCCGGATTACGCAGCCTACAAGACAAAAAACCGCTATTGGAAATTCTTACTACGCTGCAACAACTGAATCGAGCCCAACGAAAGTCAAAACCTCTACTTCTCAAGATTGCCCCTGATCTTACAACAGAACAAATTGATGATATTCTAGAAATTGTAGAAGTCACCCGGTTAGACGGGTTAATTGCAACCAACACGACAATTGGTAGAACCAATCTCAACTCGCCAAAAGAAGAAGTAAAGGCCTGTGGAAATGGAGGCTTAAGTGGAAAACCTATTAAAGAAAGAAGCACGGAAGTTATTCGCTATATCCATAATAAAACCGGTGGAAAGCTTCCTATCATTGCGTCAGGAGGCGTTTTTACCGCCGAAGATGCCCGGGAAAAATTAGAGGCCGACGTCACATTGATACAGCTATATACCGGATTCATTTATGAAGGCCCCGGAATCGTAAAACAAATTTGTGAAGGACTGGAAAAATAAGGGAATACACAGGTTGAAAAGAAATGATGACGTTTACGGGAAAAAAGAAGCGAACTGGAGAGACGGACTCCAAAGAGAATTTAAGTGGATTTTATCTACGTGGAGCTATTTAGGAGGAAATTTCTTATAGATTTTCCCTCTTGAGAGAATAGTAACGACAATGACAGTTGGATATTTTAACTCTATTCCAATACGCCAATCTCCTACTCGAATTCTATAATATTTCTCATGTTTCCCAGCTCCTTTACATTTTTTATAATCCAAACCTGAAGATTGGAGGGACTCAGCTTTTTCCAAAACATAAAGCACTCTATTCACCTTCTTTTGAATAGATACAGGACATTTTAGAGCATCTTTATAAAAACTTTTTCGAGCAACTACTTCCATCCCAATTCTTTCCTCATTTTGGAAATAGGTATAATATCCTCCCCTTCCCGGCATCTCATAATCTCCAACATAATAGCTTCCTCCGCATCTTCGTTGGGTTCAGTAATCACTTCGACAAGCCTTGCCAATTCTTTTTCATTCCAATTTCCCCTTCTCTTTTTGACTGCAAAATTTTGAGGGGTTATCCCTATTTTGGCAGCAAGATAATCATTCCGATAACCGGAAGCTTTTAAAATATGTCCAATATTGTCTTTTATAGCACCATATTCTTTTATTACAGATAACATAATTACTCTTTTATATTACAAATATAGTATAATAATTTATAAAAACATACATTTATTACCTAAAACAACACAACCCCCATATGAAAAAAATTAAGAGATTCTTTGGAAGCAAGAAAGCATGAAATGAGAGGACAAAGAAAAGATAATCCTCTTGCACAGTGTGTTGATTATACTTGATTGGAGGGACTTTGATAAAGAAGAAAGTACGATTACCCTACACGGCATCAAGGGTAATTACGAAAAAGGTTCAAAATCTTTTTTATTAGCTAACGAAGCATTAACTCCCTTAGGAAAAGAGGATATAGCTGTGCAAGCCAAAAAAGGACAAGATAATGTGCTTACTAAGCAATAAAAATGAAATATCGCATCTGCTGAGAATATACTAATCTTCCCAATACTGCTCATTGGTTCGGTTATGAATCACGCCCCATTTGTCGTTGAGTTTGACGTAAGTGTAATATCTGTCATGCTCATCATCCTCAAAAGGAAAGATTTCCTCATACATACAAGGAATAATTTGCTTTCCGGTAGGGTCAATAGCACCTATTTTTCCTTCCTTGCAAACCCAAATCAACCCATCTAAAAAATCACTAAGAAAATCATAGGTATCTGTGGATATATTCTCATCCAGAGCCATGTACTTATTATTGATAAATAAAAAATCTACACCGACATAATCCAATATAGTGCCTTCTTCCCATTGAATAGATGAACACCCTTCCATCTCCTCCTCCTCCTCTTCATCAGCATCCCTTACCAGTAAATTCCCATAGAGATCTTTAGGCGGACCATATAACGCTTCCTCCACCGCAGGGAAAGATTCCCACTTTATGGGAGTAATAATCTCCCCCGACGGATTAATTGCACCATATTTCCCATCACGTTTGACAATAGCAATACCATTTACAAATTCCATCGTTCTATCATACTGACAAGGAATGACGATTTTCTTTTCCGGAGTACAATAACCCCAGAGATGGTCTTTGCGGTATGGGAGGATGAAATTCATAGAATTTTAAGTTTTGTTACTTGATTAAGACATAAAATATTATAACTGTCAGTCCTTATAAACAAAGAAAGGATCACTTTTCGGCACCCTATTCTTATTTTTTAGACTTTTGTTGCTGTTGGACTAGGTTAGATGAGGTCGGTGCTAAGTTAATATTACATAACCACTCCAGCGTTTTCTGTTGGAGGAACAAATAGTAAATTATTATCTTTATTAATTTCATTAATTATTTCTTTTATAAGTCTAACTTACTGTTATTCTCTTGTTTGGCATTTTTAGTAACCACATTAACTATTGTAAAAATAGGATGATTATATACTGCTATAAAACTCATTCTTTGTTAATTAGGGCTGTTTAAATACGATTTATTACAGGGCACTATAAATTCAAAAGGACATGATATTCATCCTTGGGAGAGCCCAAATCTATAAAATATTTATTATTGATACTGAAAACCCAATCTCGAATTGAGTCATTTATATTCTCATCCATTAGTTCAATATCTTCAATTTTATATTGTCCAAGCAAATTTTTAAGATTTCTTTTAATCTCAATATCTGATTCGTTCTTCTTATTTTTAATTAAAATCACTACATTCATCCCTCTAAATTGTTTTGTACAAAAGTCTTTCATATTCATCTTTTTATGTTGGAATTGCGGGGATTGAATGTATTCAGTACTTTCATCTACCATCAAAACAAAAACAATTTTTTCAAAACCGATCTCTTTCTCTGTATTACTTATTACATATTTATATATATTAAATAAACCTTCTTGATAATTCTCCGATTTCAGAAAACCTAAAAGTGCTTTCTTATTTTTAGAAATAGCCTTTGATAATGGTTCAACCTTTAGTTTCAGTCCTTTTAACCAGTCCTTAAGCTTTTCATCCTGACGAATATAAAAAATCACTTCCGATGGATGGCTGACAAGATCCAAAGAAAAATGATTATCATATAAGCGGCATTTGTTTTCTATTTTTGTATTTAGGGCTTTCGTGTTTTCCAATCCTACCCTATAGATATTACTCAGGCTGAAGGTATTCTCCAATAATTCTTTTTGGGTTTCTCTTGTAATAAATTCAGGTTCCATAAATTTTCCTCCATCTCTTAAATGCCGAAATTCACTAATTAATTGCTTATCTTCTACTTTTTGGAAAAGGACTTCTTTTTCTTGAAACTCAGCACTAGGAAATAAGAAATTAAAAATTTTCACTTCCAGGCTTAGTAATTATGGCTGCAAAAAAGGGATAGGGTACAAATAGTCCATATTTTTTTGAAATAGAGCATGGAAGAAAATGGTCCAAAGCAATAATTGACCATCTTCTTTCCTTCCATATGCCTCTACCTTTTTGTTTAAAATTTGCACAAAGTTAGGATCATCTAAAATCTCATCATAAAAAGATGCAGCTATGTAATAGCCAAAAATAAAAGGGAACTCAGTTTTAAACAATTCAGGAATACCTTTTAATGCCTTTTTGATAAGGTCTACATCTTCTTTATCTTTGAACTGCATAAACCATTTCTTGGCAGTTTTTATCTCTTCTTCCTTTCTATCTTTTTTTATTTTGGTGTCAACGTTAAATAAATAGCCTCCCAACCAAACAAAGCGCTTTTGTGCGTCCGGATGAAACTTCCCGTCGTTTATTTCTTTAATGGGATATCCCTCTTGAACAACCAACTCTTTTAAAAACTGAGTTTTAAAATTTGAAAGAGATCTGATTTGATTAATTAGGCCAAAAATAGCATCCTTAAAATTATCCGAAATACCTCCACTTTGTCCAAGGGTAAAACAGTAAAAGAGGCTGCGCCTCAAAAAGGTAAATTGGTTTCTTAATCGTTCTTTTTCAGATTCTTCAGTATAGGGAAGTTCACCTTGATTTTTTTTAGGCTTACTATCTCTATAATTCCTTGTCACAGTTTCTATCATTCCCTCCGGAACCTTAAGGTGATAAACAAATAATTTTCTCTCTTTCTCGGGAATCTCAAAACTACTTATATCACCCGAGAAAAGCACTACTTCTCCATCAAATATTCTAACATCTTCTATATTGAGCTTAACAATTATACTCAAATCCTTTTGTCTCTGGTTTATATTAAGTCGGCTCTCCGGTATCAAAAGATTTTTTTTGAAAACCAAGTCCTCACTTTCAGAGAGAGATAAGAAAATTTCATTTTTTCTCATAATTTTAATTTTAGAACCAGTCATCATCTATAGATTCTTCTTTTTCAAAAATATCGATATCATTAAATTCCCGAATAGCGTCTGTTCTTTTTATGATATATAAATTAGAGTTAGTCCGGGTAATACTCACATAAATCACTTCTTTTAATCTTCCTTCTCTTCTTAATATTTCCACCATTTCATTAGATTTGTTGAAACCAAAAAGAATAACATGTTCGAATTCCAGACCTTTGCTGCTATAACTAGTAATTAGTAATGGATGAGAAGAAGTGAAATTATGTTTTCTTAAACCTTTGTTACTCGGATAGTAATCGTGACTTATCCCTTCTTTTTTTAGAAATTCAGATAATTCTGTAAGTAAAGCTCTACCCGGACATATTACACCTATACGTTTTCTTTCGTTTTTTAATGACTGTAATATTTTTTTTATTTCTTCATATTCTTCTGAAGGTTCAACTTTAATTATCTGAGGCTTACTTTGCGATATTTTATCAACTTTTGACTCCAAATTATCTTTTTTCTTAGAAAACTTTGCAGCCAATTTTGCAATATTTCTATGAAATCTGAAAATCTTTTCAAGACGATCCATTATCCCATCTCCTATAATATCTTTTTGAGTAAGATTTGTTTTGTAAATCCCCTGGTTGAAATCTCCAAGTGAGGTCGTCCTCTTGGCTAATCGCTTTAATAATTTCCATTCTCTGGGATCTAAATCCTGTACCTCATCTACAACAGCTACATCATAGGATAAAGTGAGACTCTCCTTCTGAAGGTTTGTTAAAATATAGTCATATTTCTCTTTGTATTCTGTTCCATGAGGACGGCCAATTCCTTTTTGAGAAGCAAGATCCCAAAAAAACTTATCTTTTGTTGCAATGGTAATATTTTCAGAGATATTCAACTCTTCCAGTGAAGTTCGTAAATATCCGTATAAGCTGTGATTGTATATTAAAAGTAAAGGATTACTAGCTCCTTCCCTTATCATATCTCTTAATGTATATAGGCTGATTACAGTTTTACCCGAGCCGGGCGGTCCTTCTACAAAAAGATCACTCTGCTCTCTGGAAATCCGTGTTATAATTCCTTTTTGTTCTTCAGATAGTTGAGGATAAGGAGGTAAAAACATAATTATAAGTTTAATGGTTTATTATCTGTGTCTAAATACCTTTTTTCATCTTCTTTCCTTTTTTTCGTTTTGGGGTTGACATAACCGTAAGCCTCCCCACTTTCTCGATAAATAGGACCTAACAATACCCGTTTATCAAACTCTGAAAAGATTTCGGGACTTTTCTTATGCTTTTCAATTATTTCTTTTATTCCTGACCGGTTATCGTTCACTTCTTTTTCTAATAGCGCTATCTTACAACGCACGGTATTGTCTTTTTTTATATTTTCATCTTGGTTATTCAAATACTCCAGCGCTTTTTGGGGGTCGTCCTTTTCCAATAGAACAGAATAATTGTAGCGCCATGAACCACTTTCCGGACTTAGTTCTATGGCTCGTTCTAAAGCATCTTTAGCAGCTTCTCTTCTGCCTAATCTATCATTAAGAATATATTTCATATTCCAAACCCAGCTATCCTGGTCATCAAACCTTTCAATATAATTTTCAACTGCTTCCAGCCCCGATAAATTAGAAGAAACTTCGTAGTGTTTATCTATGACCTCTCGAAGTAGCCTTTTTTCTTCCGATACATTATGAGATATGCGAGCTTTGTTTAAATTTGTCTGGACTTTATAGAGTTCTAATTCATCCTCTGTTAATTTACCAATGGCGTAAGGATTCTCGAAAGTAGCTTGCCCAATTAAATTTTCTTCTGCATATACTTCCAACTTAAAGACCTTGTCCGCTGTTATTTCAGCATTTATCTTTACAGTGGTATCTATATCATAAAAGTCATTTAAAGGACACCGAATTTCTCCAATCAAAAAATCGGCACCATTTATACAGACCGGAACAATGACTTCCGGATTCAGGTTTGTTTGTAATTTAAAATCCGGTAATTCTACCTTTTGTGGTAATGATTGCCCTCTTTCGATAATAGGCTTGAAACGATTGTCTTTAACCCTTACTCCTAAGGTATCACTGGTAATAGGTTTAATTAAGGAAACACCATATTGATTCAGAAAATAGGAGTAAATAGCTGCACCTTCTGCTACTAATTTATCGGGATCAGGGTTTAAAAGTAAACGGGAGTTTGTTAATTTCTTTTTTGTTAAAGCAGGGAGAAAGGGATTAAAGCTGCTGCCTCCTACAAACAAAACGTAATCTATGGCATCTAGAGTTTCATTTGCTTTCTCCACGATCTCCGAAATAGAAGAGCTAACGGTGGTAATTGTTTTATCAGAATACCGAAATTGATAAGTTTTTTTTCGAAAAAACTTTATGAAGAGGTCTCTAAAAGTACTCCCGCTGATACTTAAATCCTCAATTAAGTATTCTTCGTTGTTAAAAGTAAATGTATTGTCATCCCTTGAAAAGAAAACGTTCTCAAGTTGTAGATTATCTACATTGCCATCTGCTGTCTTCAGGCTTACTTTATTGCAGATCCCCTTTTTCAAATCTTCTCCCATGACAGTTAATTGTGGCAATATTTCATTCCTTATCTCACCTATATTTAGGTGATCAAAATTCGGGATAATTTCTTTTGCTTTAGGTAAAATGACCTCTTCAGCTATAAGCAAGTCAATATCTTGTCCACCGAGATCGTTATAGCGAGAGATAGCCTTATTTCCTATGGTAATTCCACTATCTTTCCGGAAATCGACATTAAGTAAAGATAGATCCAAGGTTCCTCCACCAAAGTCAAGAACCAAAACGTTCTTGTTTTTCACCTCTCTTGCCCACCGTTCTTTATTTTCATCCGATAGTCTGTTAAAATAGCCCAGAAAAGCTGCATTAGGTTCATCAATAAGCATTCCTTCCTTTTCTTCTATCTTTGCCATTTCAGCAGCTCTTAAGGTGTCCTTTCGCTGATTAGCCTGGAAAGAAGCCGGGACGGTAATAATTGTATTCCCCAATTCATAATCGTTGTTCTCTGAATAGACCTTGCGCATATAGTTCATGACAGCCCCTGCAATCTTGTATGGCATATCCAGCTTTTCATTTACAGCTTCCGGATATAAGGGATGGAGATCCACTCCCATTTCTACCTTCCAATGGTAGAAAATATTTTTTTTGTATTGAAACTCCGGATGCCCTTTTAAATGATATAAATTGTTTCCTACGTAAGGTTTGCCCTTATAGAAGGCTATTATAGTAGCTATTTTTTCATCTTCTATTGTTTGGTCAAATTCGAATGGACTATGCTGCGGAAATCTTACAAATTGAACCGGTAGCTTATGGGCATTTTCGAAATTAACATGTTCATTATCTATTGTAGCCATAAGAGCATAGGTCGTTCCCAGATCAATTCCGATGCTTATCGGATTTTGAGATATTTTTCCCTTATTCTTTTTCGGATATATTACGATGTTGCGCATTGTTTTTAATTAAATTAAGGAATTATTTAAACCAACTCAAACTGTCTTTTTATTTTATTCAGATATTGTACGAGTCCTTTCAAAATAGTAGTCTTCCCAGTACCAGCATACCCTTTTAAAAGGAATATTTGTGTATGATTTTCTAAAAACGCTCTCAACTTCTCCACCACATTGTGTTGGTCATTAGTAAGATTAATATTTTTAAAGTGGTCGAAAATGAGCATAGTATTTCTTTAATTTAAAGGGTCTTCTATTTCTTGTTTCTTACTGTATGTACCAAATATAAATCCAATGCGATTTATACTATATATCATTCTATATAAGAAATAATTTTTTCTATAGTCCTAAATAATTTATAAAAACCAGATAATTTATAAATATCATGATTAGGGTAATCTCCTTTCTCGTTTTTATAATTTAACCTTTCATCCTTATGAATATACCAATTTCTTTTGTTTATATGAATTTGTATAACATGAAGGAGTTGATGTTCTCTTAAATTATAATACTGAAGAATGATTCCAGCTATCTTTTTCCACTCAGGACAATTTTTACTGTTAAATATTGAATCTCTTTTAATAAACTCCCTCTTACTCTTATCATACGCCCAATCAGCAAGATAATCCTTATTATCTATTGACCATTTATCCTCACCGTCCCTTTCAATAAAATACTTATTAATAATTTCAAATATTGTATTGAGAGAAATATAGGCATGAGCAAACTCATCTTCAGTATTTGCCTTATAGGCTAATTCAAGAGAAATGTCAATTTGGCTTCCTAGCTCTGATTTAAGTTTAGGCCTCTTAATTTTTTTCAGTAAATTTCCTCTTCTCTGAAAAAAATATTTAAAATCCTTTCGACTCAAACAATATCCAATTTGATTTTTTAGCTCTGAGATTAGACTCTTCGTTACACCTCTATCCTCACTTACGTCTGGAGCCTCTTTTGTTGCCCAACCATCAAATCCTATATCAGAAAGGGCTTTATAATTCCAAATCTTGTTTGTTGCTGAAAAAATAATAACTTGAATACCAGGATTAATCTCTTTTTTAATTATTTTCAATAATTTAAATCCTGTTAATTCTGTAGGGGCTGTTTGATTAAAATCTGAATCATGTAAGCGAAGATCAAGAATTATGGTGTCTGGATTAAATTTTACAATTTCTTTTTTTGCTTTTTCTAGAATATCTTCTAGATGTTTTTTTCCCTTAAAATCAGCTCCAAGTGTTTTTATCTTTAATTGACTACCAGGGGATTTCCAATTCTTAAAAAAACTATCCCATCCTTTTCCCACTTCATCATCGATTAAAAGAATCTTACCATTTTCTAGTAAAACGTTTCTATTGCTAGTTACTGTATCAATATGATTAATAGTTCTCAAATAATCAAAATAAAAAGACTCTTTAATTTTTTCTTCTATATCAGGTTTTTGACCAAGATACTTGGTCCATCTATAGATACTCCATTCATTTGTAATAGAATGCTGAGAATGGTAACTATTCGGTAATTCTATTTTTAATCCTTTAAGGCTGTCTTCCGCTTCTCTAGGATTTATCTTGTCGATATTTGGTATTGTATAGTCCTCCTGAAAGGAAAACTGATGGTAGGATACTCCAGGGCAGGTTAAAAACCTTGCATATTTATAGTTTTTAAAAATACTTAGCTCGTTATCAAATCCACAAAGTATTATTTTAAAATTAAACTTTTTTTCCTGCAAGTGCATAAAATATATTCCAAGGCCAATTTTAATTCCGTGATATTCAATAGGGTTGTTTTTATCTGGGCAAGCTTCGATAAAATATAAAGAATTGTCAATTATGTCCGAGTACTTGTAAGTTGATAATATATTGAAAGCTTCTGGTAATTTAATATCTACATAATTACCAATAGGTAACAGATTATTTAAATTACTATTGAATAACTTTATTTTAGTCATAAGATTCTACAAGTTTTAAGATTTGATTATGCAATAATTCCCTCGATGGATATTTTTTGGTTTTGACTTTGTCAATTATCCATCGTCCTAATTTCTCTTTTTCTTTAGTTACTTCCTCAGCAACCAAAATCGTCTCAAGATCATTTAAAACCTTTTTTAAGATTTTCTCATAAGAAGATCTTTCATCCATTAGGAATAGCTTTGTAAAAACAGAGTTTTGAAATTGCCGTAATTGGTTTTTAATATACTTATTTGGACCATATACCAATAATGGTAATTTAATTTTATTTTCTTCTTTATAATTATCCAGAAATAGAATTAAATTATTATAGAAAGTACCCGAATTCATAATCGCTTCTTTATTATCAACAATTGCATTATCGGTTCCCCCACTAAAAAGGACGAAATACTTATCCAAATCATTTTTAACTATTGATCTTAAATGCTCAATAGTTGTTCCTTTATTTGAAAAAATATATGATTTATGAATAAATACAGCATCAAATGGTTTTAATTTTGAAAAAAAATCAGGAAGATCTTTTTCATTAGAATCAATTACTTGTGATAGATTAATAGGATATTTATTTAAATCCCCTTGAAAAAATGAAAACATTCGATCTTTACGATCTTCAAATAAATATATCATATTATTTATTTTTATAAATCATTATTAAATACTTTATTCCTCCCACTTTTTTATTTTGGAAAGATACCTCATTCTCTGATAAAGAATAAGATGGACTATTGATTACCATCTTTGTATTTTGAGTTAAACAATTAATTTTATATCCTTTTAATTGGTTCTCTGCATAAAAATCAGCATAAATTATTAAATCCACAATACTAAACCAATACTTTCGCAATCTATCTAGATCACCAGATTGACCTTTAACTTTATTAGAATCTGGTGAAGCTGAAAAATAGCTACCCACATGAAAAATTTCCAGCTCATAGAAATCTACCTTTTCAATTAAATTAAAAATTACTTTATTAGATTTTGATTTATAATTTTCAATCCACTTCATGATAATCTCTAAACCTCTAAAAAAATTATTTACATCGATGTAAGTACTTAATTGTTGTGCAGAAATGTCAAAATTCGATTTGTATTCTTCTGAAAAATCTATAGGTAAATAATCTGTTATAAAATCTCTAAAAAGCCTATTAAATTTATAATCAAGGTTATCATGCCTAAATTCAATAGCCCTCTTAAATCTATCAATTACTTCTGAAAAATAAACATTGTCTAATTTTATCTCAAAAGGATTCATGCCATGATTAATGTACTCCTGAATTAACTTATTCCCATAAGTCCATTTACTTTCATATTCAGGGAATTTGATTTTTAGCTCATTCTTTAGGATAAATTTCTTTATAAATTCTATGGTTGCTATATTAAGATTTTGATAATTTAGTTCTCTAAAATGTTTGTCTGCCTGTTTTAATAACCCCATATAGTTTATTCTTTCAGCTCGTTGGTCTGCTTTGTGAGTAAACCATTTAAATTTTTCATTAATGCTAAATTGGAAAAGAAAAGCTACCATTTCTCTTGGAGCATGCTTCTTCTCCAACCTAGTTTTACTGTTTTCTTTAAAAATCTCCTTTTCAATTCTTGTAATCCGAAATTCCAGTTTATTTCCTATATCAAAATCATACTTTATTTCTTTGGATGCTAATTGTAAAACTTCCTCTTTCTGTGCCAAGGTCAGTTTATTATTATGTAACAAATCCAATATGAATTCATATTTATCCATTTGCATATTAATATATTATAGTCTATATATTTTCATAGCTTCATTAATATCTTTCTCTTTCCATGCTTCTAAAACAGTTGTTATTAGGTTATTAGAATCGACCAGTCTATCAAACCGCTCTTTCAGCCCCAAATAGGCAAAATCATCTCCCCCTCTAACCATTTTCAAATAGTCAAGTTTCCCTGCAAGCACATTAGCCATGTTGGGTGTTCCATTTTTATAGATACATCCTTTGTCGGCCATTTGTTTGGGAAGGAAGTAACTATTAAACCGGTCAAAACCATAACGTTCCCAATAGTATAACCACTGACGCAATTGCTTAACATATCGTTTGGGCACGTTGGGTTTCTCATTAACAGTTATTCCGGTCACTTCCTGCCTATACCCATTTTTCTGTAAACGCACCTTGCTTTCTTTAATATGAAAATGCTGATCCAAAATAATACGGTTTAATTCTTTTATAAATGTACTATTTTTTCGATAGACATTGTGTTGAGAACTAAAGGTAATATCATCAGCATAACGACTATAGTTTAAACCAAATCTTTTAGCTACACCAGTTAAAAGATAATCTAATCGCTTGCAAACCACATTGGTTAGAACAGGCGAAGTCGGCGCTCCTTGTGGAAGTACCTTCTTTTTTACTTTTATCCATTCCCCATTTTCATTTTTTCTTTCAACCATCATCTCTGTACAGCAAAGCGCTGCGATTAAATTGGCAATATTCAAACGACTTAATTTCGCTAACCGGTTATTTTCAGTATTTTTCACAGAATTGGAAACTAAATAATTAACTACAGTGTTTGGAGTTACCTCAAATTTATCTGCTAATCTATTAATGGCTTTGTAATCGGTTTTATCTTTGTCAACGATAAACTTTGTGCCATTACCAATTACTCTGTAATAAATTACTCCACCGTTTTTAAGCTTTAATTCTCTTTTCCCCTTTCTTGCTTTTCCTTTGAATTCTAATTTCTTAGAACTCTCTTTATTTAGATTGAAAGGAGTTAATTGAAGACACTTCCATATTCTAGCTTGATCTATACTGGGAAAGAAATCTTTCAAGTCTATGTTATAAACAAATCGTTGCCGAGTATGTTTCTCGGCATTGTCTATAATGGATTTCCCTTTGGTAAATCCCTGTGAAGCACTGTGGGGTTCAAAAACACATTGTAAAACAAATGCCAAAACTTTTTGTATAGCCTTAAGCCCTCTTACAGGAGCATGGATTGTCCTGCTGCCTCCCGATTTTTTCTTCACCTCAAAGGTAGTGTACTTAATGATTTTACTGTTCCAAGCATAATAGGTTAACTGTTGTAGTTTAAATGGTTTAGTTTCTTTACCATAAACAAAAGGTTTTACCACATTGAGAATTATAAGCAGGTCATCAATAGTCTGCATTCTTTGAAATGCACTTTTAATCTCTTTGATATCTTCTTTTGTTAATTCCATAGGATGTTAAAAAACTTTGAGTCCTGTTGTATTTATTCTTTGTTTATGAATCAACTTAATTAATTCATAATAATAAAAATAATAGAGATGAACCTCGAAAGATCCCACTTCAGACAAAGATGAACAACAGTCCACTTTACGAAGAAACAGAATTACGAGAGAACATTCATCCCGAAATAAATTCGGGATACCAACCGATTTGTCCAGATTAAATCCGAACCAGTTGGCACAATCAATGATCAACAACAGGCACTCAAAGAACTTTTTATGAGATTTTCATCTTTTCTACAAAATGAAATTCTTAGTGTAAATATATAATTAATTTCCTTTTTTTAAATCACTTCGCAAATATCCCTTACATTCGTTCACTAGAACTGAACAAACTATGGCTATCAACAAAAATGCACAACAGCGCTACCTAATTTTGGATAAATGTCTGCGTAGCGGCAGGAAATGGACAGGGAAAGAGCTCTTGAAAAAAGTGAATGAAGAGCTTTTTGAAGAAATCAATCCGAAAACAGGAGGGCCGATCCAAATAGGGAAAACCCAGCTCTATGAAGATTTAAAAGATTTGGAATATCGGGTATATAAAGCCCCTATCCTTATCGAAAAGGCCGGACGGGCTAACCTCTATTCTTATGAAGACAGCAGCTATTCTATCCAAAATGCACCTTTAAACGATACTGAAATCCACCAACTCAAACAAGCGATTCAGCTCATTTCTCGCAGTTCGGGAAGACCGGAATTTGAATTTGTGCATGATTTAATTCCGGTACTGGAATCCAAGTTTGGACTTATTCAGACTGAAGAACCCGTCATTTCTTATGAATCCAATGCCTATTACACCGGAGCAGGAAATATTAAGCCGCTCTTCGAAGCTATTATAAGCCATAATGTCCTGCATATTACTTACAAAGATTTCAAAAGTAAAGATCCTTATTTGCTCACGTTCCATCCTTATCACCTGCATCAATACAACAATCGCTGGTTCGTTTTCGGTTATAATCCTGTGGTAGATAAATACAATTGGAACCTGGCATTGGATCGAATTATGGAAATTGAAAATTCTTCCGAAGAATATCATCCCAATGACCGCATAGACTGGCAAGAATATTTCGAAGATATCATCGGAGTAACTAAGCCGGAAGAGGGTCAAATAGAAAATATAAAATTACATTTCTACGGTTCCTCCGGTCGTTACATTCAAACTAAACCCCTTCACGGCTCGCAACGAGCGAAATGGATAGACGAAGATACGCTGGAAGTACGGTTAGCCGTTATCATTAACTACGAACTGGAAAGATTACTCCTTTCTTATGCAGAACAAGTAAAGGTATTGGCATCTAAAAAACTGGCCGATAGTATCAAGAATAGTTTAATTACCGCCGCTGAAAGTTATGGATAACGTCCTGTGTAATAAATAAACATTATTCCTTAACTTTATTTTTCAATAGTAGAATAAATATGGGAAGTAAAGCATTAGACCGCCAAAAAATGGAACTCCTGGCCCGCCTGAATCGCATTCCGGTGTGGGCGCTCCCTAAAAGTTACCTGGTCATCATCGGACTGGGCTATTTCTTCACCTTTTACGATATCAGCAACATCGGCTTTGCCATGCCGGCCATCAATGAACAATTTCATTTGTCCAACTCTACCAGTCTCTTTCTGGCCTTGTCCGTAGGACTGATTGGTTATATTATCGGCTCTTTCGTCATAGGCACCCTGGCTGATCGTTTCGGCCGCTACCGGATGTTGCTGCTGACCTTTGCCCTGACGGCGGTCGGAATGTTCAAGTAAATTCTTAATAGTTATTATTCGAGAATTAGGTATTTTTGGAAAGAGCTTAGAGAGTTTATCATTTAACGATAGCTCTCCTTCCTCAACTAACTTTAAAATCAATACAGCGGTGAATATTTTGGTCATTGAACCTACGTGAAATTTTGTATGATTATCGAAAAGGGTCACTTGTCCAAAAGTTCTATTATAAACCTCCTTGCCTCCTTTAAATATCGATAAGCTTCCCATGTCTCGATTATGTTGAGAAACATAGGTTATAAAGCTATCAATTTTTTGAGTGTTTATACTTTGTGCATTTGTAATGTTACAAGTAAGTAATGCTAAAAATATTATTATAAAAATCGTATGTTTCATTGTCGTTGATATAATGACCGTTAACGGTTTTCAACTTGCAGGCAGGGAAGACGTTTACTCGCCATAATGCCAGAATAGCTGTTATCGGTCTGGGCTCCTTTCGTTTAAGTGATTTTCAAATTCTGCTGGTTTTAGAATTTGAGCTGTTTTGAAAGGGTTATGTTCTAATAAGTCCTTGTCGCCCGTTACTAAATAGTCTGCTTTGCTATATTCAATTAAATCTAAAAGAAAATTGTCTTTCGGGTCACGATTGATAAAATGGGTTGGCTTGATTTTTACATTTTCTGCAACAATTTCCAATAGCTCTAAAAGTTCTCTCACGCTATTCTTTGGGAAGTACTTTTTGAGTTTTTCTCTTTGTGTTACGACTCTAATTTCCTCTGACAGTTGTTCCGTGATGATAATAGTAACACTGCCATCTAAAATATGTTTCTTAAGTCGCAATAATTTTTTACCAATTAAGAAGCTAATCCAAACATTGGTATCAAAAATGCCCCTCATGTTTTTGTCTGCCATATAACTCTTGTCTTACGGATTCTACTTCTTCAGTTATTGTACTTTCGTCAAGGTCATCCGTTTTAAATTCGTTAAGTAATCTTGATAGTCTGCTGTCAATTGCCTCCATTTCGAGTTCCTTGCTGAGTCGTAACTTTTCCCTTTTTGATAGTTGTCGCACTATTGAAAGAACTTGTTCAAATGTCAAATCTATTTGTAATGCCGTTTTCATTTCTACTTCCTTTTACTTTTCCCAAATTTACGATTCTTTTTGAAATGTGTATTTTTTAGCCTGACCGATGACGATTCACATATGGGCGATGGGCTGGTTTTCAGCACTTATCTATCACAATCACATTACAGGATAATAGATTATTAACAAAACGCAGATAACACGGATTGAGCCCATCACCAGAGACAAGAACGGGAATTAACATTTGCATATAAGTAGCTATACTTATCCGCTCATTCAACGCATTTTATAAAGAAACAAACCAGGCATCTATTATAGCGTGATCTCCAAATCCAATATTCCGAATTTCAAGACACGCTCTGCACTTACCCCAACCTCGAGCTTTCCCTCTTTCCATACAAACCCATCTGCTTCTTTAGTCTTTGGATCCACCATCCAGTACTCTTTCACGCCATACCGTTCATATATTTCTTTCTTTTCCTTCTTATCGTACGTTGCCGTGCCGGGAGAAAGGATCTCTATGACCAGATCAGGTGCCCCATACAGACCATTTTCTTTTATTTTGTGGAGATTTTCTTTGGCTATAAAAAGGATATCCGGCTGATAAACGTTCTGCTCGTCCAGATGGACATCGTAGGGGGCTACTCTAACTTCTCCCAACTTATTCTTTTCTACAAAATTCATTAATTGGTTAAAAAGTGTACCAACGATCTTTTGATGAATATCGAGCGGAGAAGGAGACATAATTAATTGGTTTTTAATAAGCTGTATAGGCGTCCCTTCCGGAAGGCTTTCATAAGCTTCCAGCATGGTACGCGGCGGAGATTGAGTTTTTACAGACATAAAAACAGTGGTTTTTACCAAATATACAATTTTCCCGGCACTTATTTCCCCAATTTTCTATCCTTAGGCCAATGGATTGGATTACACCATAGCATACGGATGATAACGATATCACCATTTTATCGCTAAATCCAGCAACTTACATTTTATAGCTCCTTTTTCTCTCTCAATCGTCTCGAACTTTCCCTCTTTCAAGACAAATCCTTCTGCTTTTTTGGTCTTTGGGTCCACAATCCAGTACTCTTTCACGCCATACTGTTCATATACTTCTTTCTTTTCCTTCTTATCATACGTTGCCGTGCCCGGAGAAAGGATTTCTATGACCAGATCCGGCGCCCCATACAGACCGTTTTCTTTTATTTTGTGGAGGTTTTCTTTGGCTATAAAAAGGATGTCCGGCTGATAAACGTTTTGCTCGTCCAGATGGACATCGTAGGGAGCTGACCGAACATCACCAAGCCGGTATTTTTCCACAAAAATCAAAAGTTGAGAAGCTATCCTGATAGCGGCTTTTTGATGAATATCGAGCGGAGAAGGAGACATAATCAATTGGTTTTTAATAAGCTGCATAGGCGTCCCCTCCGGAAGACTTTCATACGCTTCCAGCATGGTACGCGGCGGAGATAGGGTTTCTACAGACATAAAAACAGCGGTTTTTACCAAATATACAAAAATTGGTGGAATAAAAATAGGTTTTATCTTTGTCCGCAACTCAAATATTATCTTATGCGTCTTTCTGCCATCACTGCTATTGCTCAAAACAACATCATCGGAAAAGATAACAGTCTGCCCTGGCACCTGCCGGCAGATATGAAATTTTTCAAGAAAACCACCATGGGACATGCCATCATCATGGGCAGGAAAACCTACGAATCTTTTAAAAAAGCCCTTCCCGGGAGAACCAATATTGTCATTACCCGACAATCAGATTACACGCTATCCGACGCCATCGTAGTACACAGCCTGGAAGAAGGTATTGAAAAGGCCAAAGAGATTGAAAAAGAAGAAATTTTTATTCTCGGAGGAGCCCAGATTTTCGAACAGAGCCTGCCCCTCATTGATCGTTTATACCTCACACGCATCTACGAAGCCTTTGAAGGAGATATTCAATTTCCTGATTTTGAAGTAAATCAATGGGAAATGACGGGCATCGAACCGCATGAACCGGATGAAAAAAACAAATATTACTACGCTTTTCAGCTTTGGGAGAAGAAATAGTCCACTTATTCCAAAGGATGTTTTCCTAACCATTTCCCCATAAAAACCAAGTCTTCATACATCCCCGAATGAATACAAATAGCTCGAGTACTTCGACCCTCCTCCAAAAAGCCAAATTCCCGGCCGATCCGTATGGCTTTTTCATTATTTGCCTGTATCTCCAACTGTAGATACTGAATCATATCTTGATGTTCAATCCAATTCATCATGCGATTTAACAATCGGCGTGCGATTCCCATATTCCAGTAATCGGCTAAAACGATAATGCCCAAATCTGCAATATGATGTTGTTTGGCTTTCTCTTTCTGAGTAAGTGTAAGGCTACCAATAATTGCTTTTTCGGTCTCCGCAACCAATAATAAGCAATGATTCTTTTGGGTATAATGCTCTATATATTTACGTTCCTGTTCTTCCGTTATCCGATCGGCTTCCTTCGGCAAAGTTTTTAGGAAACCGGTTTCTCTCACCACTTTTTGAAAAAGGGTCAATAAAGCGGACGCATCTTTCGGAATCGCCTCCCGAACATACATATTTTCTCCATTGGCAAGCAAGTAATGCATTACCTAAAATTACAAAAGATTTCGGAAATTATTGAATTTTATCCATTCCCATCAAAGCATGCAATGCTTGAGGAACTTTGATACCGTCTTTCTCTTGGTTATTTTCAAGAATTCCGGCCAGGATACGAGGCAAGGCCAAAGCGCTCCCATTTAAAGTATGCAACAGTTGTTTCTTCCCATCATCTCGCTTCATCCTTATTTGCATTCGATTGGATTGAAAAGTCTCAAAATTAGAAACAGAGCTCACCTCCAGCCAACGTTTTTGTGCTGCACTATAAATCTCAAAATCATAGGTCAGGGCTGACGTAAAACTCAAATCTCCGCCACATAATCGTAAAATACGATAAGGTAATTCAAGGCTCTGCAATAACTGCTCTACTTCACCTACCATTTCTTCTAACACAGCATAAGAGTCCTCCGGCTCAACAATACGAACCAGCTCTACTTTATCAAATTGATGTAATCTGTTCAACCCTCTGACATCCTTTCCATAAGATCCGGCCTCCCGTCTGAAACAAGGAGTATAAGCCGTCATTTTTATTGGTAGCTCCGCTGCTTTAATCAGTGCATTTCTGTAGATATTGGTCAATGGCACTTCTGCAGTGGGGACTAAATACAATCTATCTTCCCCTATATGATACATCTGTCCCTCTTTATCCGGTAGTTGACCGGTTCCATAGGCAGAATCCTCGTTAATCATAATAGGAGGCTGAAAAAGTGTATAATTATTTTTCATATTACATTGAAGAAAATAATTAATCAATGCCCATTGTAACTGTGCCCCTTTCCCTTTATACAGCGGGAAACCACTGCCGGTAATTTTATTTCCCAATTCAAAATCTATCAGGTCATATTTTTTCGCCAAATCCCAATGAGGAAGAGGTTCTTTATCAAAAATCGGTTTATTGCCGCCCTCTTTTATAACTTCATTATCTTCCTCATTCTTACCGGGAGGAACAGATTCATGCGGAACATTTGGAAGCTGAAGGATCAATTCCTGCAAGGCTCCTGTAACATTCTCCCACTCCTCCTGCATCGGCCGGCTCTGCTTTTTTAACTGACCGACTTCCAACTTTTGGCGATCCGCCTCTTCTTTTTTTCCTTCCCGCATCAATTGTCCAATCGCTTTAGAAGCCTTATTTACTGCTGCCTTATTTTGTTCTATTTCTGTCTTTAATGCCCGTTGTTTGTCATCCAAAGAAAGCACTTTATCTATCGTTTCTTCCACATGGAGTCCTCTCTTTAATAACCGGTTTATCACCTCTTCCTTATGTGCTCTAATTCTTTGTATTTGTAGCATTTTTATATTTTTCTGCAAAGATAAGGTCAATAACCGTATTTTTTATGGATTGCGTGATTAGTTCCTTCCAATTCCTGCACATCAACTTTTTGGTCTTCATATGTCTAGTTCTTAATCCTTAGTTCCTCTCACCCATACTTCGACAAGCTCAGTAACCATACTTCGACAAGCTCAGTAACCATACTTCGACAAGCTCAGTAACCGTACTTCGACAAGCTCAGTAACCGTACTTCGACAAGCTCAGTAACCGTACTTATCTTTCCATAAATCTTTTAAATAATTTCTCAACTTATGTTCTCGCGGATTATCTCCCGGATCATAAAAAGTCGTATTTGAAAGCTCTTCGGGTAAATATTCCTGATCCACAAAGTTGTTCTGATAATCATGGGCATATTGATAAGCTTTCCCATATCCTTTTTCCTTCATTAACCGGGTTGGTGCATTTCTCAATTTCAATGGCACTGAAAGGTTTCCGGTCTTTTTTACCATTTGTTGAGCCTTATTAATAGCCATGTAACTAGCATTGCTCTTAGGGGAACTCGCCAGATAGGTAGCACACTGAGACAAAATAATTCTGGATTCAGGATAGCCAATAAGATTTACGGATTGAAAGGTATTGGTAGCCAAAACCAATGCCGTGGGATTTGCATTTCCAATATCTTCAGAAGCCAAAATAACCATTCTCCGGGCAATAAATTTCACATCTTCTCCTCCTTCAATCATTCTTGCAAGCCAATACACTGCAGCATTAGGATCGCTCCCACGGATGGATTTAATAAAGGCAGAAACGATATCATAATGTTGTTCTCCCCCTTTATCATAAACCGCCACCTGTTGTTGTGCTACCTTTTTCACCCGCTCATTTGTAATCGTCAACGCTGTCTCTAAAGTATTTTCCGCATCTAAAGTTTGCACCACCAATTCTAACAGGTTATAAATTTTTCGGGCATCCCCATTTGAAAGTTGCAACAAAGCAGCCGTTTCTTTCAACTCTACTTTTTTAGATTTTAACCAGGCATCTGAGACCAATGCATGTTTTAATAAATCCAACAGGGTAGCTTCTTTCAATGCTTTTAGAATATAGACCTGACAACGAGACAACAATGCAGAATTGACTTCAAAAGAAGGATTTTCCGTAGTCGCTCCAATGAGGGTAACCGTACCATCTTCTACAGCCCCCAAAAGAGCATCTTGTTGGCTTTTATTAAACCGATGAATCTCATCAATAAAAAGAATAACCTTCCCCATTTGCTTGGCCGTAGCAATGACCTTTCTCACTTCCTTCACTCCTGAAGATATAGCACTTAACGTAAAAAAAGGATGATTTAACTCATTAGAGATTACTTTAGCCAAGGTTGTTTTTCCTATACCCGGAGGTCCCCATAGGATCATAGAAGGAATATCACCCCGGAGAATCATGTTTTTAAGTACCGTATTTTCTCCTGTCAAATGCTCTTGTCCAGCTATTTCCTCTAATTTCTGAGGTCGCATCCTTTCTGCCAAAGGAATATCAGGTTTTTTCATAATCAATTATCTGTCTTTAAATAAATACTGCCCCGAATTCGGGGCAGTAAAAAATCGTTACCTAAAATGGAACATGACGATTAAGCGTCGTTTTGTCTTAAATAGGCTAATATTTCTTTGGCTTCCTCCTTGCTTACCCCTTGATTCGTCATTCGTGTTCCATTAAATTTTTTCAAAAGGGCTTTTGCTACCGGATCTTCCTTCAACATCTTATCCGGATCGGTAATCATATTCAAAATCCATTCCGGTGTCCGAATCTTTGTTATCCCTTTCAATCCCGGTCCGATCATTGCCTGGGTACCGGCTTGATGACAGGCCATACATTTATTTTGGAATATTTCTTTCCCCTTTGCCGCCTTTTCTGTATTGACAGCCTCCGGTAAATCTACTGATTTAAAAGTACCGACTCCCTTACTGTCACTCGACTTTGTCACATCAATAGAAGATGCTTCTCCTGGTGTAGAAGAAGCACTTGAAGCATTATTGGAGGAATTAGAGTTTCCTCCACTACATGCATATAAGAATAATCCCATTACTACAAACGACCATTTTATTGCTCTTTTCATCACGATAATATTTTAAATTAAAAATAATTAAACTTCTTCACTAGGAAGAGAAATATTTGTAATAAAACCTTTTCCCTGCTTGATATCTTCTGCCAAATCCTGAATAGAGGTCTCGGCGAAAAGATTCTTCAATCCTTCTCTGTAACCTTTAAATTTATTGTGTATCGGACAAGGATGATCATCGGAACATTCTCGTAATCCTAAGGCACAATTATAGAAAAAGGCTCCACAATCCAAGGCATTCAATATCTCTAATACAGATACAGGAGCACTATCTTTTTTTAAATAAAAACCGCCATTCGGACCTTTTGCAGAGCTTATTAACTTTGCCTTCACCAGATTCTGTAAAATCTTTCCTGTAAAATAGACAGGAGATTCTATTTCCTTAGCGATTTCTTTTATGCCCAACCGCTGTCCTTTATCACTATGTATAGCAATAAAGACAGAAGCTCTTAGACCATATTCACAAGTTTTTGAAAACATAAATGTAAAATAAAATAAAAAATCAATTTAATAATTAGTTTAATAACTAATTACGAGTAGGTCATTTAGGCTTAGGAAGGTTAAAGTTACTTTATAAATGGCAAATAAATAAAAAAACCTGCCATTAACACGACAGGTTTTTTATTTTATAAAATCATTTTATTTACTACGACGAAGGTTAGGATGAGGAGGAGCTACCATATTAGGTCCCTGATCTGCTGTTGTTGCACTTCTTAAATCAACAGCGTTTACATCTCCCGATCCATGATATCTAAAGATAAAGCGACCTGCAGGTATTCCTTCTTCCTCTGTCATATAATTGATAATTGCATTCACCCGATCCCAAGCTAATTGTTCGCTGGCTTTAGAAGCTTCTGCATGTCCACTGACAACAACACGACAAGCAGGACTCTGGCGCAATTGCTCTGCAACCTTACTCAGTAAGGATTGAGCCTCTTTAGAAATAGAAACGCTATTCCCACTAAAACTTATCGTAGGAAGGGTCCCTAAGTCACAACTTGGTTTTTCTACAGCCACTGGACATTCTCCAACACCATCTTCATCTACCGGTTGACAATAGGTCGGTGTTATCAATTGTTTATCTTTATAATCGGCTACGCCATCACCGTCTGTATCTAAAGGACAACCATTAACATCTACATTTACACCGGAAGGGGTATTCGGACATTTGTCAAATTGATCCGTTACACCATCTCCATCTGCATCCGGTAAGTCACGTTGGGGAATCATCATGTGGCGAGGTTGATTTAACTCGCTATACACAAAACCCAAAGGATTCTGCCAATACAAAGGTTCTACCCTTTTGGCGTCATTCCCTATATTGAAATTTAATCGAAGATTAGATTGAGAAATTATACCTTTTGAACTAACAATATAATGCGCTTTAGACAGAATAAATTTCTGTTCTAATGCAATATTAAAATGTGGAGAGATTTTGAATGCAACTCCCATACCGGCATCAAATGCTAAATTCCAATACGGATCATCACCGGCTTTTTCTCCTTTCGGTACAACAGTAGTTTCATAGGTGCCGTCATGTGCATTTTTCACCTGATCTTTGATCTCTTTCTTTTCTGTTGCAGTAATAGCAGAAGGATTATAAGGATTGTCGCTAGCATCAAGCGCATCCACTTTTGTGGTATATCCTAAACCACCGACACCACCAAATACATACCAATCAAATGTATTTCTTTCTTTATGAAACATAATATTATTCAAAGAAGCGACCAAATTCAAGAATCCCGAATAAGAAGTCATTTTATAGTCCGGATAGACCTTACCAATACCGGTCGCCCCGGGAATACTATAAGCATGAGTAGCACCAACTCCTTTAGCTTGTCCATAAGTAAAATCTGCCCTCAATGAGAAGGTATATCCTAAGGCTTTCCTTATCGAAAGCCCGGCATCAAAACTGGGTTTAGAATATACGCTGCTTATCACGGTATTATAACCGCCAAAAACACCTACTTCCCACATATCTCGTGGTTTAGCCGGGAAAATAGATTCATTATTCAGAAACTGACGCTGCTGAGTCATATTCTTTTGCGATACATAATTTGTATCCAGATAGTCATGACTCCCCCCCAGCAAATTGCTTTGACCAAAAACCTGGGAAACAGCTAACAAACTACAAAGAGCAGTTAGTAAAAAGTATTTCTTGCTTGTCATAGTGATTTATTTAAAAAGATCTTAAGTTAAAGAAAATATAGAAATCTAATGGACAAAGTTAATTATTCATCCCATAAATACAAACTTTTTATGCAGATCTATTTTGTCTAAAAATAAGGCAGATCCGATACTTTCGATTATTTAACATTTTGTGAATCCTTTTCGCTTTTTTCATGAATAGCTTCAAAAAATCTACCTTAGCGTTTCATTTTAAGATGATGCTTAATCATTTCTAACCTATGGAAGAAGTAAAAAGGCTTATCCAATCAGAGTTAACCGCCTTTGATGGAAAATTTAAAGAGGTTGTAAAAAGCAAAGTTCCTTTGCTGGATCGGGTAATGCATTACCTTGTCAAACACAAAGGCAAGCAGATTAGACCTATGTTCGTGTTTTTATCTGCCAGATTAGTTGGAGAAGCCTCCGAGGCAACCTATCGTGCTGCCGCTTTGGTAGAGTTGCTCCATACTGCTACTCTCGTTCATGACGACGTAGTGGACGAAGCCAATAAAAGAAGAGGAAGCTTCTCTATTAATGCCCTGTGGAAAAATAAAACGGCAGTCTTGGTGGGAGACTACCTTCTTTCTAAAGGTCTTTTGCTTTCTTTAGACAACGGCGACTTTAGAATTCTACAATTGTTATCCTCAGCAGTGAAACAAATGAGTGAAGGAGAATTGCTACAAATTGAAAAAACTCGTAAGCTCAATATAGAAGAAACCACTTATTTCGATATCATCAACGGAAAGACAGCCTCTCTTCTTGCCTCTGCCTGTGCTGCAGGAGCTTATTCCTCTTCAGAGGATGAAGAAATTGCCGATAAACTTTATGCTTTCGGACAAAAAGTAGGTATTGCCTTTCAAATCAAAGATGACCTTTTTGATTATAGTCAACAAAAAATAGGGAAACCGACAGGAAACGATCTTCGAGAAAAGAAAATCACCCTCCCGCTTATTTATACCCTAAAAAAAGTTGATCGAAAGACAAAACGACATCTTATCAATATCGTTAAAAACCAGTCTCATAAAAAGAGTAAGATACAAGAAGTAATCGAATGTGTAAAAAACAACGGTGGACTCGATTATGCAGAAGAACAAATGTATAAATACCAAAAGGAGGCTTTTGAAGTTTTGCACTCCTTTCCCGATAGTGAGATAAGACAGGGCTTAGAAAAATTAGTCCGCTTTACAACAGAAAGAACCTATTAATCGAATTGCTTAATATATGGAAAAACGCTGGACTTTAACCCAAACCAACGAACAACAATGCCTCCGACTCCATGAGGGGTTAGGAATCCGTCCGATCTATTGCCAACTCCTTATTCAGCGGGGAATCCATACTTTTGAAGAAGCTAAGGCTTTTTTTCGACCACATCAAAACACCCTACCCGATCCCTTTGAGATGAAAGGAATGAAAAAAGCCGTTACAAGAATTGAAAAAGCCATCAATGAAAAAGAAAACATCCTTGTTTATGGGGATTATGATGTAGATGGCACCACGGCTATTGCCACCGTTTATTCTTTTTTGCACAAACAATATCCTCTCCTTTCTATTGACTATTATGCGCCGGATCGTTATAAAGAAGGATATGGTCTTTCAAAAACCGGTATTGATTATGCACAAAGTCAGAAGATCCACCTTCTTATTGTCTTAGACTGTGGAATAAAAGCAAACAAAGAAATCGCCTATGCACAATCCCTCGGAATCGATGTTATTGTTTGTGACCATCATTTACCGGGAGAACAGCTTCCTGAGGCTTACGCTCTGCTGAATCCTAAGCAAAAAAGCTGTCCCTATCCATACAAAGAACTTAGCGGTTGTGGTATTGGATTTAAGTTAATCTGTGCTTTAGCACAACACTTGAGAAAATCCAAAGAGACTGCATTTCGGTATCTCGATCTGGTAGCTACAAGTACCGCAGCAGACATTGTCCCTATGACCCAAGAAAACAGAACCTTAACCTACCTGGGACTGAAGAAGATAAACGAGCATCCCCTACCGGCAATAAAAGCATTGATAACTGTTAGCAGGCTTCAATTACCCATTAACATCAAAGACGTTCTCTTTATGATCGCACCCAGGATTAACGCTGCCGGCAGATTAAAGCATGCCCGTCTGGCCATTGATTTATTAGTAGAAGAAGATGAAGAGAAAGCCCTGAGCCTGGCACAAGAGCTACAGGCACTTAACGATGAACGTAAATCATTAGATAAAGAAATTTCGGAAGAAATTCTAAACAAAATAGCCCATTCTTCTGTTCTGCAAAAACGAAAAACGACGGTTATGTTTGGGAAACAATGGCATAAAGGAGTTATTGGTATCGCAGCCTCCAGAGTGATGGAAACCCACTACAAACCAACAGTTATCTTCTCTCAACATAAGGGAAAAGTCACCGGTTCTGCCCGGTCAGTAAAAGGTTTCAATATCTACAAAGCTTTAAAAGCCTGCTCCCCTTTTATGGACAGCTTCGGAGGACATCAGTTTGCCGCCGGAATGACCTTAAAACCCAAGACTTTCGAGGCCTTCTCTGAAAAGTTTGAAGAAATCGTAGCCTCCTCTATTCCCCCTGAAATGCTTATTCCCGAAATAAAAATCGATGCTGAAATAACTTTCGGGGACATCACCGAAAAATTCTATCAATTGCTCGCTCAATTTGAGCCTTTTGGTCCGGAGAATGAGTATCCGGTCTTCCTGCTTCGCGGGGTTAAAGACAACGGATATTCTAAAATCCTTAAAACAAAACACATTCGTTTTGAAATTATTCACTCTGCCTGCCCGGGAAAAACACTAACCGGAATTGGCTTTAATCTTGCTCACAAATTCGATATAATCGCCTCCGGCATCCCCTTTAATCTCTGTTTTCATTTAGAAAAAAATAATTTCAATGGACAATCCAAACTACAGCTACGGGTCATAGATCTAAAAAATTAATCCTGTTAAGCTTTAATTATCCAAAAACTATTTGGTTAACCCGCGCAATATTTACCATTTTTTTGAAACAACTCTAAAAATCGTTTAAAATCAATAGCTTGGCAAACT
>CAZYHV010000033.1:0-36750 GCA_964647485.1 uncultured Chitinophagaceae bacterium | reverse complement strand
GAGTGCAAAGGTAATCGATATTACACTCATAACCAAAAAATATTTTGCTTTTTTTAGTCTCTCACCTCCCTCGCAATTACCCCCTTTCTCTAAGAACTTTACCCCCCTTTTTATCGAAGCGGCTGCAAAGGTAGAACCACTTTTTTTAATAAACAAATCTTTTAAGAAAAAAAGTTTGGGGGGTAATGTACCCTTTCCAAAAACAACCCTTGCGCAGGAGCTGAAAAGTCAGCTATACCACACTTCTTACATTCAAAAAGCGTTTCAAAATCCAATCGATTTATTTTTCCTCTTCCTACTTTTAGCATTGTCGCAACTAATCCACGAACCATTCCTCTTAAAAATCGATTCGCACTAACATAAAAAAGGAGTCGATCTTCTTCCTCCACCCATTGTATTTTTTTTATATCACAGAAGAAATTATTGACCTGCGTATTTCTTTTTGAAAAAGAACTAAAGTCATGTTTTCCCAACAAACTGTTAGCGATAGTTTGCATTTCATCTATACTAACAGGGAAGGGAAAGAAATATCCAAAATCCTTCAAAAAGGGATTTTTCTTTTTATAGATGACATACTTATAAGAACGAGCTATTGCATCAAAGCGCGCATGTGATTCTGAAGAGACAAGGAAAATATTATTTAAAGCAATGGTAGAAGGTAATATAGCATTTATATTATATTTCCTTTCCAGAGGTATCGGTTGATCCAAGTCCACATGTAGAAAGTTCTGATGTGCATGAACACCGGCATCTGTCCTGCTAGATCCATAAGTTACAATCGGCTTTTTAAGAATTACTTCCAAGCTATGATTTATTTCTCCCTGAATAGAAGTAGCATTCTTCTGAATCTGGAATCCCGAATGATTCTGACCATTATATGCGACTTCCAGAAAATAGCGTGGCATATCCAATCTCTTTAATCAAGAAAAGCTTCCAGTTGTTTTTGATAATAAGGAGAGTCCAGAGTTTTAACCAAGGTTTTATACTGATCTTGCGCAGTACAATGTGGATAGGCTTTTTCCAAAAACTGAAGTCTTTTTTCCTCAGAAGCAAATAAATAGGATATTTCTTTTATTTGAGAAATGGTAAAACATTGATCTTCTGAAAGATACCTCGAAGCCACCCTGAGCATCCCATCGGCACTACTTTTAGCTGCAATTTTCCGCTTTACTTTTTTGAAAAACTCGTCATCAGCTACAGTTGTACAAGAAACGGAGCTTGTCCTCTTTTTGTTTTTATTCAATAAAGGTTTCGCAATACTTTGATCAGCAGAGTCATCATTGGTCACCGTGTCTATCTTTGCCAATAAGTCATTGAAAGTCAATCGTTTTCTTCTTTTCTTCTGAGGTTTTATTGACTTTGTAGCTTGAAGATTTTCCTTCCTTACACTATCTACCCGACCACTTGCAGCTTCTTTTTTAGTCTGAGAAGCAGTACTTAAATTATCAAAATCTAAAAAATTAAGATCAGAAGAAGTTTCTGAAGGGGAACTCTTTTCTTGTTCTCCCGGCAGAGGAGAAGTCTCGGTTATTGTCTCCGATTCTTGTTTGTCTTTTTTCTCTTCATTATCTATTTTATTGTTATCCTTATTGAGCAGTTGGTCAAAGAGACCGGCCTGTTCCTTCTTTTGCTGAGCAACGACCTCTGTATCTTCTTCACTTTGCCTCTCCGGTTGTTCTTGATCCACCTCTTCTGTAAGTGTTGAAAAATCTTCTTCTGTTTTATTTTTTGCCCTCTTTTCGGAATCGCTCTCCTTTATATTTTCATCAAGATCTTTCTGACTTTGCTCTTCCGGAAGGTCTGTGGATCCACCACTTCCAGTCACTGCATTCAACATACTTCCAAACGAAAGCTTTTTTGAATCTTCTTTTTTTTGATTTTTTGCTTTGGCAACCTTTTCTCCTTCTTGACGATTTCCTCCAGGCAAAGATCGAATCCTATTTCCTGCTGCAGTCGCTGTTTTTACCGGTTCAATCGCTTTTTTACTTTTTATTTCCACCAAATTAAGAGTCCCGTCATTATCTTTTATCAGAAAACCCTGATTTTCTTTCCCTTTAAATTTCAACTGAAAAGCAGCCTCAGGAACCCTCTTCCCGGCCAATCCGACAACAACAACTTGTTTTCCCTCCGACAAATCATGCAAAACAAGATATCCCTTTGCTGAGCTATTTTTCAAAGAATCATTTATTCTCAGATAAAAAGGGATGTTCTTATCGCTTTGGAAATATACGAAGTGTGACTGTCCGAAAACCGGTATACCTAACAATAAAACAGCCGATAATATTAATCCAACCCTTTTTAATTTATTACTCATATAAAATTCTTTTAACCCAAAATCTACAAGGTAGAAAAAAATGAATATTCCTTTATATTTATTCCTTTTGCAATATACATGAATCGAATTCTTTCCCACAAAATTTATTCCATCTTCTTGCTATCCTCTTTATTGAGTCCGTTCATTTTTGTTTTTAGACTACAAAAGTAATAAAAACCATCAGCCTGCATTCCTTTTTATATTTATTTGTTCAAAATTAAGATGTACTTTTGAAAAAGGAAGGAGAAAAATAATATTATGGCATATTTAACACGTACCCCGACATGGATGAGAGCCCTTTATAAAAACCGCATCTGGAAATTAAATCCGGCAGAGAAAACCGTCTATTTAACTTTCGATGACGGTCCAAACCCAAGAGTAACCCCTTTTATTTTAAAAGAATTAGAAAAGTATGATGCCAAAGCTACTTTCTTTTGTGTAGGAGAAAATGTAGAAAAATATCCGGATCTTTTTCAGGAAATTTTCAACCGGGGACATGCCATAGGAAATCATACCCATAACCATTTAAAAGGATGGAAGACAAAAACAGAAGAATATGTAAATAATGTGGTAGAAGCAAAGAAACATATTCCGTCTTTACTTTTTCGTCCGCCTTACGGTAAAATGAAGAACAAGCAACTTAAAGCTTTAAAAAAAGAAATCCCCGGCATTAAAATCATTATGTGGGATATCCTTAGTGGCGATTTTGATACGGAAAAACAACCACAGTCTTGTTTGCAAGAAGTACTTTTTAAATTCCGATCCGGATCTATTATCGTTTTCCATGATAGCGATAAGGCTTGGGAAAGAATGAGTTATGTGCTTCCTCGTGCTTTAGAACACTTTAAAAAGAAAGGCTATAAAGTGGCGCTTTTGCCCAAGAACCTCGAGTGATGATTAATTTGTGGGAGATAAATAAATAGCAACCATGTCTTATTTCAATACTTTCAAAAACCTCGCTCTACTTTGTTGTGGAATTTCTCTCCTATTTGCTTGCCACAATGGATCCAAGGAGCAAAAAAGTCCAAAAGAAGACACCCTCTCCACCTCCCTTCCCACTCCCCGATTTCCATCTAAAAAAGGTTCCCTATCGGATCTACGTGAAGCTTTCTCCAGCTCAGGACTTATCCAATGGAAAAGGAAAATAAAAAAAGACTACCCCCACTTTTCAGTGGAAGACTTCAGTTCTTCAAAGAAAGAGAGGATAGCACCTTCTTCTTTCAGTCCCTATTCACGAAAAGCCTGGAAAACTTTTAATCCCTATTTCATTTCTTCGCCAAACAATCAATACGCGATAGACTTACAAAGTTATCATCGTTTTTCCGGCGATTCATCAGATCCTTTGGAAGGAGGTTCCCCGGACAATGCTGTTAATTTGGTTCATCTTTCCACACAAAGTAAGAAGCAGCTCCTTTTTGCAGGACCGGGAACACTTTTCCAGGATGCACAGTGGATAAACGACAGTATTGTTCTGATTACAGGAGAATCAGATGCTAACAAAAAAAATAAAATGCAACCCATCTGCTGGAAGTTCAATATATTTTCCAATACAATGGTCGAATTTCATTATCGAGAACCTTCCCCGCCTTAGTCTGACTACTCTCAATCAATCCGAATACTTTGATGCAACGGAAGTCACTTGAAAAGAAGGTTGGCTGTCATCCATTTTCTTCATCTCATCAAAAGAACCTTCTTTCATCTCATTTAAGTTATCTTGTATGTCAATTGTTTTCCCTTCCGGTACGAATATCTTCAACAACAGATGCTGATTTCTAAAAGGGGAAGCAGCCGGAAGAAAAATCCGATCTGAGATATATAAAATCGAATCTTCTTGCTGTATCGGATAATGGATTGATGTGGCATAATGTCGAGCTTGTCCCGCAGTTCTTCCATTTGAGAAGCGAATAACCTTAACATGAAAATTACTGTCTCTACTTTTCTCCATCGTTAGATGTACCGATTTGATCTTCATCGTATCAGCTTCCAGTTGTATAAACCCGCTTCTCCAGTGTTGATGATCTCCAAACCAGTTCAAAAATAGACCTTCATTTCGCCAGCTATCAATCTGTTCAGCGGTCATCATGCGTTTTAAAATAAGCCGGTCGGCAGGTTGTTGAATTTTTATTTCTTCTGTTTTGGCATAATGCGTACTAAAATCTTTTGCTACAGACACCATTAAACAAGCTGCACATATCACGCCTATAATCCAAAGAGAAAACAAAGTAATCCCCACAAAGCGAAACTTAGACCGCCGGCCAATTATCAAACGTACCAATAACCAGATCAAAGCTACTACAGGAATACCCAACGTAAGTATAACAGCGGGCCAGGAGAGGGTATTCTGAAAAGGGGAGGCCAGGATAAGAGATTTAAAAGGAAAAGCAACAGAAGTTAAAGCCGTAATGCCCAAGAAACCACCGGCCACCCCTATCAATGCCGCAGAAATAGTTATTATAATGACTCCCAGTACAAAATAAAGAAATATCTTCACCAGCGTACCAAAAAGCTTCCCTATTCCACTATGGGCTTTCCGCTCCATAGACGGATCCGAAGGAGTGACCAAATCTTTCTGGCTTAACTTTTTTTTTTCGTCTCCTTCTTCTGTAGATTTATAGGCGTTGGAGAGACTTTGTAAATCTACTTTTTCTCCTTTCATTTCAAGTTTCTCCGCCTGCGTAACAGCCTTGGGAACAGCAATCCAGAGAATAATATATAAGACCACCAAGGTGGGTAAGGCGCCTACCGAAAAAGGAAAAAAGAAATGATTAAAGCCCCAAAAAGGGAAAGCTTGTCTGAAAATACTGGTAAAAATCACCCCCAAAAGAGGCAAGACAAAAATGATTCTGGGAATAACAATATCAATCTTAAAATAAGCAGCAAGCCCTGATGCCACGCCCCCTATAATACGATGATCCGTATCACGATATAGTCGCTTACGCAAATGAACACCTGCAGCACTTTCTCCGGGCAATACAATCCATAAAATGATATACGCCATCAGTCCCAACCCATAAAAAAGGATTAATATAAAGGCAATCACCCGAATAATAACCGGATCTATTCCAAAATAGTTAGCCATTCCGGAGCACACTCCACCCACCAATTTGTCATTTTCATTTCGAGTTAACCTTTTTGCATCCGAGGTGCTTTGTCCATGTGACTGCTCCTCAGTGGTTTCGTCAAACTGCTTCTGTTGCGGTTCTGTAGAGGTTTCTTCTTCCAATTCTTCCGGACGTCCCATTGTAGAAATCATTTTTTCCACATCCAGGTCGGTAATACAATGATTCCCTTTCTTCAACTTCTCTTGAAAAAGCTCGGCTATACGATTTTCAAGATCGCTCACAATTTCATCCCCACCTTCTTCTCTTTCAAAATAAGTTGTCAGACTGTCTACATATTCTTTCAGTAATTCATAGGCAGAATCTTCAATCGGAATAGCCCTACCGGATAAGTTAATGTTTATTATCTTTTTCATTGCTCTAGTGTTTTTGGAAAATTATGAAGTACTGTTATCTTGAATAGGTTGGGTTAAATAATTTACTGCTTCTGATAAGCGTTGCCATGTACCGGACAACTGTTGATAAAAATCTTCTCCTTCTTTTGTCAGGGAAAAATACTTTCTCGGCGGACCGGAGTTGCTTTCTTCCCAGCGATAACTCAACAATCCCGCATTCTTCAAACGAGTCAACAGAGGATATAACGTTCCTTCCAGCACATCTAACCTAGATTCCTTCATCTTTTCAATAATATCGGACGGATAAGACTCTTGCTGCCGAATGATTGAAAGGATACAGAATTCCAGGATACCCTTCCTCATCTGTGATTGTGTATTCCGGATGTTCATCTCTTATAATCTTTATAATCCTTATTAATAATGCAAAGATATAAAAAATATAGTACTATGCAATACAAAGTACTATAAAAATAAAAAAAAGAGCTTAAAAGCCCTTTTTAAAAACTAGCCATTGCTTATCTTTTAAATCTTATATCAATAATTATTTTTCCGATGGCGGAGCTCAGATGAGCCAGCTCATTATAAAAATAGTCAAAATCTTCTTTAGATAGACAATTTCTTTCCAATGCATCATATACCGATGATCGCGCATTTTGAGCCTCTTTTTTGGCCTGAGTCAAGCTGGGAATAAGTTCATCTTCTTGAAACCCTTCTGAGATATGATAAATCAGGGCTGTTCGTGATGCTGTCAGTTCTTTCTTAAGCTCCTCTTCTTTTTCAAAAGCATGTTCTTTCACCGCCTTTTCTAATCCCTGTGCAATCTTATTTGCTTTTTGCCAAATCGTCCAATCTTCTAATTTATCAACAGAAACCATAGTCCTATTTTAGCATTTTCTATAGAGATAATTCTACTTCATCTGCAATATAATAAAAAAGAAGAACCAAAACCGGTTCTTCTTTTATTTTCTTGTCTATCGTTGGTTTCTTTGTCGCGAAGCTTGTTGCTGCTGCTTTTGCATATTCTCCATTCGTTGCATCAGCTTACTCTTCTTTGGTCCCTTTTTCTTCTTCTCCATCAACTCTGCATGTATCTTTTCCTCATCAATGACAAATTTCTGAATGAATACCTGGATAAGCAACGTAATTAAATTAGAGACAAAATAATACAAAGTCAGCGCGGCTGCAAAACGGTTAAAGAAGCCCAGGAAAAAGATAGGCATCATGTAGGGCATGTATTTCATCATAGGATTATTCTGCCCTCCCGACATGGAAGACATATTCATACTATACATGCTCATCAACAAACTGGTAGCTGCCATCAACAAGGCCAATAAACTAACATGATCCCCATAAAAAGGAATATGAAAAGGCAGATGCAGGATGGAATCATATCTGCTTAGATCATCAACCCACAAGAAGGACTGATGTCTGACCTGAATCAGACTTTGGAACAGACAATACAAGCTCGCAAAAATAGGCAACTGTAACAGCATGGGTAAACATCCGCCCAAGGGGCTTACGCCGGCCTGGCGATACAGGTTCATTTGTTCTACACCAAATTTCTGTTTATCGTCTTTATATTTTTCTTTTAATTCATCCAATTCCGGCTTCAGGGCTTTCATCTTTGCCTGAGAGAGGTAACTCTTATAGGTAAGCGGCGAAATAAGTAATCGAATCACCACCGTCATGAAGATAATTGCGACCCCCCAATGACCGCCAAACAACCCGGCCAAGAAAAGAAATAAAGGAAGGAAGATCCATTTGTTCAAATATTTGGCAAAAGCATAAATACCATAGCCCAACTGCACGGCATCCTCTAATCCAATGCCATAAGATTTCAAAATATGATAATCATTAGGACCATAATACATGCGCATGGGAAAGGAAAAATCTGCAGAAGGGGTATAAGGAATACCAAAAGTCATATCCATACGCGCAATATATCCTGATGTGCTGTCTTTCCCCATCTTACTTTTATACGCAGCTGTAGAGAAATTAGCATTTTTAGCTACAATCGCCTGGTTAAAGAACTGTTGTCGGAAACTCATCCATTGCACATCCTTATCCAAATCTTTATGATGGTCCTTCTCAAGCCGCCAGTAGTCTTCTTCCTTATTATTCACGCCATAATATACCTGAGTGTATCTTTTTACTACTTCTGCATCCTCTTCTTGCTGATTGGCCTGTACTTTCCAATTCAATTTTAATTTTCCATTCACCGGAGAAATCACTCCTCCCATGCCGACCGCACTCAAATCAAAGTCCAACATATACTGATCCGGATGGATGATATAAGTATATTGGATATATTGACCGGAATCACCCGCATAAAGACGATATTTTAGCTCCTGAGAGCTATCCGGTAATTGTTTATTTTCTACTAAGTCAAAATTCAAATCACTCGTATTAATTACTTTCTGACCCGTAGTAATAAACTGTAGATTTAAATCATTATATTTTCCTCCCTCAAGAACAACCTGAGAACTATCATAGGTCTTATATTTATGTAACAGAACCTTGTTGGGTCGGGCTCCTTTTGAAGAAAAAGTAATTTTAAAAAGTCCGTTATCGACAACCGTTGCTTTATTCTCATTTTGGGTATTAACAGCAAAGACCCCATAACGTTTTTTTCCACTTATTCCTTTAGAATCTGAAGTCAAATCCCCTTTTGTAGCGACAACACCTTCGGTCGTATCTGTCAGATTTCCTTCTGTACTATCTCCTAAAGCAGAAGCAGAAACGCCCAGAGAGTCGGCTCTCTTCTGATTTACTAAAGCAATAGAATCTTCTTTTGCCTTCTTTGCTTGCTCATATTGTTGTTGTGCATGCTGATTATAAAAGATATAACCAATCAATAAAGCACCTAAAATAACAAAGCCAAAGAGACTGTTCTTATCTGAATTCATGAATCCTTTTTTGGGTGAATCACTAAAAAAAGTGATAAGCCTACTTGATTAAGGCTGCAAAGGTAGTTAAAAAATTGTAAGCAGCTATTTTAAAGGTGGGTTAAAAACGACATCGTATCTACGCCATCTGCATAATCTTCCAAACCGGGCTGTTGTGCTTGCCCGAAGGGTAGATGGCCGTGTCCTACAAGGCATTGTAAATCATCGTTTCCTGATAATTCCTCTAATAAGGAAGCCTTCTCTTTATAGAATTCATAATGTAAAACCCCTATGGCCGAAAAAACAGATTGATGCTGTTGTAACAAAACCACTTCATTCGTCATATAACGTACCTTATTCAACAACATTAACGAAAGCTGGTAATCAAAATTGTTTTTATAATGATGAATATCCTTAAAGGAATCATATTTCTTCATGGCTTCTAAAAGGGGAACAAAATCATATCCTTCCGGTACAAAAATCTTTGTTATATTTCTACAGCCCCGTCCGAAATACATCAACACATCATCCGCCAGCAGATCGAGATCCTCTTCGGTTTCTGAACCATCCAGAACAGCTACAGAAGTACGATTTCGTCGAATAATATGCGGATATTTACTAAAATATTGCTCAAAATACCGGGCAGAATTATTGCTTCCGGTAGCAATGTAGGCATCGCAACCTTTCAGCATTTCGGATTCAACAATTTCCTCCTCCAAAGCAGGTTCCCAGGCTTTTAATTTGTGAATAAAATGAGGAATCAGCACATGATCCTTAGATGATAATTTTAAATACAGTTGATGACCGGAAAGAAAACCACATAAAAAATCATGAAATCCTACTGCCGGAATGTTCCCTGCCATCACAACTCCCAGCTTTTGGGGATTTCTATTTCTTCCGGACAAGTTATATTTCTCCAACCAGACCTTGAGCTGATCTTCCTGTAAAAACGATGTACCAATTGCCGTTGTAGCCCTATTTACAAATTCGGGAATAAACCAACTATTATGTAAATAAGCATTCTCTTTCACAAGCTGCCATTCCACATTATTATAATCATTTATATATGATCCTAATTTAACAAGCAACTCCATTCTTTTCGATAATGGTAAAATCATTTTCTTTTTTTATTTTATTCTGCAAAGTTGTAGTACTTTTGTTATAAGGCAAAAATTATCTAAATTAATATCAAAAATAAATTTCAATCATGGCTATTGTTATAACAGATGAATGTATCAATTGTGGAGCATGTGAGCCTGAATGTCCCAACAATGCGATTTACGAAGGAGGGGTAGAATGGGCTATTGAAGATGGCAATGAGCTCACAGGAGAATATACCCTCATGGATGGCACTGTCACAGATGTTTCTGAAAGACATGAACCAATCAGCGACGACATCTATTATATTGTTCCCGACAAATGTACAGAATGCCAGGGCTTTCATGAAGAGCCTCAATGTGCAGCTGTTTGTCCGGTGGATTGTTGTATTCCGGATGAGAATTATCCTGAAACAGAAGAAGAGCTGCTTGCCAAAAAAGAAAAAATGCACCTTTAACAGATCGATTGATAATATCCCCGCATGAAAAAAAACATTGCTCTTTTAGCCGGAGGATTTTCGGGAGAATACGAAATTTCTGTCCAGAGTGCTGAAACGATTGCGAAACACCTTAATAAAAAGGATTTCAGCCTTTATACCCTCTTCATTACGAAAGAAAGATGGTTTTACAGCAATGACAAAGGAGAAAAGATCGATCTCAACAAGAATAATTTTTCACTTCCTTTAGGAGAGGAAACCATCCATTTTGATGCTGTTTTTTTTGCCATCCATGGCAGTCCCGGGGAAGACGGTAAAATGCAGGGATATTTAGATATGCTTGGCATCCCTTATACCGGATGTGATTTAATTACTTCTTCACTCACTTTCAACAAAGGCTATTGTAATAAAGTGGTTGCCGAGTTGCAATTGGTCAACATTGCTCGTTCTGTCCATTTATTACAACACCAGCCCTACAAGATGAAGGATATTCTTTCTGCATTGCGACTGCCTGTTTTTGTTAAACCCGCAGAAGGAGGTTCCAGTATTGGAATGTCAAAAGTTACAAAAAAGGAAAAATTGCCTGAAGCCATAGAAAAAGCCTTTAATGTAGATGCTCAGATTCTTATAGAAGAATTTATTGAAGGACGTGAATTGAGTTGTGGCGTTTTTCGGACAAAAGATAAAATCATTCCCCTGCCCTTGACAGAAATAAAGAGCACAAAAGATTTTTTTGACTTTGAAGCTAAATATTCTCCGGGGATGGCGGAAGAAATTACACCGGCAGAAATTAGTTCAGAAGAGAGCATACAGATACAAAACACCTCAAAGCAACTCTATCAAAAGTTAAATTGCCGAGGGTTGGTTCGCTTTGATTTCATTAGGGAAGAACCCTCCAAAAAGCTTTATTTTTTAGAAGTCAATACGATGCCGGGACAATCAGGGGGAAGTATTGTTCCCAAACAAATTAGAGCTGCCGGATGGGATCCGGGAACTGTTTATAATATGCTAATTGAAGATTGTTTTTCTTCTATTTCGCAATAAAATCATAAACTTGCAGTTGAAAATACAAGAAAGCGTTTTAATTTTTTAGTCAATCATCTATGTTTAAATGGCTCACACACCGATCTTTTTGGGTTAATCTTATAGCCGCTATTGTCCTGATGATTATCATTGGAGTAGCTTTTTTTTACTCCTTGGCTCCTTTAACTAAACATGGAGAAACGATCAAGGTACCTTCCCTTATCGGACAAAATATTCAGAAAGTTCGACAACAACTATCTTCCAGCAGCTTTCAAATTGCTATTGAAGATTCCGCCTACACAGACACACTGCCACCTTTTGCAGTAGTAGATCAAAAACCAAAAGGAAACAGCATTGTCAAGACCGGCAGAACAGTTTATCTTACGGTAAACAAAAAACAAGCTCCACTTACCATCATGCCGGATTTGAAAGATTTTACTTTTAGAAGTGCTTTAATGACCTTACAAAATCAAAAACTCAAATTGGGAGATACCCTATACAAACCTGATATTGCCAAAAATGCTGTATTAGAACAGCTTTACAAAAATAAACCCATCAAAGCCGGAACAAAAATCCCGGAAGGGAGTCATATTACGCTGGTTTTAGGTAACGGCCTGGGAAATGTAGCAAACAATGTTCCTGATTTGGTAGGGCTTACCTATATTCAAGCGGTAGATCTTATCAGTGCCAGCGACCTTAATCTCGGCGTTGTCTTAACCCGTGGAGAAATTACAGATACGGCGAATGCGTATATTTTTAATCAAAACCCGGCTACACACGATCAGACAGGAGAAATAAATAAAATCAGAGAGGGAGCCTTCATTGATTTATGGATCTCTCAAAATAATCCAAATGATTCCAGTGCACTCATGGTTGATTCCATACCTTAAATTAAAAAAAGAAATATTATGAAAGAAATAACAACTAAAGAACTAAAGAGCAGAATAGATCAAGGAGAAGATCTTAACATCATCGATGTTCGGGAACCCAAGGAGTACGAAGAATTTAATATTGGAGCCAAATTAATTCCTCTGGGTCGATTTAGAGAAGATGACATTGACGAATTAGATGGTTTAAAAGAAGAAGAAATTATCTTACACTGTCGCAGTGGACAAAGAAGTGGACAAGCTGCACTCATCCTTGAAGATAAAGGATTTAAAAATGTTAAAAACCTTGTAGGTGGAATGCTGCAATGGCAAAAGGATTTCGAACAATAAATCCTAAAGATCAATCATCTTCATCCTCCCATTCCTCTCCATCCTGATCTTCCAGGTCATTCTTCTTAGAAGATACCGCAATAAGGATCTTGTCGATTCTATGTCCATCCATATCTACGATTTCAAAGATAAAGCCACGCCAATTTACCTTTTCTCCTTCATAAGGAATATGTTCCAAATGATAAAGAATAAAACCCGCAAGCGTATCAAATTCCTGTTGTTCTTCATCATTAATCCAGTCTTCTTTTTCAAAATAACTTAAGAAATCATAGAAGGGAATCTGAGCATCAACCAGGAAAGTACCATCTTTGCGGTCGATAATCTCATAATCTGTTTCATCTTCTTCGGGCATATCTCCAACGATGGCTTCTAAAATATCTTTCATCGTAATCATCCCAAGAAAATCTCCGTATTCATCTACAATAAACCCAAAGTTCGTTTTTCCAAACTTAAACTTCTCCATGACTTGAAAAGCTGTATTATTTTCAGGAATAAACAAGGGCTGCTTCATTAGCTTCTTGAGAGGCGTACCTTCCGGATGAATATATAAATCCCGTGTGTATATGACCCCCATTATATCATCAATCCGATTTTCACATACCGGGTAAACAGAATGTAGTTCTCTTAGAATGCTATTTCTATATTCCTTGGGAGAATCATTAATATCTATCCAAATAACATCCGAACGATGCGTCATTAACGAAGTAATGTTCCGGTCATCCAAGTGAAAAACACGTTCTATAATATCTTGCTCTCCTGCATCAATAGTTCCTAGGGTCGTGCCCTCACTAACCATCGCCTTGATCTCCTCTTCTGTGATTACATTCTCCACATTTTTAATTCCAAAAGTACGTACCAATAACGCACTAGATTTACTGAGAATCCAAATAAATGGGAAGGCAATGGTTGACACCAGGTCGATTGGTCGACTCATCAACTTTGTAATAGCCTCCGGTGCTGCCATTGCAATACGCTTTGGGAACAATTCTCCTAAAACCAAAGAAAAATAAGTCACTAACACGACCACTACAACCACAGCTATAGAATTACTATAAGGGGCTAATACCGGAGACTTTGAGATAAACCTTGCCACCGCATTGGTGATTTCTCCCCCGGAAATAATACCAACCAAGACTCCGATAAGAGTAATTACAATCTGTACCGTTGAGAAAAAACGATCCGGATTATGAATAAGTTTTAATGCTCGATTTGCTTTCTTATTCCCTTTCCTGGATTCTGTTTTCAGTTTAAGCTTTTTAGCAGACACCATTGCTATTTCAGACATAGCAAAAAGTCCGCTCAAGAGGATTAATATTAATATTATAATAATTTGCATATTTCAGATATATCACTTAAGGAATCTAATGTACAAAAAAAAGTTATTTTAATAATAAGGTAAGTCCTGCCAGACCGAACCCAATAAGCATACTTACAATTTTTCCCGTATTTAGTTCATGATGTTTTGCCCCACTTTCAAAAAGGATAGTTGTCGCAATATGTAGAAAGGCTCCGGTTACTATCGCTACAATATAAGCCAAAATCAGATCCATGGCCGAAAACTCGAAATTCAAAAAATAAGCCAGACAGGCGGCCAATGGGGTTACCAAAGCAAAAAGAATCAAAAGTCCAAAATTCCCATTTCTTCGTTTCTTCAGATGGATCAACATCACCATCAGCGTCAAGGCTTCAGGAATTTTATGCAAAAGAATACCAATAAACAAAGCCGGCAACGTCGCCGAATCGGCATAATTAAAACCTAAGGGAAGACCTGCCATAAAAGCATGAACAGAAAGCCCTATCACAATACTAAAGGCGCCAACTGCAGAAGCCCGATGTACGCTAGTTCCAACATGATGTCCATGCTCCATTCCATGAGACCACTGTTGTAAAAACACTTGTAAAAAAAAGCCTATAAATACAAACAAACCGGCACTACTCCCTAGTTCTTCAAAAGATTCGGGCATCAAATGTAATAAGGTAATCCCTAACAAAAAAGCCCCTGTAAAAGCCAACAGATACACCATTACCACAGACTGCATCCGCTTAAACCACAAGGGGATACACCCTCCGATGATGGTAAAAACAAAGATTAAAGCAAGAAAGATCCATCTCATGATATGACTAATCGGATTTTTTGATTAAAAATTTTAATTCCAAAATTCCAATAGCAAAGATGAGCCCCTCTCCCTTGAGAAACAAATTGGTTCAGCATTATTACTCAGCCTGTTACTATTTTCTTGAAAACTATTTACCTTCACAAAGATAGTTCTTTACAATTTATCAATATCTTTGCCTGCAAATTATATAAATTTTGTAACTATTATGTCCTTAATAAAATCTATTTCCGGAATCAGAGGAACCATTGGCGGACAAGTTGGGGAAGCATTAACTCCTGTAGATGTCGTAAAATTTGCTGCTGCTTACGGAACCTGGTTAAAAAATGAAGTAGAAAAAGCTTCTACCGTAGTAGTTGGTCGTGACGGAAGAATCTCCGGAGCCATGGTACAAGGGCTCGTCATAAATACACTGAAAAGCCTTGGATTAAGTGTCATTAATCTGGACTATTCGACAACCCCTACCGTAGAAATAGCTGTCATAGAAGAGAATGCAGATGGAGGAATTATTCTTACTGCCAGTCATAATCCGGCACAATGGAACGCCTTAAAATTACTCAATAAGAATGGAGAATTTTTATCTGCTGAAGCAGGGAACAAGGTGCTTCAAATAGCAGAAAATGAAGATTTTAACTTTGTTGATGTCAAAAAATTAGGGAAGGAAATAAAGGACGAAACCTATTTGCAGAAGCATATTGATCTTATTGTCAATTATCCTCTGGTAGATACAGAAGCAATCCGAGAGAAGAACTTTAAGGTGATTTTGGATCCTATTAATTCCACCGGAAGCCTCTTCGTTCCGGAATTACTTAAAGCGCTTGGGGTAGAAGATGTGACCGTCATCAATGATGAGGTCAACGGTCGTTTTGAACATAATCCGGAACCTCTTCCGGAAAACCTCGTCGGGCTTTCAAACGAAGTCAATAAACAAGATGCCGATCTGGGCATTGCCGTTGATCCTGATGTTGATCGATTATGCTTTATTTGTGAAAACGGAGATCCCTTTGGAGAAGAATACACCTTAGTGGCTGTAGCAGATTATGTTTTAAGTCAAAAAAAAGGAAACACCGTATCCAACCTTTCTTCTACACGTGCCTTAAAAGACATTACCATTAAACATGGCGGAGAATATTTCCCTTCTGCCGTAGGGGAAGTCAATGTAGTAGAAAAGATGAAAAAGGTAAATGCCGTGATTGGCGGAGAAGGGAATGGAGGAGTGATTGATCCTTCATTACACTATGGTAGAGACGCCCTTATCGGGATAGGCCTTTTTTTATCACATTTGGCCAAAAGTGGTAAATCTCTTTCCAGTTTAAGAAGACAATATCCTAATTACTTTATCTCTAAAAATAAAATTGAATTAGACAAAGGAACTGATATTCAAAGTATTTTTTCTCAGATTAAAGATAAATACAGAAACCGACCGGTCAATACAGAGGATGGTCTAAAAATAGAATTTGATGAAGACTGGGTTCACATGCGCCCCTCAAATACAGAACCCATCATTCGTATCTATGCCGAGAGCCAGTTTGAAACTACTGCACAAAATATTGCCAATAAGATCATGGGAGATATTCATGAATGTAAATAAGATTGACAACAGGAATTATTCGATAATCAAATAGTCGAAATGTGCCACATTGAGAGGATTCTGAAAGGAGCTTTCTAATAGCGATGGAATAAGAACGCGGATAAGGCAGATGTTTCACAACGCAGATCGACACAGATTTTTAGAGCAGCATCAAAAAAGAAAAGTGTCTGTCAAACCATTGATTAGAAACGATTAGCAGAATTATTCCCAAAATGTGGTGAATAAAACGGACTAATATTGTTCCCTTTACCAAGTTCCTTTGTGTTCTGGAATTTTGGACACCAAAGGGATAAATAGCAGCAGCAACAAAGCCATAGCTATATAAATATGAGATTGAGTAACATCCGGATGGGGCGTTCCTGCTATAATAGCCGTCGATACGCCAATTGTGATAATCGAGCCAAGCTGAATACAGAGTGTACGAAGTGCGGCAATGGTAGCAGATTCCTCCGGAGCTATTTGTAACCCTGCATTTCTTGCAGGAGGGCTGTTAATTCCGGCTCCGACACCAATCAAAAAAGCAGACACCGCTAACCAAACATAAGGACTTAATCCAAAAATAGGAGAAAAGGCTAATAACGCAATCCCAAGAGCGATAACCGCACATCCAATATATAACGGAAGCCTATACCCTATTTTCCGAAGCAGCATCGTTACTATAGCAGAAAGGGCTACAGAAGCAATCCCTTCTGCGGTAAGTAATGTTCCCGAACTAAGCGCATCAATACCATATCGGTTAACGGCATAAAGCGGAACCAGAGAAATAGCACCAATCATTCCTCCACTATATATCACATTCAACAGATTAACAAAACCAAAATCTCGTCCATAAATAAAGCGTGGAGCAATAAAAGGAACTGATTCTTTATTGATATGACGAAAAAAGCCAATCAGTGCACCAATAGATATCAATAGGGGGATATAGAATTGGGCAGAAGTCAATTTAACGTCAGTCTCGCCCAAGTAACTGGCAGACAACATCCCGGCAAGCAACCCCACCGCCAGCCAAATAAGACCGGCGATATCCATCTTTGATCGGTTTTTTTGTTTTACCGGTTGATCTCTTGGTATATATTTTAGAGAAAGAAATACAATAGCAATTCCTAAGGGCGCATTAATAAAAAAGATTCCCCGCCAAGTCCAGTAAGTAACAAACATCCCACCAAAAATGGGACCCAGCATTGCTCCGGCAGGGAAAATACTCCCAAAAAGACTGACTGCCCGATCCCTGGACTTTCCAAAATAATCTACAACTATCCCTGTCGCAGCCGGAGTAATCCCCGCTCCTCCAAATGCTTGAATGACCCTTAAAACAATGATGACAAAAACATTACTAGACAATCCACAACAAACTGAAGTAATCGTAAAAGTAACTACAGATCCCAGAAAGACACGCCGATGTCCCAAACGCGTACTCAATTTTGCACTTAAGGGAAGCATCACAACTAAACCAAAAGAATAGGCAGTCAGAATCCAACCTGCCCAATTTACCGTCGTCTGTAAGTCCTGTTGTAAAGTATCCAAAGCAGTAGCCACGATAGTAGCATCAACCGTCGTCATCAAAAGTGCTAGAGCGACAATCGTAAAGACTACTCCTTTTTTTATCTGTGGCTTTTTTCCCTCTTTCTTCAGCTCAGAATCTGAAAAAGTAGCACTCGATAATTCACTCATAATCCACTATTTATCAGCGTGCAAAGTTAAACATTCCCCCCGGACAAAAAATAAGAAAGAACTTTTTTGGTAAAGTTTATCGAAAAGGATTTTCTGAAACCAATTAATTAATGTTCCTTCTCAGGCCAATAATGGCTATCCGGATAAACCCTCTTTCCAAAAATAGCAGTACCAACTCTCACAATAGTGGCCCCTTCAGCAATAGCAATCTCCAAATCACCGCTCATTCCCATTGAAAGCTCTTTGGGATTGACTCCCGGCAAAGCTAAAGCTTTAATGTCTTGTTGCAGCTTTTTCAAAATCTGAAAACATTTTCTTACTTTTTCATCCTCTGCACTAAACAATCCAATAGTCATCAATCCTTTAATATGAAGCCGATCCAATTGAGCTACTTCTTTGGTTAATTCCAGCGCTTTTTCAGGAGCAATACCAAATTTACTCTCTTCTCCGGAGGTGTTGACCTGAATAAAAACATCTAATTCCTTCTTCTCGAAGGTCAATCGCTTCTGTAATTTATTGGCCAATTTCAACCGATCTACGGATTGCACACAAGAGACCTCATATTTTAGGATGTCTTTAATTTTATTGGTTTGCAAATGACCGATAAAATGGCTTTCATGAGCTTCTTCCTTCAAGGCCTCATATTTATCACGAACCTCTTGCACTTTATTCTCTCCTATCAACCGTTGACCGGTCTGTAATGCAGTTTTAATTCTTTCTGCATCTACTGTCTTGGTTGCCATCAACAATTTTACCTCTTCAGGATTTCTGTCGTTCTCTTTACAAGCCCTTGCTATTCGATTTAAAACAATTTCGAGATTGTGTTCTATATCATTCATGATTCGAAAATTTAAATATATGCTTCTACCGGTTCACAAGTACAGATTAAGTTCCTATCCCCTTTGGTATTATTAATTCTTGAAACCGGAGGCCAACATTTATGTTCTTCAATAAACGCCAATGGGAAGGCTGCCTGTTTGCGAGAATAAGGATGTGTCCATTCCTCGGCTAACACCATTCCTTGAGTATGTGGAGCATTTTTCAAAGGATTGTCTTCTTTATCACTTTCTCCTTTTTCAATTGCTTCTATTTCCTCACGAATAGAAATCATGGCATTACAAAAACGGTCGAGCTCCTTCTTATCCTCACTCTCTGTAGGTTCTACCATCAAAGTACCGGGAACGGGGAAAGCTAAAGTAGGGGCATGAAAGCCATAATCTATTAGCCTTTTGGCAATATCTTCCGCTTCGATACTCAATTTTTTAAATGCTCTTACATCTATGATAAATTCATGCGCACAAGTGTTGTTGTGTCCGCTATACAACACCGGATAATGTTTTTCCAAAGCTGTTTTCATATAATTGGCATTTAAAACAGCAAATTCTGTTGCTTTTTTCAAACCTTTTGCTCCCAGCAAACGCAAATAGCCATAAGAGATTAGCAGGATACTGGCACTCCCAAATTGAGCAGCAGAAACCGCATGTATGTTTTTGGAAGTCGTGTCTTTTTTCCCGGAAGGTGCGGCCGGAAGATAGGGCTTCAGTTTTTCATTTACACAAATAGGTCCTGCTCCCGGTCCACCCCCACCGTGCGGAATAGCAAAGGTTTTATGCAGATTAAGATGACACACATCTGCACCAATGGTTCCCGGATTGGAATATCCGGCTTCGGCATTCATATTCGCCCCATCCAAATAGACCAATCCTCCATTTTCATGAATAATATCACAAATTTCTTTTATTGCCAGTTCAAAAACCCCATAAGTAGAAGGATAAGTAACCATCAATCCGGCCAACCGATCTTTATTTCCCTCTGCTTTTTCTTTCAAATCCCGAACATCAATACTTCCTTTTTCATCACATTTCACTACCACGACTTTCATCCCTGCCATCACAGCTGAAGCAGGATTAGTGCCATGAGAAGAAATCGGAATAAGAACAATATCTCGTTCAGTATCTCCATGATCATCATGATAAGCTTTCATGGTCATCAATCCTGCCAGCTCACCCTGCGCTCCCGAATTAGGCTGCAGAGAACAAGCAGACAAACCGGTAATAGTACACAACATATCAGACAACTCTTGTAGTATCTGATGATAGCCTTCGGATTGTGCCGCCGGAACATGAGGGTGAATAGAAGAAAACTCCGGCCAACTTAAAGGAATCAACTCTGTAGCTGCATTTAGCTTCATCGTACAAGAACCTAGTGGAATCATAGAACGATCCAAAGCCAAATCTTTATTTACCAGCTTTCTCAAATAACGCATCAATCGTGTCTCAGAATGGTAGGCATGGAAAATCGGATGGGTCAAGAAGGGACTGCGGCGTTTCAAATGAATGGGCCAATCATCTATATCCTCCTCCAAGATTTGATATACCGCCTCTTTTTCATCTTTTTCCGTAAAGATTTCTGCTATTTTAATAATATCCTCGGGAGTAGTGGTCTCGTCTATGGCTATGCCTATATACTCTTTTCCGTAATAAAAATTAACCTCTGCTCCTTCTGCTCGTTGGCGAATATTCGACACGTCGGAAGAATAGATCTTTAACGTATCAAAGAAAAATTGGTTCCCTTGTTCAAAACCATTCTTTGTCAACACCTTCTTTAAGGTAACAGCTAATATATGTATTCTATTCGCGATATCTTTCAAACCTTCAGGTCCATGGTAAACCGCATATAATCCGGCCATATTGGCCAATAAAGCTTGTGCCGTACAAATGTTAGAAGTTGCCTTTTCCCTACGAATATGTTGTTCTCTGGTTTGCAATGCCATTCGCAGACTGCTTTTGCCATCACTATCCTGAGATATTCCAATAATGCGCCCCGGAAGCTGCCTTTTATATTTTTCTTTTGCTGCAAAATACGCAGAATGGGGGCCTCCAAAGCCGAGAGGCACACCAAAACGCTGAGAGGTACCGATGGCAATATCTGCACCGAGTGTTCCCGGCGAAGTCAAAAGAACCAATGCCATTAAATCTGCTGCCATAATCACCGGAACATCCTGCTCTTTGGCTTTCTTAATAAAGGCTTTATAATCCGGAATTCCTCCCTCGCTATTCGGATACTGCAACAAGGCTCCACAAAAATCTTCAGACCATTCGATCTCCGAAAAATCCCCAAAGACGAGAGATACGCCAATCGGCTTCGCCCTGGAAAGCAAAACTTCCTTCGTTTGACTAAATACTTTTTCATCTACAAAAAAACGAGGAGCAGATATTTTTCTCTTATTCTTTTTGTGAAATACCAAACTCATGGCTTCGGCTGCAGCAGTAGCTTCATCCAATAACCCGGCATTGGCAACAGGTAGCCCCGTTAGATCACTGACCATGGTCTGAAAATTCAATAAACATTCTAAGCGACCTTGTGAAATCTCAGCCTGATAAGGAGTATAAGAAGTGTACCAGCCCGGATTTTCAAAAACATTTCTTAAGATTGGTGAGGGGGTAATCGTATTATAATAGCCTTGTCCGATATACGTTTTATAGGATAAATTCTTTTCTGCTATCTTCTTCAATTCAGCCAAATACTGAAATTCATTTTGAGCATTTGGCAAGTCCAGATCTTTCTTCAACCGAATATTTTCAGGTACTGTAATATCCATTAATTCCTCCGGGCTTTTTACGCCTATCCGTTCCAACATCAGCTTCGTCTCTGATTCATTAGGTCCTACATGACGTTGAACAAATTCCTGTTGCTGTTTATCAAACAAATTCATGAGCAGATTTCTGTCTTTTTAATAATAAGATACAAAATTAAGGTAGTTCCCCCTAATAGTAAGGGAAGTCTTCAGGATATTTAAAAGAACTTATTTTTAAAGAGATGAAAGAATTTAATTAGCTTTACCCCTTTAAAAGAAAAGACCTTTAACTCATGAGCTTTGATTATAAAAAGATTTTGCCGCACCTCTTAGTTGTGATTGGCTTTATAGCGGTATCCTTAATTTATTTTAAACCGACATTAGACGGGAAAGTTTTATCACAAAGTGACACCAGGCAATCAAATGCCATGAGTCATGCCAGTAGAGATTTTAATAAAACACATAAAGAAAAAACTCACTGGATGGAAAATGCTTTTGGAGGTATGCCAACCTACATGAATGCACCTCATTATCCCAATCTTTTTGTAAAGAAAATAGAACATTATCTTCGCTTCCTGCCTCATCCTGCCGACTATCTATTTCTATATTTCATTGGGTTATATATTCTTTTACTTGTTTTAAAAGTAGACTATCGATTAGCCGCTGTTGGCGCATTGGCCTTTGGCTTCTCGACCTACCTCATCATTATTATAGGGGTAGGACATCTTACCAAGGTACTGGCCATCGCTTATATGCCCCTGGTCTTATCCGGCATACTATTGGTCTTTCGAAAGCGATATCTCTGGGGTGGATTGTTGTTGGCTATTGGTGCAGCATTAGAAATAGGAGCTCGTCATTTCCAGATTACTTATTATTTATTAATCATCATTATTATCCTTGGATTGGTGTATTTCTATGATGCAATTAAAAATAAAACGCTTCCGGATTTTTTCAAAGCAATTGGGGTGATGATTATTGCCGGTATCCTGGCATTAGGAGCCAATATCACTAATATTCTGGCTACCCATCAATACGTAGATTGGAGTACACGTGGGAATACCGGATTAACCATTACAAAAGACGGCAGCCCTAAGACACATACCGGGATGAGTTATGACTATATTACGCAATATAGCTATGGCATAGGAGAAACAATGGATCTCTTTATTCCCCGTTTTATGGGGGGGGCTTCTACAGAAAAATTAGGGAGTGATTCTCATGCCTACAAGAGTTTATTAAAAGTGGGTGCTTCTCCGGCGCAGGCCGATCAATTTTTACAACATGCTCCTACCTACTGGGGAGATCAACCCATCGTTGCTGCTCCGGCCTATATCGGAGCCGTAGTCATTTTCTTATTTGTTCTTGCTTTATTTTTAATACAGGGTCGATTTAAATGGTGGGTATTGATTGCTAGTGCATTAGCTATTATTCTATCCTGGGGGAAAAATTTTGGGTTGCTCACTCATTTCTTCCTCGATTATGTTCCTCTTTATTCCAAGTTCCGAACGATCTCCATGATACAAGTCATACCGGAGCTATTACTACCGGTATTTGGTATTGTAGGATTAAAAAAGATTTTTTCGAAAAAAGAAGCACAGGAAAAAAAATTACATGCACTCAAGTGGGCCACCATCATCACCGGAGGGGTTTGTATATTTTTCCTGCTTACCAAAACCTGGTTCTTTAATTTTACAGGGCTTTACGATGCACAACTGACCAAAAATATCGGTGCTGACTTTGTCCATGCCTTAAGAGAGGACAGAATATCGATGCTCAATTCAGATACCATCCGCAGCCTCATCTTTGTATTACTTTCTGCTGGTAGTATCTGGCTCTTCATCAAAGGGAAAATAGGTAAAACGCTTGTCATCGGCGTTTTTGCACTCTTGGTATTGGTCGACCTTGTTGGGGTTGATAATAATTATGTCAATTACGATAGTTTTAAGATGAAGAATACGCAGTATGCCTCTTTTCAGCCCACTCAGGCAGACCTACAAATCATGAAAGATACCAGTCATTATCGTGTTTATGATCTCACCTCCAATCCCATGAACTCTGCACGAGCATCCGCATTTCATAATTCAATAGGAGGATATCATGCAGCCAAACCGGGTCGATACCAAGAATTATATGATTTTTATATCTCCTCAGGGAATCAACAGGTGTTGGATATGCTGGATGCAAAATACTTCATTGTCAGCAACAATGGGAAACCTCAAGCTCAAAGGAACCCTGGCGCATATGGGAATGCCTGGTTTGTGGATAGTGTTGCAATGGTTCCTTCTGTCAACCAAGAAATGCTTACCCTGGGTAAAATTAATCCCAGAACAACGGCTGTAATTAATGAAAAGTTTAAAGATCTCATTCCTCAAACAACTTTCCAACCCGATTCTACAGCCCAAATTCGACTTACACACTTCCAACAGAATGAAGTGGTCTATAAATATCATTCAAAAGAAGACCGTTTGGCTGTATTTTCTGAGATCTATTATCCACATGGCTGGAAAGTCCATATAGATGGTGAAAAGGCCGGAATTGCTGAAGCAGATTATGTGCTACGTGCGGTGTATTTACCGAAAGGAAATCATACGGTTACTTTCAAATTTGATCCACAAATTATTCATACCGGAAGTAATATTACTGTAGCCAGCGGGATTTTATTGGCAATTTTCTTCGCAGGAGGACTGGTTTATACTTTCGGCTTTAAAAAGAAAGAAGAAAAGAAGCAGTCGGTCTGACGCTACAGGATACCTTCATCGGTCAGGCATTTTTAAAGCGTCTGACCGATGAAACTACATGTTCACAATAAGTTCCTCTTTTCAATCGTTGATCATCATAAATACCATTGATTTTTTCTGTATTGATCCCTCCTAACTGTTGATATTTTTCCGTGTTAAATATCACCTTCTTAAAGGTTTCAATATCTTTAAACCAAAATTCCGCCAATTCCTCAAAGGTCAAGAATATTCCACTATATCCTTTTTCATATTCCTTTAAATCCGGGACGTAAAAATGAATAGGGCGGTCTGTTAAAGCAAAATCAATGAAAGCACTGGAATAATCTGTAATTAAAACATCGGCGGCGGCCATTAGTTCTTGAGTATCCAAATGAAGATGATGATGAAGTATCTTTATGTTTCCCTGATCCGGCACAGACAATATTCTATTGGGATGAGGTTTAATATAAAATTTCACTTTCTCCGACACCAATTTCTCCATAAAAGCCGTATCCGATAAAAATTGATTCAAAACATGTTTCAAAAAAGAGGCTTCTCCTCCGGAAGAGAATCCTCCATAGCCTCCTGTATCTCTCCAAGTGGGCATGTAAAGTACGAAACGTTCTTCCTTTTTATGATGAAGCTGATGTTTCATTTGATAAGCGACCTTCGAATTAAACAAGATGTCATTTCTAGGCTGACCGGTAATGAGCGTATTTTGAGGTTTCGTCTCATAACATTCCATCAACCACTTTTTTGTCTTTTCGGAAGAAGCAATCGTAATATCCTGTTCGGCTTTGTTATGGATTTTCATGACTAGATACTGTAATCTCCTTACAATACTTTTATTCCTCTCCTGAAAAAAATTGGTAGCAAAATAAGCCTTTTTTAAAGGCATACCGTGTCCTAATCCAACTTTTACAGCACCTTGACCAAAATCAAAATCTCCAAAATCATGATAGCCATGTGTAAAAAAATAAAACCCGGCTTTTAATCGTATTCTTTTGGCTTCTTTCTCATCAGAAAGATAACATTTCTTTCCTTGTTTCAGGAGCTCCTCTTTCACGGTCTTTTTCTTTGTAATCCAAACAGCTGTAATCTCCGGACAATTTTGACAAACATACTCAAAAAGATATTTCGGATTGTCATTATACTTTTCTCCTCTCCAGGCTCCAAAAAGCCATACCGTGCCCTCCCTTTTCTTTAGTTTAAGAAGCTTCAAGGCCACATTCCCAAACCAATGATACAGAAATAAAAGTATTTGTTTAAAGGACATTTGCATACCGCAAAAGATTATAATGATTTTTCGGAATAAAAAAGGCGAAGCCTCCTTGGCTATTCTATGGCTTTTACTTTCACATCTACCACTTGCCCGTTTAAAGAGCTACAGACCACTCCCAGAGAGACCTTTGCAACCTCCTCTGCTTTCAAAAGCGAGTCTTCCGGTTCCGCACCAAAATTGGATATCCGCATGGGGGTTTTTGTCCTTTCCGGATTAATACAATTTACATGAATCCCTTCTCCATCCCATTCTGCAGCGATGGCTTGTACAAAATTTACGTTCGCTGCTTTTGTAGCGGAATACAAGCTATAAAAAGCCCTTCCCCGGGTATAAGAACTGGAAGTATAAAACAAAAGATGTCCCTGAGATGCTTTTAAATAGGGATACGCTGCCCGGGCTACCTGAATACTTCCTTTTAAATTAATTTCTATTATTTCGTCAATCTTCCCGGAAGGGGTACTATTCAATGGCTCTTTAATCAACAATCCTGCTGTATTTATCACTACATCTATAACGCCTTCTTGATCATTAACCCTCTTCAACGCCCTTTCTAAAGTTTCGGCCTTTCTGACATCTACTCCATTCATAGATCGGGAAAAGGGATACATCTTCGCTCCAATTTCTTTTCCAATATTCACGATGGCCTCTCCAATACCTTTGCTTCCGCCAAAAACAACAATTACTTTATCTTTCAATCCACTCAAATCGGGATTTCGTTTTACACTACTCGTTTTGAGTTGAAACAGTTTGTCTAACAGGTAAATATCTTCTTTATAGGTCAGTTTAATGTTTTGCTCCTCCCCTTTAGCAACAAAAATTTCCTCTTCCGGTAAATATTTTTTCACCACCCCACAATCGTCTGTTGCTTTAAATTCCGGATCTTGCAAAGCCAAATCGTAGGCTTTTTTGATGGTATTTAACTTAAAAGATTGAGGTGTTTGTCCTTTCCAAAGATACTTTCGCGTAGGGATATAGTCAATAGCTTTCAAACTTTCTTCTAATCGGATAATGGTATCGGTAGACGGAATCGCCGTATCTACTGCATTATAATGATTTAATGCCGCAATATTATCCGAAATAATCCGCCGGCTCACTAAAGGACGAACTGCATCATGAAAAATCAGATTTGGATTATCCTCCTGTTCAAAAGCACGGATAGCCGAAAGGCTGGAATCGTATCTTTCTTTTCCCCCATTCAATAACTTCTTCACCTTTGACCAATCATTTTTCAATAGCAAATCTTCCACCAAATGGATATAAGCACCATTTGCTACGACAGCAATTTCGTCTATTTCAGCATGTTGCTGAAATGCAGCAATGGTATGTTCCAAAATAGTTTTTCCGGCTACTTTCAAAAACTGTTTAGGAAGATCCAATCCCATACGGGCTCCCGATCCTCCGGCCAATATGACGGCAATATTCATAAGTTATTCTTATTTTTTTATTATCATCCATGCTCCACCTCTGGCGGCTCCCCGCCTTTTGATTCGTTTACTTTCTACCAATCTTTTAAGATATCGTTGCACGGTACGTTCAGTTACTCCCAATTTTTCTGCCATTCTTTTAGCTGAGATGCTTGGGGTTCTACTGATAAACTGCAAGATTACATCTTCCTTATCTACGACACTTTCTACGACACCTTCTACGACACCATCAGAAACAATCACTTGAAATCCTTCAGAGATATTTTCAAAAATAGGCGTAGGTAATGCTTCTTGTTTAAAATAATTTATTATTCGCTGAATACCACTTCCATACTTTTCAATAATACCAATATTCTTGGTAAAATCTGCAATTAGCTTATTTCGAGGAGTGGATTTATATCTATTATTCATTAAATCTTCTATGGTAATAGCACTGGGAAGGCGTCCCGGATTATAAAATTCTATCTTATGGTTAAAAATCTTTATAATAGAATCAGAGGAAGATCTATAATCTCTATGGATAATCATATTTAGAATAATCTCACGAAGAGCATGTAAAGGGTACTGCCACTTCTGAATATTCTTAATTTCTTCAGTCACAATAACTTCCTTATTTATATGCTTTTTAACAAAGTCCATCACATCTTCCACCTGGGTCAAAATATCCGACTGGCTTCTCATACTATCTTTTATAACGATATCTGATTGAAACTGACCCAATTCTATGGTGGTTAACAATGTCGTCTTGTCAGAAAATAATAAATAGGCAGCATTCGTTATTTTATCTTTACGTACTAAATCAGATTTTAATAAAAATGTATAAGGGTCATCCCTCACTTGTACCCTACCTTCTTCATTAGCAGTATCTATAGCAGATTGTACTTTATCTAAAGACAAGTCTTCAATTCCAAAACGTTCTGAGGGATAATAATCCCAACTCCTATTGAACGTCTGTAGATGAAAATGGATAACTTCAGATGTGGAAAGGAGGTGATTACTATTTTTAATTTCATTGACCCACTGCACCACAGCCTCTTTTCCAATATTGATACCATGAACTGCTTTATTATCTTTCACCCCGATATAGACTATTCCCCCTTTTGTATTAGCAAAAGCCACTAAAGATTCTATAACAGCTGCATTAAAATGAGATTTAAACTCTACTGATTCACCTTCTTTCTCCGGTAAGCGATTTTCAATATCCTTTGCCACGTACTTAATTATTTTCCTTAGATTCCGATAAAGTTAGCATTTTTTGTCTGTTTTAAGGTGTTTCATTCCGAATACACGATCCGCAATCCTCCTGCTACTATGGGTATCTTTATATTTAAAATAACAATCTCTAATTTTTTCTCTCTTTTCTTTATATGGATCTGCATTCTCTTTCAAAAGAAGCTCCAGCTGTCTAAAGAATATGGTTTCTTGCTTAATAAACTTTGTCGGCACCCAATCTTCAAAATCATCAAAGTAAAGCCCCTGCATTTGTTTAAATTCCTCTAATGCTTTACTAAAACACATAATCGGTTGATCCAACAAGGTATAATCAATCATGACAGAGGAAAAATCGGTAATCAATACATCGGTACAGGCCAGTAAATGATACAAAGTTATTCCCTGTCGTAGTATCCATCCGTCGTCAATAATCCGGATATGATCAAAGGCCTGCAATTCTTTTTCAATTAACTGAACAAAATGTGGTTTGAGCAGACAAATTGCATTCTCCCGCTTCAGCATTTCATTAAAACGATGTACATCAAAGTCCGGGATATTGAAAGCACTATCCGTTTTAATCCCTCTCAACACCTTTCCTCCCTTTACCCGCTTATAAGTAGGCATCCAAATCAGGATTTTGTCATATTGAGAGAGCATAGGCAAATGTGATTCCCTCATACATTTTCTATCCCTTTTAGCTCGCAACATTAAATCATTCCGTGGATAACCCGAAATAATCATATCTTTCAAATCCACACCAAAAAATTCGGCAAACATCTTTTGTGTCATTTCTGAAGTTGCTATTGTCAAATCTGCCGCAATTCCACCCTCTCCTCGCGCCAGCCTGATCTTTTTATGACCTGCTCCGTGCCAAATATTGGTATAAAATTGTCTTTTTGTAGTCTTTTGAACCGGTATAGCATGAGAAGCAAAAATATATTTGCTGGATAACAAGGTAGCAATAAATCTTATTCGTCCATATTTAACCAACTTCACTTCCGACCGTACAACATCCCTGACCCGGCCAATCATCTCAGGAGGAACAGAAAGATAAACCGGAAGGGCATAATGGTCTACTAAATAATTACTAAACTCGACCGTATTAGACTCCAGATTTTTAAAACCCACTACAAAGGCGCAATCCCTTTTTGGAATAAGGTAATTCAAATAATTCCAAATAAACTGAGCTCTCAAAACAAAAAAGGCAATGAATTTCCCCATAAAAAATACTGTAGTTAATAATTTTTGTATTCTCTACCTATACAAAAGTAGGGTGAATCTCTTAATTAACACTATTTATATTTTTCTCCCCCCCCTGTTCTGATATAACGAACGATTGTCTTTATCAAAGAAGACATATACCAAAGCTTTATATAAAGTACGGTCGCAGCAAAAATCCTTTTGAAAGGAATTTGTTTTCTATTTTTTACATGAAAATCTAAAATAGAAGCAAGCACCTCTCTGTGGAGCTTTCGATTATATGATCCTTTGGTAATACTTTCGTTGGAATGTTTCACCCATTTATATAGCACATCATTCACATAAGAAAAAGAGCGAACTAATAAAAAGGCTTTGGTATTAAAATCCTGATCCTGTCCCCGCTTTAAATGAGTATTCCATCGCAAAATATGCCTATCAAAGCAGGTCTTATCTATCACACAAAAACTGGTCTGAATAAAACGGAAATCACTGATAATGCGAAAATGAGACCGGTCATTCGATGCTCTGTTGAGCTTCTTCCCATGCTCATTAACCACCAGATAATCGCAGATGCATACCTCTGTATTTTCTTTTTGCATCAAACTAATTTGAGCTTTGAGCTTCCCGGGCAGCAGCAGATCATCTGAATCTAAAAATTGCAGATATCTTCCTGTCGCGTGATCCATTCCCGTATTCCTTGCTGTCGGCGCTCCTGCATTGTCCTGATGAAGATATTTTATAATAAAAACATCTGTTTGATGTTCTTTTCTCCATTCCTTCACCACTTTTTCTGTATCATCTGTAGAGCCATCATCAACGACTAAAACTTCTATCGGACGATAAGTTTGTTCCAAGACACTATCTAATGTCTGTACAATAAAATCCCCCCGGTTATAAGTCGGAATAATTACAGATGCTAATTGATTTTCAGAAAATTGAGCCGAATCCTGCACTTTTATCTATTACTAATGAAGTACGAATGTACATTTTTTTCTTTTTCTCCAATAGCTTATCTTAGCAACCGTCGAATTATCCTTAGGCATGCACCCTAATCTTTGGCATGAGAATATTACATTACAGAGCAACTTTCTCGGAATTATCAGAGACTTTTATCTATGATCTGTTACTAGCATTGGAGCAACAGCACTTGGAGAATCATGTCATCACACTCCGCCATATCAATACACAAACCCGGCCATTTCCTCATCTAACGCTCGTTTCCCCTCCGGGAAAATGGGATTTGGAAAGGTTCTTAAAAAAATATTGGGGAAGGTATGTGCTGCAAAATCATCCCCTCCCGACATGGAAAATTACGCAAAAAAAAGTCAAAAAAGAAGTCCAGGCTATCCGTCCGGATATTATTCATTCCCATCTGGGGAGAGGGGGCGTTTTCATGTCAAAAATAGCCAACGATTTACATATTCCTCATATTGTATCCTTCCACGGACAAGATGCTTTCCAACTTCCCAATGAAAAAGTCTGGCGACAGCAATTCGACATGCTTAATCAACAAAATACCATCATCACCTGCGTTTCTCAATACATGAAACAGCATTTGTCACAAATTTTTGCCGAAGATAAAATCAAAGTCATCCACGTCGGAAAAGCAGTAGAAGATTACCCTTTTCAACCGCCGGAAGGAGAAATACAAAATTGGCTTTCTATTGGACGATTGACAGAAAAAAAGGGACACGAAGATACCATCAACGCCTTTTCACAGATCGTCGGAAAATACCCTAACCAAAAATTGAAGATTATCGGCGCGGGGGAACAAAAACAAAAGCTACAAAAACTAATTAAAGCCCTCAAAATGGATAAGCATATTTTCCTTTTAGGGGCTTTACCTCATGAAAAAGTCAAAAAAGAGCTTTTCCATGCAGATGCTTTCATCTTATCCAGCAAAACAGCCAAAGATGGCGACAAGGAAGGAATCCCTACTGTACTCATGGAAGCTGAAGCGGTTGGAAAGCCTTGTATTTCTACTACACATTCGGGTATTCCGGAAGTTTTTCCATCCTCCTACCAATCCTTTCTGGCAGAAGAAGGTCATGTAGAGGATATTGTTCAAAAAATAGAAAAATTATTGTGTCTTCCTGTGGAAGTTTTAAAAGAAATTTCCATCGCAGGCAGAAAAAAGATAGAAACGGATTTCAATCTGGAAACAGAGACCCAAAAGCTTATTCAAATTTATCGTAGTACTTTAGCATCCTTTTTATGACTCCAAAAAACATGTTTTGATGGTAAAAGAATATCATTTAGGCCATTTATCTTTTTCTATAGAGGGCGGTGATCCAACGCTACCTTATATACAGGAAGAGTTTCAGCCCATCATAGCGCCCTCCGGTTCGAAGAGAACAAAGAAATTACACCTCCATTTTGGAGCTGTTCCCACGCCACCGTCCGATAGTGTGTATGTGTCTCCCTTCATCTGTTCCGAGAAAGAATTGTTATACAAAGGAGTGCGTTTTCACTACCATTTAACCGAGAAAGAAAAAGCATTATATTTAACAATACAATCCCAAGCCTTGCCTTCGTTACAAAAAAAACTGCCTAAAGTTTCAAGGCTGAAAGACTGGAATTATTTGTTGCCGGTCGAAAGAGTAGCAAAGGATTTCATGTATAACATCTTCGATTATATTTCTCAAATACAGCAACTCAAAGTACAACAATCCTATTTTCATGCCAGCTCCTTTCAGAAAGGGGATCGTGCGATTGCTATGATTGCCTGGGGAGGAGTGGGAAAAACTACTTCCATGCTTAAACTGGTCACAGAAGACGGCTGGAAATTCTTAAGCGATGATTTAGGAATCATTGATACCCACGGCATACTTTATCGATCCCCCAAAAAAATGCAAATCTATGCTTATAACTTAGTAGGACAACCTGCCTTTAAAAAGCTATTATTGGATAATCGCAGCCTGCCGGACCGGGTCAATTGGCTGTATAAGAAAAAACTATATGGGATAAAAAGAGCCCGAAGAAGAATTTCCGCAGAAGCGTTATTTGGAGAGAATAAAGTAGCTAAAAAAGCCAAACTAACGGATGCTTTTTTTATCGAGCGCACGAACACCCCACAGTTTCAGATAACAACAATCCCCGCTGCACAGTTAGCTACCCGGGCAGCCACTACCGTCATGCATGAGATCAATCCCTATCAATCTGTTGAAACGGCTTTATATACCGCACAAAAAAAGGCATTGCTACCCCGATATACCGATTTATATACCCAAACCCAAAATATACTGGAACAAGCCTTTTCTAACGCAAGGTTAAGGCTCATAAAAATCCCACTAAAGGCAACACCTGACGACTTAGCAAACTTTCTGAGAAAAACAATCGATCAATAGACTTTAACATTCCTAAATTATTCCTCGTATTATTGCAAAGAAAAAAGACCTTTTCATAAAGGTTCAACGCACTTTAAAGAGATTGTAATTACTGATGAGTTTAAAAAAGCAAGCCATAGGCAGTGTAAAATGGACTTCTGCATCAACAGTCATCACCTCTGCTATGCAATTAATCCAAATAGCTGTTTTGACGCGTTATCTCGACAAAAAAGATTTCGGGTTAATGGCTATGGCTCTTTTTGTCATCGGGATTTCTAAAATATTTATTGATATGGGTCTCTCTAATGCCCTGATCTACAAACAACGAATCAATAAATATCAATTGAGTTCTCTTTTTTGGCTCAATATCTTTCTGGGAGTTATTATTTTTGGTATCATTCTCCTTCTTTCTCCTTTTATTGCCTACTTCTACGATACCCATGGGCTGAAAGGCGTCATCGACTGGACGGCTGTAACCTTTCTTATTTTACCCTGGGGACAACAAATGGAAGCCTTGTTAAGAAAAGATTTACGGTTTAAATCGCTATCCATTCGGGATATTATCAGCAAGGGGATAGGGCTAATTGTCGCTATCCTGTTGGCTATATATGGGTTTGGTGTTTATGCGCTCGTATACGCTAATCTTGCCTCTGCCCTCATTTCTGTTATATTGCTCCTCTTTTTAGGACTACAAGATTACCGTCCGGCTTTCCTGTTTTCTTACAGGAGTCTGAAAAACGAAGGCTTTTTCTCTTTTGGTCTTTTTCAAATGGGAGAAAAATTGATTAATTATTTCAATACCAATTTTGATACGATTTTAATCGGTAAGCTCTTGGGAATGGAAGCTTTAGGACTTTACAATATTGCTAAAATAGTGGCTAAAAAACCCTTTCAAGTGCTGAATCCTATTCTCACGAAAGTAGCCTTTCCTATTTTTTCTAAAATGCAAAATGATTTACCCCGGCTCAAAAATGCCTATTTAAAGACCATTAATCTCATTGCCGGTTCCAATGCCCCTCTTTATTTAATGATGATTATTTTCGCAAGACCTATTGTCATTATTGCCTTTGGCAGAGACTGGATTGAAGCAGTTCCCATCCTTCAACTCCTGGCGATAGGCACTTTGTTTAGAAGCATTGGGAATCCGGTGGGATCTCTGCAATTAGCAAGAGGGAGAGCCGATCTGGGGTTTTATTGGAACGTAGGGGTATTCCTGATCGTTCCCCTGGCGATATGGGCAGGAAGTTATTGGGGATTACTGGGAGTAGCCTGGGCGCTTCTTTTCTACAGAGTATTGGTCATCAGCTTCCCGTCCTGGTTTTTCTTAATCCGACCCCTATGCAAGGCAACATACAAAGAATACCTATTCTCTTTTTGGCATCCGTTTCTTATTGCTTTGACTGCAGGGATTCTCCCCTTTCTACTTACTCTATTGAACATCAACCTATTTATAGCAACCATTTGCGGGATCCTACTCTATGCAGTATGTTACCTTATTTTGACGTTCAAATGGAATTTAACGTTAATTCGGGAATTAAAACAATTACTCCCCCTCACGCTTGCTAAACGCTTTAAATTTCTACAATAGCCAACTCGACTTAAAATACCGAACTTCTTCCTCTCAACTATAACATTCCGTTTGCACCACAATCCACTATAAAGAGCGAACTTTAGCATTAAAAATAGTATGGGTGTCAAAAAAAAAGAACATCATCCTTCCCGACCCGTATCCCCTGGTCTCTCTATTGATGAGGATACCCATTCAAAGGTTTCAGAAGCTGTAGGCAAATCCTCATATATCAACAGAAGAGTCTTTTTTCTCAGTTTACAGGCCGTTTTTAATGCAATTATTGTAGGGTTTATTGCCAAAGTGCTGATGCTTTTCATTCATCTCTTTACCAACATTGCTTTTTATGGCAAGCTTTCTTTTGCTGATGCCAGCCCGAGCATTTCTCATTGGGGACTTTTTGTCATTCTTGTTCCGATTATAGGTGGTGTTATTGTCGGGTTGATAGCTCGCTATGGATCTGCCGGTATTCGCGGCCATGGCATTCCGGAAGCCATGGAAAAGGTTCTCACTAATCAAAGCAAGGTCTCGCCGATCATCACTATTTTGAAACCTCTCGCTTCCGCTATTGCTATAGGAACAGGAGGACCTTTTGGTGCTGAAGGTCCTGCCATTGCGACAGGAGGGGCTTTCGGTTCTTTGACTGGTCAGGTGATGAAAATCAATGCAACAGAAAGAAAGATCATTCTCGCCTGCGGTGCTTGTGCGGGGATGGCTGCTATTTTTGGAAGTCCGATTGCCAGTATCATGCTGGGTATTGAACTTCTTTTATTTGAATTTTCTCCACGTTCTATTATTCCTCTAACCCTATCCTGTGCCGCTGCTGCAGCAATGCACTATTTATTATTCAGCACTAGTCCCATTTTTGAGATGGCTTCATTACCCATTCCTAATAGCAAAGAAATTATCGTTTATACGCTTATTGGCGTTCCTCTTGGTCTGGCTGCCACTTTTGCAACCAAGGGCGTATATTTCTTTGAAGATTTGTATAAAAAGCTCCCCATTCACTGGATGTGGTGGCCGGCTATCGGTGGGATCGCCATCGGTGTCATCGGATATTTTGCACCTAAAACACTCGGGGTAGGATACAGCAATATCGACCTACTTCTAACCGGAAAAGCTTCTTTAATTTTGTTGTTTTCATTTTCTGTACTGAAATATTTCTCCTGGTCTGTTTCTTTGGGAAGCGGGACTGCAGGAGGGACTTTGGCCCCATTATTTACAATGGGAGGCGGATTAGGTGCTCTTTTAGGCATTTTTACCCTCTATCTTTTCCCTCATATCGGTATTAATGTAGCCACCGCCGGACTTATTGGGATGGCTGCCCTTTTTGCCGGTTCCTCCGGGGCTATTTTAACCTCTATCATCTTCGTATTAGAGACGACCGGCCAGTTTCACGATCTGCTGCCAGTAGTCGGTGCTGCTTCTGTGGCTTACTTTATCTCCTATTTTATCTTGAAAGGGAGTAGTATCATGACGCTGGAAATTGAGCGTCGGGGAATCCCTGTTCCCGGTACGTTTGAAGCAAATACCCTTGGAGAAATTTTCGTCAAAGAAACAATGAACACCCATCTCCATTTAATACCATCAGAAAAATCGATAAAAGCATGTAAGGCACTGATTGCAGATAATATAGAGGCAAGTCAATCCTTAATTTTGATAGATAAAAATCAAGTTTTTCAGGGCTCGTTGAGTAATACAGTGCTTCATAATACAAACGAGCCGGCGACCGCCTCCGTTGGGAGTCTCTTACCTGATTACAAATCAACCACCTTTGCCTATCCGGATAACACTTTACAAACGGCATTGGAAATAATGAGTAAAAACGACTTAGAAGAAATACCTATTCTCAGTCGCGAAGACAACAAGAAGATCGTTGGCACTTTAAATTATAAAAATATTTTCTCTGCCTACAATAAAAAACGAACAGAAGACCGAAAATATATGCAGAGTATCTCTTTAAAACGCCAGGGATTGGGATTATTCTTTAAGAAATAATACAGCCTCTGTAGAGTGTAACGCTGAAAGTACAACGCTAAAAGCAACTTGGCCAACTAATCCCTCAATCAACTCCATAACCTATTCAACTCATTATCCTATTCAACCATGAAGTGATTGGTAATCGGTAATATCCTGGCATTGCAAAAAAACAACAAAACGGGAATCACGGGGTTGCTTTCCGAAGCAATCTCAGGTGAAGCTTAGAGTTTAATGCGGAAAGCGGAAAGCTCAGGGAACATTGCGCCTACTCTGCGAGCACTGCGGTTAAAAGACACCATATTACTAACCACAATGAACGCTATGAAGACACGAAGAGTGCATGGAGGTTACATTGGAATTTCAAATAGAGAAAAGAAAACTAACCCAAATGTAAAAATCTTAAGAGCCTATAAATTAGGATTTAAAATCCGGTTGCTATTTGTCCCCCCCCCCAAAAAAAAGATAAGTCGACTAAATAACTATTGGACTATCCGACTATTGGACTAATCGACTAATCGGACTAATCGGACTAATCGGACTAATCGACTAATTGACTAATTGACTATCCAACAAAAAAACTGCCCCGGAATTTATCCGAGGCAGAACCCTTAACCCGCAATATTCACCATTTTTTTGAAACAACTCTAAAAATCGTTTAAAAT
>CAZYHV010000032.1:0-43035 GCA_964647485.1 uncultured Chitinophagaceae bacterium | reverse complement strand
CAATCCATCCAATCTGTTTTGTTGATAAAAGGACAAAAACTATGAGAACGTTTTGGCTATTTCCGAATGCATTCGAAAAGGTTCTTCCAATGAACAGCTATTGAAGGCCTTTTCAAAAAATACAATGATTGGAATTCCCTTTGTTCTCAAGCAAAACGTGTTATTAAGCAGCCTCTATGCATCTAATGTCTTTACTTCTCATTTTATTAAAATCATTTGAGGTCTCTTTTTTAGGGGAAAAGCATATAACGCCATATTTTTTTGAAAATAGGATTACCTTCCTCATCGTGTGGCGTTTGCGTATCTACGCAGGTGGATCCGTGTCCACCATTAAAAGTAGAGGTTCCTCCCACTTCCGTTGACAATTGATGAGAGTTTTTCCAAGAGGGGTCGGCATCATCTACTGAAATCACTGAATCCTTTAATCCCAGTGATTTCCATCCGGATTCGACATTTTCAAAATTTGAGATATGATCGTTTAAATTGGCAAAGCCATAAAATTTAGAAGCAGAAGTCAGGCGGTTATCCTTAAGCCATGGTGCATCAGAGTCATCATTATGAGTTAATCCATATGGACCGCTGAACATGCCCACACGAACTACAGACCGATGCCATCCAATATATGCTGCTATATTGCTTCCCTGGGAATGCCCGGCTATGGTTATTTTATTCCATTGAATCTTTCCGTTTTTTATGAATTGACTCCATCCGTTTTGCGGATGTTGTTTCTGCAGGTACTTGATCAGTGCAATCAATCGTCGCTCAATACTGGAAGAGGAATCAACTTGTATTGCGTTTGAAACATCTTTTCCTTGAAGTAATTCCTGAGCGACCCTTCCGCGACATCCGGAATCTTTTCCACGACAGCGGCTTGTCAAAAGACGACCATTTTGATAGCTGAATCCAATACTGTAATACCCATTTTCGGCACCGGTCAGTAAGAGCTCCTGATAGATCTTTGGACTTACCAGTGAGCCCGGTAAAAATATAAACAGTTTTTCCTTTGCATTTGTTTGAGTAGGTTGGAAAACGTAATAATTAGACAAATGGTCGGTTAGGATTGGGTTTGTTTTCCGGGGAGCAATAATGAATTTATCAATACCCGTTGGTGTTTCGGGAACCTTTGATGAAGTTTTACAACCTGCCAATAATAATGACAATAGTATTGTTATTAAAAAAAATAATTTTTTTTTATTTTGTCTCATAATTTCCAAAATACACTTTTTGGTATTTTGTGCCAAATAAAGACAAGAACAGTCATTTACTATTGCCCTTTTTGTATTGGAAAATTACTTATAATAAATAAGTATTCTATAAATTCTGAAGAGTTGCTTATAAAAAGACAACTGGCAGGTGTGTTTTGGAGTACTTGGTTTTCCTTAACCCGCTTTATTCATGGGATTAGCTTTTCGTAGCTACAAGCTGGTACCTTGAGTACAATCGAAATGCGACGAGCTTCGCCGCTGTAGCCGCCTACAGCAAGAAGTTTGCAACCCAGCGGCTGTTGAACTTGTCGAAACATAGATGCAAAAGATAATTCCAAACTATTCCTTAGATTTTGGGAATACTTAAAACATGAACACTTTCATTAACTGATTAATTATAAATAATTTAAAGGACTATTCTTAAAATGTGGTGAACAAAGCGGGTTAAGTCGGTCTATGGAGAAGATATCGGCAGTTAGCTTTTTGAAAAAATAGTAGATAGTACCTAGTAAAGCGAAAGGTATTGGGTCGGGCGAAGATTTAGAAAATAATTGAAATCCCGGATAAGATGAGATTGATCAGATTGATCATAATCTTCAATAAAATCAAACCAATCAATAGTTTGGCCTTGCTTAAGTGCTTTCTGTAGCGCAGAAATCATTTTAAAAAAACGTTGATAACGTTTATAAGATTTGGCTGTATAGCCTAACCTTGATTTGTATTTAAGTTGGATGTTTCGCCGGCTCTGAACGGTTCTATCGGCCACATTTTTTATCGGATCAGTGGGGGAATCCGTAGACTGATTAAGCACTTCTTTTATCGTTGGATCCTCATATTCAAGATAAGGACGACAAAAATCGAAGATATAATCAATGCGTTTTTCGAAAGAAGGAATGGTTTGCAATTCCTCCCATAATTGAGTAAATCAATGCTCGCCTGTCAAAATATCGGGGTCAACAATTTCCCTATTATTTAAGATTGCTTTAGAGAAAAAACGATAAAATCCATCTGCGATAAAATTAACAATAAAGAGTTCTGTCTGAGGCGATATCACATAATCAAAGGCCTTTTGTATAGAACCTAAAACCATGCATTTCCCCAGGGATATCGATTTATTCTGATTGGGGGTCAGTAAGGAAATCTCCCCCCAAATTAAAAACTAGTATCTTCGTCAATAGAATCTAAGATAAAAGATGACCCTGAGTGCTATGAAATTTGAATTTACCGTCCATTCCGATTTTAACTTTATAGAAAAATTTGCTCAGAAATTCAAGTTGGAGATTGACAACAACCAAGTCCATATTCCCGACCAACTTGGTCACGGATTTATCAAGAAAATCATTACAGATGATAATTTAAAAATAGTGGTTCATCATTATCGATTGAAAGAAAATTTCTTCTTAAAGCGGTTATCAACCAAAGATGCCAATCATTTCATCTCTATCGTTTTCAATACCCAAGAAATCCCTACTCCGCAACTTCAGGACAAAAAACAACTCCTCAAATTTATGAAGGAGCACCAATCTACCATACAGATTGCCTCCAGCGCACTCGGAACCGAAACCCTATTTAAGGCAGGGAAAGAAATAAAATTTGTGGTGGTGGGCATTCCTGCTGAATTGCTTACTAATTTCTTGCAATTGCAGGAACCCAATGCACAAATACAAACGATTCTTAAAGATGAAAAACCTTTCTTTTTTCACGAACCGCTGACGGCAGATATTCAAAGGATACTCGACAATCTTTATAATGAGAAACGAACAGAAAACTTGCAACCTCTATTTTATAGAATAAAAGCTTTGGAGTTGATCTACCTCCTTTTCAGTAAGTTGGTCAGTCGCCAAAACGCCGGTCAATATGATATCAACAGAGATGATGTGATCAAACTGGAACAGTTGCGTCAGCTTCTTTTAGAAGATATAAGCACCCCGCCGCATTTAGATGCACTCACACAACGAGTCGGGTTGAGCAAAACGAAAATGAAACGGCTTTTCAAACAAGTTTACGGTCGCAGCATATACGACTATTATCTTAATGCAAGGATGGAACAGGCTGCTTACTTATTAAAACACGCTTCCATTTCGGTCAGTGAAGTCGGGTATCAAATCGGGTATGTCAATCTGAGTCATTTTAGCCGCATATTCAAAAAATATTATGGTGTATCCCCTAAAAAATATATTTCTGACCGATAGGACTATTTTATAGTCCCTTAGGAGTAAAATAATTCAATTTATCCACAGACCTTTGCTGTAAATCAAATAAAACTATAGCATTATGGACAAGTTATTGAGTAGTTATCAAAATGGAAAATTGAATTTGAAAAATCATCTGGTCATGTCGCCGATGACTCGAAGTCGTGCTATCGACAACATCCCTAACGACCTGATGGCCGAATATTATGGGCAGCGCACCGGAGCCGGATTCATTATCACTGAAGGAACCGCACCCGTCCCTGAAGCTTTGGGCTATCCCAGAATCCCGGGGATTTTTAATCAAGAACAGATCGAAGGCTGGAAAAAAGTTACGACACGCATTCACCAAGACGATAGTAAGACCTTTTTGCAGTTGATGCATACCGGTCGAATCGGGCATACCGATAACCTTCCCAAAGGGATTACCCTCGTTGGACCAACGGGACAGAAAGCTGCCGGACAAATCTTTACGGATACCAAAGGACCCCAAGATCATTCTGAACCGCAGCCATTGTCGCAGGAAGGAATTGACCGGGTTATCGAAGGTTTTGTAACGGCTGCTCAAAATGCGGTTGAAGCCGGATTTGATGGTGTCGAAATACACGGTGCCAACGGTTATTTATTGGAGCAATTTCTCAACCCCAAGGTTAATACTCGGACGGATGAATACGGGGGTAGCGTGACCAACCGCATCCGCTTAACTTTGAACGTGGTACAGGCTGTTGCGATGGCTATAGGAAAAGAGAAAGTAGGCATCCGTTTATCGCCTTATTCCACTCTTTTGGATTTGCCCGAATACGATTCTGAAGCGACAAATCAAACCTATAATCAACTGGCTTTTGAGTTGGATAATTTAGATATCGCTTATATCCATATCGCTGTAAATGCCGAAATTCCACAAAAGACTTTCCGGGGGATTCGTCAGAATTTTTCGGGAACTATCATTTTAGCGAACGGACTTAGCCCGGAAAAAGGAGAAGAAGCCTTACACGATGATTTTGCAGACCTGGTCGGGTTTGGTCGTTTATTTTTAGCTAACCCGGATTTTGTGGAACGAATCAAGGGAAAAGCAGCATTGAATCCGGTGGATTACAGTACGCTGTATACACCGGGCTCAAAAGGTTATACCGATTATGCAGCGCTTGATGCAGTGGTGGCATAAAATTACCATATAAAAGGAACTTAAGGAATAATATTTCAAAGTTTCGGGTAGAAACTTTAATTTAAAATTTGATAATGATGATGAAAAAAATGGATGCCTCAGTAAAAATAGGTAAACAAAGAGGTGGGTTCGGAATTGAAATATTATATCCGGGAGCTGCGCTTTCCAACCCATCGGACTCGGGTTGGGCCGGAATCGGACGAATCGATCAAGCTCGTGTTACCCCCGGGACTTTAATTCCGATGCACCCGCACCGGAATGATGAGATTTTGACTTATATCAGAACCGGTCGGGTAAAACATACGGATTCGGGCGGGAATACCGAAATTATTTCTTCACAACGCCTGATGTTGATGAATGCAGGTAGCGAATTTCAACATGAAGAACAGGTTTTAGAAGACAGTGAAGCCCATACCGCCTTACAAATCTTTATTCGTCCCGAAAAAGGTGATATGGCTCCGAAAGTACAATTTCATGATTTTACCGAAATCTACAGTTTAGGTCACTGGCGAAAAGTGGCCGGGAAAACTCAAGATTTCCCTTTGAAATTCCGCAGTAGCACAGCGGTTTATGATATGCGCATGCAAAGAGAAACCATAAAAGGGTTACCGCAAAAAGCACTCGATGACAAATCCTTGACCTTTCTGTTTTATGTGTTTGAAGGGGAGGTAGAAGTGAATGACAAAATTCTTTTGGATTCCGGCGAAAGCCTGTTGGTCAAAGAGGAGTCGCCTCAGTTTAAAGCGATAAAAGAGAGCGATGTGGTTTTATTTGCCACCGAAGAAAAAGCCGAGTTCTTTAAAAACGGGATGTATAGCGGTAATCAGAGGTAATATAGGCGATAAATTTTCAAATAGACTCAAACATAAATTGAAGAATTATGAAAATACTGATGATCGGTTCAACCGGAACGTATGCAAAACTTATCATTCCCGCACTCAAGAAAAAGGGAATACACATAAAAGCATTAGTCAGGCAAGAAGGAAAGACGAAGGAGGCCATAGCAAACGGAGCAGATGAAGCGGTAATGGGGAATTTAAATGATACAGAAAGCTTACAAAAGGCAGTACAAAATGTAGATGGCGTTTTTCATCTAAATCCTGTATTTACAGAAAATGAGGAGCAACTGGGGCTCAATATGGTTCAAGCGGCAAACAAAGCCAATGTTGACAAGTTTGTGTTTTCCGGTGTGTATCACCCGTCACTTTCCTTGAGCAATCATACGGCAAAGCGTCCCGTAGAAGAGGCCCTCTACGAATCGGATATGGATTTTATTATCCTCCAGCCGGCGATGTTTATGCAAAATATAGGCCATATGTGGCCGGTTATTAAGAAAACCAAAAAACTCACCATGCCCTTTTCAAAATTTTCTCAAATGAGTTATGTTGACTACCGGGATGTGGCAGAAGTCATAGCGATTGCCTTTACCGAGGAAAGGCTAAATAACGGAACTTTTGAACTCAGTTCAGAGGGAACCTATAGTCGGGTACAAGTAGCAAATATGATGAGTAAGATTTTAAATACTGAAATCGAGGCCAGAGAAATAAGTTTTGAGGATTTTTCTACAAATATCGGTTTGACGGATGGTTTCGCAAAAGAGGGACTAAAAGCTATGTTTAACCATTATGATCAATACGGTCTTCACGGAGGGAATGCACTGGTGTTGGAAACCATTTTAGACCGTAAGCCAAACTCTTTGCAAGAATTTTTCAGAGATTTAGAAGGGAACTAAATAGAAACTCGTTTGTCCATTAAAATGGAATCCTCGCACGGTTTTTGGATTCGGAAGACAATCTGCCAATCGGCAATTTACAGTAACTAATACACGGCCAAGTTTTTAAGTCTATGACAAGTCAAAATATAATAACTAATTATATAAACAGGATTGTAGAGCTGAATGAGGAAGAATCAGAACTATTTAAGAACGCATTTAAACGCGTGCGGTTTAAAAAAAGACAATTTCTGGTTCAGCCGAATTTTATCAACAAACACAAATATTTTATTCTTGAAGGAGCTGTTCGAGCTTATGTAATCCATAAAGACGGGAGTGAACACACGGTTCAATTAGCCATAGATGAGTGGTGGATTTCAGATTATAACAGTTATATATATCAACAACCTGCCAGTTTGTTTGTAATGGCTATGGAAGATTGCGAGGTTCTTCAAATAAGTTATGACCAAGAGCAACGCTTAAAATCGATGAACCCTAAATTTGAAACTTTTTTTAGAATTATGGCTGAAAAAGGGGCCGCATTTTTACAGAGAAGATTTATTTCGTCCATTACAGATTCGGCTGAAGAACGCTACGATTTATTTAGGGAAAAATATCCACAGATGATCAACCGCTTTCCGCAATACGTGATCGCTTCATATTTGGGCATGACCACCCAGTTTCTTTCTAAAATTCGCAATAAGAAATCAAAAGGTTAATCTACTTTCACCTTATTTTTTAATCTACTTGATTTTTAGCTGTATTTGTGTGTGTTAATTTTGTCTTTCAATAAAAACATAACTATCAAAAGTAGATTAATTATGAAAAAGTTAAAAGACAAAGTAGCCGTTATTACGGGCGGAAGTAATGGTATCGGTTTAGCTACTGCTCAAAAATTTGTACAAGAAGGAGCTGATGTGTTTATCACGGGAAGAAGCCAAGCAAAGCTGGATAAAGCCAAAGCTGAAATTGGCTCTCATGTTACAACCGTGCAAGGCGATGTTTCCAATCTTGATGATTTGGAAAAACTTTACAAAACCATAAAAGAAGAGAAAGGCTCCATCGATATTGTTGTCGCAAATGCAGGTTTTGTAGCAATGATAGATACAGCCAATGTTTCATCAGAACATTTTAATAAAACTTTCAACGTGAATGCCCGGGGAACGTTTTTTACCGTTCAAAAAGCATTTCCTCTTTTGAATGATCATGGTGCCATTGTGGTTATCTCTTCCGTGGTATCGGCAAAGGGGTTTCCAAATAATGTAACCTATGGAGCAAGCAAAGCAACGGTAAAATCGTACGTTAAAAGTTGGGCAGCGGACTTGAAGGAGCGTAATATTCGTGCTAATTCAGTCAGTCCGGGTATTATAGATACGACTATGTTGGATGGCCAATTTCCTACAAAAGAAGAAGCAGACGAATTAAAGTCATATTTTGCAAATATTACACCGTTGGGACGCCTTGGCAAACCTGAAGAAGTTGCCAATGCCATTCTTTTTCTCTCCTCATCTGATAGCAGTTTTATAACGGGTACTGATATCCCTGTTGATGGAGGATATGTTGAATTGTGAATGACAATCAATATTGTCCTGAATAGTTTTAGACAGGATTAACCTTAGCCATTTTACATGGTTTATTTGAATTGTTTATTCGAAATTTTTAAAATAAAATCTCATTACATAGAGAAATGTTGCAAATATTATCGCGCAATCGGAGAACGATAGAAGATGAAATTGTTTTGAGACTAAATAAATTAGTATTTTTACTAAATAATTTAGTAAGTTTGTTTTTTTATTGTTTTAACCCGCATTATTCATGGAATTAGCTTTTTGTAACGCGGTGGCTGTTGAGCTTACCAAAACATAAATGAAAAAAGATAATTTCAAACCGTTCCTCAAATTTGAGGAACGGTCAAAACATGGAGAAGTTTAACAAATTATTGATTTTAAACAACTTGTAGGATTGTTCTTAAAAAATGGTGAATGTTGCGGGTTAACTTGTCAGATTCATTGAAGGCTGGAGTTAAATAATTGGCGATAAGATATTATAAATTTTGGTGAATAATTTGGATTGAATTGATGGTTGAAAGTAAACAACATATTGTACACTTGGATTTGGATACGTTTTTTGTCTCTGTGGAGCGGCTGCGTAATAGTAATTTGCAAGGGAAGCCTATTTTAATTGGAGGTTTTAGTAGTAGGGCAGTGGTGGCTTCTTGTAGCTATGAAGCTCGACAGTTTGGAATTCATAGTGCTATGCCTATGCGTATGGCCAGACGACTTTGTCCTGAGGCTGTCGTTATTCGTGGCGACCATGACCGGTATAGTTATTATTCTCGTATGGTGACGGATATTATTGCAGAGCAGGCGCCGATAGTAGAAAAAGCCAGTATTGATGAACATTATCTGGACATCAGTGGGATGGATAAATTCTTTGGTTGTTGGAAGTGGTCTCATGAGTTAAGAAAGCGCATTATACAGGAAACAGGACTTCCTATCTCTTTTGGATTGTCGACCAATAAGACAGTTTCCAAAATAGCGACCGGAGAAGCGAAACCCAGTGGAGAGAAGCATGTTGGTAATGGTATGGAGAAGAGCTTTCTGGCGCCGCTTTCTATACGAAAAATCCCAATGGTCGGACCTAAAAATTACAGAAAGCTTAGGAATATGGGAGTGCATCGAATCAAAACATTACAAGAGATTGCGCCGAATATGATGCGACAAATTATGGGGAAGAATGGTTTGTCTCTATGGAAAAAGGCTCAAGGAATTGATAATCGTCCGGTATTGCCTTTTGTAGAACAAAAATCGATTGGAAAAGAACATACTTTTGAAAAAGATACTATTGATTTAGTCTTATTGAAGAAGGTGTTGGCAAGAATGGTGGATGAATTGGCTTTTGATTTACGTAAAAATAACAAGATTGCGGGTTGTGTCACTGTCAAGATAAGGTATTCCAATTTTGAAACTTTTAGCAAACAGGCGAAGATTACTTACACCAATTTGGAGCAGCCGTTATTTGAAAAGGGGATGGAGTTGTTCCATAAGCTGTATACCCGAAGGATGTTAATCCGGTTAATAGGAGTGAAAATGAGTGAGTTGGTAGTGGGTAGCTATCAGATGGATTTATTTCATGATGTTGCTGCGGATTTAAACCTTATAGAAGCGATGGATGATATAAGAAAACGTTTTGGCGTAAAAAAGGTGATGAAAGGGGTTTGTCTTTGAGTTTGAATAATGAAGGTTTATGTTAATCAATTTACATAGTCGGTATAGTCTTCGTTATGGTACGCTGAGCATGGATCAGCTTACGACTAACATGTTGGTCGGAGGTTATGATACAGCCGTATTGACGGACATCAATAATAGTTCGGCTGCTTTGGATTTTATCAGAATTTGTAAACAGAAAGGGCTGAAAGGATTGGTAGGAATGGAATATAGAAATGGAGATGATCTATTGTATATTGGGATTGCCCAAAATACGGAGGGGTTTAGGGAATTAAATGAGTTGATGACGAAGGCAAATCGAAAAAAAAAGCCTCTGCCGGAAACTGCACCGGCTTTTCATCATGTCTTTATAGTCTATCCTTTTGGAAAAAAGGAATTGTCAAGCTTGCGAGAAAATGAATTCATTGGAGTCAGAGCCTGTCAACTCAATAAGATTGCTTTTGCATCTAAGAATCAGTTAGCTAAATATGTCGTATGGTCTCCTGTTGCCTTTGGCAGAAGGGACTATGAACTCCATTGCCAGTTGAGGGCTATAGATCACAATATTCTTATTTCGCAATTAGAATCACAGCATAAGGCAGAAATTGATGAGGTGATGATTCCCAAGGCGCGGTTGCTTCAACAGTTTGAATCTTTTCCTATGATTATTGCCAATACTCAATACCTGCTTAATCAATGCAGTTTTGACTTTGACTTTAAGAGTGTTAGAAATAAAAGAACCTTCACAGGCAATGTTTATGATGACAAAGAACTGTTGTACAAATATACCATGGAGGGTTTGGAGAGAAGATATGGTCGTCAGCATAAGATAGCTCGTCAGCGGGTGTTAAAGGAATTGGAAATTATCAATCGACTGCACTTTTCCGCTTATTTTTTGATTACAGATGACATCTGTCGTTATGCACGTTCACGAGCCTTTCATTATGTTGGCAGGGGCAGTGGAGCGAATTCGGTAGTGGCTTATTGTCTGGGGATAACGGATGTGGATCCGATTGCATTAAATCTGTATTTTGAACGCTTTTTAAATCCTAAGAGAAAGACCCCTCCTGATTTTGATATAGATTTCAGTTGGGCAGAACGAGATGAGATGTATGATTATATTTTTAAACGATACCAGCGAGGATACACTGCTCTGATGGGGGCCATGAGTACCTTTCGTTCTCGTTCTATCGTACGGGAGCTGGGAAAAATATATGGTTTGCCCAAAGGAGAGATTGATCAGCTTATTCGGAATCCGGGGCATGCGCTGAATAAGAACGAGGTGACAGAGATGATTTTATCCGTATCGCATCGGATATCCAAAGATTTCCCCAATCAGCGTACCATACATGCTTCCGGGGTGTTGATTTCTGAATACCCTATTACCCATTACAGTGCTTTAGATTACCCGCCGAAGGGACTACCTACTGTTCAGTTTGATATGTACGCTGCGGAAAATATAGGTTTTGAAAAATTTGATATTCTTTCTCAAAGGGGAATTGGTCATATCAAAGACTGTAAGAAAATAATAAAAGAAAATAGGGGAGAAGAGGTTCATACAGATCACCCGCATCGCTTTTTTAAAGACAAAAAAATTGCAGCAGAGCTCCGATTGGCACATACTGTTGGTTGTTTCTATATCGAAAGCCCTGCCATGCGACAGCTTTTGACTAAATTGAGATGTGATAACTATTTGACTTTGGTAGCTGCCAGCTCGATCATTCGTCCGGGAGTGGCTTCTTCCGGCATGATGAAAACCTATATAGAAAGACATCAACATCCCGATAAAGTGCAATATCTACATCCGGTATTTGAAGAACAACTGAAAGAAACCTATGGGGTGATGGTGTATCAGGAGGATGTTATGAAAATAGGTCATCATTATGGTGGTTTGGATCTAGCGGATGCGGATGTGTTACGACGGATGATGAGTGGAAAATATAAGTATAAAAAACAGCTTCCGGCTATTAAAGAGAAATTCTTTACCCATTGCACCAAACAAGGATACCCGGAAGAGAAGTCTCGGGAGATATGGCGACAGATGGAAAGCTTTGCCGGTTATTCCTTCAACAAGGCGCATTCTGCTTCTTTCGCTGTGGAGAGTTATCAAAGTCTATACTTGAAGACCTATTATCCGTTGGAATTTATGGTGGCGGTACTTAATAATTATGGTGGTTTTTACCAGAGAAAAGTGTATATAAATGAAGCCAGAAAGGCGGGAGGATGCATTTGCCTTCCCTCCGTCAATAAAAGCCGGTATCATACCGTTATTGAGGGGAATACTATTTATTTGGGGTTTGATTGCTTATTGCATTTAGATGGTAATCTGGCACGATTTATTTCTGAAGAGAGAGAACAAAATGGGAACTATACCGACTTAGAAAATTTTATCCTTCGAACAGCTGCAGGATTGGAGCAGATGGTGGTGCTCATTCGATGTGGAGCTTTCCGTTTTACGGGAGTGGGGAAAAAAGAATTGCTGTGGGAAGCTCATTTGCTGCTCTCCAAGACCAAAAAACAGCATCAGAGTCTATTGTTTGAGCGGATGCATTCCAAACCCGTACTTCCTAAATTGGAATCTTCGCTATTGGAAGATATTTATGATGAAATAGAACTGATGGGATTTCCGGTTTCGGTTTCTATGTTTGATTTGGCTAAAAGTGATTACCGCGGATCTGCCTATGCTGCAGAACTTTCTGAGAAAGGGGGACAAAGTGTGCGTATGGTGGGGGATTTTGTATGCAGTAAGCAGGTGACTACCAAAAACAAAAGATGTATGAAGTTTGGTACTTTTCTGGATGCCAAAGGGGACTTTATAGATACGGTACATTTTCCTCGCCAATTGAGACAGTATCCGCTTAGAGGGAATGGTCTTTATTTGATACAAGGAAAAGTAGTATTGGATTTTGGTTGCCCAACTGTGGAGGTGGAAAAATGTGCACGTATGCCATTGCAAGCTGATCCAAGAGGATGAGAACAAACCGGGGATAAGGATCTGATGAGAATAATGATTATGCAGAAGATGAAGCCGTTAGTACAATTAGGAATTTTCTTCTAATAGAGGGGTAATACTCATATTTCGATATTCTAATAGTCCATAATGATCACCTTGTATCATAATAGGTCCCGGCTCCCCTTCATGGGCATCCAGAGCTCCTCCTGTAATTCCCGGGATGGGTCGATTACAAATAATCGTTTGACCATTCAATACAATGGTGACATACCTTCCAATTAAAGTGATATCTAAAGACTGCCATTCTTCGGGTTTTTTAGCATAATTCTTAACAGGAGAAAGAAAACCATACACTCCGCCCAAAATATGGCTTTCAGCCTCCATCCCATAACTATCCAATACCTGAACTTCATATCTTCCCCTTAAATAGATTCCACTATTTGCGCCTTTGCCATATCGAAATTCTACATGCAGTTTAAAGTCCTTAAATTTTTCTTTGGTACGAATATTTTGATTTCCTCCCTGGTTTCTATCTTCTTCGGTTCCTTTTGCTTTAATAGCCAAAACGCCATTTTTCACATGCCATCCTCTTGTATAGGTCCAGTCTGAAAGTCCATTTTGTAATAAATCAATAGGTTGTCCCCATTTGATTTGTTTCCCTACCTTTTCGTTTAACTTTGGTGCTCTCTTTCCTGTCCAGGAATATTCTTCTGAGCTACTGCCTATTTTAAAATGACCTTTTAATTTGCCATTCACTAATGAAAAAGTAGCGGTTGTTTGATTATTTCCCCATTGAGCAGGGATTGAAAAAGAATATTTTTTGGTGTTTTCATTGTATACGACTTCTGAAATAGGTCGCTCACTTCCTCCCATTCCGACAAATTTCCCTAACAAAGACTTTCCACCGGATTTGAAAATCTCCAACCAGGAGGGTCTTTCTGTTCCTTTATAATTCAAAGTAATATCCCATCTTCCAATGGCCTCCTGCCCTGGTACATGAGCAGCATAAACATCGGCATCCGCCGGAGTGATTTGTTGCCCATTCGACATTTGAAAAGTGAATAATAAAAGGGCTAAACTAAAAATGATACCGTAGCTATTTGATTTTGTTTGCATGGTTTGTATTGTTTAATGGTTTGTCTGAAACTACACTTCACGAAACCTTATATGTTGTAATCGCCTGGCATAGGTAGGTTTCATAATTTCATAATTGAAAACTTGATGAAAAGTAAGTTCTATTCACGTATCTGAATAATGTCCGGCAGCCGAAACTACATATACTGTAACTGTTTTTTCTTCAACCCTATATACCAATCGGTCTTTCTTATTGATTCTTCTTGACCAATAGCCCTGCAATCAAAATCTTAATCGTTCAGGATTTCCTATACCTTCATAAGGCTGGGTCTCCAGCTCTTTAAGGATTTTTATTATCTTTCTTTTGACACTTTTATTACCAGATTTTTTATGTTTTTTTAAATCCTTTTCAGCAGTAGGTTTAATAATGACTATATACTTTCCCATAATTCTTCTGCACTTGTCATTTTCCTTCCCTCTTCTTTTTCCGCCTGTTTTATCTTCTTAACGAATTCAGGATTATAATTATCATCCTTTTCTTCTACCTTGACAAAAGAAAGTGTTTTGGCAAAGGCAACGAAAGAACGAGCTGCTCTACTTTTGCCTTCTATCTTTAATATTACAGACATGACTTCTTTTTCTCAAAGTTACTAAATATTTTGTAACCACTTCTCTCGGATATTTCATTTTGTTTTCATGGTTGTATGGTCATATGGCTATATGGTTGTATTGTTTTATGGCTATGTCTTTCAACAATCTAACCATTTAACCATCCAGTAATTCAACCATTTCACTATATCTTCAACTCTCCCCAGCCTTTTCGGTATTCCCTTTTTACAAATTGATTGGCCGGCTCGAAGTTGGTCATTTTCATATTTGGTCCGTCCCAGGTAAATTCTCTATGGCGACCCGGATATTCATATCCTGTTTTCGTTTTCTTACGATAACTGGTACTGCGCATGACCAGATTACCCATCAAAACAGATTCGGTAAGAAGTCCTGCATAGCCAACAATAGGAGAATCAACAAAGGCTTTTGTTTCCCCAATTGTTGGAAGAGCCGCATTGCCTTCATAGTCATTTCCATATCCGGCGATAGCAGCATCTGCCCATTGCCAATAATGTCCGGTGGCTCCACCATTTACACGAGGATATTTTTCGGGGATATGAATATCATCATTCAAAGATAATGGCAATAATCTGGGATTCAATCCCCCTTCTCCGCAAACTATAGTTCCCCGTTCCCCTATATATATAGTCGCTCCAAAATAACCACTAAAGAATTCTTCACTCATATCTATATCCGGATCCAATTCTTCAGGACGCGGCGGCAATAACCCACCATCATACCAATAGAACGCTACTTCTTTCCCATTATTTAAATCAAATTTATATCGGATTTGATTCGCACTCGGAATGCTTTTAGGCGTATAGGCTTCTTTCCCCCAATCTGCATAAACGCTGGCGACATCACAAGTAATTTTTTTCGGATATCCCAATCCCAATACTTTAAAAGAGGGACCCATAATATGACAACCCATATCTCCAAGAGAACCTGTTCCATAATCCCACCAACCGCGCCATTTCTGAGGCACCAGATCCGGTACATAAGCTGTTTCCTGAGCAGTACCCTGCCACAAATCCCAATCCAATTCTTTGGGCACTTTCGGATGTTCCGTAGGCCAGGGGATTCCGGAAGGCCACACCGGACGATTCGTCCAATTATAGACCTTTTTTATATCTCCGATGATGTTGGTATCAAACATTTCTTTTAACTTTCGTACTCCGTCTGCAGAAGACAATTGGTTTCCCATCTGGGTAACGACCTTATATTTTTTAGCCGCTTCTGTCAAAACACGAGTTTCATAAATATCATGTGTCAAGGGCTTTTCAAGATACACATGCTTATTGAGTTTCATGGCATTCAACCCTACTATCGCATGATTATGATCGGGAATAGCCACCAAAACAGCATCAAAATTTTCGTGTTCTTTTTCAAATAACGCTCTCCAATCGTGGTTATATTTTGCTTTAGGAAACTTTTTTCTTGCTTTCAGAGATTGCCGGTCATCCACATCACAGAGATGAGAAATGACCACGTTCTTTTTAGGATTACTTGCAATGTTACTCAAGTCGGAATAAGCCTGATTGCCGGTTCCTACGCAAGCCACATGCAACTGATCACTCGGAGCGGTATAACCTTTACCTCCCAAAACCGATCGGGGAACGATAGAAAAACCGGCAGCGGCAATGGCTGAGTTTTTGAGAAAGGAGCGTCTGTCTATGGAGTTATTTTTTTCTATTTTCATGGAGGGTTTTAGTTTTTATACAGTAATGGAACACATTTTCTCTCGCTATTTTCCGAAGATAATTCAGCGTATGGTTGCGGGACAGTACGTATATATAAGCCCCCAGTTTATTATGATAGGCATAAAATAACCGCGTAAAAGCACTTTCGTTGCCTTGAGCTACTTTTATCAATAATTCTTTCTCGTTGTCGTTAGTAGAATTGTTCAAGAGACCTCTAATTTTAGCATAAATATACATATTTATTTAAAAAGGAGAAATCAGAGATTGAAATAAGATGTTTTCTCTCAGCGATAAATACTCGAAATAATATCTTTATATTTTTTCGAAATGACCCTTCTTTTCAATTTTAGTGTAGGGGTAAGTTCTCCTTCTTCAATGGTCCATTCTTGAGGGAGGAGCTGGATTTTTTTGATTTGTTCTAAAGGGCTAAAATATTGATTATAGTGTTTGATTTCCTTTTGGAGAAGTTGAAATATGGGAGTCTCCTTTGAGAGGTCTTGTTTTAATTTGTCCATTTCCTGATCATTGTCATCCAGGAGAGAAAAGATTTTCTCAAAATGTGGAACAATGAGTGCAGCCACAAACTTTTCATTGCTGCCGACGACCATAATCTGACGAATAAGTTGAGATTCTTCCATCTTGGTTTCTATGGGAAGGGGAGCGATATATTTTCCGCCGGAGAGTTTAAATAGTTCTTTTTTTCGGTCAGTAATCTTTAGAAACCGTCCTTCTATCCATTCTCCAATGTCACCGGTTTTAAACCATCCCTCCGTTATAACGTCAGCCGTCAGTTTTGGTCGTTTATAATAGCCCATCATAATGTTGGGCCCTTTACAGAGAATTTCCCCATCTGAGGCTATTCTGGCTTCTACATTATTGATTAATAGTCCAATTGTTCCAAATTTTCTATTTACTTTCTCCATTCTGTTGACGGATACGACCGGTGAAGTTTCGGTTAAACCATACCCTTCCAAAATAACGATATTGGCTGCGGAGAAAAGACGTAATAATCGATCCTGACAGGCGGCTGATCCGGTAACGATGACTTCTACTTCTCCGCCTAAGGCTTTTCGCCATTGACTATAGATGAGTCGATTAGCAACCGCTAATTGGATTTTATACTTTGTACTCTGAGGAGCATGAAGCTCATATTGCTTTCCTATTTTTATTGCCCAGAAAAAGAGTCGTTTTTTGATACCGGTTAATTGATTTCCTTTTTCCAGTATTTTTTCATAGACGCTCTCCAGCAATCGGGGCACTGTGGCAAAAATATAGGGTTTGACTTCTTTTAAATTTTCTCCTACTTTTCCAATACTTTCTGCAAAGTATATGGGCACTCCTGCATAGATGTATAAATAGGTGATCATGCGTTCATATACATGGTTTAAAGGGAGGAAGCTCAATGCTCTTCCATTTTCTTTGATAGGTAAACATTCATATCCGGCCAAGACATTACTGAGGATATTACGATGGCTGAGCATGACTCCTTTAGGATCTCCGGAAGTGCCGGAGGTATAAATGATAGTGACCAGGTCTTCCGGTTGTATTGAGGACTTGATATGTGCTACCTTTTCAAAAGAACTTTTTTCAGGTTGTTTTTTAAGGAGTTCTTTCCAGTGTGAGACTTCAGCAAGGGAATCAAAACTATATATTTTTTTTAGAGAAGGTACTTGAGGTAAGAGATCCTTCACTTTTTTATAAATTATGAGGTTGCTAATAAAAAGCCATTTGATTTCTGCTTCCTTTAAGATTTGGAGTAATTCTTCCTGATTAATGGTAGGATAAAGAGGAACAAGGATAGCTCCACACATTTGTGTGGCATGATCTACAATCATCCATTCCGGTCTGTTTTCGGAGATAACAGCTATTTTATCTCTTTTTTCTGCTGTCCATTCTTTATATCCTATGCCTTCCTGACAGAAGGAGGCCGATACTTGTTTAACGGTGTCAATAAACCATTTTGTAGAATAATGAACCCATTGATCTTCTCTTTTTGCAGACAGCATATTAGAAGAGGGGTGATGTTTCAGTTGATATTCGGGCAGGTCAAAGAGACGAACCGGTGTTTCCATGGTAAGTACGAAATTATTTGTATGTTATTGTCTAAAGATAGCGATTTTCTTATAAAAGTTGTAAGGAAAGGTTATTTATTGAAATGTTGTTCTATGGCATTTATTGCTTTTTGTAATCTTTCTTGTGGAGATCCATTCACTTTTATCCAGGGGACTTCCGAATGAATAACGATATCTTTATACACATGATAAAAGTAGGATCTCATGATAGGCGAGGGGTATTCTCTTTGTGGATCTTCTTCCCAGGGCATATCAATATCGGTAAATAAATAAAAGTCATATTTCCTTTTTGCAATTTCCTGTAGTATCCAAAGGGGACATCGATTATATTTGTGTTCACTCCAAACTTTTATTACTTGGAGGTCAGTATCACAAAACAGGAATTTTGAAGAAATCTTTTCTTTTTTTTCTTCTTCCCGAATCTGTCCTTGTGCAATTTTCAGTAAATCAATTTCTTTATATTCTCCGGATAGTTGAGCAATATATTCCCTTGCAAATTCTTTGACGGAAGGCATCTTGAAATAATTAGATAGCTGAGTGGTTAAGGTGCTTTTCCCCGTAGATTCCGGTCCTATAATGACTATTTTTCGCTGGAAATCATTCATGAATTATCGAATAAAGGGATTGTGTTGCTTCTCATATCCAATTGTTGTTTTCGGGCCGTGTCCCGGATATATAACGGTATCATCGGGTAAAGGATATATTTTTTCCCGAATTGCTGTTAAAAGCGTCGCCGAATCCCCTCCCGGCAGATCGGTACGTCCGATACTTTCTCTGAATAAAACATCTCCGCCAATAAGAAAATTTTGTTGGGGGCAATAAAAACAGATGCTACCCGGGGAATGTCCCGGCGTCCACAATATTTCAAACTTTTCCGCTCCTAAATAAATGTGATCTGATTCCGATAAAAAATTTTTAGGAGTGGGGGAAGCTGAAAAAGGTAAGCCATATTGTAACCCTGTAGCTGAAGAATTTGTTAAAAGTTCTTTCTCTTTCGGATGAATTTCAGGAAGTAGGCCAAATTGATTTGCCATGAACTGATTACTGAAAACATGGTCAAGATGGCAATGCGTGTTCAGCAGTCGGGTAGGCTGTAATTGTTTTTTTTGGATATAATCTATTAATAATTCTTGTTCTTCTTCGGAATAAGCCCCCGGATCGATAATAATAGTTTCCTTTTCTTTATTAGATAATAAATAGGTATTTTCATTGAAAGGATTAAATGTAAAAGATTTAATTTCAATCATAATAGGGTTTTTTGTACCTTTAATTATTCAAAATTACGAGAATAACCTTACTATAGTTTTATGTTTCATAAATTTTTTAAAATTTTTCTGTTTTTAAGCCTTTTAGGCGTGGGCTTTCAGGGGATGGCTCAAACCAATACAGTGAAGTTTGGTAAGAACAGGTTACAGTATAAACAATTTGATTGGCATTACTTTAAAACCAATCATTTCTGTAGTTATTTTAGTCAGGGAGGGGAGAAATTAGGAAAATATGTTGCTCAAACGGCTGAAAAAGAATTGAAAGATTTGGAAGATAAAATGGATTTTTCGCTGAGAGATGATATTAACATTATTATCTATAATAGCTATCAAGAGATGAAGCAATCTAATATCGGTATTGATTTAGATTGGCAAAATACAGGGGGGGTAACCAAGCTGGTAGGCAATAAAATGATTGTTTATTTTGATGGAAATCATAATAAATTGAGAACACAGATACGGCAGGGGATAGCTAAGGTCATTTTAAATAATTTGTTGTTTGGCCAGTCTGTTGGGGAATTTGCCGGAAATTCAATGACTTTGAATCTGCCGGATTGGTTTACCAATGGCTATGTTGCCTATCTGGCAGAGCACTGGAATACGGACTTAGATAATAAATTGAAGCAGTTGCTTAAAACGGGACGTTATTTCGATTTTAAAGCATTGACCAAGGAGCATCCTACTTTGGCAGGTCATGCTTTTTGGTATTATATCTCTGATCAATTTGGTAGCGAAAAACCTTCTTATTTAGTCTATATCTCTCGAATAGATCGTAGTATGAAAAAGGCCTTTGAACACGTCTTGCATGAAAAGTATAAAGATGTCATGCGAGATTTTATGACTTATACCCGGAAGCGTTATCGTACAGACAATCGAGGGAGAAGGCAGGTGACCCGGGGGCGGGTAGCTACTACGAAAATGGATCTTAAATCCGAACATTACCGGATTCATCCCAGTCCAAAGCCCAGAAGTAGAAATTATGCTTTAGTGAATTTTAAAGATGGAAAATATCAAGTACAGCTGTATCATGGTTATTTTAAACCAAAAATTTTGTTGAAAAGTGGTGTAAGACAAATGAAATCTCAAGTCAACCCTGATTATCCATTGATTGCTTGGGATACGAAAGGAACGCATGTGGCTGTTATTTATCCTAAGAAAGGGAAATTGAGGTTGATGACGTATGATTTAATTACCAAACTCAAACATAAATTTGCCCTTCCGGAAGATTTTCAGATGATACAAAGCTTTCAATATCTGCCGGTAAAAAATAATTTTTTGATCATGTCCGCTACGAAAGACGGGCAATCAGATATCTTTACTTACAATATCAATACCTCTAAGTATCAACAATTGACAGATGATATCTATGATGACCGGGATCCTTCCTATGTAGGTTTTGCCAAGAAAAACGGGATTATTTTTTCCTCTAACCGACCTGCGGCTTATGCACCGGATGCCGATACGGTTTTACCACATCATCGATATAATATTTTTCTCCTCGGAAATTGGGGGACTCCTCAAGACGTGAGTGTTTCTCAACTGACACATTTACAAGAGGGTAACGCTACGATGCCTACCCAATATACCCCCGATTATTTTACTTTTGTCGGAGATCAAAACGGGATAAAAAATCGCTATGTGGGTTCTTTTCAATCGAAGAGTAACGGTTTAGATAGTCTATTCTTTATTGGGAAGGCCAAATTACGGAATCCGTCGAAAAAGTTATTAGATTCTGTCCTATCTGATTATGGCGCTCAAAAACCGGATTCGATGCGGGTTTTTGCTGCTACCTCGGATTCTACTTCTACTTTCCCGATTACCAATTATGCCGATGGTATAGCAGAATCTTATAGTGCCGGTCAAAAGCAGATGACATCTGAAACCGTAAAAAGAGGGAATGTGGTTCGTTCTTATAAATTAAGGGAGGATAAAAAAGCATTGGACAAGAAGAATATAAAAACCCCTCCAACCTCCTACAGAAAATATCAAAGACAATTCGGAAGGAAGAAAAAGGGAACTCCTATGTATTATCAAAAGATATCTCCGGATACGAGTTTGACGAAGGATGATTTTTTTCAGAGTGAATTTGGCTACCAAGCGCCTGACAGTGCTCTAATTTTTCAGAAAGAATTACAACAACAAAAACAAAGAAATGGGATTTTGGAACATGCCCGGCTTTTGCCTTATCATCTAAAATTTTCTACAGATTATCTGATTGCGCAAATTGATAATTCCGTTTTGATTGATCGGTATCAACCTTTTACCAGAGGAGGTCCTATTTATTTACAGCAGCCGTTTAATGGATTAATTCAAGTGGGGGTAAGCGATCTTATGGAAGATATTAAATTTACCGGAGGGTTTAGAGTCCCCTCTAATTTCGATGGTAGTGAATATTATTTCTCTTATAGCAATCTTAGGCATTATGTCGATTTTAAAGCTTTATATTACAGAAAAGTAAACCGGGTGGGTATTTTGGATCAATCCGGAAAACAATATAATGGGAAACGGAGAACAAATCTCTATCAAATTCAAGCTAAATATCCGATTGATGTAGTGCGAAGTCTGCGTTTGACTTTAGGATATCGTTCAGATAAAATTACGGGCTTTGCTGTCGATGAACATTCTTTGAAACAACAACCTCAAGAAGAAAAATATGGTGTAACGCGCTTGGAATATGTCTATGATAATACCATTAATCCGGCTACAAATATCTGGAAAGGATTGCGATGGAAAGCCTACATTGAAATGTTCCCTCAATTAAATAAAACCGAAGATCAAAAGGAACGAAATTTCACCTTTAATTCCGGTGTAGATGCACGTTATTATCTTCCTATCTATAAAAATTTTATCTGGGCAACGCGATTTGCTGCAGATTTTAGTTGGGGAAATCGAAAGATTGCATATTATCTGGGAGGCGTAGATAATTGGTTATCTCCTAAATACAATAACAGTAATAATGTAACGGCAAAAGAGTATAATGATGCACATTATCTGTATCAAACGCTTTCTGAGAATTTGAGAGGGTATGATCAGAATGTAAAGCATGGGAATAATGTCATGCTTTTGAATACAGAATTGAGATTGCCGGTCTTCGCTACTTTTATCGATCAGCCTATTAACTCTAATTTGATACGTAACTTTCAGGTGACTTCCTTTTTTGACGTGGGTACCGCCTGGCATGGAGGTTTTTCTGATTTGAAAAATGATTCCTATATGGCTAATCAGTTGAATAATGTCTTTGTTAAAATTGACAACAATAATCTGGGACCATTTGTCGCAGGTTATGGTTTTGGTGCTCGTACAAAAATAGCCGGATATTTTCTTCGTGTAGATGCTGCCTGGCCGATGTCTAGTGGATTCTTCCAGGGTAAACCACATTGGTACTTTGCATTAGGAGTAGATTTTTAAGAAACATTTTTAGGATAAAGCAACGTTTAGGAGGTCTTTTTTGTCTATAAAGAAAAAAAAATTGGTCGGAAAGACAAGTAAGGAAGAAACCTTGCTCGTAAAAAAATGTTGCCGTGGAAATCAACATGCTCAAAAAACATTTTATGACCGTTATAGCGATAAAATGATGGGGGTGTGTTATCGGTATGTACATAACCGGCAGGATGCTGAAGATGTGTTGCAAGAAGGGTTTATTAAAGTTTTTACATCTCTGAGCCAATTTAAATTTGAAGGTTCTTTAGAAGGTTGGGTGCGTAGAATTATGGTGCGTACAGCAATTAATTATTTAAATAAAAATAAAAGAAATCGACAGCAGTTAGATGTGGATGAGGTCATTCGAAAATCATTGGATACTGCTGATATGGGACTGAGAAAACAGGACATTATGAATATGCTGTCAAATTTGCCGGAGGGATATCGAATGGTTATTAATCTGTATGCAATTGAAGGGTATTCCCATAAAGAGATTGGAGAAATGCTCCATATTTCTGAAGGAACTTCAAGATCCCAATATTCGAGAGGAAAGAAAATGTTAAAAGAAATACAAGCAAAGTTTGAACAGATTCGCTTGTCAGAATCGAAGGAGTCTGAAAAATGAAGGGGAAAAATTTAAATAAGGATCGTTTTGAAAAAGACCTGAAAAAGGCTGCAGAAGAATTTAAGATGCAGCCCTCAGAGAAGGTGTGGGCTGGAATACAGCAAGAAATTCAACCCTCCAAAAAGAAAGTGCTCCCATTCTGGAGAGGAGCAGCGGCTGCTGCGGCGCTACTTTTATTGATGGGGTTGGGAGCCTACCTTTTATATCCTTCGGTTACTAATAATACTCCTTCAGAAAGAAACCCGGGATATAGTATGCGCAAAACTATACCATCGAAAAAGAAAGGAGAACATAAAGAAAATCAGAATAAGAACACAGATAAGCATGAACTTGACACAAACACTTATCCGGAATTAGCAAAAAAAGATCATTCTAATCCCGACGACAATCAACAGCAAATAAATACTCCGTATAGAGAAAATAAAGAGATTGTTTCGAAAAATAAATGGAATTCTCATGAAGAGGAGCAAAAGGAAATACCTCTCCGTGTCATCGACTCCAGAGCAGAATTCAAACCACTTGTTATGGAAACAACTTATAAAGAAATGAATTTTTCTCCTTCACTCCAATATCCGGAGGATATGGTCGAATATCTTTTAGGTAAGAAAAGAGGAAAGGAACCTTTATTAGCTGTTCACAATAGGGACAGGTCGGTGCAGAAAGTCTCTTTTGGTGCTTATTTTACTACCGGAATGAGTTATAGAACGTTGAGAGAGTCTAATCAGGTGAATAGGAACAGGATGAATAGCTTTGTACAAAATGCTTTGACCTCAGAAACCGGAAGCCAAGAACGAAATGAAAGAAACGATCAAAAAGTTCCTTTACAACATAAACAAGATTTGGGGTGGAATGCCGGACTGAGTTTGGGAATTCCTTTAGTGAAGAATGTTATTCTAAAGACAGGTCTTTCGGTACAACGTACTGAATATAAAATTACCGGCTATAAATATATTACTCGAAATCAGAGTGTTTCTTTGCAGACAAGAGATAATGCCTTCCTTACAACTGCTCCTTCCGGGATAGTAAATAATAATAGTAATAATAGGGTAGAAGAGTTTGTAATGAATACCAATGAGGGTAATCGGCAACCGATCTCCAAACAAGTGGGGCTTAAAAATGAATATTTAAATGCGGAAATCCCTTTGTTGGTAGGATATCGTTTTGGATCTCCTGATAAATTGTCCTTTATTGTTATGGCAGGAGCGGGGGTTACCTATTTGTTGAATGCAAATACGGTAAGATATGATAATCAATTACAACATTATTATCCTGATGATAAAGGAAATTATTTGAGGAATCTGAATAGTAATTTGATCTTCAATATAAATGTGGGAATTCCATTGAGTGAACATCTTCAGTTTGAAGTAGGTCCGAGTTTTCAATACCAATTGTTTTCCTCTTATAAAGCAGATGAGCCTGTGGCTGAATTTCCTTATTTAATAGGTTTGAAAACAAAAATCCAATTAAGATAACAGGAGCTAGATTCCCAGGCTGGACTTGAACATCCGAATGGCAATAGCTAGAAGAATAATTCCAAAAAACTGTCGGATAACCATGAGTCCGGATTTTCCCAATAATTTTTCAATTCTATTGAGGTTTTTGATGACTAAGAAAACAAAGACCATATTGATAAGAATTCCAATGAGGATATTGAGAAATTCAAAATCTGCCTTTAATGAAATAATAGTTGTCAGTGCTCCCGATCCGGCAATAAGAGGAAAAGCTACAGGAACATAACTTCCGGCTTTCCCTGCATCATTATTGCTTTTGAAAAGCTCTACACCCAATACCATTTCCAAGCCCATCAGAAAAAGAACAACAGAACCGGCAATAGCAAAAGAACTGACATCCACACCTAAAATATCTAATAGATTTTCCCCCAATAAAAGAAAGATAATCATAATACTTCCGGAAGTAATAGATACCTTTCCCGGACTTAAACCTCCTGTTTTTTGTTTTAAAGAAATAAATATGGGGGTCGATCCTAAAACATCTATAATAGCAAATAGGGTAAAGGTGACAGTCAGAATTTCTTTGAAACTGAGCATGGGTTTTTTGGAGTAAAGGTAGAAAAATTCTTATGATATAAATAGTTGATAAGTTTCTCCTTTAAGGAGGTAAAAATAAAAATCCTTATTAGAATTGAATCCTAAAATCGGATCTTTATTCTAATAAGGATTTCCAAGAGATTATTTGAAATTTTATTCTCCCTGGGCTTTTCCGAGAGTAGCTAAAATTCCCCCATCAACATAAAGTACCTGACCATTAACAAAATCTCCTGCTTTAGAAGACAACAATACAATGGGACCTCCGAGTTCATCCGGTTCTCCCCAGCGTCCTGCCGGTGTCCTGCTAATAATAAATTCATTGAAAGAATTTCCGGGTACACGTAAAGGTGCCGTCTGACTGGTTGCGAAATAACCCGGACCTATACCATTGACTTGGATATTATGTTTTGCCCATTCTGTAGCCATGCTTTGTGTAAGCATTTTTAGGCCCCCTTTAGCGGCTGCATATGCTGCTACCGTTTCTCTACCTAATTCGCTCATCATGCTGCATACATTGATGATTTTTCCTCCTTTCCTTTCGATCATGCCCGGGACAATTGCTTTCGCCATAATAAAAGGAGAGGTAAGATCGGTTTTAACAACTTCCTCCCATTCTTCCACTGACATTTCCGTCATTGGAATACGCTTGATGATACCGGCATTATTTACCAAGATATCTATGGCTCCAACTTCCTTTTCTATAAGTTCAACGTACTTTTGAACTTCGTCTTCTTTGGTTACGTCAAAAAGATATCCCTTCGCATCGATGCCTGCTTCCTTATATTCTTCTATAGCATGATCTACTTTTTCTTGTGATGAATGTCCGTTGATGACAATCTTTGCGCCGGCTTGTCCTAAAGCTTTTGCCATGGCCATTCCCAGACCATGAGTGGCTCCTGTTACCAAAGCCGTCTTGCCTGTAAGATCAAATGCATTTTTTATGTTCATAGTTTGTTGGTTTGTTAGTCAAATAGTCAAATAGTCGAATAGTCAAATAGTCGATTAGTCGAATAGTCTTTTAATTGGTTGTTTACTCTTTCTTTTAGACTATTATTCTTTTATATTTCTACTATTTTAAATCTGTGATAGCTCGTTCATCTTTGTCGTCATAATCCAGGTTTTCTCCTCCCATGCCCCAAATAAAAGTATAATTTGTTGTTCCGGAACCGGCATGAATAGACCAGGGTGCGGAAATAACGGCTTCATCATTTTGTAGCCAGATATGACGGGTTTCTTCCGGTTGTCCCATAAAATGACTGACTGCTTGACCTTCATCTACTTCGAAATAGAAATAGGCTTCCATTCTTCTGTCATGAGTGTGAGCCGGCATGGTATTCCAAACACTACCTGTTTTTAATTCTGTCATCCCCATTTGTAACTGACAAGTATCTACAACGCTGTTAACCAAAAGTTTATTGATGACTCTGTGATTGGCCGTCTCTAGGGCTCCTAATTCTACAATTTCAGCTTCTTCTTTTGTTACTTTTTTGTTTGGATAAGCAGCATGTGCGGGGGTAGAGTTGATGTAAAATTTAGCAGCATTGTTGCTTTCTTTACTACTGAATTGCACCTCTTTGTTACCTCTTCCGACGTAAAGTGCTTCTTTATAGTCCAAACTATATTTCTCCCCATCGACAGAAACCTCCCCGGTGCCACCGACATTGATAATTCCCAATTCCCGACGTTCTAAGAAATAATCGGCTCTGAGGGGATCAATTGTTTCTAAGGCTACAGTTTGATTGATGGGATGAATGCCGCCTACAATTAATCGATCGAAATGAGAATAAGTCAACTTTACTTGATCTGCCTCAAATAAATTTTGGATTAAAAAATTTTCTCTTAATTCGGCAGTATCCATTCCTTTTACTTCTTTCGGACTACTGCTGTACCTTACTTCATATTTTGTACTCATAATAAATGATTATTGTTTGTTTAAAAACCAGTTTTTATATCTTAAAAGTGCTTCTACATAATAATAATCGGCGTAGGTGAGAGGGACATCTACCTCGGTATTCCCCGGTAAAGAACCTACACTGTGTTTTAATAAAAAACCATCGTCTTCCCCTAATTTACAACGATAGGGTGGTTTGCTCAAATTGATGAGAATGGTTTTTCCTGCTGCTTTATATTTTTTTGCTTTTTGGGGATTAGTAGCGTATCGACTTAATTCTAAAAAGGCAGAAGCCATTACGGAGGCTGCCGATACATCTCTATATGCATTGGGGATTTTAGGAGCATCATAATCCCAATACGGAATCATATCATCCGGTAGGGTGGGATTGTTTAAAATGTAATGGGCAATATGTTCGGCAAATTGTAAATAAGTAGAATCATGAGTTTCTCTGAACATCATGGTGTAACCATATAAGCCCCAACTTTGACCACGTGCCCAGGCAGAGGAATCAGCATATCCTTGTGCCGTTTGCTTTCTTTCCACTTCTCCGGTATGTGGATTATAAACTACAACATGCCAAGAGCTGTAATCAGGACGAAAATGGTTTTTCATCGTAACATTAGCATGAGAAATAGCTTCTTTTTCATATTTTGGACTTCCTCCGTTTTGTGATGCCCAACAAAGTAATTCCAAGTTCATCATATTATCTATAATAACAGGAAACTCATCCTTCTTCCAGTTCCAAGACTTGATACCTCCTACGGTATCGTTAAATCGGGTAGATAGCGAGGCTGCAGAAGTTAACAAAACCTTTTTATAGTGTGGGTTTCTAGTGATTCTATATCCGTTTCCAAAGCTGCAGTACATCATGAATCCGACATCATGTGTGCCTGTATTATTTTTATTGCTTTCGATGAGTTTCATCTCTTTTTCTGCTTCATTCTTCAGGGTACTATCTTTTGAATATTCATATAGATACCATAAAGTACCGGGATAAAATCCAACGGTCCACCACTTTTTATCACTTGTGATGAGCTTATTTTTTGAACTGTCGAAGGTGCGTGGCATTTTTCCCTCCGGAATATGGGTCATTAAATCTTTATACTGTTTTACCGCAAGGGTAAGCTGATCGTGGATAAGGGTATCCATTTGGCTTTGCTGTCCCTGCGAATTGCTGCTACAACTAGGGAATAGAAACAAACCACCCAGGAGAGAGAAATAGAGAAAGGATTGAAGTTTTTTTTGGAGCATGAGTGCTTTATTTTAGGTAAAAATATAAAGGCATAAAGGTAAGAGTATATTTTGGAAAGCGCAAACGTTTGTTTATTTTTGTTCCGGAAAAATGGTGAAGGATAAGCAAGAAAATCGACAGTAAGCTGATCCTTAACTATTAAAAGAAATTGAAAGGGTGGTCATCTTTTCTTTATTTTAAATTTTAAAAAAAATAACAATGAACAAACATTCCTTTTTGTATAGCATGATTTTTCTGCTATTGTTTCCGGGCTCTTTATTTGCCTCCGATTCGTATTTGACAATTACTGCAGAAAATAGTCTTGATGTAGGTCGTCTTAGTCAAACCATTTTATTATCCAAGGAACAGTTGAAACCCTTAGGAGATTTTGCTTTCAATAGTATTCATGTAAAGGATGCATCAGGTAGAGATTTGATTTGTCAGCCGGTAGATACCACAGGAGATCACTTTATGGATGGTATAATTTTTCAAGCAGATTTTGCTCCGAACCAAACACGGACATTTAAAGTGTATATCGGGAAAAGACATTTATATACTCCGGATCAATACAAGGCATATGGTCGTTTTGTAAGAGAACGTTTTGATGATTTTGCCTGGGAAAATGACCGCATCGCACAGCGTACGTATGGAATGGCATTGAAATACTGGAAAGGAGAGCCTTTGACAAGCAGTACAATAGATTTATGGCCTAAGAGTACCAATAAACTGGTAATTAATGATTGGTATCTCACGGATCATTATCATATTAACTCCGGGGATGGAGCTGATATGTATTCTTCAGGAAATACCAGAGGAGTAGGAGGCGATGGATTATGGAAAAATAATAAACTTTGGACTGCAGAGAATTTTGTGCACTCTAATGTTTATTCGAAGGGACCGATTCGAATTTCTTTTACCCTCGATTATAATAAGTATGAGGTAGATGAAAATCAAGTGAGTGAGAAAAGACATATTGCCTTGGATGCCGGTCATAATCTGAATCATTTTACGGTTTCCTATCAGCCTGAAAATAATTCAGATCTTGTTGCAGGCGTTGGAATTCAAAAAACAGATATGACAAAGGAAGAAGTAAGAAAAAATATTGATCCAATGAAGCAGGGACAATTCATCGAACATCATCCGGGGGATTTTGTACATAAAGATATCAACAAAGAAGAAGGATGGATTACTACAGAACAGCCCCTTACTGAAGGAATGTTGTATGCAGCTATCATTGTTAACCCGGACAAGATAGTAAAGTTTACAAAGGATGATGATAATGAGTTGGTATTAGTGCATGTTCCCAAAGATCATAACTTATCTTATTGGGCCGGATATAGTTGGAGTAGGAGTGGGCAGTTTAAAAATTATGAGGCATGGAAAAAGCATATCTCTCAGGTTGCACAAGGAGTTAGAAACCCAATTAAAGTGACTATCTCAAGAAATGAGGAGTAAAAACTTGCAATAAAATAGTAGAAAGAAGTTTTTCTAAACTTTCTACCCTTTTTAGCTGTTCAATATATCTAAAAAGAAGTCTTTTGATTAAAAGTTACTTGAAGAGGTAAGGTTTTATCAAAAAGATTTTATTATTTTGTATTTTATAATTAATTGAATAAAAAAACACACTATGAATAATGTAAAGAAAGTGAATAGTCTGGGTCAGAGCATCTGGTTAGATTTCATAAATAGAGAGATTATGAATAATGGGAAGCTACAGCAACTTATCGATGAAGATGGGGTATGTGGTGTAACTTCGAATCCGGCTATTTTCGCTAAAGCTATCAATGGGAGTTCAGATTATGATGAAGATATCGCAAGGTTTGCAAAAGAAAAAGAGAGTAATGATGATATTTTTTACAGTTTAGCTGTCAAAGATATTCAACAGGCAACCGATATTTTTCGTCCTGTTTTTGATGAAACCAAAGGAGGAGACGGCTATGTGAGTTTGGAGGTTGGCCCTGGATTGGCTAACGACACCGACGGAACGATTGCACAGGCAAAGGAATTGTGGGAAGCTGTAGGCAGAGACAATGTGATGATTAAGATTCCGGGAACTGCAGAAGGTTTGCCGGCCATTAGAAAATGCATTAGTGAGGGAATAAATATTAATGTTACTTTATTATTTGGTCTGCCAAGGTATCGAGAAGTAACAGAGGCTTATTTAGCCGGGTTAGAAGATCGGGTCGCTGCCGGAAAACCTATTGATAAGATTGCTTCCGTTGCCAGTTTCTTTTTAAGTAGAATCGACTCCTTAGTGGATCCTATCTTAGGAGAAAAAGGGTTGGAAGATATTCAGGGAGAAGTAGCGATTGCCTCTGCCAGACAAGCCTATGAAATCTATAAAGAAGTGTTTGGTAGCGAACGTTTTAAGGCATTAGAGAATAAAGGAGCAAATGCGCAGCGAGTTTTATGGGCCAGCACCAGTACGAAAAACCCGGATTACAGTGATGTGAAATATGTAGAAGCACTGATAGGGGAAAATACAATTAACACCCTTCCTTTAGCTACAATTGATGCTTTTAGAGATCATGGAAATGCAGAAAGTCGACTTGAAAATGATACGGAGAAAGCGGGAAAAGTACTGACTACATTGAAGGAAAATGATATTGACATCGATGAATTGACACAGCAATTGGAAGATGAAGGGGTGGAGAAATTTAATCAGCCTTACAATGAATTACTGAAAGTCATTGATGAACAGAAAAAGAAAAGTGTTTAAATGAATTTTCATACCAGAAAATGGATTGCTCCGGAGGACTTAAATCCAAATGGTACCTTATTTGGTGGTAGTCTCTTACGTTGGATTGATGAGGAGGCTGCTATTTATTCGATTATCCAATTGGGGAATAGTCGTGTGGTTACCAAATTCGTATCAGAAATCAATTTTGTTAGTTCTGCCAAACAAGGTGATATTATCGAAATGGGCATGGAAGTGGTCGATTTTGGAAACACTTCTCTTACATTGCGTTGTGAAGTCAGAAATAAATTAACGCGCAAGCGCATTTTAAATATTGAAAAAATGATATTTGTGAATGTTGGAGAAGATGGAAAGCCAACACCGCATGGAAAAACAGAAGTGACTTATATTCGGGACAAATTTAAAGAGGGAGATGACTAAATACAAAAGAGGTGTGGCGCTTTCCGGCCTCTTTTTCCAGATACTTTATCGTTATTGAAAATCAAACACATAAAAAATCCCCTGAAGAGGTTTCTTTTGGGGATTTTCTTTTGTTGTAGATATACTTTTTAACTTCTAAAGTTCCAGATTTTGCTGTTTTCTTAAAATGAAAAACATTGAGGAGCCTTTGAACTTCCCAATCACAAGGAAAAATAGAGTGTTTCGAATTAACGAATAGCAAAAAATACCTTTATTTGTACCATCTGTCAGTTCTGGCAATTCCTAAATCTTTTTTTACTTGTTCATTATGAATGCTTTCTTCATGTAAAAGATAACCGGGTTCCCAGGAAGGATAAATCTCTTCAAAGGTTTTAACGGTATTGGCAAAGACTCTTCTAAATACATGATCTCTTGTAATCTGATGCGGATCAGAAAAACCTAATGCAGAAGTGAGTTCTACACAGCTTTCGACCGTATTATTATGATAGTTAGCCACTCTGAATTTCTTATCATCGACCACGAGTCCCTTTTCTCTTGATTTGTCCTGGGTTGTAATGCCGGTAGGACATTTATTGGTGTTACAAAGTAGAGCCTGAATGCATCCTAATGCGAGCATCATGGCACGAGCGCTGTTACAAGTGTCGGCACCTAAAGCCATTGCTCTGGCAATATCAAATCCTGTGATCACTTTTCCGGAACCTATCAATTTCATTTTGTCTCTCACTCCAAATCCCACCAAGGTATTGTGAACAAAGGAGAGCCCATCTATAAAAGGCATTCCGATTGTATTGGAAAATTCGGGAGGGGCTGCTCCTGTTCCTCCTTCGCCTCCGTCTACTGTAATGAAGTCCGGATAGATGTTTGTTTCTAACATTGCTTTACAGACAGCATACATCTCTGATTGGCGACCGACGCATAGCTTGAAACCTATTGGTTTACCATTAGAAAGATCTCTTAGCTCTTGCACATACTTTAAGAGCCCTGCAGGGTTACTGAAGGCGGTGTGGAAGGTAGGAGAAAATACGGTTTCATAAGCCTTTACATGTCGTGTTTCGGCTATTTCCGGAGTAGCTTTAGCTGCGGGTAGGATTCCCCCATGTCCCGGTTTGGCACCCTGAGATAATTTTATTTCAATCATTTTTACCTGATCCCAATTAGATTTCTCTTTAAACAAATCGGGATCGAATTCTCCTTTTTCATTGCGGCAGCCAAAATATCCGGTTCCTATTTGCCAGATAATATCTCCTCCGTGTTTTCTGTGGTAAGGGCTGATTCCTCCTTCCCCTGTATTATGTGCAAAATGACCAATTTTGGCTCCTGCATTGAGTGCTTCAATGGCATGAGAACCTAAGGCACCGAAACTCATTGCCGAAATGTTTAAAATAGAAGCAGAGTAGGGCTGGCTGCAAGCTTCGCCGCCAAACTGAACGCGAGGGCTTTTATTTAATTTGTGAAAGTCGACCGGATTGATGGAATGAGCCAACCATTCATAACCATCTGAGTAAGTATCATACTGGGTTCCAAAAGGTTGGGTGTCCAAATCTTTTTTTGCTCTTTCATATACAATAGACCGGTCAACACGGTTGATGGGCTTACCATCAGTATCACTTTCTACAAAATATTGATATACTTTAGGGCGAAGATCTTCCATTAAATATCTGAATCTGCCTAGAAAAGGATAAACTCTTCTTATCGTATGTTTCGGTTGAATCATATCGTACCATCCCAGCAATATAATAGGACCAAACAGAATAAATAACCAGAAAACCCAATGGAAAAAGTAACCTAAAATCAGGAGGATAATACAAGTAACAATGGAAAAGGTGATAAATTCTTTGCGCATATTTAATAGGTTTTAAATTTTATCACAAATTACGCATTTTCCAGAGAAAAAACAACGGATCCTATTGTGTCGTTTCTGTATATAATTTTGTGAATGTGAGTACTTTCCTTTGTGAAAGATGGGAATCAAATATAATTTTAGTAATATTACATTTTCAATTTTCAATTTTTAACAAAAAGATAGATTAAAAATGAATGGATCAACTAAGTTTAGACTCTCTGTAATGATGTTCCTTGAATTTTTTGTTTGGGGAGCTTGGTTTGTAACGATGGGTACTTACCTACTTCAACCTGTAGATCAGGGTGGTCTTGGAGCTACCGGTGTACAGGTAGGGGTCGCTTTTGCAACCCAATCAATAGGAGCGATTATAGCTCCCTTCATTGTAGGATTAATTGCAGATAAGTTCTTTTCTGCTCAAAATATTATGGGGGTGTTGCATTTGATAGGTGCTATTTTAATGTGGATGGCTTCTGTTTCTACATCATTTGATAGTTTTTATCCGTATATTTTAATTTATATGATTTTATTCATGCCGACTTTGGCTTTGGTGAATTCTATTGCCATGCGGCAGATGGAAAACTCAGAAAAGGAATTCCCTTTTATTCGTGTTTTAGGAACCATAGGTTGGATTATTGCAGGTTTAATTATCATGTTTTTGAACTGGGGAGATGATCATCGATTGGTATTGACCTTTAAGATGGCAGCTATTGCTTCTGCAGTCTTTGGTATTTATAGTTTTACGCTTCCCTCTACAAAGCCATTAAAGAAAGGGGTAAAAACTTCTGTAGGAGAACTGCTAGGCTTTGACGCTATTAAATTATTGAAAAATAAAAACTATTTGGTCTTTTTTCTTGCCTCTGTAGCGATTTGTATACCGACTGCCTTTTATTATGCCTTTGCCAATCCGTTTTTGAGTGAAGTGGGAATGCATGGAGCCGCCGGAAAGATGACTATTGGTCAGGGTTTTGAAGTAGTATTCATGTTGCTGATGCCCTTTTTCTTTAAGAAATTGGGGGTGAAGAAAATGTTGGCTCTGGGCATGTTGGCATGGGCTGTTCGTTATGTTGCCTTTGCTTATGGATATGTTGGCGGCCCGGGAAGTAGTTTATGGTTCTTGTTATTTATCGGAATAGCAATTCATGGGGTCTGTTATGACTATTTCTTCGTAACAGGACAAATCTATACCGACAATCATGCCGGAAAGAAGTTTCAAAGTGCAGCACAGGGTTTGATTACCATAGGAACTTATGGGATAGGACTCCTTATCGGTTCTTTGATTTCTGGAGTGGTTGCCGAAAAATTTGAATTGGCCAATGGAATGCATAACTGGAAAGCAATATGGTTAATGCCGGCCGGATTAGCAGTTGTCGTTTTGATTTTGTTCCTCATCTTGTTTAAAGAGTCAAAATTGGATAAGCAAAAGCAACAGATGCAGACAGAACCAATAGAAGAAGTTTAATTTTTAAATAAAGATAAATAATATGGGATTGAAAATAGCAATGTTAGGCTCTGGTTTTATTGCCCGGTTTTATGCAGATGCGATAATGAAAGGTCGGTCTCAGGATCGAATTGTCAGTGTGTATTCTCGGAAAGACAAGAGTGTACAAAAATTTGCAGCTGATTATGGAGTACCGCATCAGACGACTCTTCTTGAGGAAGCAGTGAATAAGGAAGAGGTAGATTTAGTTTGTATTGCATTGCCTAATTTTGTTCATGAAGAAGCCGTGATGGCTTGTGTGAAAGCCCAAAAAGCTGTCATGACGACAAAGCCACTGGGAAGAAACGCCGAAGAAGCCATACGTATGATGAAAGCAGTAGAGGAGGCCGGTCTCTTTAATGGGTATTTGGAAGACTTAGTTTACACTCCCAAAACGTTGAAATCTGTTGAAAGTGTTCGAAAAGGTGCTGTCGGTCGTGTGCTTTGGGCAAAATCCAGAGAAACCCATCCCGGACCTCATAGTGAATGGTTTTGGAATATAGAACAAGCAGGAGGAGGAGCCATTTTGGATTTAGGTTGTCATTGTATAGAAATTGGACGCCATTATATTGGGAAAGATATCAAACCGGTAGAAGTTATGTGCTGGGCAGAAACACAGGTCAAACCGATAGAAGCAGAAGATCATGCCATCGGGTTGATAAAATATGAAAATGGAGCAATAGGACAATTTGAAGCCAGTTGGACTTTTAGAGGCGGGATGGATCTCAGGGATGAAGTAATGGGAACAGAAGGTACAATTTGGATTAATAATTTCTTACGAACCGGTTTTGAAATGTTCACCACCGGAAAAGGTGGAGATTATATGGCTGAAAAAGCAGAAAGTGATTCCGGTTGGTTATTCCCTACAGGAGATGAATTGAATGATTTAGGTTATAACCACATGTTTGAAGATATGTTTATGTCCTTGGAAAAAGGAAAAGATCCTCAGGAGACTTTCTATGATGGATATGTTATAAATGCTATTATTGATGCGGCATATCAATCAGCAAAGAGCAAAAAGTGGGAGCGGATACAACTTCCGATATGGCGAGGAAAAGAAGGACTACACAAAGAAACGAATTTGGAAGATTATAATGAGCAATATTATCTGATTAAGAAAGAAAAAACCCATTATGGGGTAGAAAAATTGATCTTAAAAGACAAATCGACAGGAGCAATTATAGAAAAAGAGCAATAAAGTAGTCTTCCATTCGTATATGAACTTGAAAGGTCATGTTATTTAAAACAGAAGGCATTGTTTTGCATGTTGTGCGTTACAGAGAGACCAGTGTCATTGTGAAGATTTTCACAACGTTATTTGGTATCCAGTCTTATATTGTGAATGGCGTTCGTAGTCCAAAACAGAAATCCGGAAAAGCCAATATATTACAGCCTGCACATATAGTTGATTTGGTAGTATATCATCGGGAAGAAAAAAATCTACAAAGAATATCGGAGTTCAAACCCGCTTATATTTATAGACGGTTATATGGTAATATTGTCAAGAATACCCTTGCGCTGTTTATGGTAGAGTTGTTACATAAATGTTTGACTGAACCGGAAGCGAATCCGGATCTTTATTTTTTTTGCCGGGATACTTTAACCTGGATGGATCAACAGCCTTCTTCTGCATTAAGTAACCTTCCTTTGTATTTTACGCTTCGAGTGGCAGGATTATTGGGTTTTGAGATCTCAGGTAGATATGAAGATAAAACCTCCTTTCTAGACTTGCAAGAGGGAGCCTTTGTTGCAGATTTGCCGAAGCAATTTTTTTTAGAAGGGAAAAAGGCTGAGGATACCTATCGATTATTAAATCTTTATGAGAAAAGCCGGCTTTCAGAAATTAAAATGACATCCAAGGACAGAGAAGAGCTCTTGTTGACCTATTTAGATTTTTTAAGATTACATGTTCCGGAATTTCCCGGGTTACGTTCTCCCGGAATATTAAAGCGGATCTTACATGAATAAAATGTAGAATAAAAATAAGAACATGAAAAAATTATGTATTGTTGCTTTTTTAGGCGTATTTCTGGTGGCTTGTCAAGAAAATCCAACCTATTATTTATTTCCGGACAGCGCGCCCTATGAGGTAAAAGAATTGACTAAAAGCAATCTTTTTTCTCACAATATTGAAGGTCCTGCTTTTAGAAATGACACTCTTTTTGTTGTCAATTATGAAAAAGACGGTACCATAGGATATGTTCTGCCTAATGGGAAGTGTCAATTATATACCACATTGCCGGATAGTAGTATAGGCAACAGCTTAAAGTTTGATAAAAAGGGGAATATGTATGTTGCGGATTTTGTTGGTCATAACATTCTTAAGATAGACAAAAAGAAGAATATTAGTGTCTATTGTCATAATGATCAGTTTAATCAACCCAATGATATGGTTATGAATAGAAAAGGATGGATTTATGCTTCTGATCCTAATTGGGAAGATAGTACAGGACAGATATGGTTAATTAAAGGGCAAGGACAAGCTATTCGCGTAGCAGATAGTATGGGGACGACAAATGGCATAACTTTAAGTCCGGATGAGAAACATCTGTATATAGGAGAAAGTGTCCAATTAAAAATCTGGAAGTTTGATGTGAATAAGGATGGTTCACTTTCTGGTAAGAGATTATTTACTACCTTTAAAAAATATGATATGGATGGCATGCATTTTGGACCTAAAGGGAATCTCTTTGTGTGTCGCTATGGAGAAGGTGTTATAGCCGTATTTTCTCCTCAGGGAGAACAGATAAAATCGATCCCTCTAAAGGCCAAGAAATGCAGCAATCTTGTTTTTGGGGATCCGGATGGAAAGACTGTATTTGTAACGCTTCAGGATAAAAAAGGGATGGAAATGTTTAGAATTAAATAACCAAATGAACAAGATGAAAGCAGAGAAAGAATATGCATTGATAACAGGTGCCGGGAAGGGATTAGGAAGAGCTTTGGCAAAAGAGTTGGCCGAAAAAAATATTAATTTATTATTAACATCCCTGCCGGGAGAAAATTTGGAAGAATATTGCATCTATTTATCTGCGAAGTATAAAGTAGATACTGATTATATTGAATGTGATCTGACGGATAAAAATGAACTCCTTGGTCTTGTTTGCTGGGTAAAGGAAAATTATCCACTAAATATTTTAATCAATAATGTAGGAATTGGAGGAACTGCTGAATTTGAACATGCCAGTCTATCTTTGGTAGATACGATTTTACAATTAGATATTAGAACCACTACTTTATTGACTCATGAGTTGTTACCTTTATTAAAATCCCATACACCTTCTTGGATTTTAAATGTTTCCAGTATGGCTGCTTTTACTCCCTTGGGATATAAAACGGTGTATCCTGCTTCCAAGGCCTTTGTCCGATTTTTCTCCAAAGGACTTTATGAAGAATTGAAAGGAAGTGATGTTTTTGTGGGGGTGGTTTATCCGGGTCCCATGACGACACACTTTGATTCTATGCGACGTATTTTAAAACAAGGAAGAAAGGCTAAAATGAGTGTTTTATCTCCGGAATATACTGCTAAGAAGGCGATCGAAGGGTTGTTTAAGAAAAAAACACATATCATCCCTGGATCAGGGAATAAATTCAACCGTTTTTTGACAAAAGTGATTCCTGAGATCTTTAGAGTCCCCATGTTAACGAAGATTATTAAAGGAGAATTAGAAGACGCAAAACCAGATCAAAAGGAATATGAAAATATTGATTACCGGAGCGAATAGCTTGTTGGGTACAAATATTCTGGTGGAATTGCTTCGGCGAGGGGAGCAGGTCAAAGCCATGGTAAGGACAAAAAGCAAAATGTTGCTTGAGCATCATCAGTTGGAAGTTTGTCTGGGAGATATTACCGATGAACAGACTGTTCAGAACGCGGTTGAGGGTTGTGATATTGTTATTCATGTAGCTGCAGATACCTCCCAATCTTCCCTTGATTATGAAAAATATCGGAAGATAAATGTAAAAGGCACCATTCATGTTCTTCAGGCAGCTGAAATAGAAGGTGTGAAACGAGTTATCCTTGTGAGCTCTGCCAATGCTTTTGCATTTGGAACAAAGGAGAATCCCGGAAAAGAAGAAGGGAAAATAAGCTATCCTTTTAGTGAAGCTTGCTATGCATATAGTAAATATGAAGCACAGCAGTATGTCTTGAAACACCTGGAGAATTGGAGTTTTGAGATTGTTGTTGTCAATCCTACTTTCATGTTGGGGGCTTATGATGCGAAACCTAGTTCGGGGGAAATTATATTGAGAGGGTATAAGAAGAAAATGATAATAGCTCCACCCGGTGGAAAAAATTTTATTCATGTCAAAGATGCTGCAGAGGCTATTTGTAATGCTATTACACAAGGGAAGCCCGGTCATTGTTATCTATTGGCTAATCAAAACATGAGCTATAAGGATTTTTATAAAAAACTAACTAAAACAACAGGACAAAAGAGTCGTATTTTAGTAATCCCTAAATTTCTGCTTTTACTTATAGGTAGTTTAGGTCGTATTTCAATAAGCCTAGGAATTCCAACTGCGGCTCATACCGTAAATATGAAAATTCTTTGCGTGAAAAATTATTATGATAATAGAAAGGCAAAGACAGATTTGAACCTAAAATCTACCGAAATATCTTTAGCTATAAAAGATGCCGTGGATTGGTTTAAAAAGAATAACATGATTCAATGAGCGTATTTCTAGAAAAAAGCTTCATTTTTTTCCATTTTGCTTAATTATTTATATATTAAAGGAATCAAAATGGCAAACAATGATGATAAAGCGTTTTTTTCTATTCTTTTTTCTGATACTCCCTTTTACGGGATTTGCACAATTGATTGATAAAGATAGCCTCTCCAAACCGATGCTCTCTGCCAAAAAAGATGAGCTGTTGAAGAATGTAAATATGACGATGGGGATGAGGTTTGGCGTCCGTGGATATATCCTTAGGGGAGGGGATCATGATTATCAGGGAACAGAATTTGAAAATCAATATACCGCTTTGGGAATATCCGGTAAACTTCATAAGAAGGTCTATTTTTATTTTAGAGATCGATTCAATAAGAAGAGCAACGTGCAAACTCTGGATCAATTGGGGAGCAATATAGAGCTGGCTTATCTGGATGTTCACTTAAGCCCTAAAGTGAATATCCAATTGGGAAAACAATCGGCCTTTTATGGAGGATATGAATATTCTTTTAGCGCAATGGATGTGTTGATGTATAATGATATTCATAGTAATGCCCTGGCTTATGTGACAGGAGTTGGATTAAATTATAAAGCTTCAGAAAATCATGACATCGGATTACAAATATTAAATTCGCGAACCATGCATTATAAAGACTTATATGGAGAAGAAGCTGCTGCGAATATTCGCGAACCTGATTGGCCGGTTGAGTTTGTGGCCAGATGGCATGGTAAATTTTTTAATAAAAACCTTGAAACAATTTATAGTGTAAGCTATTCTCGCCAGGTAAAAGACATGGGAACTTATTTTTTCACTCTGGGACATAAATATCACAAAGATCGGCTTACTATCATGTATGACTTTGATTACAGCTATGAACAGATAGATACAAAAGGGATTGCTACCGATATTATTGGAGGAAAATATGCAGCTCAAAATGTGGCATATATTGAAAATTGGTTACGTGCAAAATATGACTTTAGTGATCAATTTAGTGGGTTGATTACCTTAATGACGAGTTCTGTTTTTGGGGAGAATGTGAAGAGTGAAAAGAGTGGAATGGATCATTTGAGAACAAGTTATGGTGTGATTCCTACTATTTATTATCATCCTTTTAAAGATATTGATATTCGTTTTTTTGCGGCTTATATTGGTCGCTATTTTGATTATTCTCAATTGTCAAGAACGAGTCTGGGAGCTAGCAGCTATAATAGGAATGAGGTACGATTGGGGCTTATTGCTCCGCTTTGGATCCTCTAGATTTGACTCAGCTGATGAATATTGAATTTGGGAAAAAAGAAAAAATGCTTTAATTTTATTTCCTGTATTAAATCAAATGATTATGAAAAAGTTACAAAGCAACTTTCTACTAGCTCTGTTTTTCTCTGTAAGTCTTTTTGCTTTTACTGCCTGTGGAGGGAATAGCTCTTCCAATAATGGCGAGAATGGTGATCATGGTGGTAATAGTCAAAATAAAGAACAATTTAGCAGTAAAGTGAATAATTTTGATTCTACCATGAATGAAAGAGTGAAATTATTAAATCAATCTATTCATCAGTGGGATAGTAGTGCACAAGAGCGTAAAGGTGTGATGAAAGAAAGAATGGAAGAGAAAATTAGTAACATCAAAGACCAAAGAGATTCTTTGGTCGATTTCTTAAGTAAATCAAAGGCACAAACTGAGGCCTCTTGGAAAAAATTTCAACAATCTGCAATTAAAGAATATAAAGATGTTGTAGAGTCTGTCAATGATTTAAATAAGAAATAAAATAGATAAGTAGTAACTCATTACAACGTACAAATAAAGCCGTTCTGAAAAGGGCGGCTTTATTCGTGTTATGAGTGAGGGATCACATCAAACATTAAAACGGAAGTGCATAATGTCTCCATCTTCGACGAGATAATCTTTTCCTTCCAGATTTAATTTTCCGGCCTCTTTACAGGCGTTTTCAGATCCCAATGTGACATAGTCTTCATATTTAATAACTTCTGCTCGAATAAAGCCCTTCTCAAAGTCTGTATGGATAACTCCTGCTGCTTGAGGAGCAGTCATTCCATCGGTAATAGTCCAGGCTTTTACTTCCATTTCTCCGGCGGTAAAGTAGGTGATAAGGTTCAGTAGGCGATAAGTGGAGGTGATGAGTCGCGAAACTCCACTTTCTTTTAATCCCAAATCTTCCAAGAAGGCCTTTCGATCTTCGAAATCTTCTAATACGGCAATCTCAGATTCTATGGAGGCGCTGATAAGCAACACTTCTGCCTGTTCCTCCTTTGCTAATGCTGCGATTTTTTTTGTATGATCATTTCCCTCTAAGACTTCCTCTTCTCCTACATTACAAACATAAATAATAGGCTTGTCCGTTAACAAAAACAGATCTTCAAGGAAGTCTTTTCGATCTTCCTTATTTGTTTCAAAAGTACGGGCAGAATGCCCTTCCTCTAAATGAGTCTTTAATTTCTCTAAAAGATCAATTCCCCTCACGATATCTTTGTCACCGCTTTTTGCTAATTTTTTATTGCGTTGAATTTTGTTTTCGACCGTTTCTAAATCTTTCAATTGTAGTTCGGTATCAATAATCTCTTTATCTCTAACCGGATCAATATGACCATCTACGTGAACAACATTGTCGTCTTCAAAACAACGAAGTACATGAATGATGGCATTGGTGTTTTTTATATTTCCCAGGAATTGGTTACCTAACCCTTCTCCTTTGCTGGCTCCTTTTACAAGCCCTGCGATATCGACTATTTCTACTGTAGCCGGAACAACTTGCTGTGGATGAACCAATGCTTCCAATTTTGTTAATCGATGATCAGGGACGGGAATAACGCCTACATTAGGCTCAATTGTACAAAAAGGGAAGTTTGCGGCTTGAGCTTTTGCACTGCTCAAGGCGTTAAATAAAGTGGATTTTCCTACATTGGGTAAGCCGACAATTCCTGCTTGTAATGCCATATGATTTTAAAATTTTGGCAAAGGTAATATTTATGTCATATCTTAACTAAAGGATTTTATTTTATTGAACTGTTTTATGGTTTTATTGTTAGAATGTCTGATGATATATTCAGGAAAAGAAAAACAGAAATACGAATCAACCTAATCACTAATTCAACTAAATCATGTCACAAAAAGAAATGTTTCCGGCATCTAATGCCAAAACCAATAAAGAAAAAGCGGACTTAGCTCCTAAAAATATTGAAGCCTGGAGAAATTTTAGCAAAACAGTTTTTGAAGAAGGTGCTCTGGATGAAAAGACAAAACAGCTGATCGCTGTCGCAGTAGCTCATGTTACACAATGCCCCTATTGTATACGCGCCCATAGCCGGGGAGCAGTGAATAAGGGGGCTAGTAAGGAAGAAATTATGGAAGCTATTTGGGTAGCCTCCGAAATGAGAGCCGGCGCAGCATATGCCCATGCCGACATTATGATGGACGAATTGGAAGATTGAGTCTGATAGTCTGATAGTCTGATAGTCTGATAGTCTGATAGTCTAATAGTCTGATAGTCTGATAGTCTGATAGTCTGATAGTCTGATAGTCTGATAGTCTGATAGTCT
>CAZYHV010000031.1:0-45925 GCA_964647485.1 uncultured Chitinophagaceae bacterium | reverse complement strand
TGATTAGTGAGATAATCTAAGTTTTTCTGTCCCATAGTATGGCTGTTTTTTCTAAAGACACCTCCTAAATTAGAGTCTATTTTATAGCGCTCTAAAGGCTTTTCATTTGGTATATCCATAGGTTCTCTTTGGAATTTTCGGGAATTAGAATAGTCTTCCATTGCATTAGGCTCTAAAAGCAGCCCTTCATCGGTTAAAGAAGTGTAGTAATCATGAGTTTCTTTTACATATCTACTATCTTTCACCTCTATAACATCTAAAAGGTTAATATCAAAATTTTTAAGGTGTTGCTGAAAGTCCAAAAACCATTTCCTATCCTGCATAATATCTTTCCCATAGGCGATGATATTGGTTGCTCCATAACGGCTTGCAAGGGTAGCAGCTTCTCTGACCGAGGGGGATAAATCTTTTTCCGTAGGAAAAAAATTACCAATAATAGCATTCGATGTGTTCAAAAGGAGGTATCCTCTTTTTTGTCCACTTGCAAAACGCTGTTGAGATAAAAAAGTAGCCACTTTTTGAGACGAAGTAATCCGGGTATCTAATGGAGAGTTTAAGAAGGCTCTTTTTGAGAAAGAATAAATAGGAACTGGCGATTGCTCCTCTTTGGGATTAAAATTTGGATTATGGCGGTATTCTACATCCTGTTTCTCCTGAAAAGTCAAATAATGCCCACTATTTAGATTTAGAATAATTCCGTGAATATTTATATTCTGGGGGCTAAAGGCCTTTTTTAATCGACCTAACATATTTCTATCGGCGCGTGAGGCCTTTAAATTCCCCGACGGATGGTTATGTACAAAATAAATATCTTTAGCATCAAAACGAGCGGCAGCATCTGCAAGTAATTTCGGATCTATGACCGTTCCTGCTACGCCACCCATACTCAGCCATTGAACAAAAGGCTGTTTTTTTTCATCGGTATAGACGGCAAAGGCATGTTCGACAGACTGACTTTCCAAAGACCGAAAAATAAAAGCTATATCTTCCGGAGATTGTATTTTACCGCTGTTGCGAACGGTAAAATCAAACATTCCAGTCTCAGTGTATTGGTTTTCTACAGAAGCCCATTCTCCCGGCTTGAGATTGCCTAATCGATGATATTTATCCGTTGGTCTATTAATTTTGTCCCGTACTTTACGGTTATGGGATTCGTACTCATGGTTTGGATTGAATGAGTTGAATAAAGAGGTATAGGTAATATCTTCTCCTTTTTGGGTTTTGAAGGATAGATATGCTTTTGTCTTGTTGTTTTGTTGTTTTTGTTTTTCTTGTTCATGACTATTCATAAAATATCAAAGGTTTATCAATTAGGGTCAATTCAGACCAGGATAAGGTCTGTCAACGGTCAGTATTTTATTTCCCTTCCTGGCAATCTGTATATTATCTCGTATTTCGTTTGCTATATCTGACTGCTTAATACCCTTTATGAGTAGGCATTGGCTGCTCGAATCGAAAGTAATCAGTCTAATACTCATCAGTCCCAACAACCTTATCCATAGAGGCTGAAGAATCTCAATATCTCTAACTCTATATAATTCTAAATAGTCCGTACGTATAGAAAAGATTCCTTTTCGAACGACAATCTGTTCTTTTGTTAAGAAAAATTTTATATTTCTAATGTAATAGTATCTGTAAAGACCGTAGATCCATAACAGAATACCAGCCCATCCGATATAAGATATATTCATATACAGCGCTCCTGCAATTATAATGGTACCTATAAAAAATTTAGGTATCGTTTGCATGATTGAGTAACCGGGTTCGGGGCTAAATTTGGCAATACAATCATCTTCGTCAATTATCGACTTTTTCATTGAAACAGTGGTTTATAGTTAACGTCTTACTCCTGCTTTCTTTTGAATACTCTGGTTTTCTTCAGTAGATTGTTTCCGGGAAACGTTGAGAGTTTGCACCTGAAAAGTATTTCGTTTCGTCTCAATCGTCTCATACTTACCGGTAGGGTTTCCGTTAGCATCTCGTTCCTTAGCCTTCGTTCTCACAGGTTTGCTTCCTAGATATTTTATTCCGATTTGATCGCTTTTCTTGGCATTAGATTCATCCAATGCTCTGGACAAGTCAGTGCCCCATATTTCCCGTGATTGGCCTTGTTCATTTTCCAATTTTAGAAAGAAACTTTTTTCATTATTTTCTTTAAATTTATAGTTTGTTTTTCCGTAATCTACAAGCGTCCCTTTCGCCCCCCATTCATTATCAAGGTCTTCTTCTTTAAGATTAGCCTTGTCTGACTTCAGTGTTTTTTCAATCTGCGGTTTAGCTATTTCTGCAGCAGTCCGTAGCTCAGCCTCACTATAGTTATTTTGGCGGTTCCTTCCAGGCATATTTTTTTTGTCAGTAGCATGCTTTATAAAGCCTTTTACTAAAGGAATAACTCCCTTCCCAATCAGTAGCCACGGTGCAGCACCTGACAGCATGATTGCCAAATCAAACGCCAGTTCCTCTCGGTTATACTTTACATTATCAAACTTAACACTTTTAAAAAAGGTATTTCCGTCTGCTCCTTCAATGCCTATTTCATTCGGACTCAGTTGGAATTGTTCTCCGTTTACATCTACGTTGTTCCCTTCGACAAAATTCTTTTTCTGATCATCATTTAGTTTTTGTCCATTAATTTCGTCCGGCGCTTTAATGGTCTTTTTTTGGAGTGCCACATATTCATTCGTTTCTTTATCCAGCGTAACTAAATAATCTTCTTCCTGTCCTTCTTCGTTAGTCAGTTTCTTATCTACCCAATGGGTACCATCTTCCGTCGAAAGCTTGTCCATTTGCTCCTGGGACAAATCAAATGAGTTCTTGGCGATACTGCGGATAGGATGTACATATAATGTTGGCGTACCATCCTCCTTCTTTTTTATGGAAAGTTTCGCATCAAGTTCTTCAAGTCCGGGCAGCGTCATGTGCTTAAAGTGGAACAAACCCGTCCGCCTGCCTGCAAATAAGGCGGTATATTCCCTCGGCGGAAGATTAAGGATATCTTTTTTCTTTATACCCAGATATTCTAATTGTTTTGGGTCAATATCATTAATTGAAAATTGCATAAATTTTATATTTTTGTGTAAAGATAATAAATTTTTATTTAATCAAATACCATGACAACGTCAATACTACTTATAAAAGTTTTAATACTTCTAAATTTTGTAAATATTAATCATTCCGCCGCCACTATGCCACCCAGAGATACTTTTAAAGTGAAAAGAGACCGGGGATCTTACGAGTTTAGGCTTCAACCGCCTCTTACCAATAAGTTATACGTAACCTCGCCTTATGGGTGGAGATATCACCCCGTATTGGGAAAACAACTAAAACATAATGGTGTGGACTTGCGTGCAAAATTCCAGCCCGTCTATTCTATTTCTATCGGGACAATTGAGGAAATCGGAAAAGATGCCTGCTCCGGGAACTATGTAGTTATTGATAATTTCAATAAGATTGAAACTATTTTTTGTCATCTCTCAAAAGTCGTCGTTCATGTCGGAGACACGGTACTAGCCGGGCAGGCATTTGCCATTAGTGGAGCCACAGGAAAAGTAACAGGGCCTCACCTTCATTTTGGGATAAAAGTAAGGGGGAAATATATCAATCCCCTTCCGATACTAAAGGCCATAATTCGGAGGAATTACAAATAAAATTAGATATTATCTATCAAAGTACTTAGCCTTTTCAGGTCTTCAGCATGAGTATTGGCTATATTCGCAATAAACTCGCTTATCTGTTCCTTTCTTTGAAAGCCTTCTCCGCCTTCCAACCCGGCATCTTCCAATACATCAGATAAAAGATCAAAATGGTCTATATCGATATATGGGAGAGACAAGATGTTATAAAAATTCATATTCTTAGTTTTCAAATACTCAATAATCTGAAAAAAGAATTCAAGCGTGCACCCATGCCCCAATTCCAACCTGGATATCATCATTTGAGTAGCTCCGTGCCCCAGCTCTTTTGCCAACTTCGTTTGCGAAAGATTTAGTTTATCAGTACGTATCTTTTTTATCATGATACCCAATTTATTTAGTGTCATATTAAATTCCTTTTATTTCTTCATAAATTTGGTGCATATTCTCCAGGAGAAAATCTCGTTTTTCCTCTTCCGTTCCGAAGTCATAATATTTGGGTAAATCCACATAGTGTTCCTTTTCCTCTTCTATTTGGTTGAGGTCAAGTTTAACCTTACAGTTGAAAGTATTCGTTTTATAATTTGTCATATCGGTATTATTTCCTCTTGAAACAATAGCTACCACCTCCCCCGCATTTTGGTTGGCAATTTTAGAAGAAGGAATCACTGTATCCATCCGCTCATTGAGATTAACCGTTGTCTTGGCTCTATCTACATTTAGTCCCGTATTTTGCTGTTTTATCTTCCCAAAGAGTTTTTCTAACCAGTCCAGCGTTTCCTTAGAACGTACCGCCCCGGAAATAACGCTCCCCATAAGCGATGATATTGTATTTGCCGTTTGTTTTCCGTACTGTTGGTGAAACTGAGGCAACTCTTGTAACCCGAGTAAAACAGCCACCTTATTACTCCTTGCAGTGGCTATAAGGTTTTCTATTTTATGTAGATATAAAGTTGGTGTTTCATCCACTATTAAAGCGCAGGGATTGTTCCCTCTTGAATTAATCTCTGCTATCGTCCGGTTAAGTATAGCGGCATAAAAGGCGCTATTTATATTCTGGCTATCTATACTATTAGCAAGGACTAAAACGCTGGGGGGATTACTTATTTTTAAATCAAGATCATTTCCCGAAAACACCCAAAAGCTCTCCGGCGTGGCTAATCGGGAAATATTAACACGTAATGTTCCTATCTGTCCTTCCAACTGGTCAAAAGCTTTATTGTCGTAAGCTGAACGAAAGGGGGATAACAAACTATGCACTTCTACCATAGAGAATAGTTTATCGAATATAAAATCATAAGGCTGAGATAAAAAGGCTAAAAGATGAGGCAGAGAGGAATATTTTCCTTCATTAGTATGAGACAAATAGTGCACCCCTGCGGCAAGAAAGTTAATGGCAGATTGTGTAAAGAACTGGTCGGATCCTCCGCCACCTCCTTTTTCTCCTTTCTTTAGTGCAGAAACGATTGCGTCGGCAGTTTCTCCGGCCTTCGCTAACGTATCTATGTATTGCGGCATTAATGGGTTCACCCGTCTTGAATATTCAATCCTATCCAAATTAATACAATGAAATTTGTGATTTTCCAGCGCACCGCCTTTCGTATGATGAAGTAAGTAGTGAAAATAAGTAATTTCTGCAAGGGTGGGAAACTTAAAGTCGTAAACGAGCATTGAGTAGCCTTTTTTCAAAAATTGCTTAATTCCCGGAATAATAACGCTTTCAGATTTTCCAGAACCGGGAACGCCTAAAACCATAACGCCTCTAAAGGGATTGATATTCATCCAGCCTTCATGTACCTTTTTCTTGTAATAATATTGTATAGGAAGGTTAAACATTTCAGGATTTTCATCAAATGTTTTGTTTTGTTCGAAGCTTTCTTCTTCACTATTCCATAAGTCATCTTTTAGCTTGTGATTAAGGCGTTTTGTAATATTGGCAATGGCCGTATGAAGAAAGACCGCTCCTAAAAGGTAGGTAATAAAATAGGTCAGCGTCTGTGTATAACCGGTCAAATGCCTCAAGGGTATCAGACTGCCAAAGAATAAAAACACGCCCAGGCCAAGAGGCGCCAATACGTGTTTATAAATATTGTAATGCAGATTTTTCTTTGCTGTGGCCGCCAACCCCACAAGAAGGATAGGGATGAGCAAAACGAAATGACTTATTGTCGTATTGGTAAAGAGTGTCCATTTCCAAAAAGTAAGATTAAGCTTATGGATAAAAGGGCTTCCATCAAACGTCATGGATAGCGTATTAATATAAACATCTACTATGATATAAAAATAGATAATAGCCTCAAATAAGCCGTAAACCTTAACTACCTGGTGGTCATGTTGCTCTTTCATTGCGTTCTCTGATTATAATTTAAACTTTAGCCCGATGCTGACAGCAGGCTGCCAATTGTTATCCTTAGGGACTTTCGTCAGATAGGTTAGCCTTTCCTGTGTAAAAAGGATTAGACTACTGGAGATAAATATGTTCTGCTGGAGACCAAGAAAAGGATACCAGGCAAATTTACCATTGAGTGATCCTATCGCTCCACCGAAATAAATTCCGGTATTAAAATTCCGCGTACTGTGAAGCCTCCATTTTAAAAATACGCCGCCTGCATCTATTGTTTCGTCTGCATAGATTGATATGGGTCGCTTATCATAAGCGTAATAGGTTCTTTCTGCTATAATTCCTAAAGCGAAGTTTCCTTTTTTTGAGGTTTCATATTGGAGGCTAATCATTTTGCTATTATTGGCAGACAGGCCACCGGAAAGTCCAAACGTATTATATCCGTTCTGCCCAAAAGCGCAAACAGAAATAAACAGAAACAGTATGGTTTGAAATAGTCTTCTCATGGTTTAATTCTTTATTACATTAATACAGATGCTTTCAGAATTTGACTATAATCTATTTTTAAGTCAATCTTTCTTCCTGAAATTTGGTTTTCGGTTATTTCTATATCCAAATACTTTTCTGTTGGGTAGGTAAATTTTTTAAGGATATAAAAGTTTTCCCATTTGCTTTTGACGATTGTTCCGTCATCTTGGTAAAGCTGGTAGATTGGATGCAGTTCAATATCTTGGCTAACCGTAGCTTTGACCATCCTTTTATCTATAATTTTCCATCTTATCTGGTCGATATCAAACTGCAGGTTTCTTTTGTTTTTTATAGTAAGGTCAAAAAGGAGATAGTCTCCTACCACAAATATATTGTCTATCTCTGCGACCAGCCCATATTTCTTTGCCTTAATATTCTTTATACCCTTCTTCTTATCCATGGCTTTTAGTGCAAGATTGAAGCATTGTTGTTTAGACAACGCATCGTGTTGATTGACTTGCACAGCCTTATTGGGATTCATGGTAATCACGTAAGATATAGCCTCTTGGTTCGATTCTATATAACCAGGGTTGCTTCGTTTGATATCAAATACTGCATTTTGGCGAACCGGATACAATTTATAAATAGCTACATAGCTGGTTGTTACTATAGTCACTTGGAAGCTTCCTCCCTTTGCGTAAGCATTGGAATCAACCTTAAGTCTAAATATATTTTCTCCTTCCAAGTCTCCGTGGGCATGCTTAGTACTGATATCTACATACTTGATTTTCTCGGGAGAAACAAATGTAGTCGTAGCATTGAGGGGGATTCGTTTTTGTGTGATGTTTTGGGAAGTAACCCCTCTGTTTTGCTTTAAGACTTTATATTGGTCAGTTTGAATGGTATCTTGTGCTGTAGCAACAAGCGAAAAGGACGTAATCAATGCCAATATGAAGGCACTTTTCTTTAATAGCTGCATAATGTGTTCTTTTTAGAGGGTTTGATTATTTAGTTTGATTCTGAATTTCGTTCTTTGAGATAGACGATGTAGTCATATTTCAAGAACGCTTTATCCTTCTTAATGAGTTTAGCCATGGTAGTCGTCGTCGTATTAAATACCTGGGAGAGTAGGTTCGCTTTAATATCTGAACCGTCGGGAGATATCACCTGCGACATTCCACGGGTAGCCTGTGTTCCTATTTCTTTAGTAAACTCTCTAAAGTTGCTCCCGGGTACATATAATCCCAGATAGCCATCATTATCATACACGTCAAGCTTTACCGGCAAGGAGGTGTTATGGTATTGGATTTGAGTGATACTGATATTCACCCGCTGCGTTTGAAAACCGGACACCATTCCGTATAAATAACTACCTTTTTCAATTTTATGGTTTCCAACAAAAATATCTTTCAAAAGCCTTATTCGTACTCGTGAGCCGAGATGTACTTTTACGTTCTGATCAATCATGGCAGAAATAGCATTTTCGTCTTCATGAACATTCGTCACCGTATTGAAGTATCCGGTATTTTTGCTTAGAGACGTGGCCACATGTAGGGGACGAAAACTTGAATCCTTGCTTGGATCAAATTTTTTATGCTTAATTTCCTTTCCTGACGACGCTTGCTCTCCATTCATCAGGGATTTTCTCAGGCTATCCATGAAAAGCATTCGCTTCTTAAAGTTTGCCATATCTTCATTCTCATCAAGATTCTCCCGAGCAATGTCTTGTTCTCCCCGTGTGTTAGAAGGCTGATTCATTCGATTAAGAGATTGTAATATTGCTTTGTTCCTATCTGTATTCTCATTTTCTAAGTCCTGAGAAGAACCGATTCGGTCATTACCCTCCGAATTAGTAGATTGATAATAACTATTTAGCGCCTTTTTAAGATTACTTTGCCCCTTGGCCAGTACCTTATTGAGACTGTCCATCTTTTGTTGGTGTCTCAATTTTTTAAGATCCTTATCTGAATATGCAGAATTATAGCTATAGCGCTGCCTTCCGGTATTAGATTCATCACCTTTTAGATTGCCTATTGCCGAAAAATCCCTGGCTTCCTTGAATTTTTTCTGGTAAGTGTCGAATTTATCCTTTACGCTGCTATTGGAAATAGTCGTATCAACACCGGGCATAGCGGCCTGTACCCCTTGTTGTTTGACCTGATTAGACTGTGCTATCTTTTTTTGCGTATTTTCACTCGGCCTCCCGAACAGATAATAAAACAGAAAAATAAAGGGAATAAAAAAAACAGGAATAAGATACTTTGGCTTTTTGAAATTTATTTTCATGGCTCAATGTTTTTTTTGGTTGAAAAATTGGCGTTCGGTAACGTTCGAAACGAGGTATCTATTTGTGACATTTTCTCAGACAATCGAATAAACAGCAGGGAATCTTTTTTTGTCAGTTGCTTTTTATTCATGAGATATTCTAAAGAGTCTTTGATCTTGCTGACTTCCATAAATTGTCCTAAACTAAAATGAAAGTCGTTTTTCATTTTAAAATCGGAATGAAACTCCGGTAAGCTGAGGTCGCTCTGCCCTTTCCCTCCGGAAAAAGTAAAGTCGTCCTGATAGAAATAAAGGATAGCCATATTGGCAACAATGACGATTATCATGATAGCTAACGTCTTTTTCGGATGCCTTTTAGCTGCATTTCTGATTGGCGCACCTATTTTGTTATCTACATTATTCATGATAGGTCTAAAATCTTCTCGAAGGCTTTCTTTGGCCATTGCTCTCTTTTGTGCCCTCAATTCTTTTTTTCGTTGTCTTTTAGAACTTCCTAACACGCTCATGGGAAATGTCTTTATTGTTAATGGTTCTCCAATGGGTAATTAAAACGCCATATGGATTATTTTTACTCCTGGGAACATCTTCTAATGAACCTTCGGTAATGAGTTTCCTGATGGTAATGGTTGAAGGTCGTTGTAATTTCTGTTTGCCGTAGAATACCCAATGTTTGGTATTCATATCTATAGCAATGCTATCTACAGATATGGTAGAGACAGTCGAGGTTCCGACAAGACCGGAGAAATAACCTTTTTCTTTAAGGGTATTGTACTGAGCTACTCCCGAAGCATCGACCAGATACATTGCCCGGTTTAATTGTTTGTTGATGTAATCGTTATCCGGCGGCAGATTGAAGAAAAAACGATGATATGTTTTGACGGCATTCAGATATTCTACTTTCCTGTTGCTCTGTACCCCTGTTAGATTGGCTTCAAATGGAATTCCGTTTTTGTCTATCACATAGATATGGTTTTTCGTTTCTTTGACTATGTGAGAAGCTGAAGTCAATCCTATCGCTACTATTACTACTGCGGATATCATGCAGCCAATGCCTATCCACAAGGATAGTTTCATTTTCGTTTCTATGTTTTTAATAAGAGGCATAACTATTTATATTTATTTAATGTGAAATTATTTTTTTACTTGAATGTCTGATTAAGACGGTTTAGATGGCGGTCTTTGTTGAGGAGGAGAGGATATTTTACTTGCAAAACTGGCGCCTTTAGAGGCAATACCTTTTACCGCACCGCCAACCGCTCCCGCTCCTTTTACAGCAAGGCCAGTACCTCCACTTGCGACGGCAGCTGCTTTGCCCGCAAGCCGGCTCCCTCCGGAATGCATGCCTTTCATAGCAGTATTCGTTGCGCCTCCAATTATCCAACTGGAAACAAGAGGTGTTGCCGCTATTCCACCAATAGCAGTGAGCAATCCGATTAACAGGAAGCCAAGGAAATTATCGATATGTGTCAGATAGGCAAAGAAGGTAGCGGTCGTATTGGAAGCATCTGCAATTTGTCCAGGAGCAAGATCTAAGATGTGTTTTCCTTTATCCAGAATAAATCCTAATCTGTGAATTTCCTGTTTCAGCCCATATCCTATGATGGCGGTTACGATATCCATAACTATAAATCCTATAACACTCCAGAAAGAGACTGAAATATACCTTTTAACCCATTCAATCCAGGAATTACCAAACGCTCCTATAATGGAGAAAGCAAAAGATATAGGACCAAGTATCAACAGGATATGCAGGAATATCATCTGCATAAAAAAGAGACAATACATCACTCCTTTCATTAAGGAAATAACTACCCACATTACTTTTTCCTGTAACCACATGGATGCCCTCGACCACCATATTTGTGTTTTTATGGTCAGCCAAGCTCCTATCTGAGACTCAATGCCAGCCATAGGATGAAAACCAACAGAACTTTCAATTGCCTGTTTACTTTGTGCGGCCAATTGATTCTGTAGTTTCCCCGATACCCTGTCTATAATTTCTACGATTGAATCCCGTTTCTCGTGTTTAACGAGAAGGAGATTGTCTATTTTCTCAGTATTAGCCAAAAACTTTTCTTTCGCTGAATCGTCCAACATGTGTCCCACAGATCCGATGATATGAGCAAACAGGCCAAAATTGACGATAACCAGGGTAATTAGAAACGGGCGAAACAGAGGCATAATTTCCAACTTTCCTTCCCCGAGTATTACAGCATAAGCTTTAACCGACAGGTATATTAAACTCAGGATAGCAGCAATATTCTTTGCCCCCTGGACAAACATGGCCTTGTCGAGGTGCCCTTTTATTCCATCGACCAGATTAAGGATATTTTTATCCCAAAAAGAAGTATAGGTAGCTGTAGAACTTGCGGCATCTAATAAAAAAGAATGTAACATAGCGTATTTTTAGAAGTCATAATTTTTAAGAATATATCTCACTATCTCTTTGTCACTTGCATCATAATCAACGTCGTTGTCCCTAATAGCCTCTCTTAACTGTTGCTTTGTAGGAAAGTTGGCTACCTTGACATTCACTTGACAGTAGTTTAATGTGAAGCTTACTTTCTTTTCCAGTTGGTCTAATATTTTGAAATAAAGGATCATCCGGTCGCCCCTATCCATAAAGGCTTTATGTATATTCTTAATTCGGTCTTTTGTCAGTGTAAAATATTCCAGTAAGCCCTTGGTTGTTCCTTTAGGCTCGTTCAACATCTTCTGCCATTGCTCAGGATATTCGGTTTGAACTTTCTTAAAAGCCTTCTTTTCAATCTTAAATAAATCCTTGTATTCACTTTTAAAATACATGATATAGGGTATATCAAATGCTCCCCCTCTCATACTTACGTCAGTAGACAATGCTTTTTTGGCCGACACCTTCACGGAATCGTATTCTTTCTCGGTAGAAGATTTGTATTGAAAAGCGGCAGCCGTGTGCGTATCAAAGGGACCACCTATTCTCATGGGTCTCCGATCCTTTCCTTTATAATAGCCTTTTCTTGAACCCGTACGCCAATACGTCCATCCATAGACATTGTAAGGTATTCGAACAGAGAGTTTGCCTATTCCCACCTTATACGAATGCGGATTAGGTTTCCAATCGTCCCATTGTGTACTGACCATTCGTTTCAATTGCCCTCTCAGCCCGGGATCTCTTATAGGTATTCCAACTTGCCCATACCCAAAAAAGGGAAGGCAAACCAAAAGGGAAAATAAAATTATTTTATACATTTTTTTAAAATTTAAAACGATTAAGTGTCTTATCGACCATCCCTTTATCTAAATCGATATAATATTTGTAGGGAAATATTTCATTGATTGCGGTTTGGAGATTATACCATTTGAACTCATAAACCATGGTCTGACTTATGTTGTATATGACCTTGACCTGTTTATATATATTCCATAGTATTTGGCTTCTCTTCGCCTGGTTGATTAGCATATCTTTATTGGTGCTCTCCACAACCTTTTTAATATCTCCTTTGAGACGATCCACCCGGTCTATTAACTGCATTCCGGTTCTACTATATATCTTAATTAAATAGGGCTTACCGGCTGCTTCCTTCCCCGCTTTAAAAACGTTTTCAGTGATCTTTGGTATTTTTTTCATAATTGTCGCTAACGTCTTTCCGTCCCGGATTCCACTCGAAACATTGGTAAGATTATCGTAGATTTTATGGTGGACTTGCTCTACTGTTGTCCAGGCCGCCAATGTTTTTTCCTTATAATTCTTTGCTTTTTTTAATGTTCGTTTTAATCCACTTATATGAACTTCCCTTGAAACCATATTTTTTCCCACTTCTTTGTATAGACCCGGCTGTGTTATGGGTGTAACTGGACCCTGAGCCATTCCTTTATCGAAGATTAAAAGCATCATGGGGGTAATCAATAGGTAAAACAGATATTTTTTCATCATCGAATACATTTATTTTTTGTTCCACTCTTTGACTATTTCTTCTCCCGCCTCTTTGTCGTCAAAATAGGGTCTTAAAATCTTCGCATTTTTCAAAGCCTCTCCCTTGGAAGCCCATTCACAAACCCCGGCGAGGGCACTCGACTGGACAGCCAATTTTTGTACTTCATGACTAATCTTATGGTATACGATTCTCCTGTTTGCTACAGACATCTTGCTGATTGTCCCGTAAGTAGCAACACACATAGTGCAGAGCTCCACAAGGCTTTGTGCATTTTTGATTATTTTGGCTTCATAGTCATAATAGATGACTGCCAACCAGGGCTTCTTAGTAACCCAATGAAGTATTTCTTTCTGATATTTAGAACATTTAACAACGCCCTTCATTATTTTCGAAGCTGTATAGACGTCTGCCACCACGATGTAAATATCTTTTACTTTGTTATCCAGTTTATCAAAGACATCCTTACACTTATTTCCCACTCTCTTCAATTCTTCCATGTCGACACTAATAGCTGTTTGCTTCTTTGCTCCTTCAGTATTATAGTCATAATTCCGAATCGCCTTATTGACCAACATTCCGGTATTAACAGGATCAAACAGCTTTTTCTGCGCGGAAACAGATGCTGTTAGACAAAAGGCAACTATTGATATGGCTATTCTCTTTCTCATGTCGTTCTATCATTCAGAATTGAAAATTATTGAGGACATCATTCATTAGTCGTTTATCGACATCCACATACCCACTAAAAGGATTAATAGCATTCACTAAGCCCTGAATGACTACCCAGTGAATTTTATAGTAACTTGAAATAGCTAAGGCGCTCATCACCTCTAAATCCATTTTAATATTCCAAAGCAGTTTCTCTCGTTCCCCGGCTCGCATTAGCAGGCGCCCGTCTCCAGCTTTCAGGACGAGCGTATTTAAATCGGTAATACAAGCCGTTGTCCTCTCCAATAATCGTTTTTGGATTTTAGCTGCCCATAATGCAGCAAGTGGATGACCAGCGGCTTCCTTCATCATTTTCTTCTCGTAGTTGACAGTCTTAGTAGCTAATTTTCCTATATAAATAGCGGTATAGCCACTCCTTATGGCACTATTGACGGTAGTTAACCCTTTATAGATTTTTCGTTGTACCTGGTCAAGTTTATCGACTACTGCTGTCGTAGCCGTCTGTGCTGCGATAATCGCCTTCTGAGCTTTATGTACCTCATTCCAGGAAGATTTTTCTGCGCTGCTTGCCCCGTAAATAGCCAATGAAAGCCCAACATCGTACGTCAGAGCCTGTCCCGCTACAGTACCTGCAAAAAGAAGGGAAAAGAGTATCGCTGCTAAATATTTTGATAAGTGTGTCATGTCATTAAGAACTAATTGGTAATTAATGTTGTTTCTTCCTATACTGAAAACAGCGTTTGCTTTCTATTTACCGCTTTTACAAACTGAGGTAGGTTTAACCCGGAAGATTCCATATCTCCGATAAAAGAATCCATAGCCTTTTGGTAAGTATCGTAATATTCAAAGTAGACCTCCATGGCTTCTTTTTCGCTCCGTTCCGTGGTATATGAGAGATATTCTTCAAGCGGTACTTCCACCCCATATACCTCACCAATAGCTCCTCTTTTTATATAGACCTCTTTGAACTTATTCCTACCTTGTTTATTATCTAATTTGTTGATAGTAAAAATCTTTCGTTGTTCTACATTATTAAGCGCAAGTAGCTTTGCTATGTCGTCAAACGTATCTTTAAACTTCGTTTGATCTAACAGGCATATTGTGTCTGAATTACTTAGAATAGAGTCCTTAACGATTTCGTTACCTATAATATCGTTCAATTCCTGAGTCACTACTATGGCTTCTCCTCCAAATTTTCTACATGTTTTATATAAGTAAAGGATATAACTGGCCATCATCGGGGAGGCAATGGCTTTCCAGGCTTCTTCTATCGTGAGAATCTTTTTGTTGCTCTTGTGCCGCATCTTCTGAATGAAGACGTCCATGATAATTAATGTGGTAATTGGAAAAAGCAGTTTATGTTCTTTGATATTATCAATTTCAAACACAATAAATTCTTCGTCAAAGAGCGTACTGTCAAATTCATCGTTCAGAATAGTATCATAAATACCCCCTTTGTAAAACTTTTTAAGAATGAATTTATACTCATCTAAATCAAAGGATATATGCTCTTCTTCTCTTATCCGGTCTATCGCTTCACAACTAAATTCATAAAAAGAATTAAAGCTTAAAGAGGTAATTTCCTTCTCCCATGCACCTGCTTTCTTAAAAAAAGCTCCATAATAGTGGCTCACACACTTGGATATTACATCATCTTCAACCTGCGTCAAATGCCCATCCGCTCCTTTCCATATCAACCCGATGAGCTCCTTTACCATTTGCCTCTTTTCTTCATTATTTTCCACTTCTTTAATTTTGAAAGGGTTCATAGTAATAGGATTTTCTTCTGTATAGGTGATATATTTCCCTCCTACATATTTACTCAGCCCGGAATAAGAATTTCCGGTATCTACTATGACTACATCTGCTCCAAGCTCATAACATTGTTTCAAATAAGAGTTGGTAAAAAAAGATTTTCCTGAACCGGAGGGACCAAGGATAAATCTGTTTCTATTGGAGATCCTTCCGGTCTGCATCGGTAATTCACTGGTATCTACACCTAACGGAATGCCCTGCCTGTCAGTAAAGAATAACTGATAATCAGAATCATCACTTAACGGCAGGGCTTCCTTAAAAAAAAAGCAGATACTTGCAGGTCTCGATGTTAGGAATAAATCATACGCCTTCAATTCAGAAGCATTCCCGGGGATTGCAGCTCTGTACAGCTCCATCTGGTTGTAATTATTCTTGCCCGGAATAATCCCTATGGTGAATAAATTATTTTCTACAGCATTGATAGCTTTTTCGATATGCTCGGAATGGTCAGCTACCATGATATTGAAATGACAATAGACAAGCAGCTCGTTGTTTTGAGCAATATCCACAAACATGCTGTCGATATCCTGTATAGATAATTGATTGTTTGCATCAGGAATACCCTGTAACCGCTTGTTCTTAACCTCCAAATCATTCTTAATTTTTCTTTGGTTAGGGATTTTAATGATCTGATTGTAAACAAGCGTCTGTGCAGGTATCTTCGTAAGAAAATCCAGATTATCTACCGGGAAGTTATCTCCGAGCTCCTGTGAAAAGGAATAGGAACCGATGTCATTCGGTAAGTTCATTTCATCTAAATCTATTACGGAAATAGACTTGACTTCTAAATCGTCAAAATACAAGCTATTTTCATCGCTCTCTATATTGCAAAGAGAAAAGGTTCCACCTCCAAAATTGAAAGCTTCAAACCTCTGAAAAAGTCGCTTAATCTCTCCTTTATTTAAAACCAGGCAGCTCAGATTATTATTTGAAATGGTATCTAAGACCTTATTTACTTTTAAGAGGAAAGCTTTACTCGTGGAACCACCATTTGCACTAAATAAGTTAGATTGTTTGGTAGCCTCTTTGGTCAGAGTGAGGTAGGTATTGATCCCTTTATAAGTTCTGCCATTAAAGAAGTTAAAATATTTAGTCGTAAGGTAATCATCTTCTTTGTTATTTTGAGCGCTTCCTTTATACTCGGCCTGTGAAATAATATCCGTTTTCTGTATGATAAAGCCGTCGCCCAACAACTTGACTATTTGTCCAAAGACGTAATGGTAAAAACGGTAATAATCTTCGTTTGCGCAATATTCGGTTGCGAGATTGTCAATTTTGAGGATAACAGACATTGCACCGTCATTAGAATACAACACCGGTATATCCTCTCCGTTTTCAGCGGCATGATTCTCAATCCCAATAAAAGGGCTTTTAAACTTCTGCTTCTTCATCTTCTTGTTTTTTGTTTTTCGTTGAGAAATAAGTCAGAGAGCTTTCCGGAGAGACTATAAAAATTCCTCTGTTGACGGTCTTGCTATCAAGTCCTTTCTTCTGCCTTGCGAGTGTGTACATAAAAAGCGGAACAGCAACCACCCCGGCTACAATAACACCAACGATGGAAGACACTGTAGCAGCGACAACACCACCTATACCTAATCCGGCAATTAATGAACCGACTCCCCAATAGATGTATTTTCCTTTAAGCATTTTAAAAACAATAGGACGTTGGAGTCCCTTGTATATGACAAAATTTTCCATCATATTTATTTTAATACCTTAAAAATGAATAAAAAGGGAAGAAAGAAAATTCTTCCCTCGTAGTTAGGACGATTAAGCAATATTAAAAGCTTGTAGCACTACACCGGTAAGTACCAAAAAGAGGCAAGCACCAGCCCATCCGACAATTTCTTTCTGGATTTCTCTTTCCCCGTTATTCCATTTAATGTACACTCTAATACCACCGACCAAGCCGATAATCCCACCGATAGCCATTACCAGTTTACTAACCATGGTGTTGGCGCCCGATATTTGTTGGGCAGCAGCAGACAAACCGGCATTGACCTGAGCCATTCCCACATGAGGGAATAGGACTACGCCCAATACCATAACGACGGCTAAAGCTAACATTGATTTTTGTGTTCTTGATTGTAACATAATTGTTGTATTTGATTATTAAAAAGACTAATTAAACATACTTAATATGACCACTTGAATTAAGAGCAGCAGTAAGATTCCTCCTGCCCAGGCCATTACATATTTTTCTACATAATGCTCCCCTCCCGTCCATTTCCTAAAAACGATTAATGCACCAATAATTGACATAATAGCCCCGACAGTTAAAATAGCTGCCGATACTTCCTGAGGCGTAATTGCTAAACCACTTTCTCCATTCATTTCGTCTGCTTTAAACGTTAAAAATCACCCCTATAAAAATATTGGCTATGACCAAAAATATACAGGCCGACATCCACCCGACGACCTCCGCATCTATATGAATATGAGCTCGCCCTGAAACATTCCATAAGGCATAGATTCTGATTCCTCCTATGATTCCGAATATCCCGGCAAGTGCCCATATTAATAAATGAACGGCAGGATAAGTAGAACTTCCTAATTCGTGAGTTAACCCGGATAAGCTATTGGCTTTGGGCATGACATCTAATAAAAAATTCTCAAAGAACATATACTTAGTTTATAATTTGTGGAGCATTCTCAGGGCTTAATTCAAAACCTTCTCCGGTTCTCTCTTCAAACCTGAGATTAAATTGTTCTGTCTGAGTATTGATATATTCGAGGCTGTCGCTTCCCAGAATGTCTGCAGCGCTCTTCTCCGGTCTCTCCTCATTCTCACTTTCCTTTGAAGTTTCTCGTACCGGTGGTGCGAGTTTTTCGGTTGTTTCTTTTTTGGAACTGGTTGTAGGATCTTCTTTTTCTTGCTCTATATTCTTATTATCTGAGGGAGAAGGGCTTAAATGATTTAAATGGGTGCTCTTTGACACCTTTTCACTTTCAGTTTCTTGATTATCAGGAATATTTAAATGCCTAACCGCATGTTTGCTTTTCCCGTCTGTTGCTGTAGCCGTTTTAGATTTTATCAAATCTACTACGACAATAAACAGATAATAGACAGCGTAACAGGCCAAAACAATACCTAAAAACTTTGTAAAAACCATGTGCTAATGATTTAATGTATAATTTAAAGGCTAAATTAATTATTATTTAATTACCAACAAAACGAAAAAAGTATTTTATTTACTAATTCATTAATCTTGAATAGTGTGATTTAAATTAACCATAGGAATAATCTATATAATAATATTGACTATAAGATGATTATACATTTTATATAATCGTCTTATTTTTCATAATTAAATTTTCAATAAAATCAATAATATTTCCGTAGATGGAGTAGTAGTAGATGGAAACTCGTTTAATTTAAACGAGTTTTAAACGAGATTAAACGAAGGTATTATACAAGGCGTTGATTAATAATTGGTTGTAAAATAGGGTTACGTCTAATTAAAAACAAGCTTAGACGAGTTTAGACGAAAAGTTAGACGAGTTACGCTTAGTAGCATATCAAGTATTTTGTTTCATTTACTTGACAAATTGATAAAAATATATGTAATTATTTATCAGGATAATCGAAAAAATATCGATTATCTCATAAAATATTTACATATGCAGTATGGATATCCTCCAAGACATAAGAAACCATGCAGCTATACCGCTTTCGCATCAGTATGTCATATCTCTATTGACCGGATTTAAGAGGCCTAATGACAAAATACATAACCTGATAAAGAAAGGTATTTTACTTCCCATAGTAATCTCTTATTAAATCCGCCTATTTTTCTTCTTTTTCTTCTTTTTACGCCTTGTGTCATCAGAGGGTATACCATTCGCGAACTCAAACCTATCATTACATTTACCCCAATCATCAGCAACATTCCCCTCCTCGCTCTGAGGAAAGCCCGATACATTGGTAGCTTCTTGTGTCTCTTTATTCCTTAGTCTCCCCCTCTGTAGACCTTTCCCGTAAGCAGAATTGTCAGTTAATCGATTAAGATTGAATACTTGGCCACCTTTATACATTTCTTTATTTCGATGGTCTATCAGAGTATACCCGTAAGGTCTTTCATAACCTTCCCCTGCAAAAAAGACAAATTCCAATCCAAAGGATTCTTTAAGATGCTCAGTGAGGTCGCTATAAAACCTCTTATCCTCAGTAGTATGTTTAAAATCCTTATTACTTTTAAGTATAGAGGAGTGCTCTTTTTTATACTTGTAGATAAGAGCTTGAATTTGCTTGATTTCCTTTTGTTTATCTGCTGCATTTTCAGATGCAGAATAACGCCTTCCTTTTTCTTGTATTTTCTTATAACTCATCCTCCCCTGAAGCCTCCCATACTTATAAAAGGTTAAATCCCCACCTTCTTTATTGATTTTATAACCTAACCTTTCCATCAATAATTTAAATTGAGAGACTGTGTTAAATTTATACCTGAGTACGTTATTGATATCCTTATTATATTCCTGCCCTTCATTTCTATTTAGAATGGCATTAAGCGCATGATTCGCCCGTTTATGCTCAAAACTATCATTGATTTTCTTTCCATCCCTGCCGATACGACTGGAAACAATATGAACATGATTATTTTCTGTATCATGATGGGAATAAATCAAGACAGGATTCCCTTCGTACCCCAGCTCTCTCATTATTTCAAGAGAAAGATCCTTTAATTCTTCATGAGACCATTCCCGTCCCTTAATACTACAAACCGCATGAAAAGAAGGTTTTTTTACTCTTTTATTCTTGGAAGAATAATCTTTTAAATAACCTTCAAACTCTTCCTTTGATACGTACGCTTTATCCTGAAGGGGACCAAAGTTGTCAAAATGTACAAGCTCACCGCCCCCGTTTTTTTCCTTCTTAGCATTATAATTCACCGCTGAAAATGCACTTCCGGCCGCATCCATAATTTTAAACAATGGAGTAGATGACATTAAAACATATATTTATACAGCTCCTTTGAAATAATCTCCCTTTTATCATTATACCTCTCCAGTTCATTTAACAACTTCCGATATTCGCCATCTTCGATTTTTCTGTCAGCGTAAATCCCTCTTAATACTGGAATCAATTGATTTATGTTTTTACCAATGGCGTTAATTTCGGAACATAATCTTTGAAGCCCGGCATACATTTTTTCTTTCTTTTCTGTTGGAGGCACTTCATTTGCATACAAAAAACCGACCTTATATAAAAAACCGGACAAGGTCAATCCATGCCTATCTGCAATTTCTCTCAACCTCTTCTTATCATCTTTTGCCATTCTTAATTCAATTCTTGCATCATATTTCATAAAAGCAATACTAATCATTAATTAGATTTTAAACAAATTTTTATTATTCTATAGTTGCGACAAATTTCCCGTAATCGGGCAGGTAGGTCTTTTTTGGTAGTTGTACGGACAAAAAGACACATCCTGCTATATTTAGATTTTTAACCATATTGTAGTTAACTAAATACCTTTGGAAGGAAACGCGACAAAACGGGACACAATAAGACAGAATGGGACACAATAAGACAGAACGGGACAAAGCAAGACAGAACGGGACAGAACGAGACAACCGAAACAAGACAGAACGGGACAAAGCAAGACAGAACGAGACAGAATAAGACAAAGCAAGACAGAACGGGACAAAGCAAGACAGAACGGGAGAAAATAAAAAATATATACTTATTTATTTGGTATTAATTCTTTTTTCATTAATTTTGAATCAAAAAAAGGGAATGAATTATAAAGAGTTAACGAAGGAGAAAATCTTAAAGAATGAACCCTCAAAATTCAATATGGTTCCTAACTTGCTCCCGATGGAGATACTTATAACCGAAAAGCCATCTTCACTAATTGCTGCCTTAGCCAACCTATTAGATATTGAACCCGAAGATATAAATGCTAATTCATTCCGAAAATGGAGGCTTCGCACAATAAAAAAGAAGCACTCATTTTCTCCATCCTCACCACCTAAAGTAAACGAGAGGGGACTTAACCAATCGAAAGAGAAAGTCGATGATAGCAGATATAATAATACCGTTGACGATTTTATCCCTATCCCAGCGGAAGAGGCGAAAAACAAAGATGAGGAACCTTTTATCAAAGCAGTAAAACCAACCCACCCGCAAAACCAAAAACCAACTTCCAAAGAGTTTTAATTTTAAACCGCAAATCAAAATAAACAACCATGAAGAATTTCTTTTTTAATTGCCAGGCAAAAGGCGGCACAGGAAAGAGTATGCTGACCTATTTACAAGGCCTGAAACATGAAGACGATATTAAATCGGCCTTTATTGACCTCGATTCATCCACTCAAACATCTTCTCGACAGTTAGCATTTCTCTTCAAAGAAGAAAAACCAGACCGGTTATTTACTGTAGATATCTTTGATTCTATTAAAAAGATTGAAAGAGAACGCCTAATTAAAGTAATCGAATCTTTTTCACAAAAATCATTTGATAATATTTTTATCGATTTTGGGGCACCGGAAAGCGAACAATTGCCCACGTTACTAACATTAGACTTTTCTCCGGAAGAGTTTAAAGATTTTGAAGAAGAAACAGGTGCCTCCTTTATTTTTAACGTCTTAGTATGTGGTGGCACTTCATTTTCGTCAACATCTGACTACCTGAAAAAGCTCGCTAATATTTTAGACGGCAAGTTTCCGATTGTAGTATATGCCAATATGTTCACATTCAAGGAATACACCAGTCAACTCGACCAATTAATTAATTGGTCGAAAAAAGCTAAAGCAATCGACAAGGTCGTAGAGTTCGGAGATATAGAAGTTGATAGATCTTCCGGGCAAAAAATTATTGACCTTATAAAGGATGGGCAAGGTAAAGAAGGCTATAAAAATGAATGGATGGCCAGAACCAAAATTAAAAGACGGCTTGCTGAAATTTAACTTATGGAAAATCAAGAAAAAAGCTACCAGGAGCAGAAGGATGAACTCTCTTCCTATTACAAGAGGCTCAACGGAGGAAGAAATCCTGACGATGACGTCATTGAGATACTATTGAGAATTAATGGAATGGATGAAAAACACAAAAACTTCCTGGATAAAATTCAAAAAGAAGTACTGACCACAGTCAAAGAACATAAAGAAACTTCCGAAAGTATTGTAATTGCCAATACAGAAGCAATACAGGAACAAAAAACAGTGCTTAAGAAGATGTTCCAAAAATACCAGGAGGAGACCAGTCATACAATAAAGACAAGCAAAATACGCTTTGACACGAATTGGGGCTATTTTCTTTATGGCTTAGGACAAACCTTGGCACCCTGTCTGGTAGCCCTGACGATAGGTATTATAGGACTGCTCATGTATGATAGCATCTCAACTCAAAAATCAACAAATAGCGTTCAAATGGTTGATGGGCATCCCTACCTGCAAGTCTCAGAAGGCAGCCAAAACTATTACTTACCCCTTGACAACAATCAGAAAACAAACCCAAAATCAATTAGAAACAAATAATATGAAAATCACAATCAGACAATGCCTCCTTGGATTTATTTTGATAAACGGACTTTATTCCTGCTCAAAACATAATTCCGATACTCCGGCTCCCGGTCAAGAAAAGATGACTGAGAAGAAAATGAAAATAGTAGTGACAACAACGGGAGAACAAGACACCCATCAATGGAGTGTTATGCTATATGCTTTAAAGAGGGTTGATACCACCCTATTCCCTTTAATGACACCCTTGATAGATAATAGAGATGGAAAAGAATATTCCAAAGTTGTCATTAAAAGCACCCAAATAGATATAGTAAGTGCCATTACTTCGCATTCACAAAACAAAGTACCTGGAATATCGGCAGTATTTACAATTGGTCCCAAACTCGACCAAATAGATGGAGACATAACAGTCGATATAAAGACCTATGCGGACGATAAACTCGTTAATGACACTAAGTTTAACAGCTCGAAAGAAGTATATCAAAAATCATATAGAGTTCTTGCCAACGGTAAAAAAACGAAGGATTAAAATTTATAATGATGAACAAATTTAAGACTTTCGCCGATTTTAGAGCAGAGATATCAATCATTGAGCTTGCAACGGCAAACGGCTACCGTATAGACCAAAAGGCGGGTTTGAAATGGCCAGTCCTTAAAAATGATATTAGTGGGGACAAAATCATAATAGCCAATGCCAAAAATTCTGCCAACCAAGGTTATTGGAATGCACACGATGAAAATGACAGAGGCACCCTGATTTCATTCGTACAAAACCGCCTGGGAAGCATCTTTGATTATGATAGCCTAAAATCGGATATGAGCAATGTTAATGCCGTCTTATACAATTTTCTGAATCTACCGTTACCGGAAAGAAGAGAATTAAGAAAATCGGCAGAAAAGATTGCAGAGAGAGAAATTACGAACTTCTTTGAAATACCTAATAATATCCGGGATTTAAACAATCCCAGATATTTAATCGGTCGCAAAATATCTAAAGATACAATCCAAAAATTTAAGCCAAAGGTTAGAAATATTGAGACGAAAACATCTACCGGAGTATTCGACAATATTGCATTCCCTTACTTTGACAAAGAGGAACAGGTCGTCGGGTTGGAAATCAGAAATAAGCAATTTAAAAAGATGGAATCCGGCTCCAACCGGTCAATCGGTGTTTGGCATTCCCCGCTCCCGGAAAACAGACAGATTGCAAACATAGTCTTAACAGAAAGTCCAATAGATGCTCTGTCTTACTATGAATTAAAGGGAAAGAAATATCCACTTGAAAACACACTCTATGTTGCCTTTGGCGGTACAGTAGCAAACGGACAGATGCAAACCGTTTTAGACATTCTCTCAAATAATGAAAGTAATAAAAACTGTCAATTTATTACTGCTGTTGATAATGATGAAATGGGACGAGCATACAACGAAAAATTTAAGAAAAACTTCAAAAATGTAGTAGAGGATTTCCCGTTTAAAAAAGACTATAATGATGAATTGAATGTTCTTAGCTCAAGGAATAACAGCAAACCCAAATTTTCATTTAGAAGGTAGAGGAGTTTTTAGTGTAAAAACTCAGGATTTACTTAACCTTCCAAGTATCAACTGCAAAATAAAAATTAAGATTTTAAGGATTATAAATCCTGCCAATGCAGCACCTGCGAGCTCATAAAATCCTGTATGTCCAGCCCATAGCTCAGGATTAAACATATGATGCCTTTTCCAAAAAATACAAATAAGCGCTAAAACAGTATAGAGAGGATTCCTGGGAATAAGATTATAAAACCGCTCTACCCAACGGTAATTCCTGACGCAAAAGCTCGGATCTCCAGTCTTGTAATATCGTTTCCAACGCCACCGATACCAAAAGCACATTCCATATCTAATAAGATTAATGGCCGCATAGAGAATAAACCCTCCAAATATAGTTCGATAGCTATCAGCATCAAAGTCAATATTCTCGGGATGAGCGAAGGCTTGATAAATCAAGAAAAGGACTAAAGCTATTATGGTCCCTTCAATACTTTTAGAATTAATACCGGGAAGGGTATCGCCAGTATCAGTAGAACCTGCACCATAACCGGAGTTATAAGCGTCTTCGTAGGAGTTATAGGACATGATTATAAAATTTATAAGGAGACAAAACACCATTTAAATTTAACATCACTCTTTTACTTTCCTCTGAGGCGATGTAGCCGGCATATGATTAACGAATCCTTGAATTGTTTTCGTATCTTTGCTATAAACCACTTCAATCACCTGCCCTTTATCCGTATAAAGCTCATCTTTATCATCATTATACTTTAATCCCCTATATACTGCAGGTTTCATATCTTCATATTTTGTACCGACTGCTCCAGGAGAAACAACTTTATAAGTATTACCCTTCCCTTTTTTAATTATTGTAATTTTATAATGTTCTGCACTACCCGTGTCTTTCCAGGTTCCTAAAAATTTTTCTGGCCCTGAACCGGAGGAAGAGCAGCTTGTCGATAAAAATGCAATGAGGCTTAAAATAGCGATTGAATAAAATAATTTTCTCATGATGGAAGTATTTAATTGAGTACCAAAGATAAGAGTTTCATTTATTTTTTCAGTAAAATATAAAAAATATATTTTGAAATAAAGCATTGAATATAAATCGGATATACCATACATGTGCGACAATTCGGTGCATTTTGTAGGCAAAAAATGTCGAAAATCAGCTCTTTCTATTCTCCGTGCGACAATTTGGTGCATTGTTTTATTTATTTTCTTTTATAACATCTTGGGAACGGGTCAAAACCTTTCCAAAACGATCTATTTTCTCCCTTTTTTTAATAAGAAAACTTCAAATTTTAAAGGTTGTAATAATATAATTGTAATTATTTATCAGATTGTATATTGTAGCTCCATTTTACCTCTTATAATATATTGATTATCAAATAATACTCTATGGATATCGCTAAAAAATGAGACAATTTGGTGCAGTTCAGTCGACAATTTGGTGCGTTATTTTCTATCCCTCTGACAGTTTGGTGCATTTATAAACGACAATTTGGTGCACTTTCCGTTATCATAAAATAAATTATATTAATATTTAAGTTGAATACATCATATCCGACTAATTAGTAGTTGTTCATTTCTTCATACCGTCATTCAATCGTCGTAACGAGGTATAAATATAATCGGGAAGATAATTGATCTTATTACCCGAACGCTCCTTTTTGTAATATTCATTCATACAATTTGAAATAACTCCCTTCGCTTTATTGTGAAACTTAGGATGTTTCGCAATATAATTTAAGGATTGAATGCGTTCCTTATCTTCAATATGACAGGATTTAAGCAGACTTATAAAAGCAGAGATGGCCTCAGTATCCTTTTCCAATCGTTTCTTGGTAATAATTTTAAAGACAGTGTAATCCTCACTAAAACTAAATTCAAACCATAGATCTCCAATTGTCCGTAATTCATTTGATGCTGGCGCTAAAATTCGTTTTTTAAAATCGTTTATCCTTGAATACTTCATTTTTGGAATACCCAGTAAAGACTTCAGTTCTTGTGTTTTTATACGCCATCCACCTTTATTCCTCCACGGACAAAGATAAAAGTAAAGTAGACCGGTATATTTTCGCTTACTGTTTAATATGACATCATATCCAATTTTACTATAATAATCACAATCCCACAAAGCCTCTCCCTTAGGAGCAACACTAATACGAGATAGTAGTATTAGCACATCTTTCTGAATTTCAATAGATATAGATCTCTGCTTTTCTTTGTTTGGTTCTAAATACTCATATACTGAAAACAAGGTAGTAGATTTCAGCACCATCCTGTTATTCTTAGGATGCCGGGTTTTAAATTGTACCGGAATCCAGGCAAGGGAATGAACTTCTTGTTCAAACCTAGCATAATTACGTCCGCTAACGAACATTTTTTTTGGAATTTCACAAAAGTAACTTCCCTTAAATTCTTCAATCAGGCTTTCGTGATTGTCAATAAGAGATAAGCGATTCTTTTCAGTTTTGTTCTTTGCATAGTTATTTACATCTGACAATTGCGGCTGGATAAACTTCTGAATTTCCTTTACAAGAAATATCATGATTTTTAATTGCACAGGAGTAAAGGAAGACAGAAACGTCGCACTCTTTGGAATTTTTGGGTGTTTCGGATTCTTTACTTTTTCTTTATCTAACTCTTTTCCTACCTTCATATAGGTTGTTCTATTTGGAACAACTAAGGTAGTCATTCTTTTATCTTTCTTGCTCAGATCAAGGTCATCCTTCTTCCTCCTACCTAGCAACTCTCCCTTTCGCTTATCCTTTTGATATTGAACTATTCTGTGAACCCTGTTTAAGTCTGACTTCTTCATCAGTCGGTGTTTCAAACATTTAAGACTAAGTCAATCGATTCATTATTTATCTTTTCACTCATCCCTGTTCTTAGTTCTTCCGGACTCCAAAATACATGTTGTTTATATAATTCTTCTACACTAAACCCAAACGCAGGTAAAGCGTATCCTTTTGACCGGAGCAAATCTATCACCTCGATACACATGCTTCCGTTAAAGCCTTCCCTGTTTTTGTCAAAAAAATATAAAATATCTACTCCATTTCGGATAGACTTCAGTAACGCCTTAACAACAGATTTCCGATATTCATCGCCACAATTAATTACTTCAGTCACTTCGATAGCATCTTTTTGACTGAGATTGTAAAGAGGTTTTACTTTTAAAAACATTCCGGAATACTTTGCAAGAGAAAGAACAGGGGTTTCATAATGATCAATCCCACCATCGCTATAAAAACTATCCGAGGTCATAATCTTTTGAGCAGCGTATAGACCAAAAATGCGCTCACGGGTAGTAGCATCTATTATTTTCTTTTGTATCATAATTTAAGATAATGTTTTAAAATTCTATCTTTTACCAGCTCCCACTTTGCTAAGCATATCTTCTTCCTCCACATGGGCAACACTAGCCTTCCGGCCATTCCTGAGCCATTCATCAATTTCGTTTTTCTTAAAAAATAATCTTTTCCCTTTTTTAAAATATGGAATTCTTTTATATGTGGTCAACTGATATATTGCTGCTTTTTTTATTTTTAGATATCTACAAAGTTGATCGGTCTGCATAATCTCTTCAAACTCAACATCTTTACTTTGTATTTCTTTACGCTCTTTTAGCGCCACTGTTACAGCTTTAGAAATTGCTCTGACAAGCTCTTCTTTTTCCATTGTTACGATTACACCATTCATATTAAATTTTTATATTTTAAATTGTGAATAAATTGGTTAGTTTTGTTTTGTCGATAATAAAGCTAAAACACAAAAATACAAACTTGTTTGTGTTTGACAAATATATTTGTGTAATTTTTTAAAAAAAAGGATATCTAATGTCAGATATAGTAAACAGGCTACAAGAATGGATGAAATATTCAGATATTAGTGCTTCCCGTCTTTCTGAACTATTAGAATATAAAAGTGGAGAAAAAATATATCGACTGTTTAGAAACAAAAAAGCGAAACCAAGCGTCGATATTTTAATTGATTTGTCAAACAAGTTTGTGTCATTAAATATTAAATGGCTTCTTACAGGAGAAGGAAGAATGCTAAATCAAGACACTCCCTCTCAAGACATAGAGACAACCAATAATAAAAAGGACTATTCTCCTCTTGATATTAATACCGAAATAAAACTTCGCTCTTGTTTGGAGGTAGCTGATTCAAAAGAAAAGATCATCAAGTTATTAGAGGAAAATGCTGCGTTAAAAGACGAAAAGATAAAATATCTACAATCAGATATCAGACAATTAAAAGAAAAACTAAACGACTGTCTGACTAATACTTCTAAGTAAACAAAGCTAGCTTTATCCTTGCACGTCTATAGCTTGTTTTAATCTTTGTAGTACAAAGAGTATTGATTTTTGTCTCTTTCCTCCACGATAAGTGCTCCACCATTACTCATTTGCCAGCCTACTATTTTCATGGATAACCCTAGTTCTTGTAAAATTAGACCTTTACAAAATGTTCGCAGCCTCCTATTAATAAGAAATAAGTCACTTTTGGACCATATTGCTTCTTCGGTAGGCGAATAATGGGTATAATAATTCCGAGAGTTTTTCAGCTTAGTCACGAAATTTATCCTATCAGGAAAATAATCTTTGATAAAAGAGCTTTCTGTCATGGAATCCAATAGGTGATAATAACGGACAATCTGATACCAATCAGGTTTCCCGTTGCTAATTGTACCCCTATTTTTTAAAAGCTGAAAAATTTCCTTTTTTTCGGAGTCTTTTCCTTTCTCTTTAAAGTTCTTATGATAAACTTCTAAGGCTGCTGTTAGATTTAGAAAGGAAATTTCAGGTGCCCTATTTAGATAACTTCCTTCTATCAAATCCAATATATCGGAAAATGGTCCTATATTTTTATAGTAGCGTTGGAGCATTGTTTCAAAAGAGGATTCAATCTCTGGATATTTTAAAACAATACTTGTTGCTGATACTTCGGTTTTCTCTCTATTGATAAGTAACTTAATCTTATTCTTTTCCATATCTGCGTATTCCAAATAGCATAGTTTGGGAACGTGATTAGAGAACAACAAAATAAATTGGTTAAACCCCTTTACATATTTGTTCAGTTTAAACCTGCTTACAGGTTCTTTACTCACGATGCGAAAGGATGAATCCGCTTGTAATAGTACTCTTCGTCTAGAATGAGAAAAATTACACCATTCCATTAGCTGAAGATGAATCCCATCCTCAAGGGTTACTTTTTTTTCCATAGGAGGCATTAATTCCACTGATTTTCTCCCATTTTCTGGGGATAGTAAATGGGAATTAAATCTATTTTGGTTTAACCAGATAGTCAATATAGAATTGCGGGCTGTTACGCTATACAGGGAAGTTTTTGTTGCTTTATCTAAATGACTGCCTATATATACTTCCGATATCTTATATTTGTATCGGCTGTCATTTAAAGATTCCCAAAAAGCACAATTTACCAGAGTATACTGTTCACCCGAATACAGGTCAAAGGCATACAATACGCTTACCGTATCAGTTTCATGTTCAGCAATAGCCCCATCACATTCCAAAAAATAAATCCCCGCTTCTTTCTCATATAGCCTTGCTTCTCTTTTGTTTTTTGTATTGTCTGGAAGAAAGTATTCAATCTTCAAATCTGATATTGCCATTCCGATATTTTTTCTTCCAATATCGCACTTTTTCCTTACATTAGTCAAAAATTGTCAAGTCAATAATTAAATAATGATTGGAGAAAGAATCCGAACCTTAAGAGAGGAACAAGATATATTGCTCCGGCAGCTTGCTGCACAATTGGATATGGATACGGCTTTGCTCAGTAAAATGGAGCGTGGAGACCGGTTTTTTAAAAAAGAGGATATTATACGACTGGCTAAAATATTCGGACAGCGGGAACAAGACCTGCTTACCCTTTGGCTGGCAGACCGGATTCTACAAACCATTAAAGAAGAGGATAATCAGGAGTCTGCGTTATCCTTAGTTTTAAAAGAAATAAAGAAAAGATGAAAGAAAAATTAGACTTACAATCGCCTCATATAGTAAACAAAAATATAGAACAGATTGCAAAAATTTTTCCCAATTGTATTACAGAAACGGAAGTAGAACAAGACGGAGAAACCCGAATAGAGCGAAGAATAGACTTCGGTCTGCTGAAGCAGGAGCTCAACGATGACATAGTAGAAGGAACGAAAGAACGTTACCGGTTGGAATGGCCGGGCAAAAAGGAAGCCATTGTCACTGCCAACCTGCCGACCAACAAAACCCTGCGCCCGATAAGGGAAGATTCGGTGAACTTTGACAGCACCGAAAACCTCTATATTGAAGGCGACAACCTGGAAGTACTGAAGCTTTTACAGGAAAGTTATCTCGGGAAAGTCAAGATGATATATATTGATCCGCCGTATAACACTGGACACGACTTCGTGTATAAAGACAACTTCTCCAGAGACCGACAAGAAGAGCTTTTTGACAGCGGCCAAAGGGATGAAGAGAATCAACGCCTGGTAGCTAATCCGGAAACCGCCGGTCGCTACCATTCCGACTGGCTGAGTATGATGTACCCCCGTATTAAACTAGCGCGTAATCTTTTAACCGATGATGGCGTTATTTTTATCTCTATCGATGATAACGAAGTACACAATCTCCGTAAGATTTGCGATGAAATTTTTGGAGAAGGGAATTTTGTAGGAAATATAACATGGAAACATACAGAACAAAGTAAGAATGATGAAAGATTCTTCTCTCGTCAATCAAACTATATAATTGTTTATGCAAGAAAGATAGACACTACAAATAAATTTAGGTTAAAGAGGTCAACGGAGGATAATAAAAATTATTCAAATCCTGATAATGACCCAAAAGGGGAATGGAGAAGTGGTGACGTTAGAAGTCCAAATCTAAGGGAAACCTTAAAATTTTCAATTACCGCCCCTGATGGATCTCTAATACATTCCCCAAAGAATGGTTGGAGGTGGTCAAAAATATCAATTCATCAAAAAATTAAATCTGGTGAAATAAAGTTTAAGGATGATAATTCGGGAATAATCCGAAAAATTTATCTTTCCAACCAAAAAGGAAGGATGCCTGAGAACTTATGGACAGGAAAGAGTTTTGGAACTACAAGAATCGCAAATTCAGAGTTAAAGGAATTATTTGAAGGCAATGTGCTTTTTGACACCCCTAAACCGACAAACTTAATAGAAAAGATAATTGAGTTATTCCAAAACGACAAGGACTTTATCATTCTCGACTTCTTCTCAGGCTCAGCCACGACGGCTCACGCTGCTATGCAACAGAATGTAGAAGATGACGGTAACCGAAAATACATCATGGTTCAACTCCCAGAAGCTACCGACGAGAAAAGTGAAGCCTACAAAGCAGGGTATAAAACTATCGCAGAGATAGGGAAAGAGCGTATCCGAAGAGCGGGGAAAAAAATTGTGACCGATCAGTTCGCAACAATTGAAGAAAAGAAAGAGAAGCTGGAAAAGATAATCAATAACCCATTGTTAATGGTCAATGATGAATTGTCAATGCCTGACGGAGCAAGGAATAGTGATGGACAGGATATCGAAAAATATGCCTTCCCTGAGGCTGCTATTGTGGATGATCCTGCCAAGAAGTTATTAGAAGAAATCAACCAGTTACAAGCGGCTGTTAAAAATTTAGATACCGGTTTCAGGGTCTATCGCCTCGATTCATCTAACATGCAGGACGTGTATTACAAACCGCAGGATTATAAACAGGAAAATTTAGATTTGTTTGCTGACAATGTCAAGCCGGATCGTTCTCCCGATGATTTACTGGCTCAAGTCATGTTGGATTGGGGACTGCCGCTGGATCTGAAAATAACATCCCTGACCCTTTCGGGGAAGCAGGTTTTCCGGGTAGCGGGGAATTCACTCTATGCCTGTTTTGATAGCGGTATCGATGAAGATTTTGCCAGGGTTTTAGCTAAAGAGAAACCCCTTCGGGTCGTGTTTAAAGACAATAGTTTCAAAGACGATACCGCCAAAGTAAACGTCAGACAGCTGTTGAAACAATTAAGCCCGGCCAAACCAGATGGCAGCGGGTTGGAATATGAGATTGAAATGAAGGTGATTTAAAAACTCCAACCGGTGGTTGGAGAAAGTAATAGCCCTGAAAGGGCTGTGTATCCCAACACAAGGTGTAAGCCTTATGAACTTTAGTAATAGCCCTGAAAGGGCTGTGTATCCCAACACAAGGCGTAAGCCTTGTGAACTTATAAAGAAAGAATAAAAACAGCCCTGAAAGGGCGAAGTAAACAACCAATAAAAAAATTATCATGAGTCAATCCCTGGTTAAAAATTATATCCACTTAATCTTTAGCACTAAATACCGACAGCCACTAATAACCTCCGCCATAGAAAATGAACTGTTCCGCTATCTGGGAGGATTATGTAACCAACTGGAATGCACCTCTATTATAGTTGGGGGCTATGTTGATCACATTCACATTCTTTGCATGCTTTCTAAAAAAATGGCCTTGATGAGACTAATGGAAAAATTAAAATCTCATTCGTCCGGCTGGATAAAAAAGCAAGGGGCAAATTACCGGAACTTTTATTGGCAGAACGGATATGATGCTTTTTCGGTGAATTCTTCTGAAGTAGAGGTAGTAATTAACTATATTCGCCGACAAAAAGAGCATCATCGGCATAAAACTTTCCAGGAAGAATATCGGGCCTTCCTCAAAAAATATAAAGTAGAATATGATGAAAGATATGTTTGGGATTAATAATGAGTTACCACGTCTTTTCAACAATAGAGCCTCGTTCTATGCTGAATTACTTCGCCCTTTCAGGGCTCTGGTATACGATATAGACTTTATCATTCACAGAGCTTCGCTCTGCGTTAAGTTACCCAGCCCTTTCAGGGCTCACAGAGACGGCACAGACCTATTATTTCTTTGCATAGTTAATAATTCCGGTTCTGAAAGCGTCAGGTATCCTAGTACAAGACGTCCGCATTGTGCATACTTCGTATCGTATTTAAAAACTCCAACTAGTGGCTGGAGAAAATAATAAGAAGAATAAAAATTGAAACCATTGAATTTAGACCAATCTCAAAAGAAGTTCATTACCGAAATAAAACAGAAAGTCAGAGCGGCACAATATGAGGCTTTAAAGGCGGTTAACACAGCACTCATTGCACTTTACTGGGAAATCGGCAAAGAAATCTCCGAAAAACAATCAGAGAGTTGGGGGAAGGCTATTGTTCCTACCCTTTCTAAAGAGTTACAAAAAGAATTTCCCGGAACCGGTGGGTTTTCCGTTGGGAATCTGTGGATCATGGCGCAGTTTTATACAGAATACCATGCAGATGAAAATCTCGCACCACTGGTACGAGAAATTAGCTGGAGCAAGCACATCACCATTCTAAAAAAATGTAAAGATAGTCTGGAGCGTAAATTCTATACGCTTTCCACCAAAAAATTTGGCTGGTCTAAAAATGTGCTTATCCATCAAATTGAAAATAATACCTACCAAAAATATTTACTCAGTCAGACCAATTTTGACCAAGCCTTACCCGATCATATTAAAGATCAGGCTGCAATAGCTGTAAAGGATGAATACACTTTCGAGTTTCTGGGGCTTTCAGAACAACATAGCGAAAAAGAGCTTGAAGATGGGCTCATAAAAAACATTCGTAATTTCTTGATGGAAATGGGGTATCAATTTGCTTTTGTTGGTAACCAGTTTAAAATAGAAGTGGAGCATAAAGAATATTTTATTGATCTATTGCTTTATCACCGAGAGTTGCAATGTCTTGTAGCCATCGAATTGAAAATAGGAGAATTCCAACCGGAATATAAGGGGAAGATGGAGTTTTACCTGTCTTTGCTCAACGAGAAAGTAAAAAGACCAAACGAAAAAGACAGCATCGGTATTATTATTTGCAAAGAGAAAAACAGAACAGTAGTGGAATATTCTCTAAAAACGAGCAAGCATCCCATAGGAGTAGCCACCTATTCTACTACCAATAAATTGCCTGAAAATTACCAGAATTTACTCCCCGACAGAAAAGCAATTGCTGAGAAAATCAACAAGTATTTTGATAAGGCAAAATAAAAAAGGAGTATTACTCATAAAAAAGACCTGAAATTGAAACTACAATTTAAAGAACAAGACTTTCAGATAAAAGCGGTACAGGCCGTAGTAGATTGCTTCAAAGGACAGCCATTGAAAACCAATCGCTTTACTTTAGAACGAAGTAAGGAGATTTTGCGACGCGCTAAAATGGCTGCTTTAGGCCGTTCCGAAATAGGTTTTGACATGGAAGAAGGAATAGGATACAGAAATAGCCCGATTCATATTACGGAAGAGCAAGTCTTAGCAAACATTCAGGAAGTACAAGAGCGAAATGAGCTGCATGAAAGCCAGCAGATAGAACGCCCCAAAGGCGCTAAATTAGGGTATAACCTGACCATAGAAATGGAGACCGGAACCGGTAAAACCTATACCTACATCCGAACCATGTATGAACTGAATAAAAAGTATGGATGGAGTAAATTTATCATCATTGTACCCAGCATTGCCATCCGTGAAGGGGTATATAAGTCTTTTGAGGTCACCAAAGACCATTTCCAGGAATTATATGGACATCAAATCTCCTCCTTTATTTACAACTCCAAGCGACCGCAAGATATTGAAAGTTTTGCTTCCGATAGTCGAATTAGTGTCATGATTATCAACACGCAAGCATTTAATGCCAGAGGAAAAGATGCGCGTAGAATATACCAGGAACAAGACCAATTTGGAACCCGGAGACCTATTGATATTATTGCACAAACCAGTCCCATACTTATCATTGATGAACCTCAATCCGTCGGTGGGAAAAAGACGCTAAAGAGCATGCAGGATTTTCAACCGCTCTTTTCGCTACGGTATTCAGCTACTCATAAGGTAGAATATAACAAAATCTATCGCCTGGATGCGTTGGATGCTTATCATCAAAACCTGGTGAAGAAAATCCAGGTAAAGGGAATTAATCTGAAAGGTTCTACCGGTACCTCGGGGTATTTATACTTAGAGCATATCAGCCTGAGCACCACTCGTCCCCCCTACGCCGTTGTCGAATTTGAAAAGAGATCCGGCAAAGGTGTAAGAAAAGTAAGACGAAGACTGGATGAAGGCAGCAATTTATACGAAGAATCAGGGAACTTACCAGCCTATAAAAACCATGTGATTACAGAAATTGATGGATATAAAAACAAAATAGTGGTTCAGGGGCAGGATATTTACCCGGGAGATGTCTGCAACTATGAAGATGAAGCCACCTTCCGGCGTATTCAAATCAGAGAAACCATCTTATCTCATTTAAAGAAAGAAAAGCAACTGTTTGGAAAAGGAATAAAGGTTCTTTCCCTTTTTTTTATTGATTCTGTCGATAAATACAGAGTATATAATGAGGCCGGAGAAGAAGAATTAGGAGAATATGCTGCTATTTTTGAAGAAGAATACGACAAGGTTCGTAATCAATTTCTAGACCTTTTCCAACAAGAGTATAATGACTATCTGGAAGAGACTGATCCGGGCAAAATGCATAAGGGGTACCTGCCTACCGGACAGGCAGGCATGCCTGACGATTACAAGAAATACCTGGAACGAGACCATGCCGAGGAGGTTCACAACGGATATTTTTCTATAGATAAAAAAAATAAGCTGACAGACCCTAAAGTAAAAAGAGGGAAAGAAGACACCGATGATATTTCCGCCTATGATCTTATTATGAAAGACAAAGAACGGTTAATGAGTTTTGAAGAGCCAACCCGTTTTATTTTTTCCCACTCAGCATTAAAAGAAGGATGGGACAATCCGAATGTCTTCCAAATTTGCGCCTTAAAGAATCCGGAAAGCGGTAGCCAAATTAGAAGAAGACAAGAAGTTGGGAGAGGCATGCGGCTGTGTGTAGATAATAATGGTTTTCGCCAGGATTTTGAACTGGTTGGAGAGCAGGTACATGAAATGAATAAATTGACCGTCATTGCTTCAGAAAGCTATGAAACCTTTGCCAAAGGATTACAAGATGAAATAGCCCGAACATTACAAGATCGACCACAAAAAGCCGACAGTGACTATTTCCTTGGAAAAATGCTTACCGACGAGCGAGGAGAAAAACACAGAATTACCAAGGACGAAGCCAACAAAATATGGAAGAAATTACTCCTTTCGGGTGTCATTGATGAAGACGACAAAATCACCAAGGAAGGTAAAGATCAAATTGAACAGCAAAAAGTTATTCTTCCTGATACACTTCTCCCGTATAAGACCGAAGTACACAAACTTTTGAAGGCCATATATACCGGAGAGACCATTCAACCGGAAGATGAAAGACAAACGATCGTACTCAACCCTAATCGGAATTTTTATAAAAAAGAATTTCAGGAACTATGGGAAAAAATTAGTTTAAAAACAATTTATGAAGTTAGGTTTGACACCCCTAAATTAATTAAAGAAAGTAAAACCAAAATCGATGCTCAACTGAATATTAGTGATAGAAGATACCAAGTAAAAACAGGTGAATTACAGGATGGAAGCAAAAAGGAAATGGAAGAGGGTAACCTGATGAAGACCAGCGGGGCTCAATATGAGCGTCAGATGAATGGACTCTACACACATACTGTCTATGATATTGTGGGGGAAATAGAACATAATACCAGTTTGAAAAGGAGTACCATTGTAGAAATTTTGCAGGCGATTAAAGTTGAAAAATTCCTGCTACTCAGAAAAAATCCGGAAGCCTTTATTGCCGGTTGTAGTCGGTTAATTAACGATGCAAAAGCCAGTCTGATTTACGACAATATCGTGTATCATAAACTGGAGGAAAGCTACGATGCCAAAACAGTGTTCACCAATGAGAAACAGACATTGCGGCAATCTGAATTTCTAAAGAAACACATTTATAATCATTTAACTGCAGATTCAACGGTCGAAAAAGATTTCGCGCAAGAACTGGAAGAAACGATGGAGGTCGTTGTCTATGCTAAACTCCCGCGGAGCTTCCACATCCCCACTCCGGTAGCCAATTACAGTCCCGACTGGGCCATTGTTTTTGATAAAGAAAAAGTACGTCACATTTATTTTATAGCGGAAACAAAAGGTTCTGATTCAGATATGCAACTAAAAGAAATGGAAAAATTGAAAATTCATTGTGCAAAAAAGCATTTTCATTCCATCAGTAATGGTACCGTACAATTTGACAGGGTAAGCAGCTATGAAAAATTAATGGACATTGTAAAAATGAAATAAAAAGCGGTCTCATTACCGCATAGAAAATTTTGTCGAATGGAAATAATAGATAACGTCAATAAGCGGCTCGGAGAAGATATTAAAAAGAGTATAAAAAAGAAAAGTAAGCTTAGTATTGCTGCTGCTTCTTTTTCCATTTATGCTTTCGAAGCGTTAAAAAAAGAACTCGAAAAGATTGACCAATTACGTTTTGTCTTTACCTCCCCTACCTTTTTGGAAGAACAGTTTAAAAAAGAAGTTCCTAAATTTTTCATTCCTCATCTTTTTAAGGAAGCCGATTTATGTGGTGGAGAATTTGAATTAAGGCTTAAAAACCAACTGAATCAGAGAGCAATTGCGAAAGAATGTTCTCAATGGGTAAAGGAAAAGGTAACTTTTAAATCAAATAAAAAGTATGATTTACCACTGAGCGGAATGATTCACGTTCAAAACACTAACAAAGAGGCCTATGCATATTCTAATATAAATAGTTTTACGACCTCAGATCTGGGTATTACCCATAGAAAGGGCTTTCCTACCTTAATCCATAAATCAAGTTACCCGGATAGTCAAGCCTTCTTAGAATGGTTCAATGAAGTTTGGAACAACGAAGAAGATTTAAAAGAGGTGACTGAGCAGGTTCAAGATTATTTCGAAGATGCTTTTAGAGAGAATGCGCCGGAATTTATCTATTTCATCACTTTATATAATATTTTTAACGACTTTCTTGACGATCTGTCGCTTGATCATTTGCCCAATGAAAAAGTGGGATTCAAAGAAACAGTGGTCTGGAGCAGGCTATACAATTTTCAAAAAGACGCCGTCATTGGAGCTATCAATAAATTAGAGAAATACAATGGGTGTATCTTAGCAGACAGTGTCGGATTAGGTAAAACCTTTTCAGCCCTCGGGGTCATCAAATATTATGAAATGCGAAACAAAGATGTGCTCGTTCTGTGTCCCAAAAAGCTCGAAGCAAACTGGAATACCTTTCGATTTAACGATATCAATAATATTCTGGCTGAAGATCGCTTAAGGTATGACGTTCTATTCCACACCGACCTCAGCAGAGATAGAGGAATGAGTAATGGACGAGCTCTTGAAAATGTAAATTGGGGGAACTATGGACTCGTCGTTATTGATGAATCCCACAATTTCAGGAATAATAACCCCTATTCCGATAGGGAAAATAGATATCAAAAATTATTGCGTAAGATCATAAGAGAAGGAATTGATACAAAAGTATTGATGCTGTCTGCAACCCCTGTCAATAACCGTTTCAATGATTTAAAGAACCAGTTAGCTCTTGCTTACGAAGGCAACCCCGAGATTATTGACAAAAAATTAGATACAAAGAGTAGCATTGAACAAGTTTTTAGAGAAGCACAACAGGCCTTCAATGCCTGGAGTAAATTTAATACTGGTGAAAGGACTCCTGAAAAGCTTTTAGACATGTTAGACTTTGACTTTTTTGAGATGCTGGATTCTCTTACTATAGCTCGTTCTAGAAAACACATAACTACCTACTATGATACTAAAGACATTGGTAAATTCCCCAACAGAAACAAGCCCATATCTATCCGATGCCCACTGACCGTTGAGGGGAAAATGACCTATGTAGAAATAGCAGATCAGCTAAGTCTGTTGAATTTATCGATTTATACGCCTCTAAACTATATTCTACCCAGCAGACTGGAATACTACAGAGACTTATATGAAAAAGATGTTCGATCAGGTACGGGACGATTATCCCAAATCGACCGAGACAACAGTCTTAGAATTCTAATGCGTATCAATCTTTTAAAAAGACTAGAAAGCTCTGCTGACTCCTTCAGAATAACTATTGAGCGGATGATAGAACTGATAGAAAACACGCTCAAAATTACTCATGAAGGAAAGGGAAAAGAATATGGAGGCATTCAAACTAAAATTCAGGACGAAGAATTTGATTGGGAAGCCAATTGGGGAGATGAAGAAAGCGTTATCGGAAACAAGATAAAAGTTCATATTGCGGACATGGACCTCCAAAGGTGGCAAGAAGATCTCAATGAAGATCTAAATATATTACAGAAATTATGGGATGATATTGTTGATATTGTAGGAGAAAAAGACAATAAACTTCAACAACTTATTTCTCTTTTGGAGCATAAAATTCAGCACCCTTTCAACTCAGGAAATAAAAAAGCCCTTATTTTCACTGCTTTTGCCGATACCGCTAACTATCTTTACGCAAATCTTCACCGTCAGTTTCAAGATAAATATGGAATAAACACAGCCCTTATTACAGGCAATCGGCGGATAAATAATTCTGACCATATCCCGAATGATTTAAACGCATTATTAACCTGCTTTTCTCCATTATCAAAAGAAAAACAACAACTCCTTCCGGAGCTATCAGAATCTATAGATATATTAATAGCTACCGATTGTATTTCCGAGGGACAGAATTTACAAGATTGTGATTACCTTATCAACTATGATATTCATTGGAATCCGGTACGGATCATTCAGCGTTTTGGTAGAATAGACCGAATAGGTTCAAAAAATAAGACCATCACTCTGGTCAATTTTTGGCCGGATATTACTCTTGATTCATACATTCATTTAAAACAACGAGTGGAAAATAGAATGTTAATCAGTAACATGGCGAGTACAGGCGATGATAATATTTTAAACGAGAACGAAGAGGATCTCGAATATAGGAAAGTTCAATTACAAAAACTTCAGGATGAAGTCATTGATTTGGAAGATTTAAGAGAAGGAATCAGTATTACAGATTTGGGGCTTAATGATTTCAGAGTAGATTTATCTAATTACATTAAAATGTTTGGTGAATTAACTCATCTCCCTGAAGGATTACATGCTGTGGTAGAGACAAAGAATGAATTGCCTTCAGGAGTCATCTATATTCTTAAAAACGTAAATACCAGCGTAAATATCAATAAACTAAATCGTCTTCATCCATACTATATGATTTATGTAAAGGACGATGGCGAGCCCTTTCTTCATCACATAGAATCAAAAAAAATCCTGGATGCTATCCGAATGCTCTGCAAAGGAAAAACAGAACCGATTGTTCAATTGTGTAGAAAGATAAGCAAAGAGACCAATGATTACCATAATATGGAACAATATTCGGAATTATTGAAAAAGAGTATTGGCAGTATATTGGATACGGAAGAGAAAAAAGAAGTACAAAGTCTCTTTAAGTCAGGCGGAACTACAGCATTAAAGGAAAAACTCAAAGGAATAGAGGATTTTAAATTAATTTCATTTTTAATTATTCGATAGATGGACATCTTTGATTTACCGCACAGTGCCGTAGTCAATCGGTTTGTACCTAAAAAATCTTTCTATAGTTACACAAATACCAAACAGAAAGAGACTTTCACAACTCTCATTGAGAAGCTTACTTGGCAATATAAATTATCACCGGAATCCGTTCACTTAAATGCAGGAGATATAAACGAAATCCAGGTTTTCCATGTCACGCTCAAAACACAAAAATATATACCAACGCTATTGAAAGTTATAGATAAGGCAATTCCATATACAATTATCTTTATTATTCAGTTCCATGAGGAATTCTACCTTTCTACCTCTGTTAAACACCCACATCCTACCAATGGGAACAATACAGTTATTGATTGGACATTCACATCCCAATGGTTTAGCCGGGATAAACACGAACTTAAAATTTCACTCCGAGGAAATTTAGACACTGTTTACCATGGCTTTTGTGCACAGCTATCTGGTATAAACAATCTCCGCACTGAATCAATTCAACAGCTCGTAACTATCGCAAAAAAAATGGATACTTTAAAAAAAGAACGGAATCGACTAAAAGCAAGTATAGGCCGCAGCAGACAATTCAATAAGAAAGTTGAACTTAATTTAAAGTTAGAGAAAGTTGAAAGAAAATTAGAACAGTTTTTATAATAAAATCCTTAATCCCTTAATTTTCTTTTAAATATCGTTTAATTACTGTCTAAATTCATCTATACGACTTTACTTATCTTTCAGGGGTTCATCCTTAAAAGCAGACAAATGTTTGGCCACTTCTACTTTTTGGTCCATTTCAAAAGAATCCAAGTATATCTGCGTCGTCTTAATAGAGCTATGACCTAATAGCTCCGAAATCATTTCTATAGGTACTCCTGCCCTCTTCAATACCGTTGCATGGGAATGTCGAGCAAAATTCGTTGTAGGCATTCGTTCTAATCCAAGTTCCTTTGCAATCCGCTTCATGTATTTATTAATCGTTTTCACGGCTTGGTTAACATCTCTATGAATCTGCTCCGGGGATTGATCATCAGGATGAAGAATAGAAAAAATGAAAGCACCGGGTCTTCTTGGCTTCTGTCCCCATTTATTGATATAAAATTTTATATCGTCGGTTAATGCTACTTCAATCGGATGCAGATTATACTTTCTTTTCTCTTTGGTCTTTTCTCTATAAAAGGTAATCTTACTATTCTTCCAATCAACATTTTTATATTTCAATAGCGCAATATCCTTGACATTCATTCCATTGGAGAAATAGGCAAAAAACCACATATCTCGTGCCCACCCTTCTGTAGAAAAAGGTTCTTCAAGTTTGTAATTATATAACTTTTTAATATCTTCTATATTGAGCGCTTTCTTTGCTTTTCTAGTCGCCGGAATAACATACTTCCTTCTTCCAAACGGATAGATTTTTCGATCCACAGTCCCATCATCAATGGCATCATTAAATACAGAACGAATATTGCGCATATCTATGCCAATAGAGGAATAAGATAAGCCTACCTTCCCCGTATTTCCAGATCGATGTTCAGAAAGTAAATAATGTTCAAATTGACTAAGGAAATCCGGTGTTACCTCTAAAAATGAAATTTCTTTTTGATGCGTAAATGCAATAAGATGTTTTCTGGTCAAATTATAAGTCAGGGCCGTCTTTATCTTTCCTTTGTTTCTATAGGAAGTATCTTTCTCTGAAAGATAATGAAGCAATCCCATTCCTTTACTTTTTGAAACTTCCTTATTATAAAACCTTCTCTTAAAAACGTCCCAGGAAAAATTCACTCCTAAGTCTTCTATAATCTCATCCGCTTTATTTACACAATAAGTCAAATATTTAAATTCTTTTTTAAAGACCGTTTTTGATAGATATTTTCAAACTCTTTTTCTGTGAGATTTATTCCTGTTCTATAATTCTTATCAATGCGATTCCAAATCACACGAAGTTTTACAGGATACTTTCCTTCTTTATTTGTTCCTTTACTTTTATAAAGGATAAACTTTGTACTTACATTTTCCATTTTCACGAACATTTTCACGAACAAATATAAAAGTAAATAAAACAACAACCTAATTACATCTTATAATAATTCAAATTAAATATTGATAATCAACTTATTATAACGGTTATATTTAGATAGTATTAATTATCAAAACAAACAAAAAGTATTATATTCTGCCTTACAAGCAGAGGGTCTGGGGTTCGAATCCCTAAACTCCCACCTGAAAATCAGGCAGTTATGAATTATAATTTCATAGCTGCTTTTTTATTCTGGTACATTTTCAGAATACTGACCAAAAAAAGAGAAGTAAAAGATATATCTGTCCTTTTTTATGAGCTTATTTCCGGTTATTTGTTATCTTTCCGGGGGTTGAGGAGGGATCAGCCGGGGCTTCGGCTCCGCCCGCCTGAATGACATCGTCGGGCAGGCTCAGCCACCTCAGAGCCGAATTCGGTCATTGAGCCCTTCGACAAGCTCAGGAACCTCGGAGCCGAAATGACCATTTCACTCAGCCGCTGAAAGATTCTTATTTCATCCTTTATTAAAATTCTTCCAATGGCTTACATTTTTGCATTCCGCCTCGGACTTTACCCCTTCAATATCTCCTTTCATCAAAGCCTGTTTCTTCTTACGGCTCCAACCCTGAACTTGCTTTTCCCTATAAAAAGCAGCATCTATTCTTTCATATTCTTCATAATACAGAAGCTCCACAGGCAAACGTTTTTTGGTATAGTTTGCCCCTTCTCCCATCTGATGTTGTTTTAGTCTCCTATTGATATCATTTGTACTGCCCGTATAGTAAGAGCCATCAGAACAAAGCAATATATACATATAACCTCTCATAACTCTTTATTTTAATCATTTTTCAATATCCTATGACTATTTATTGCCGGGGCTTCGACTCCGCTCAGCCACCTTACCTTTTCGATAAATATAAATACAGGTGTAGAACTCTTCGACTAGTCAGCCACCTAGGAGTCACTCCCGGTCATTGAGCCCTTCGACAAGCTCAGGAACCCCGTAGTCGAATTCGGTCATTGAGCGTAGCCGAAATGACCATGCTAAAGCCGGGGCTTCGGCTCCGCCCGCCTGAATGACATCGTCGGGCAGGCTCAGCCGCCTCGGAGCCGAAATGACCTTTTCAATATCATTCATCGGAAAAAACGTTTATCCCTCGCTATAACAAGTATATTCTCACTACCCGGCAATAATAGGATATTGTTTATAAAACTTCAACAGGTTAATGGTCTCTCGACGGAGTTTGGTACGAACAAATTTTTTCATTTCTTCCTCCATCAACTCCCCCAGCCCATTGAGCAACCCTTTGTCACTTCTTTCTTCAAGCACGTCAATACATTTTTGCAGATACGTTGCTAAGGGCAACTGCATACGCTTTTCTATAATGGATGGATTGATCGCCGTCTTATTGTTCATAAAGAACCAACAATCGAAAATATCTCTATTGGTTATTGACGAACGATCCAGCAAAGCGCATAGTTTGTGAGCAAACATGTCCTGATTTACCATTACCTGAACGTTTACTCCCAACAAATTTTTAATTTCATAATGATCGTCGAATAGTCGATTGGATATTTCTACTTTCAATTTTCGCTCTCCCACACCGTAATCAAGTACGCAAATAATTCCATAATGCTTTATGGCTTCATCGTGAATCCTCCCGTGCTTGTGTATAATTTTTCTCACCTTCTCATACACTGCTTCTTCTGTACCAGGAATCAAAAGATTAAAATCCAAATCGACCGAAAAACGAGGCAGGTCATAGAAAAACATGAGGGCAGTGCCCCCCTTAAAACCGAGTTTTCCTGCCAATTCCTTGCTTTTATATATCTCTTGAAGTATTTGGAACAAGAAAAATTTATGTTTGTTGATATCCATCATCTTCTAAAAGCTTCATCGTTCTTTTCTCTAAAGCACGTGATTGGTATATTGGAAGTACCTGTATAATCAATTGCCTGTTTATGGGGCGGAGATTATCAAAATAAAAATCTTTATTGAGATATAGCATATCCAGCAAAGCCCTTTCGGGGGTAGCTTTGTAATAAAGATCTTCGTAGCAGTCAATGCCTGTGGTATCCATGACAATGGTTTCCTTTATCCTGCGATAGCTGTATGTATTCCCGTCTATGCCCACTTCCCGGGATAAATAACTGACACTTGTCAACCGGGTATCGTATTGGAAAACGATTCCGGCTTGTTGTAATACATATTCCAGCGAAATATATGAAGGAGTATATAAGAGATTAGCCAGTTCCTGTGGATTATAACCGGGTTTTACGTAAATACCTTTCCGAGGGTTCCTTAATCTGCCGGTTGCTGTATAATACCGCATTCTGTCATTTAGGTTTTTCGGAGCAATCCCCGGGAAAAGCATAGCGGCATCCGATAACCGGAACACCGATCGTTTATCTTTATACAACTGTAGTATAAAATCTTTTGATGAAGCCTGTGAACTCATAAAGGGATTTTTTCCGTTAATCAGTTCACAAAATTAATCAATTCTTTTCAAAACGCATAATAAGGAAGCTTTTCTAAAATTGAAATACGATGTATTGAGTAAAGCCAAAGTCGGGGCTTCGACTCCGCCCGCCTGAAAGACATCGTCGGGCAGGCTCAGCCGCCTTACCTTTTCGATGATTATAAATACAAGTGTAGAAACCTTCGACTAACTCAGGAACCTCGGAGCCGAAACCGGTCATTGAGTCCTTCGACTCGCTCAGGAACCTCGAAGTCGAAATCGGTCATTGAGCGGAGCCGAAATGACCATGCCCAGAAATCGGGGCTTCGACTCCGCCCGCCTGAATGACATCGTCGGGCAGGCTCAGCCGCCTTACAATTTCGATGAATGTAAATACGGTTGTGGAGTCCTTCAATCCTGATCAGGAACCTCGTAGTCGCTCCCGGTCATTGAGTCCTTCAGCCCTGCTCAGGAACCCCGTAGTCGCTCCCGGTCATTGAGCCCTTCGACCCTGCTCAGGAACCTCGAAGTCGAATTCGGTCATTGAGCGTAGCCGAAATGACCATGTCCGAAGGTCGGGGCTTCGACTCCGCTCATCCACCTTACCGTTTCAATAGATGTAAAGACGGTCATTGACCTGCTCAGGAACCTAGGAGCCAAAATCGGTCATTGAGCCCTTCAACCCCGCTCAGAAACCTCGTAGCCGAAATGACCATGCCCGGAAATCGGGGCTTCGACTCCGCTCAGCCACCTTACCGTTTCAATAGATGTAAAGACGGTCATTGACCTGCTCAGGAACCTC
>CAZYHV010000030.1:0-47489 GCA_964647485.1 uncultured Chitinophagaceae bacterium | reverse complement strand
CTCGCGACCTCAACCTTGGCAAGGTTGCGCTCTACCAACTGAGCTATTTCCGCATATGTCAAGAACTCTTGAAACGAATTATTCTTCTTTAGTAAAAGAACGCTGCAAAGATAATCATACTTTTATTTTCACCAAATAGGAAAGTGCTTTTTTTAATGGAATTTGAAATATTTATATTTTAAACTTCCTTGCAATTCTCCTCTGTTATTATAGCCTTTTTGCGTAATGTTTTGCCCCTTTTTGTTATAAGTATAATGCCATTCCAAGTAATCATGTTGATCTGCCATAACCACTGTTTTTTGAATCATTTGTCCTTTGTCGTTATAATTTAACAAGTAATCCGGAATCATTTTGCGTTTGCTATAGCTGAAATGAAAAACATCGGTGAGCATTCCTTCTTTATACTTATAGTAGTATAGTGGACGAGCCTTTTGTTTTTCATATTCTTTAAAAACATTTCCCGAGCTGTCGATGGTATAATAAACAGTTTTGTATAAGTGATTATTTTTCCAACGTTCCATCTTTGTTAAATCCCCTGTAGAAGAATAGAAGAATAAATGCTTTTCGATCGTGGTGTCCGGAAGTTGAAAATCATAAATGCTGTCTTTGTACTGATGAGCAGAAAAACGAAGGAAAATAATACTGTCTATTCTGTTGGATGAGCCATAGAATATTCTGGTGCTGTTGGTGTGTTTGGCACTACTGTCTATAGTGTAATACAGCCTGTTTTGATCGTCAAAATAAGCGGTTGTGAAGTTTTTAGCAGAATAGGAAGATTTTGAGACTGTTATCGTTTTATTTTGAGTTGAATCAAAGAGCTTCTGAAAAAAGAAGCCTTCTATGGGTTGATTCTGACTGTTGTAACTCCGAATTCTTATTTTTTTTGTTTGGTTATGCTTATTGATTTGGAATTCCCGGTTGGTCCTTTGAGTTTTAAAAATATCTTTATAATAGTATTGCGCTTTTGTAGTACAAAAAGAACCTAACAAAAGGAATAATAACAGACTTCGTTTCTTCATTCTTCTATTCATAGATCGTCAATCAATGGATTGAAAGGAAGCAATCCTTTCTTAGTCATCTACATCAAAATAGTCACTAGCTTTTCGATGTTTTTCTTCTTTATTTTCTTCTTCACTCTTAGGAGGCAGCTTTTGACTATCAAGGGTAGTTGTATTGTGCTCCATGGGTGGAGCTAATTCAAATTTTGCATTGGGATTAATACCGGACTCTTTCGAATGGGCATAGAGTTTTTTTAAGAAGAGGGCAAAAATGGGTAAGCCTGTATTAGCTCCTTGACCGATGTGTGTACTGTTAAAGTGCAAAAAGTTATAATTAAAACCAACCCATGCACCGGCAAGTATTTGAGGGGTATAACCAATAAACCAACCATCCGTATTGTTATTGGTAGTACCTGTTTTTCCGGCAATATCTCCTTTGAAACCATACCTCCAACGCAAGCGAGCGCCTGTTCCATTGTTAACAACACTTTCCATCATTCTAACCATTGTAGAAGCCGTTTGGGAATTGATGACTTCATGTTTCTGAGGAGTGAAATTAGCCAAGATATTCCCGTTTTTGTCTTCTATACGAGTGATAATCATGGGAGATACCATGACGCCTTGATTCGGGAAGATGGAATAGCCTCTGATCATATCGTTCAGAGATATTCCTGATGCCCCTAAGGCGATGGACGGATAGGGTTGAATATCCGAAGATATCTCTATATTATCTTTCAAAAAATTAGCAAATACTTTTGGGGTGAGCTGTTTGATTAAATAGGCGGCAGCAAGGTTAAGAGATCTTGTCAATCCTTCTGTTAAGGTTACTTCTCCACCGGAGGAGCCTTCTGCATTTTTGGGTGACCAGTGATATTTTGGAAAATGGATAGGTTCATTCGGAATCTTTGTAGACGGAGTAAAGCCATTCATAATGGCCAGTGTATAAAGAAAAGGTTTGATTGTTGATCCTACTTGTCGGGTGGTAAAAAGATGATCTTTTTTGAAGTATTTGAAATCCGGTCCGCCGATCCAGGCTTTTATCGCTCCGGTTTCGGGGTCAATAGCCATGAATCCGGCTTGAACGGTCTGTACGAGATGTTTGATGGAATCTAAAGGAGTCATCTTTACTTCCATCGTATGGGGAAGATGGTCGGTGGATTTATCCCAGGAGAACACTTTCATTTTAACCCTTTTGTTACGGAAAAACCCTTTAATTTCTTCGTCAGTTTTACCGGCTGCACTCATCTTCTTATAACGCTCGCTTCTCTTGATAAATAGATTCAGGTATTTTTGATGTTTTTTCCAGACGGTACCATTTTTGATATCGTATTGTTTGTCGAATGTCTTTTGTAATTGAGCTAAGTGTTCATCTACTGCTTCCTGTGCATACTTTTGCATCACTGGGTCGATAGTGGTAAAGATTTTAAGCCCATCTGTGTAAATATTATAGTTTGAGCCATCAGGCTTTTTGTGAGAAGAACACCATTTCTTCATGTAACTCCTGAGATATGCCCGGGTGTATGGTGCAATTCCCGAGTTTTGATTTGTTTTATTGTAATGAAGTTGGATAGGCTGAGCAATAGCTTGTTTTGCATTCGATTGTGAGATGTAACCATTTTCTTCCATATTGTGAATAACGGTGTTTCTCCTTCGTTTAGCGTATTTGGGATGGATCCGTGGATTAAAAATAGTATTCCCTTTGAGCATCCCAACCAGCATGGCAGATTCATCAATATTTAATTCGGAAGGCTTTTTATGATAAAAGGTATAGGCGGCATTTTTTATTCCTTTTTGATTATCTCCAAAACCTACCGTATTCAGATAAAGGGCAAGAATCTCTTTTTTCGTAAAGTTCCTTTCTAGTTTGATGGCAACAGTCCACTCATTTAATTTTTGAAAACCTCTGATAAAAGGATTTCGGGATCGCGTTCCGAATAAATTCAATGCCAATTGTTGGGTGATTGTACTGGATCCTCTTTTTCTTCCTGTCAATAAATAGAAAGGAATAGCTAAGGTGCCGATGGGATCAATACCGGAATGTTTATAAAAGCGTTTGTCTTCTGTTGCAATCAAAGCATTGACCACATGAGGGGAGATGCTGTCAAAGTTGATGGCAGTTCGGTTTTGACCGGCATAATAATATTTCCCCATCAGCGTATTATCGTTGGCATACACTTCTGAAGCCAAGGCAGCTGAAGGATTTTCCAGCTTGGAAATGGGAGGCATAGAACCAATGACGCCCCAGTCAATTAATAAAAGAGTGAGGAAAAAGGCTATTATTCCTGCCCATACTAAAAACCACAGTGCTTTTACAGATCTTTTCATTTTTCTTGTTTAAACAAAGGTTATGCCTAAAATTAACTCATGATATTTGAGTGCAATGTAAAATAAAATTATTTATAGTGAGTATAGAAGAAGGTTAAATATCCTTTTAGATCTTCTTCATCCTTCATGAGAATAAAGTTGTCTTTTGAGATGAAAAATAGTTGGTAATAAGAGGAGGGAATATCTCGAAGGAGGTCAAAGGATAATGCTTTCTTTGTGTGTTGATAGTAGGAGATAGCTTCTTTTTCATTCTTAAAGGTTCGAAAAATAAGAGTCAATCGGTTATGAGATAAGATATAGGGACTTGTTTGGATGGAATCAGAGGCGTATTTATCCTTAAGATATTTCTGAAATTGATGTTCTACTTTCTGCAATAAGGAGGTCTTATTTTTATGGAAATAAAAAATTACGAAATAAGGAACCTCCCGTTCAATCTGATAAGGGATAGTCTTCTTTTTTTCTTTATCCGGACTGATATTTCCTTTTTTATTTTGGATGCTGTCTTTGGAAAAAAGCGAATGCACCTCTTTTGATAAGGCTTTTGGAGAAGGTATATTGCTGCTGTCTGTAGAGTGAAGTTGTATATCCTTTGTAGGTTTCGATGGTTGCTTATGTAATTTAGTTTGTTTTTTTACCTTTTTTACGGTGGTGGAAACGGTAGAAGTAGGATTGGTATTCAGCGCAGGAGGAGTAGTAGCGGAATCTTCTTCTTTTGTGATTTTGAGACTGTCTAAATGGGCGATCAAATCGGCTTTGTTTTGAAGACTGTAGAGAATCTGCTTAGATCGTTGAATGATAGGCGTATCTGTAGGATAGTCCTGAATGACCTGATGAAGTGCCGTGACGCCGGCAGAGCCCGAATCCGTTTTGACCAAAGTCATTGCGGCTAATAGGTCAAAACGTGCTATTTGCTTATTTTGAGGATTCATTTTTAACGCACTATCTCGTAAGTGTGAAATTTGGCTATAATTTCCGGCATTATAATTTTTATAAGCGTTATTATAAAGCTGTTCTGTAAGGGATTCAGAATCTTTTTTTGTTGCTTTTTTATTTTGGGTTTGAAAAAAACCTGCGTATTTTGATTTTGGATATAGAGAAAGAATTTTGTTTTTATAGCTGGTCGCCTTACTCTTTAATCCCATCCGGTGGTATGTTAAATACAATTTATAATAGATATCCGGTAAATAATTGTTAGAGGGGAATTTGTGGAGTAATTGTTGGATGGTATATAAAGCGGCGGAATCATCTTTTAAGGTAAGATAAAAAGTGTTGATATTTTTGTGATAAGCTTCCACCTCTTTTTCGACGGATTGGTTGAAATCCTTCTTCTTGATCGGAATAGGACGTAATAATTTTTGGAAGTATTTTTGAGCAAAAACATCTGTCTCGCTCTCATTGTCTTCCTTGACGGAAGGAGCTGTTGTTAGATTAGGAGTTGAAGAAGGGGTAGGACGAGATTGGGCATTGGGATTGCTGAGTCTCCAGTTGTCTTCTAGAGAACGATCTCCCCATTGTGCTTTAAATTTGTTGAATCCATTTGCTTTCATTTTTTCATTATAAAAATACCATTTAGAACCTTTGTAGTCATTATTATTTTGAAAATTATTATTATCTTTTGATTCTGCCAATAAGGAGTTTTGTTGACGAGAACCTTTGTCTAGAATGAGGTTTTGCTTTTTGAGGATTTTGACACTATCTTCTACTTTTTTGTGCAGTAATGCGTACAGGCTGTCCTTAGGCATTTTACTTAATAGTTGTAAACTATCCTCTCGGTTGATAATGTCAATATTTTTAACAATCTTTGCTAATGCTTCTTTTCTTTGACGAATGAGTGTTGATGCTGAAGGAGTGAGAGGGATCTTATCATAATATTTTTTTGCAAGTTTGTACTGATGTTTTTGATAATAATAACCGGCTAAAAGGGCACTTGATTGGGCGTGTATATCTTTGTTCCCATCTTGAAAAGTCAGGCTCTTTTTAAGATATTTGAGGCCTTCTTTAGAATGCCCGGTTTGTAAAGCCAGCCTTCCTAGTTTTAAATAGATAATACTTTGGAAATGAGAAAATTTTCTTTTTCCGGCAAGGGTTAAGATTTGTTGCTTTGTTTGCTTGTAAGACGCTGTTCCATGGGTTGCTCTGAGGAGTACGGGATTAAGCGCGGCATATAATTTCATGATAGCATCAGGTTTGTAATCTCTTACCTGATGATAACCGGCAATGGCTTTCCTCCAGTTTCCTTGATGTTCATACATTTGACTTAGTATAAATTGCCAACGTGCTTGTAGTCTTTTTTCTCTTTCTAATGGAATAGCTGAAGAGAGAGCAATAGCGGCTGCTTTTATATTTCCTGTTTGGCTGTAAAATTTGGATGCAATAATATTCAGGTTAGCCAAAAGTCGATCCGGAAGGTTGGGGTCAGCTCTAATGGTGCTCATAAGAGCAGTAACCTTATCCAATTTTCCTTGTTGAAGATAGGATCGGATGAGCCAAATGAAAGCATCATTTCTTGCCGGTGGATATTTCTTGTTTTTTTCTTCTTTGGTCATTACAGAAATATTCTCTTCCGGGTGATATTCTCTACTTCCAATGATCTCCGGTCGATTTTCCTCATCTTTTTTCCCTAAATGCCGAATCATATATCTGAACACTTTAATAGCTTCAGCATAATCTTGTTTATAAAATTGGGCTTTCCCTAGTAAGAGGTAAGTTTGACTGACCCATTTACTGCGTGGATCATGGATCTCAATTCCGATACCTGCATTTGTAATTACAGAATCTAAACGAGTCCGGAGGTCTGAAAAGTCTTTTGGCTGATAAGGATAAAGTGTTAAGATGGAATCGTAGTTGTCTTTATGTAGATCTCCTGCTTGTTCAATTGTATTTTTGAGGGTTCTATTGGTATTGAAAAAGTAATTATAGCGCGTCGTTGTATTTTGAAAAAACTTTCGTAAAAAAGTAAATTTTTTCTTTGCTAGCGCTTTTGATGGGACGTCTTTCCCCATCCAGGAAGAATCCGAATCATTAATTACGATCGTTTGTGCAGGTACAGAACGGATTACTCCAAACAGTAGGAGAAGAATAATGAAAAAATAGATTTTAATATGCATTTTCAGCCTCAGGTGCATAAGAAAAACTTGTAAAAGTAATCATTCTTGAGAGAAAAGGTTCATTATGAACAGATAAATTTATTTATTTTAATATACTAAAAAATATGCTTAATTTCAAAATTATAATGAGACAATAAAGAAGATGATGAGTAATCGCGATAAAAAGAATAAAGATTGGGTTCGATATACCGGTTTGGCTACAGAAATGATGGCAGCTATTGGAATTGCAGTATTTTTGGGGTATAAATTGGATCAATGGTTAGGTATCAGTTTCCCTCTTTTCTTAATCATTTTTCCTTTATTAGCTTTAGGTGTAACTTTGTGGCGATTAATAAAAACATTAGAAAAAAAGGATGGATAGATTTTATATTATTCTCATTGCTGTTTTTTGCGGCGTGAATGGTCTGGGAATAGCTTATTCTCATTTATTACAGGGATGGGGAATCGACAATATCGCCGGTATGATTGCTAATGTGATCCTTGCTGTGGTCTCTGCCTTTTTATATTATTTTGGTAAAAAAGGTATCAAGGATAGTAATCAGCATGCTTTTATCAGAAGAGTGTATTTATCTACGTTTGCAAAGTTGTTTATTTGTGCCATCGGCATCCTGGTTTATGCCTTTTTGTTCAGAGAGCATTTGAATATAGGTACGATCATTCTCTTCTTTGTACTATATGTTATTTATACTGTTATTGAAACCTGGAGCCTGATGAAGGAGGCTAAAAAACCTTAAAATTTGAATTTAAAGATCAAGCCGCCGGCAATAGATGTTTTAGAAAAATTTCTTCCAAAGGAAACCTATCCTTTTATTGCTCGTTATGTGAAGAAATATAATATCGAGTTAACGATTAAAGCAGCCAGGAAGACCGTTTTGGGAGATTATCGTTCTCCTTATAGAGGAATGGGACATCGAATTTCGATTAATGGGAATTTGAATCAATATGCTTTTTTTCTTACCCTTGTTCATGAACTGGCTCATCTGTTAACTTATGAATTGTGTGGGAAAAATGTAGAATCGCATGGGCTGGAATGGAAACTTACTTTTCAGCAATTGATGAATGAAGTGGATATGCGACAATTATTTCCTTCGGATGTTTATTATGCGATTAAAAATTATATGCATAATCCGGCAGCACGATCCAGCTCTGATGTGGATTTGATGCGGGTATTTAGAAAGTATAATCCAATCGGTGATAAAGCGCTTCTTCCCATAGAGGAATTGGAAGAAGGAACTCATTTTATTATAAAAAATGGAGATCGATTTGTCAGAGGGAAGAAGCTGCGCAAGAGGTATAAATGTCAAAAAGTAGAAACCGGAGAATTATACGTGTTTCATCCTTTTGTTGAAGTGAAAGTTGTATAGACAGCGCATTCATTCAATCGCTTTTGAGAAATAAAACAACACAAAAAAGTCTGTAAATTCCTTTCATTGTTGAAATTTACAGACTCCTCTTATAATGAAAAAAAACTCATCCCTTGAATAAAAAAGGGTTATGCGGCTTGTTCGGCTTGTTTTTTGATCATTTGAACTTCTGCGTTGATTCGAACTTCATCGCTTACTACTACGCCTCCCGATTCTAAAGTGGCATTATAAGTAAGTCCCCAGTCTCCTCTTTTGATTTTACCGCTTATGGTAAATCCGGCTTTTGTGTTTCCACTTACCGGATCATTCACGGTGCCACCATATTCTACGTCTAAAATGACTTCTTTCACTTTGTCTCTGATCGTCAAATTGCCGGTTAGTTTGTAATTTTCTTCATCGAGTTTTTCAACAGCAGTACTTTCAAATTTCATCTGAGGGTGATTTTTAGTGTCAAAGAAATCTTCTCCTTTCAGATGGGCATCACGATCTTTTTGTTTTGTAAAGACCGAATCCGTATCAGCTGTAGCCACGACTTTAGCATTACTAAAATCATCTCCTTCAGAATCTACCCGGATATCAAATCTTTCGAATTCTCCTCTTACGTTGGTAATCATTAAATGTTTTACCTTAAAAAACAGCTCACTATGAGCCGTATCTAGAATCCATTTTGTAGTTGCCATAATCTTTAATGCTTTATTTGTGTTTAACTAAAGATGCAAAAGTGGCATAAAAACATAAAAATAGGATTAACTTAAGTGAATAAAAGGTTGATTTCTCCTCAAAATAGGATCGAAAACAAAAATTACTGTCTTCGAGCCAGGATTTGTCGAATGCGACTGAGGGACTGTGGTTTAATTCCCAGATAAGAAGCAATCAGATATTGTGGGATGCGTTGAATAAAGTGGGGATATTTTTCGGCGAAAGCCAGGTACCGGTGCTCCGCATCTTCGCTATTGGTGAGTGCAAGACGATATTGTAAGGAGACAAAGGCATTCTGAATGAGTATCCGAAAAAAATGTTCATATAAATGAGAAGATTTACAGAGTTTGTCGAAATTTTCAATATTGAGAACCTGTAATTCTGTAGGTTCAAGCGTTTGTACAGTATAAACGCTGTTTTTTTTGCTAAAGAAGCTATAGTGATCGGTAATCCAATATCCTTCTAGTGCAAACTGAATGGCATTTCGGTCTCCTCGATCATTAGTATAATAAGAAAATGCAGCCCCCTCTTCTATAAAATAAACATATTTAGCCTGACAACCTTCTTCTTTTAAAATGGTCTTTTTGTCGACGGATTTAGAGAAGAAGAAGCTATTAAAATAGTTAAATTCCTCATCGGTCAAATCGTGTCCTGTGGTGCGTTTGAAGTTTTGTCTTAAACAAGTATCCATAGATATTTAAGTCTTATTTCTCTATAGCCGACAAAGATAGGGAATAATCGAAATAGGCAAGAGGGGGATTTACAAGATTAATTTTTGCTTTTTTTGAGAAGAAGGGGATTTTAAGAGAATTTGGATTAATTTTTTCGTTGCAATAGACAGTTGATTCTCAATCGTCTTTGGGGATAAGTCTAAGATTGCAGCTGCCTCTTTGTATTTTAATCCATCTTCTTTCACAAGCTTAAATATGAGTTTGCATCGGGGAGGTAATGTTTCAATCGCTTTTTCTATTTTTTTTCTTAACTCCTTGGAAATCATGATAGATTCCGGATTAATGGAAACCTTTAAAGCGGCTTCATTGATGTTTTCAATATCGGACGTGTGGGTTGTTTGACTTTTTAAAACATCAAGAGACTTATTCTTTGTGGCTACATAAAAATAAACGTCGGGATTGTCAATCTCGTAAAGTGTCTTTCTTCTTTCCCATATTTTTAGAAATACATCATTTACAATTTCTTCTGCTGTTTCTTTTGTTCCCACAATAAGAAATGAAAAGTGAAGCAGACGTTTGAAATAATGATTATAGAGCTCTTTAAAGGATTGCCTATCCCCTTCTTTTGCCACCCGATGAAGATATGTAAATATGACTTTCGAGCTCATAAAATTATTTTAATAAGGAACCTTTCAGATAATAAAAGTAGTAGAATAATTTAGTTAAAAAAAATATTTATTCTTTTTGGGGGTATTTTTATTTATTGTCGTCCTTTCAATAAAGAAGCAAACTATCTTGGAAGAAGAATCATATATATGGGGATTAATGTCTAAAGGACTAACAGGTAATTTGACGCCGGAGGAGCATTTGGAATTAGAAGAACTTTTAGACGAAAACCCGGAGTGGCAGCAGGCTTATGTTTATCTTAAAAAGATAAATATTCATGTGGAAGCTGCTATCCCTCTATTGGAAAGTGAAGAGGAAACAAGGAGAGAGAAAGCCTATGAAAAGTTGGAAGAGCAACTGGATGCTACTTCGGATGTAGCTTTAGAGAGAAAACAAAAAGGGAACAAGAAAAGGAGGATTCGTTGGATGGCGGTGGCTGCGGGTATCTTTGTTTTATTGGGTTTGGTCGGCTTTTTCATATATCAATCTGCTCCGAATGAGGGAGCAGAGACTTATGTAACAACAAATCCGGGGGAGGGAGTCTATGAGGCTTCGAGCGTAACAGCTGTTATTTTAGAAGATGGGACTAAAGTGTGGTTAAATCAAGGTAGTGTTTTAGAGTGTGATGATCATTTCGATAAAGAAAATAGAAAAGTGATGCTAAGAGGAGAAGCTTTTTTTGACGTGGCTCAGAATGCAGATCATCCTTTTATTGTTCAATTGAAATCAGGGGTTCATGTAACAGTATTGGGAACACGATTTAACGTAAAAGCATATCCAAACTCTCCAATTATGGAGACTTCACTATTGAGTGGGAAAATAGCTCTAAGTCTGAATGAATCAGAAGGAGATCCAATCATTTTAAAACCAAATGAAAAAGCCAGAATAAATCTCGATCATCTTAAAAAGACTGTTTCTGTGAATAAATCTCTCCATAAAAAAGAGGTACAAATCCATGCGCTCAAGAAAAATCCTGTTGATCACAAGCTATCAGAAACGGCTTGGATGGAGAATAGATTATCTTTTAATAATATTTCGTTTGGTGATTTGGGATATGAATTGGAAAGACGTTTTGGAAAGAAAATTACTTTTAAAGATAAAAAGTTAAAGGAGTATCACCTTACCGGGTCATTTGAGAAAAAGAGTCTTCAACAGATTCTGGAAGCATTAAAAATCACGACTCCTTTTCAATATAAAATTGAGGGAGAGCAAGTACTCCTCTATAGTAAAGATTAATTGTTCACTCAAAAAAGAAGATTATGGAACACTGAATGGATATTCAAAAAAAAGGAGACGTCCAGCCCCCCAGCTAAACGTCTCAAAAACGAATGAAGGTAAAAAAAGAAATCAATCCTAATAATGAACGACTGATTTCTATTATAAACCCAAATCTTTGTAAAGGTATGAAAAAGAAATACAACTTGGTCGCTTTTGGTCTCTCAAAGCGCTACTTGAAGATCTTATTATGTATGAAACTTATTTTTCTATGTGTTTTTGTCTGTTGCCTTCAGGCCTCCGCTAAGGTTTATTCCCAGGATACGGAACTGAGTCTGGAGCTTCATCATGTGAGTTTGTCCAAGGCTCTGAAAGTTATTAGTAAGAAGAGTGATTATCACTTTCTGTATAACAATGATCTTTTACCCGGGAAAGTCAGGATAAGTGTATCGGCTACTGATGAGCCGATATCTTCCTTGCTTCAGAATATTTTATCGCAGGCCAATTTATCCTGGCAGATTCTGGATGACAAACTTGTCGCCATAGGATATTCCAAAGTAACGATTCATGAAATATCAGGAACGGTTACGGATAGTTCAGGGAATCCTTTACCGGGAGTGACACTGCGAGTCAAGGGGACGTCTACCGGAACGCTGACCGATGATCAGGGGCATTTTTCTTTACAAGTCCCCGATAGTGCAGTTTTAGAAGTTTCTTATATCGGTTATCAAACGAAAGAAGTAGAAGTGAATGGACAGGAAACTTTGAATATTTCCCTTCTTTCCTCCTCTTCAGCCTTAAATGAAGTAGTGGTTACTGCACTTGGAATTAAGAGGCAAGATCGGGAATTGGGGTATGCTACACAAAAAGTTGATGGAGAAGAGTTGCAAACTGTCAAGGGAATTGATGTAGGAACCTCCCTTACCGGAAAGGTTTCGGGCTTAGTAGTAAAAAATAGTTCAGAATTTATGGCAGAACCCCAAATTACCATTCGCGGGGAAACACCTTTACTGGTAGTAGATGGAGTGCCTTATGGCAATATGAGTCTTCGGGATATTCCTGCCGATGATATAAAGTCTATCGATTTTCTAAAAGGTGCTACTGCTTCTGCATTATATGGATCTCGTGGAGGAAGCGGTGTCATTACTGTAACAACAAAAAATGGGATGGGTAAAAAAGGTCTGCATGTTTCAGTGAATAGCAGCACCATGTTTGAAGCCGGTTACCTGGCCATTCCTAAAATGCAACACAAATATGGAAGAACCGTCAATACCGCTACCAATACCTATAACCGCTCAGGGGGTGGAGCTTGGGGCCCTCCTTTAGAAGGTCAGGATGTGATTCAATGGGATCCGAAGAAAAAGGAAATGAGATCTATGCCTTTTATTGCAAGAGGAAAAAATAATTTTAAAAATTTTCTACAGCAAGGTTATATATTGAATAACAATGTGAATGTTACTCAAACCGGGAAATTAGGAGGAATTAGGGCTTCTGCTTCTTGGGAGCAAAATAAAGGTACTTATCCTAATTCTCGTTTTGACAAGGTAACTTATAGTGTCGGAGGAAATATTAAATTAGATCGCTTTTCGCTGTCTACTAACCTAGCATATAATAACCAGTCTTCTCCCAATATGGGATTCAGTGGCTATACCGGCTATGATCCTATGTATAGCTTACTTATTTGGAGTGCTCCGGATTGGGATGTAAGAGATTATAAAGATTATTGGCTAGTTCCCAATGAAGTGCAAAACAGTAGCTATACCTCCGGTATTAATAATCCGTATTTTGACCGCTATGAACGGACTCATTCTTATAAAAAGGATATTTTTCATGGTCAGTTGACAATGAATTATGAATTTACGGACTGGTTAAAAGCCACTTTACGGACTGGCTACGATAATTATAGCAACAAGCAGGATGTGACTATATCTAAAGGCTCCTTCCAAGGAGGAGGCTCCAGCACTGTTCTTGATGGAGGAAGTCAAATATGGGGAGAATCTCAAAGAGGATCTTTTAATGAAGGTATAGGAAGAGGATTCAGTACCAATACAGATTTACTATTGTTAGCAAATAAAAAGGTCAATGATTTTAAGATTAATGGCTTTATTGGAGGATCGGTATTCTACAAACAAGATGAGGGGATGGAAGCATTGACTCAAGGTGGACTCTCTTTGCCTGCTTTTTATTCTCTAAAAGCTTCTATAGATCCTGCCAAAGTCAATTCTTTGATTTATAAAAGACAAACGAATAGTATTTATGGCAAATTAGGCCTAGGATGGCGTAATTTGGCTTTTTTAGAAGGGACTTTTCGTAATGATTGGGCATCAACACTTCCCAGTGAGACAAGATCCTTTTTCTATCCCAGTGTATCCGGAAGTTTTATTCCTTCCGAGTTGTTTAATCACTCCGCTTGGCTGTCTTTTTGGAAGTTGAGAGGTTCCTGGACAACATATCGGACTCCGGCAGATATCTATGATATTAATAAGGTCTATTCTATTGCTAACAATCAATGGAGTGGTTTAAGCACGGCTACTTTTCCTACCAGTATACGACCTTCCAATATCCATTCTGAAGGATCTTCCTCCTTGGAATTCGGTACGCATCTTAGCTTTTGGGGAGATCGCTTGGCTTTAGATGCCACAGTGTATAAGAAACGAATGTTTGATTTCATTGTACAGGCTCCAATTAGTCCTTCTTCGGGTTTTAGTAGGGTTTATACTAACAGCAAGGAGGAACACACGCGTAAAGGGATAGAAATTACTTTAGATGCAACACCTGTAAAAACCCGTAATTTTACTTGGAATTTGGCGATTAATTGGTCTAAATATGCTACTTATTTTACTCGTTTGGATAGTCAATACTCAGTTAAAAAGGATTGGGTTCAGGTAAATAAACGGGTAGATTATTATACCATTAATAAATATGAAAGAGATCCTAGCGGGGAAATGATACTAAATAATGGAGTCCCCACCTATCAACCCTTTGTATCTTTGGTTGGATATTCAGACCCCGACTGGATATGGGGCATTCATACTGATCTTCACTATAAAAACTTGTCATTATCTATCTCCATGGATGGTAGGGTAGGAGGTCTGGCTCAGTCCACGACCGAGATGTATATGTGGCTTTCAGGAAACCATCCTCAGTCATTAACTGAAGCCCGTTACAAGGATGCGACTGATCCGGGAAGTAAAAATTATGTAGCTGATGGGGTAAAAGTCGTTTCCGGTGCGGTAAAATATGATGCCAATGGCAATGTAGTGAGTGATACGCGTAAGTTTGCAACGAACGATATCGCTACAACCTATAAATCCTATATCGAAGCTTTGCATAAAGGAACAGCTTGGGGAGGATCTCCTTCTGCTGCTGATCTTTACAGTACAACTTTTCTAAAGTTAAGAGAGGTCGCACTGAGCTATCGACTGCCTGATACTTGGGCAGGAAAAATAAACGCCAGCGGTATTTCGGTATCGCTTATTGGACAGAACCTGCTTTATTGGGCAAAGGACTTTAAATACTCTGATATAGACGGTGGAACAGAAAATTTTGTGGATCCCTCTATGCGTTATGTTGGATTCGATATTAAACTTGATTTTTAGAAAGAATAAAGATAATAATTATGATAAATTATTTTAATATAAAGAAGAAAATATTTTTTGGAAGCGGTTTACTCCTCTTTTTATTGGCGGGCGCTTGCAACAAATTTGATGAAATCAATACAAATCCTAATGCAGCAGAGACGGTCAATGCTTCTTTACTAGCTACGCATGTTATTTTGCAGAATTTAAAATTTCAAGGCAAGGATGCTAAAGCTTATCTCTCCAACAATGCCATTTCGAAATATATTGCCTATGGAAATGAAACCATAATGAGAACACAGTATAATTATCTTGGCGCTACAAGTTTCAGTCCGATGACAGTGTTACCTGACATTGAACATATGTTAGAGTACGCCAAAGAGACACAAACAGAAAATTCTTATAAAGGTCTGGCAAAATTTTCAGAAGCTTTTATGTTTTATCGTCTAAGCATGCAAGTAGGAGATATTCCGTTACAAGCGGCCGGACAAGGAGAAAGTGGTAAGGTTCGTCCTTCTTACGATCAACAAGAAGAGGTGTTTTCCACCATATTGGATGATTTACAAGAAGCGGATACGTTTTTTGCTAAAGGACAACCTTTTGAGGGAGACCCTACCCCCTATGAAGGGGATCCTGAAAAGTGGAGAAGAGCTGTAAATGCCTTTTCTTTACGGGTATTGCTTTCTTTAGCACCTAAAGCCAATAATGACAAGTTGGAGATTAAAAGTCGGTTTGCAGCTATTGTTAAAAATAAACCTCTATTGAAAGAAAATACCGGATATCTGGGACTTGCTTATTCTTCTGAACATCCTCATCCACTTTCAGGAACTAACGATCTGTTCACGAGTAGGACAATGATTAGCCGGCTAGTTATCGGGAATTTAAAAAAGTTAAATGATCGAAGGTTGTTTTATTTTGCGGATCCTGCTCCTACTAAGATTAATAATGCAGGTTTATCGGAATCGGATACGGCAGCTTATGTAGGTGCTAAAGTCTCAGATAATTATGATGATCTTACGGCAGAATTAAAAAATAATGAATACTCATTGATTAATTCTCGTTATCTTAAAGTACAAGCAGGTGACCCTCGTATTATGATTTCCTATGCTCAACAGCAACTGGTTTTGGCTGAAGCTCGAGAACTAGGTTGGATTAGTACCGGCTCAGCTAAGCAGTATTATGAAGATGGAGTGAAAGCAGCGCTTTCTTCTTATCTTTCTGTCAACCATGATTTTGTACACAATAAGCCGATTACCAATGCTTATATCGGTCAATATTTTTCAGGAGAAGCCGCTTTTAAAAGTACAAAAGAAGAGCAGTTAGAACAAATCTGGCTTCAAAGGTATCTGCTTAATTTCATGCAAGATCCCATCACTTCTTATTTTTTGTATCGTAGAACTCACTATCCGAAATTTCCCGCGAATCCGGCTACATCTCTCAATGTTAATGCTAAAAATGCGGTTCCTGTTCGTTGGTTATATCCACAATCTGAATATAACTACAATAGAGAAAATTTGACAAAAGCCTTGGATCGTCAGTTTGGTGGGGCAGATGAAATCAATGAAAAAATATGGTTGTTGAAATAAAAAGGAGATAAGCATGAGGAAACTATGGGTTATCTTGTTAAGTAGCTGTATCTGGATTGGCTGTTCAAATGGTCAGAATGGACAAAATACAGAGCACAAAAAGGATCGCCAAATGATGGGGAAGGATGCGCCCTCTAAGAATTCCAAGTCTAATACCTCTCCCCAATCATATCCGGGGTATCAGCTGGTTTGGAGTGATGAATTTAATGAAAAGACCTTGGATACAACGTTTTGGAGTTATCAAATCGGTACCGGTACAGAGGGATGGGGAAATAATGAATTGGAATACTATACTGCCCGCCCGGAAAACAGCTATCTTGCTTCCGGTAAATTGGTGATTGAAGCTAAAAAAGAAAATTATAAGGGAAGTAAATACACTTCGGCACGAATAATAACGAAGAAGAAACGACTATTCACTTATGGTCGCGTGGATATACGTGCTAAATTACCGATAGGACAAGGAATCTGGCCGGCTTTATGGATGTTGGGAAGTAATATTTCTGACGTAGGGTGGCCGGAATGTGGTGAAATTGATATCATGGAGCTGATAGGAAACCATCCCCGAAAAGTATTTGGTACTTTGCATTGGAAAAAGGCGGATGGTACAGCTACTTATTTGACAAAAGAAGATAGTTTGAATTCGGGGGACTTTTCGGATGATTTTCATCTTTTTAGTTTAATACGCAGTAAAGATTCAATAAAAATATTGCTAGATCATCATCCTTATTACAAAGTGGATATCACTGATGTTGAAAAAGATTTTAATCCTTTTAGAAAGCCGTTCTTTTTCATCTTTAATGTAGCTGTAGGTGGAAACTGGCCGGGATATCCGGATCGTTCCACTACCTTTCCTAAAAGAATGTATGTAGATTATATCAGAATGTTTGAACCCAATAAATCCTAGCTTTTGTATCGACTAGATAATAATCTTTTTAAATAATATAAACCATGAAACAATATCAGAATCCCCTTTTTTATGGCATTTCAGGACTACTTACTGTCCTTTTTTTGGTTAGTATTACAGGCTGTAGCATCTTCCAAAAAGGAACTCAATCGGATATAAAAGACCGGTCGTTTTTTAATGTAGGTCATCGAGGTACCCGTGGGTTAATGCCTGAGAATACGATTCCTGCTTTTGAAAAAGGAATAGAAGTGGGAGCCAATACCATAGAATTTGATGTTCATGTTACTAAAGATCATAAAATGGTCATTTACCATGATAATTCGATGACACCGTCATACACTACCAAACCGGATGGCTCTGATATCTCAAAGGAGGAAAGGAAAAAATATACTTTTTACCAAATGAATTATGATGATATTCGTCAATTTATTATTGGAGAGAAACCTTATCCTGCTTTCCCTGAGCAGAAAAGAATGAAGACCTATGCTCCTTTGTTGACGGAAATGATTGATTCCATAGAAAATTTTACCAAAACGCGTTCGTATTCTCCTGTAATCTATTTACTGGAAATTAAGTCAAATCCCCAAACTGATGGATTTGAACAGCCGGATCCGCAGACATTTATGAATATTTTGATGTCTAAATTAAAACCTTACTTAAAAAAGTTGAAAGGACGGTTGATTATTCAATCTTTTGATATGCGTCCATTACAAATATTGCATAAACAGTATCCTAAAATCCCTTTAGGATTATTGACAGGAAACAAAGGGGTAGATAAAAATTTGGAAAAATTAGGATTCACTCCTGCCTATTATAATCCATATTTCTCTTTGGTCAATACTGAATTTCTAAAGGAATGCCATATAAAGGGGATGCGGGTGCTCCCCTGGACAGTGGAAAAACAGTCTGAAATGAAAAAACTGATGAGAATGGGAGTGGATGGAATCATTTCCGACTATCCCAATCGGGTGGCAGAGTTGACAAAGGATGAAAAATAGGATAACTGAAAAAGAAATCCCTAAAAAAATCTTTCTTTGAGTTCAGATAAAGTGAGTTAATTTTTTTTAGGGATTTTTAATTTCTGATTTACTTTGATGATATTCTTTTTAAGGTGATTGATACTCTTTAATTCTTCCAGATCGATGTGAAATTTCTTAGAGAGCTGGTATAAGGTATCCCCACTTTTTACCCGATAGAAAAAATAATTTTGATTTCCCTTTTCCTCTGGTTGGATATCAGAAGGTTGCGACTCCGATTGTTTAGGGAGGGTGTTTACGTTGGATGGCGTCTCTTCTTTTTTACTTCCGAAGAGTTTCCTAAAAAAGTGAGTCAACCCGGAGATACGTTTTGATCCTCCTTTTTTGTTGACATATCCTGTGAGCATGAGTACATCTCCCGGCTGGGGTGGTGCTTCGCCGGTCAGCTCATTTCTTTTTAATAACCATTTTAATCGTATTCCTTCTTGTTGTGCTATATTATGATAAGTCTCTCCGGTTTCGACAACATGTTTTTTATGGCTACCTCTTTTTCTTTTTTTCTCTATGAAAATAAGCATGCTTTGGGACAAAACATCGGTTTTGAGTTCATTGAAACGAAGTAATCTTCTCAAAGGGATGTCATATTTATCGGCAATGGAAATTAATTGGGTGCCGGCAGGGAGAAAAAGAGCCGATTTTTTATTGATGGTAAGAATTCCCTGTGGATAAGAAAGATCTTCTTTGGAAGGAGTCTTGCCTTTATTTCTTTCATTTTGTTCTATCTTCTTATTGAGTAGGGCAGAGAAATTGTCATCAGGTTTTTGTTTCTCCGCTAAAGCCAGACCTTCTTTTGAATACTGATTCAGATGATATTGTTGTATCGTTTTTATCAGTTGACGTGCATAACGGTTGTTGGTGGCATATCCGGCTTGTTTGAGTCCATAAGCCCATGCTTTGAAATCCAAAGGATCCAGTTTGAACAAAAACTGATAGCGAGGGGAGACTTTCAGAAAGTTTAAATAATCTCGCCAGGAGTCTTCCGGTTCTGCATATTTTCTAAAACATTCGCTTTTCCTATCATCATCATGACGAACACTTTCTCCTTGCCAGTTGTTTTTACATTTTAGACCAAATTGATTGTTGGCGTGCACTGCCAACCAAGTTGTACCGGCTCCTGATTCTACAATTCCCTGAGCAAGGGATATAGCTGCCGGCACTCCTGTACGTGCCATTTCTTTTATGGCGATGGATTTATATCGATGGATGTATGATTCGACTTGCCCGTTTTGTGCGAAGGTGTTATTGGATATCGATAAAAAACAAATCGATAAGAGTACCAGAATGCCTTTTTTCACTCGTTACTAATTTTTTCTAAAATGAATAATCCGTCTCTCAAAGGTAAGAATAATGGTCTTACTCGTTGATCTTTTGTTACTTTTTGATTAAAACGTTTCATCGCCTTTCCGTTTTTGCTTCTTTTTTCTGTTGAAGCCAGTACCTCCCCATGAAACAATACATTATCTGCAATAATCAGACCGCCTTTTGATATTTTATCGATAAGAAGGTCAAAATAATTTGAATAATTGGGTTTGTCTGCATCGATGAAGACAAGGTCAATAGGTGGTGAGAAGGTAGGTAATAGGTCAAGAGCATGTCCAATGTGTAATTGAATCTGATTTTTATATTCGGATTCATTGAAATAAGTCTGACTTCGTTCCGCCAATTCATCATTGATTTCGATGGTATGAAGTATTCCGTTCTTTGGCAGCCCCTCGGCAAGACAAAGTGCAGAATAGCCCGTAAATGTACCTATCTCTACAATGGTCTTGGGCTGTAATAGGCGGGAAAGTAAACTTAAAAATCTTCCCTGCAGTTGTCCACTGAGCATGACCGCCTGATAGACTTCCAAATGGGTCTCCCTGGTGATTTTATGTAATAAAGTACTTTCTTCAGCAGTATGCGCTTCTGCATATTTATTTACCTCTTCCATAAAGTTCATAGGTGGCGTATGTTGTTTAAAAGTTGGGCTTTAAAGGTCTTTCAACATAATAGTCATTGAAATATTGTACAATGTCTTCCGGATCGTCAAAGACCTGAAGAAGATTTAGGTCATCCTCGCTAATGTTTTGTTCCTGTTTGCACATGACCTCCTTCATCCAATGAATTAATCCTTCCCAGTAAGATTTTCCTACAAGTACTACGGGCGATTCGACACTTTTTTTAGTTTGCATAAGGGTCAGTACTTCTGAAAATTCATCCATCGTTCCAAATCCTCCCGGCATCATGACAAATCCTTGTGCATATTTAACGAACATGACTTTTCTAACAAAAAAATAATTGAAGTTTAATAATTTATCATGATCGATATAAGGGTTGTAATGTTGCTCATGAGGCAAGTCGATATTGATTCCCACAGAAGGTGCATTCCCTAATTGAGCTCCCTTGTTGGCCGCCTCCATAATTCCGGGGCCTCCTCCGGAGATGATGCCAAAGCCCTCTTCAGCCAATCTCTTAGCAACTTCGACGGTCAGACTATAATAAGGGTTGTCCGGTTGTGTTCTGGCAGAACCGAAGATGGAAATACAAGGTCCTATTTTGTTGAGTGTCTCAAATCCTTCAACGAACTCTGACATGATTCTAAAGATTTGCCAGCTTGAATGGGCTTCTGTTTTTGTCCAAGAACGACCTTTGATATTTTTATCAGTCATATAATTATAATTTTAAATTTTCACTTTTCTTTTTGGTAGTTAAGAACCATAAGCCGATGTAAGTAAGAAACCCATTGACAATTAAAAGCTCAAAACTAAATTGATATCCTCCAAACAGGGCAGCAGAATTGCTGTCTAATATCCAACAAATAAAAGGGGAGAGGATACAAACAAAGGGGACCCATTGATCCCGAATCTTTTGTTTATGCAAAATACCAAACATGAACATACCCAACAGCGGTCCATAAGTGAAAGATGCTGCCATGAAAATGGCTTTGACTACTGCTTCATCGACCAGATATTTGAAGATGATGACAGCAATAAAAAGCAGAATAGAGAATAGGACGTGAACCCCTTTCCGGGTATGTACTGCTTTTTTTGATGCAGTCTTTTTTACTTGTTTTTTATCCAGACCCAGAAAGTCTACACAGAAAGAGGTTGTTAAGGCTGTTAATGCAGAATCTGCCGTAGAAAAGGTGGCAGCCGTCAGTCCTAAGATGAAAATAATCGCAGGGAGAAAACCTAAATGGAATAACGCAATATTGGGGAAGATATAGTCTGTATTGTCAGGAATGGGAATATGATTGGCATGAGAAAAAATAATTAAGAGTGTTCCTACGCTTAAAAATAATAAGTTGACAAATACAAAAACTCCCGTGAAGGAAAACATGTTTTTCTTTGCTTCAAAAAGATTTCTACAACTCAGGTTTTTTTGCATCAGGTCTTGATCCAAACCGGTGGTGGCCACAGAAACACCTATTCCTCCCAGAAAATATTTTATAAAATGACGTTTCCCGTCTATAAAATGATCCCATACAAATATTTTAGAATGTGCATTATCTTTAATGGCAGTAAAGAGGGTTCCAAAATCTAGATGTAAAATCTTAGCGATAAAAATGATGGAAAGAACGACTGCTGCGATGAGAAATATCGTTTGTATGGTGTCGGTAATAATGATGGTTTTTAATCCTCCCCGAAAGGTATAAGTCCAAATTAATAAAATAGAAATTGCTACCGTTACCCAAAAAGGCACTCCCCATTGATCAAAAATAAAATGTTGAAAAACAATAGCCACCAGAAATAAACGAAAAGCCGCCCCTATTAATCGTGAGATGAGAAAGAAAAAAGCGCCCGTCTTGTAGGACCAGAAACCAAAACGATGCTCTAAATAGGTATAAATAGAGGTGAGCTTCATTTTATAATATAGGGGCATCAAAACCAAGGCAATGATAACGTAGCCGATAACATTTCCCAGTACAAATTGGAAATAACTGAAAGCGTCTGTATTGACTGTGCCCGGAACAGAGATAAAAGTGATTCCCGATAGGGAGGTTCCTATCATCCCGAAAGCCACTAAATACCATTTGGAATTACGATTGGCTATAAAAAAAGTGTCATTGTCCGTCGATTTCCTCGATGTGAGATAAGAAATCAAAATCATAACAGCAAAATAGCCAATGATAAATGTAAGTAGCGTTAGAGAAGACATCAAAAAAATCTTAAATTAGAGAATGAGAGCTAAAGATAAGAAAAGTTTTTATAGACGGAAATTTTCCTCTTTTACTATCTAATCCCTAAGTTGATATGGTTTTGTCTGTCTTAATTTTCCATTAATTGATCAATAGCTTGTACCATATTCTCGGGATGGTTCCCAAGTCCCTCTTCCCTATATCTTAAAATGCCTTGATCATCTAGGAGTGCAATCTTATTGTCATGTGTAAAAATGCCACTCTTGTCTTTTGCAAAAGATATATTCAGCAGGACGGAGAGGGTGCGGACGGATGCTTTAGAACCATGTAACAGGATCCAATTATCATTGAGATGATGTCGTTTGGCATATTGTTGAAGGATTAAGGGGGTATCTTTTTCGGTGTCAAAACTAACGACAAGGAAATGGATTTTATTCTTATTTTCTCCTAATGCTTTTTCAATATTCTGCATATCTGAGATTAAACGCGGGCATGCACCTGCACATGAGGTATAAATCATCGTCATTAATACCGGCTGTCCTTGTAGGGCTTGCAATGAAATAGTGTCTTCTTTTTGAGTAACAAACGGATCCTTCAATTGGTACAAACTCTGTGAGAGATCTTTGGGGAAAAGGTCTACAATAGGAACGTTCTCCTTTTTATCGGACTGGTTTGAAGTTTCGGATTTTTTACATCCGAAAGCTCCCCAAAGGAATACCATTACTATCAATAATTTCTTCATTTTGCTATTTTTTAATATCCTCGGCATATCTAAAACCAAGGCTGCTGATACAATAATTTCCTTTCAGACTCGACCGAAAGCTATACCTCAAAAAAGAAGAGTAGTCTTTGGGATTATTTACATTTAGAGCGGCAGCACCACAAAAGCTTTTTAGATTAGTCGTATTATCTCGGCTATCTCCGGCTCCCACATAATTATTAAAATCAAAGGTCCATTCCCATATCAACCCATTCATGTCATACAATCCATATTGATTTTGATAGGTAGATTTAACTTTAGGTAGTTCTGCAGGCAGAGGTTTTGCATTCCATTTTAAAATGTATTCATTCAAATCTTTTATCTCCTTTCCTTTAGGAACACCTGCGGCTGCATATTCCCATTCTGAGGTAGTCGGTAATCGCTTCTCTTTCCACTCGCAATAGGCTTTCGCCGCAAACCAAGATACATTCACGACCGGGGCATCAAGGAAGGCCTCCTTTCCAATCTCCATGTCTTCTTTCCAATGAATGAGATAATTCTTATCTGCTAACAATCTACTCACTTTGGAACGCCTCCATTCCGGATTGGCTTTCACAAAAGCGAGAAACTCTCTATTTGTCACAGCAGTCTCTTTCAATGAAAAGGCTTTTATGGCAACTTGTTTCACCTCTTCTTTTTTATAAAAAGGGTTATACTCTCCTGCAGGGAGAACGTGCATATCTTGAGCCATCACGCTTCCCTGTGCTGAAAACAACACAGGAAAGGCAATGGTCAGCATGAAAGAAAGCATCTTTTTCATCTTGCCGAAAATTTTACTTTACTTTTTCAAAAATATTAGGATTCTTCTCTCCACTTACTTTAATTTGAGCAATAGCTCCCTTATGGAAGGCCCGATAGATAGAATGATCCACCAAGTTTATAGTTTCAGGAACCAACATTTTCATTTCTGTGATGGCAGCACCTCCGGCAGGAATGAGGGTGGTTTGTACATGATGGTTGATTTCAGATCCTGCTTCCGGATAGACACTAGTAAAGATCTGTCCGATAGCATGGAAGGAAGAAATTAAGTTGGGACCTGCATTCCCTACATACAGCCTTACGGTTTCTCCTACTTTTGCTTCTAAAGCATTCTTGCCGGTAGTAGACCGAACTTTTCCGTTGAAAACCACATAATCCGGTTGTTCTTTAATGGCTTTTTCTTCATCATATTCTTGTAATCCTTCAGCATTATATTTCCCTTCGGTATAAAACTCACCCTGCATCAGATAGTATTCTCTATCTACTTCAGGAAGTCCAGCTTGTGGCTCTACTAAAATTAATCCATACATACCATTGGCAATATGCAAGGGAACCGGACCGGTAGCACAATGATAGACGTATAATCCGGGCTGCATAGCTCTAAACCTGAAATGAGTGGATTGTCCGGGGGCTGTCTGGGTCGCATCTGCTCCTCCCCCAGGACCTACTACGGCATGCAGGTCAATACTATGGCTATGTTTACTACTTGCGGAATTTTTGAGTGTGAAATCTACTAAATCTCCTTGTCTGACTCTTACAAAAGGTCCCGGTACATGCCCATCAAAAGTCCAAAAAGTATAAGATGTTTTATCTGTTAATGGCATCTCTACTTCGGTGGTCTTCATTTCTACCTTTACTATTTTAGGAGAAGTATAGGCTATGGGTTTCGGTGCTTCCGGTGCATAAGTTAATTCTGCTTTTACTGTTCCGGTAGTTACGGTATCTATCTGTTCCCAGTCGGTGTTGGTAGAGGTTTTATTATCATTACAAGAGGATAAATAAACCAGGCCGAATAAGGCGATGACCAACACGAATAACGGATAGAATGTTCTTCTTTTTTTTGCTAGCTTTTTCATACTGATATGTTTTAAAGATTAAAAAATATTTCTTTATTGTTTATAAGCAAAGATGGTATGAATAAAGGGCGTAAAAAAGGAGCTCTGTCAATCTGCAATATGAGTTTTATCAGGTTTTAGGCTAATAAAAGTCAATTTTATCTTATTTAAATAAAAAATGGTCTTTTAGAGATCCGATAGAGTCTTACTTTAGGCTCAAACTCTATTTTTATGACCTTTTAATATATTATTTCTTACTTTTATTCCCTTTTGAATAAATACGTTTATCAAATTCGTAAATCTTTTTTTAAAAATTATAAAACCTGTTTAGTCAATTCTGTTTTCATGATAAAAGTATTACTGATAGAGAATGATCAGAAAATGAGAGAAAATACAGCCGCCATTCTCCAATTGGCAAATTACCATGTTATGTTAGCTGAAGATGGAAAAGAAGGCTATGAAAAAGCTTTAAAAGAGTTGCCGGATATCATCATTGGAGAGATTAATACGCCGGGATTAGACGGATACGGCTTGCTTTATTTGTTAAATAAGAATGACCAACTCAAACATGTCCCTTTTATTTTTCTGACAGCAAAGACAGAAAGGAAATATTTTCGAAAAGGAATGGAAATGGGAGCCGATGATTTTATCACTAAGCCTTTTACCGAATTAGAACTCCTCAATGCAATAGAAAGTATTTTACAGAAGAAAAAATATTTAGAAGAAAGAGCTATTACCAACAGGTTATCCAACCCTTCTTTTCGAGGGATAAATAATCAGGAAGCCTTAGAATTACTTACTCAGTCAGGAGAAGTCAGGTCTTATAATAAAAGGCAAAGAATTTATACAGAAGGAAGATACCCCCAATGTTTGTATTATCTGTATTCGGGGAAAGCACGTGCTTTCCGAACCAATGAATCAGGAAAAGAACTAACTACAACGCTTTATAAACCGGGAGATTTTATCGGTTATAAATCCTTATTAGGTGAAACGGCCAATCAAGAAAGTACAGAGACTTTAGAAGACTGCGAGATAGGCATTATCAAAAAAGAAGACTTCGAAAATCTGATGTACAGCCATAAGTCGGTTGCACAACAATTTGTAAAAATATTAGCTAATAATATCACTGAAAAAGAAGACCAACTTATAGGATTAGCTTATAATTCTTTGCGGAAGAGAGTCGCAGATGTTATTTTACGCTTATTAGAGAAATATCAACTACAAGAAAAAGAAAACTTTACCCTTCATATTTCTCGGGAAGACCTTGCTCAGATGGTGGGTACTGCGACAGAATCCCTGATTCGAACCTTGAGCGATTTCAAAAATGAAAAGTTGATAGAAACCAAAGCGGGATCAATAAAAGTTTTGGATGAAAAAAAACTAAAACAATTAGTTAACTGATACTATAACCGGAAAAAGGTTTTCTAAAAAAGGAGGTAATATGGTCAAAAAGAAGTACTTTCTTTTCTTTGTACTCTTTTGAAGGATGGGTCTTTTTAATATCTATTTTTCTTACTCTTTTTCTGTAGAGAAAAGTCCTTTTTTGGGACAGTATCAATAGGAGGTTCTTGTTTTGTAAAAATCTGCGTAGAAGGAGATTCTACGTTTTAAGTTGATTTCCCAATAATTCAGAAGAGATTAAATGTCTATAGCCGGCTGAGGAATTTTCTGCTTTTTTGTTTGTGTTTTCTTTTGATCTCTTTTTCTTTTCTGCGTCATCAATCCTGCAATAATCAAGGAAGATATTCCCAGACCAATCCAGAATGCATCAATGAAGAAGATATCCCAATAACCGTTAATGTATGTTTCCCAAAGCCAATTATCAGAAATAATCCCATTGGCTATCGGAACCAATAAACCTAATATTCCTCCGGTAATTAACGTTATTTTGGTAGAAAAATAATGATTTCTTTTGATGAGTAAGAATAGACCGAAAAGTAGCCAAGCATAAAAGAAATAATGGGCAATTTCATCCGACCGATCAGGGTGGTAGCCATGAATCAGACATTTGACAGCTATAAAGGAAAATGCTGTTGCTGGATACATACTCAAGCAACCGGCCATATAGAGATGGCCAAGCCAATTATTGAATTTTCTTTTTTTAGGATTCACTCGTTTTTTATCCCGAGCTATTACATAGATAAATATACCTGATATCATTACAAAGCAAGATATGATTCCCAAAATAAAGTAAACAACTCTAAGAGCAAGTCCTCCAAAATCTCCATAATGTAATCGATCTATTACTTGTCTGGCACTCGTTATATAAGATGCATCTTCTGGAGGATTAACTTTTATGACTTTATTCGAAATGGCATCGAAGGTTAATTTACCCTGTCCAATAAATTCATCTGTATATGGATAATGCCCTGTAGCTGTCATTTGCATACTTTTGTCTCCGAAGTTGCGAATACTTAGTGTCTCAATATCAAAATCCTTTTTCCAATAGGTCTTGGCACGAGAGACAAGGTCATTGAAGTCTACCGTTTTTTCTATTCTTTTATTATCCATAGGTATTGAAGTAGGAATTAAACCAAAGTCTTCATTCATCTTCTGGTTATTCCCATCATATAATAATGAAGCAATGGGAGGCGCCATAACTATAATACCAATAATCAGGAATGCACCGGTTAAAGCGAACATAAATTGAAAAGGCAACCCTAGAATTCCTAAGGCAGTATGTGCCTCTGTCCATACGTTTTTAAGTTTTATCTTTGGTCTGAACAGATAAAAGTTGGATATAATTTTATCCCAATGGATAATCACTCCCGTAATGATGGTGAACAAAAAGAAAAAAGCAATAAAGCCTGAAAGTAAGTATCCGGATCGTCCCCAATAATTTAATTGAGTGAAAAAGTGCAGACGATAAAAGAAACGGCCTAAGGAGAAGTTTTCTGCATAAGAGGCTGTTTTCCCATTCTTCATATCCAGATAGAAAAAAGTTCTATGACCTTCGATGGTAGTGTCCTTAGGAGCGGAAAGGCTAACTGCTAATTGACGTTCGTCGAATCGTTTATTGATAGTGATATCGCGGCTATAAAGGGAATATTTATTTTGTAATGAGTCTAAAAGCAGGTTCATATCGGCTTTTTGAAATTGATTTTTTGCTACCGGCTCATTACGTTCCCAGGCTGCAATCTCATCTCGAAAAAAAGAAAAAGATCCTGAGAAAAAGATAACATACAACAAGGCTGCTATAATAATACCTACAATGGTATGGGTATGAAAGAAAACGTTATAAATTCTTTTATTCATAATGAAATATTGAAAAACTAGAGGACAAAGGCTAAACCTGAAAAGATTAGACATAAAAGAAGGTAAAGCCCCCAGGCTTTCCAGCCATTTTTGAAAATAAAAGCACAAACTAACAATGCTGCCCAAAGTAGAAAGCCTCCAAAAAGGAAGGTATATAGAACTCCACTAAAGTTTGTGAGGGAATATAGGGCAATAAAAAAGGATAGAGAAACACCATATCCTCCTAATAATCCGGCTGATATTTTTAATACCCGTTGACCGGTAGTACTGAAATGTTTTTTATTTGCAGGCATAATTTAGGAACAAAAAGTCTCAATGAGTAAGAAAATAACAAAGGTTGTAGCGATCCATTGATAATTTATTCTTCGAAACGGGGTAATAATCACAATTAAGCTACCCACTGTCATTATTATAATGAGGTATGAAAAGAAAGAAGACCATCCAAATTCAAAGATGCAGAGAAATCCCACTATGATAGCCAATAATCCTCCTATCTTTTTTGCCTTTCTTGGATGATATTGTGTCCAACTTTCAATTTTATAATGATCAACCAATATAGCTCTTTTAGAGGTATTGTAAAACAGGAAAAAACTGACAAACGAAAGGAAACAAATCAGTGTAATCATAAATGTTTTCATTTAGAAAAATATCCGGTTAGTCCTCTTTTAACCATTAAAGGGGCTAACCGGATACGAGAAAATTAATTTTCAGTATTTAGACTACTAATTGCAGTGATGGTTCCTCCTTTCACTTGGATACCTTGGGTAGCTGTCGCATTGTTAATATCTACTGTATAGACATAACTTCCTGCATCAGTTGTTATTCCCATATATACTTTGGCATTTTCTTTATCTATTAAGTTTGTCATGGAAATATTACTTATTTTATCAGGTGCAGGTGTGCCGGTGACCCAAGTAAATGTTTTATCCAAAACATTTACAATAGCTAATTTCCCTCCGCTGGAATAAGCTGCTTTATCATCAGTATTACGCATGGTAAGGAGGAATAGACCATTCCCAACATATCTTTGCTCTGTTTCATAATATCCTCCCGAAGCCTCTTCCAAATCATAGTAATAGCTTGAGTCAAAGGTTAAGGTTCCTGATTTTATTCTTGTGATTGCAGAAGGTTTGGTACTGCTTGGTTCCCCATTAGTTGTTGCAACACCAGAAGAAAAGGCATACACATCTCCATTTTCTACAACCCCTAGACCGCTTACAAAATATCTTCCGATATAGCTTGTGCGACCATCTCTAATCACTGTATTTAAGTCCATGCTTGGATAGTCATAAACTGCTATCCATGCACTATCGGGATATGCCGTTCCAAACCCATCTGTTTCATTTCCTTTGATGCTCATGTAGGGAGCAAAAACCTTATCTCCTACTTGAGTAAGCCAGGTAAAATGGGCAAGCTCACCATTGCCAGCCAACTGCTTTGTATTTAATTGTCCCTGGTTTGTAAATTCTAGGGTCTTTGTATCCAACTGAAACCATTGAGAGGTAGGGTCAGTGATATTTCTTGATACTTTAATCATTAAAACATCATCATTCACAGGAGCAAAAGCTTGAACAGTTTCAGATTGAAAATCTGTTAGTTTCTTTAATTTATTGTTGGTACCTAATTTATAAGCAGTAACAGCTCCTGGATTCCCTTGACCATATAATAAACTGAAAAAAGTATTGTTGCTGGTAACGTAGTATCTGTAGGTACCATCCTGTTCAATACCTTTTCCTAAAAGGCTGACCGTTCCTTGAGATAAATCATCTACTGTTAACAAATAATCAGCTACTCCCTCTAGCGCTTGAGGAGTGGCAGCAATAACAAACTCTTGATTATTATTATTTGTAGAATCATTGTCGTCAGGAGTAGCTACATTGTCATCATTGCTACAACTTAGCATCATTGATGACAAAAAAAGGGCGAGTAATGCGAAACTTATTTTTCTCATTGTCTTAAGGGTTTTTGTTTTATAAATATTAAAAAATGAATAAATACGATAAATGGTTAAAGGGGGTAATAGATTTTTATTTTATAGGGCATAACTTACTTTCATGGTAAAATTTCTTCCGGGTTTTTGTAAACTAAAATTATCGTATAGCGTATTGTCAGTAAGATTTTTACAGGAAAGTGTCATTCTTAAATGTTCTTTCTCTCCTACTGTATAGCTTATGTGCAGATTGTGGGAAATTTGATAAGGGACATCGAATTTTTTATTTCCAAGACTAGGCCAATAGAGAAAGAAAGAATGGACATACATCAAATAGTAACCGGTACTTATTTTGTCATGAGGGCTTAGGGGACTTTTGAATTGATAAGAGAGGTTGAAGTTTCCGTACAAATAAGGGATATTGGGAATTCGGTCTTTATAGACGATACTTTCTGTTGATTGTCCGGCAACGTATTTGGTATTGTTTCTCAAATCCTGATAAGTCATATTTACGCCTGCTTTAAGCTTGTTTTTAAAACTATACGAACCTTCGAAGGCCACTCCCATATTTTTTACATTGAAAAGGTTGTCCATAACCTGCATGATTTGATTTTTATTCAAACGAGCGCGAATGAAATCTTTAGCATCTCGGTAAAAAATATTCCCTCCCAGATGATAGGTGTTGTCTTTTGTCATGGGACTGAAATAGCTTATTCCCAAGTTATAGTTATAGCTGGTTTCAGGATCCAAATCTATATTTCCCTCTAAGGTGACTCTATTACCAAATAATTCATTGGCTTCGGGTAAACGATAGCTTTTTTCATAAGAAGCTTTGAGTTGTAAATTGGCATTTATAAAATAGCTTCCGGCAATGCCATAACCCAAGTTGTCGAATTTATTTACCTTATGTCGATAAGCAATATCCCCGTAATTTCCGGTCGGATTATAAGATTCAGCATAAGTATTTTTTTGATGATAGTATTTCGTAAATATGGTGGCACTCCAGTTCTCTCGTTTATATTTATAACTTAAACCAAGTATGTTTTTGGCTGTCTTTTTTGGTGTTTCATAAATTGCATTATCCGGATCCAAGCGGTCGTGACCTTTTCTGTTAAAAGTATTAAAGACATTACTTAAAGAAAGGAAACCTCTTTTACCAATGTCATAATTTGTATTTAATGTGACAATTCCGTTATTATTTTTATAATTATACAAGCTATAATTTCTTTCTCCCCCCGGTCCATCATAACTAATATAGTCTCCAAACCAATTATATCTCCTATGGAGTGTATCTATAATTTTTTCCTCTCCTAAATTATAATTAGCTGTTATGTTAACATCCAATCCCTCTGTTAAAAAATTGGACTTGCTGTATTTGAGTGTAGGCATAATGATTGATCCTTCTGTGTGCCATGCTCCGAAAACGCTAACCAGACGAGCCCCTGTTTGAATTTCATCATACTTCTGTCCTAAGGTTAATCCGATTAGAAACTTGTCAGCCCATCCGGTATTTACCACTCCTATATTGGCAATAACAGTTTCATTATGGTACATGTCATGAAACCTTTTTACTTTTTGTCCCGGATAATATTTCCCTGTATTGAGGTTAGCTACATCTACAGTTACTTTATAATCATTATCCGAATAATTTTGATAAGCTCTTACCTGTGCCGTAAAGCCTGATTTTGCCACGTAAGCTGCATTCAGACTAGTATGATGAGTATTAAAAGACCCATAAGAATAGGAGGCATCCAAATGAGACTTTTTATACTTGTCCGTAACAATATTGATGGCACCCCCAAGAGCATCGGCACCTAAGTTAATCGGGACTACACCTTTATAAACTTCTATCCTTTTTGCTAAATCTACCGGGATGTTATTCAGTTGAAAAGCACTACCAAAGTTTTCCATTGGCACGCCATCAATGAAGACTTTTACCTGGTTGCCTCTAAAGCCGTTAATGGAAAGATTCATTTTTGAGCCAACGCCACCGGATTTTCTGACTCTGACACCTGCCACTCTGTTAAGGGCATCCCCGGCACTTATCGATAGATTTTCTAATGGCTTGGTATCCAGTACATCCACATTGTATGCCATGGCTTCTATCTCACTAATTTTGCTTTTAGCAGAAACCACCACCTCATTCAATGCCGCAGTTGTAGATTGCAGAACAAAGGATTGTTTGCGATGTTCTCCGGGATGAATAGTTATTTTCTTTGTTTGGCTTTTATAGCCAATACAAGAAACTTGTAGTACCATTTCCCCTTCAAAATCTCCTGTAAGCTTATAGAATCCTTCCTCATTACTGAAAGTTCCTTTTTGAGTAGATTTTACATGAATAACAGCTCCTGAAATAGGATGTCCATCAGTATCAGTAACTGTACCATATAGAGTACTTGTATCGTGTGTTGGTATTCCTAATAGAGACCATAATATAGCAAGTAGTAGCATTTGTATTAATTGTACTTGGTTTAAATGGGAGGCAAATTTATTAGCCAATTGTTAACATAACGCTAGCAACTTGGAAAGAAATTTTAACAATTGGGAAAAATTGAATTCTCTATCAATAAATTGACTCGATCCAATTTAAGAAGCTATGGTGTGATTTTTAAAACCATAACCCCCTTTATGCTTTATTTTCTGAAGAAATAAAACAGGTATTTGCTTGTAATTTAATCAGGAATTATCTGAATCGGTCGCAAAGGTGAGAAAATGAAGGTGTAAAAATGTATTTCCATAAAAAATTGGTTGTAAAGACATCTTTTTATACATTTGTTCCTAACACAAACAAGGGGTGCCAAATAGAGGCTGAGATTATACCCGTATAACCTGATACAGATAATGCTGTCGTAGGGATTGATTTTAACTTCACTTTTGGCTCGCTAAGTGTTTGTGGTTTTAGATATAAAGTTAATAACATTAGGGGTGCTGCAATGGCTGAGATTATACCCGTATAACCTGATACAGATAATGCTGTCGTAGGGAAATATATATACCTTTTCTGAGGTTTATCGTGCCATTGCTTATCCCTATACAAATTTAAAAAGCAATGGACGTTTTGATCAACCAAAAAATCCGAACAGTTACCAAAGGATGTACGCTTTACCAAGTATTGTCTCAATTAGATTTTCTTAATAAATCCGGTTTCGCAGTTGCCGTCAATGATCAGATTATTATTTCATCTGACTGGTCTAAAACTCTCCTTTCTGAGCAAAATGAGATTACTATTATTACAGCGAGTCAGGGAGGATAAATCTAAAAATATTTTCCTGAAAATACATCTAGTTCTTTTTTAATCCTTAAAAAAATCAATCAATTATGCCCCAAGAAAAATCACCTAAAAACGATATCTTAACACGTACCCCCTTCCCCAATTCTGAAAAAATTTATGTAAACGGAAAGAAAGGGATAAAGGTGGGTATGCGTAAAATAAAATTATCTCCCACAGTTCATAACATGCATGGCAAAAAAGTAAAGACTGAGAATCCCCCTCTTTGTCTTTATGATACAAGTGGACCTTATACCGATCCGGCTATTGCGATTGATGTTGAAAAAGGGATTTCCCGGTTTCGCGAAAAATGGATTGAAGACCGTGGTGATGTTGTTCAATTAGATAATATTTCATCGGAGTATGGAAAAAGTCGTTTAGAAAATAAAGAATTAGATGTTTTACGGTTTAACAATGTTCATCTTCCATATCAAGCTAAAAAAGGTGAGAATGCGAGCCAGATGCATTATGCACGAAAGGGGATTATAACTCCCGAAATGGAATATGTTGCGCTTCGCGAAAATCAGATGATTGAAGATCTTCAAAGTCCCAATCATGTTATTACACAACAACATGAAGGACTGGCTTTTGGAGGACAAATTCCCCAAAAAATAACAGCAGAATTTGTACGAAAAGAAATCGCCGCGGGAAGAGCAATCATTCCCCTTAATATTAACCATCCTGAAGCCGAACCGATGATTATAGGACGGAATTTTTTAGTCAAAGTGAATGCCAATATTGGAAATTCAATTGTTACATCAAGTATAGAAGAAGAGGTTGAAAAGGCGGTATGGGCTTCGCATTGGGGTGCAGATACCATTATGGATCTATCAACCGGATCTCATATTCACGAAACACGGGAGTGGATTATGCGAAATTCCCCTGTACCTATCGGTACGGTTCCCATCTATCAGGCTCTGGAAAAAGTAAATGGAAAGGCTGAGGATTTAACCTGGGAAATATTTAGAGACACTTTAATAGAGCAAGCCGAGCAGGGAGTTGATTACTTTACAATACACGCAGGTGTTCGCTTACGCTATGTCCCTATGACAGCAAAAAGAGTCACCGGAATTGTTTCCAGGGGAGGTTCGATAATGGCAAAGTGGTGTCTGGCACATCATCAGGAAAGCTTTCTTTATACTCATTTTGAAGAGATGTGTTTACTCCTTAAAAAATATGGAGTGAGTTTTTCTCTGGGAGATGGGCTCCGTCCGGGAAGTATTGCAGATGCTAACGATGAAGCTCAGTTTGCAGAATTAGAAACCTTAGGTGAATTAACTAAGATAGCATGGAAACATGATTGTCAAGTGATGATTGAAGGACCGGGGCATATTCCGCTCCAGTTGATTAAAGAAAATGTAGATAAAGAACTGGATTTATGTTTCGAGGCTCCTTTCTACACATTAGGACCTCTTGTTACGGACATTGCTCCGGGATACGATCATATTACATCTGCGATTGGGGCAGCTCAGATTGGTTGGAATGGAACAGCGATGCTTTGTTATGTTACTCCCAAGGAGCATTTAGGATTACCTAACAAGGAGGATGTTAAGGAAGGATTGATTACCTATAAGATATCTGCTCATGCTGCCGATTTGGCTAAAGGGCATCCCGGGGCGCAGATTCGTGATAATGCTTTGAGTAAAGCTCGTTTTGAGTTTAGATGGATGGATCAGTTCAATTTATCACTGGATCCGGATCGTGCCCGGGAATATCATGATGAAACTCTTCCTGCAGAGGGAGCAAAAACTGCCCATTTCTGTTCCATGTGTGGTCCTAACTTCTGTAGTATGAAAATAACTCAAGAAGTAAGGGAGTATGCTGAAAAAAGGAATGGTCTGAAGAAGAAGTGATTGAAAAAGGAATGAACCAAAAAGCTGAGGATTTTAGAGCACAGGGCAGTAAGATCTATCAGTAATTATAAAAATGAAAAATTAACTCGATGATTTCACATTCTCCCATGGGAAAATTTCATTTTATCACAAATGGCAATACGACAAACCATGTTGTAGCACAAGTAAAGCGATTTTGCTTAGGTGGTGGGAAATGGGTACAACTTAGAATGAAAAACGCTTCTCTGCAAACTGTTTATTCTACTGCAGTAGAAGTGAAAAATATTTGCAAAAACTATGATGCAAAATTAATTATCAATGATTTTGTAGAGATTGCCCATTCTGTCAATGCCGATGGGGTTCATTTAGGACAAGATGATTGTTCTCCGGAAGATGCACGGATCTGTTTAGGTAAGGATGCGCTTATTGGGTACACAATTAATAGCTTCAGTGAACTCAACTACTCTGCTTTGAAAAATTGCAATTATTTGGGGGTAGGGCCTTTTAGATATACCTCTACCAAAAGAAATTTAAAGCCTGTTTTAGGCATCGAAGGCTATTGTAACTTAATAGAATCGACCATTTATAAAGAAATCTCCCGTCCCATCATTGCGGTTGGAGGTATACAGCTTCCGGATGTACCTTCTCTAATGCAGGTAGGCGTTTATGGATGTGCTGTTTCCTCAGCCATAACTGATACAACAAATCCAATTTTTACTACAAAGCAATTTATTGAAATATTTAAAAAGGAATACCATGTCACAAAATAAACTCCAAATAGGAGAATATGAATTCTCTTCCCGACTTTTTATGGGAACCGGAAAATTTGGATCCAATGAACAGATGGAAAAAGCAATCTTGGCTTCTAGCTCAGAATTAGTTACAGTATCTTTGAAAAGAGCAGAACCGAATCATCCGGAGAGGAATCTTTTGAGTTATCTCCAACACAAGCATATTCAAATTCTTCCAAATACTTCCGGAGCCAGGATTGCAAAAGAAGCCGTTTTTGCCTCAGAACTAGCACGTGAATCTTTACAGACCAATCTTATTAAACTTGAGATTCATCCGGATCCTAAATATCTGCTTCCTGATAGTATCGAAACACTCAAAGCAACTGAAATATTGGCAAAAAAAGGTTTTGTTGTTCTTCCTTATTGTTCTGCTGACCCGGTATTATGTAAACAATTAGAAGATGCAGGTGCTGCAGCGGTTATGCCTTTAGGTGCATTGATAGGAAGCAATCAGGGGCTACAAACGAAGCATTTGTTACAAGTTATTGTGCAGCAAAGTACGGTGCCGGTAGTTGTTGATGCGGGAATAGGCGCTCCTTCTCAGGCGACAGCTGCTTTAGAAATGGGGATTGATGCTGTAATGGTAAATACTGCCATTGCAGTTGCAGATGACCCTATTCAAATGGCCTATTCATTTAAACTAGCAGTTCAAGCCGGAGCAATGGCTCATTCTGCTAAACTAGGAATAGTTTCTTCTGTGGCTAATGCCAGTAGTCCTTTAACTGCATTTCTAAATAATTAAATTCGTAATGATGCATAAATTTGAAGATCTTTTAGGTCAGTTAAATTGGGAACAAGAACGTCAATCAATTTATGATAAACAAGCTAAAGATGTTGAAAAGGCTTTATTAAAGGAAAAATGCAATCTAGAAGATTTTAAAGCCTTCATATCTCCGGCAGCAACCGGCTATCTTGAACAAATGGCTCAAAAGAGCCAAAGGTTGACGCAAGAGCGTTTTGGAAAAACAATCCAAATGTATCTTCCTATGTACCTTTCTAGCGTTTGTCACAATATATGTACTTATTGTGGATTTAGTTTTATGAATAAAATTCCAAGGAAGATATTAAATCCGATGGAGATTCAACAGGAGGCAGAAGCAATTAAAAAGTTAGGTTTTGATCATCTATTGTTAGTTACAGGAGAAGCCAATAAAGCGGTAGGTGTGACCTATTTTGAAAAGGCAATCAAACAGCTTAGTCCATTATTTTCTAACCTCTCTTTAGAGGTACAACCTTTAAGACAAGAAGAATATGAACGGTTAGTACGTGCTGGGCTTTATTCTGTTTTGGTCTATCAGGAAACTTATTCCAGAGAAAGTTACAAAAGATATCATCTCAAAGGAAGAAAATCAAATTTTAATTTTCGGCTTGAAACTCCGGAAAGATTGGGGCGTGCCGGAGTACATAAAATAGGGCTGGGAGCTCTTTTAGGATTGAATGATTGGCGTACCGACAGCTTCTTTACAGCAGTGCATCTGTCATTTATGGAAAAAAACTATTGGAAATCAAAGTATTCTATTTCTTTTCCCCGATTAAGACCTCATGCTGGTGGAATGGAACCAAAAACGACGATGAGTGATAGTGATTTGGTTCAATTGATTTGTGCTTATCGTCTCTTTAATCAAGAAGTTGAATTGTCTATGTCTACTCGTGAAGATCAAGTCTTTAGAGACCATGTAATTCAGTTAGGTATTACCTCCACCTCCGCCGGATCTAAAACCAATCCCGGTGGATATAGTGTGGCTCCTCAATCCTTAGAACAATTTTCTATTGATGACAATCGAAGTCCTGAAACGGTGGAACGTGCTATAAAGGCTTCCGGCTATGAAGTTGTATGGAAAGATTGGGATAAAGCTTTGCAATAAATCAATTCCATATATGCCCCAGCATCGCAGCTCCCCAAAATCCATAAGAAGCTAATTGGTTCAACTTATCCGGAGTGATGCCTCCGAGCGCAACCAATGGGAAGGGAGTCTTTTTATTGATATACTTTAATTCTAAAGACGTAAAATGTGAATGATATCCGGGTTTAGAAAGGCTATTGTAAACAGGAGAAAGTAGTCCGTAGGTAAAATGAAAGGGGGATCTTTGCAACTCAGTAAAAGTATGAAAAGAAGAACTTATTGACAGGTTCTTCCTTTCTAAAAAGTTTTCATAAAGACCTTCAAGTCTTTGTTTTTTATTAAAATGAAGACCATAGATGTCAAATTCATTTGATAGTTGATGGTAATTACATAAAACTGTTTTTAAAGAAAGAGTGCCCAACTGTTTAAGATATGCTTTATAGCTCTTATAATTGAGTTGGGGCTTCCGGAGATGTAATAAGTCAAAATCATTTTTCAAAAGGCTTTTCACTTTTAGAATCTCTTCTGGAGTTGGAAAGGGCGGGGTAATTAGAATCTTTTTTAACATTATTTGTAATTTAAATATGTAGATAATCCTCCTTTAAGAGAGTAGCTGTTTTTAATCCCTTTTTTTACTAGAAGTTTGCATCCTTTTCGACTTCGCCTCCCCGAATGGCATAGAAGTATTAGGGGGTGCTCTGTTGGGATTTTTTTATATTTATGTTCTATCTCTCCCAAAGGAATATTGAGGCCGCCAATATTGAATGTATTGAATTCCTCCGGGTCTCTCACATCCACGATTGTAAAGGCTTTATCTTCCTTTTCCCAATTTTTCATTTTCTCGGTTTCAATCTCCGGTATTTCTCGCTGATCAGCCACATTGCAGGTAAAAGTAACTTCTGAAGCTATTTTTGTTGTTGTATGGTTGGTTAAAGGGTTTTCGGGGCTTTTTGTATATTTATAAATCGTACTCTTTAAGGTTAACGCATCGAAAATCCATAATTTCCCTATTAAGAGATGTCCTATCTTACAAATTATTTTTAATGCTTCATTCGCTTGATAACAACCTATGATTCCCGGTAAAATACCTAAGACACCTGCCTCTGAACAGGATGGTATTTCTCTTTCTTGAGGAGGATGGGGGAAAATATCCCGATAATTGGGACTAAATTTACCCTTTCCCATCGGAAAGTTAAAAACGGAAAGCTGACCCTCGAAACGATGGATAGAGGCAAAGATGTAGGGTTTTTGAGCATGAAAGGCCTGGTCATTAATTAAATATTTCGTCTTAAAATTATCTGTACCATCCAAGATTAAATCATAATGTTTAAACAAAGAGGGGGCATTTTGCTGGGTTAACATAAAAGGGAAGGTCTCAATGGTAATGGTATCATTGAGTTTGTTAAGATGTTTTTCTATAGCTTTTACTTTTAATGCTCCTATGTCTTCAACGCTAAAGAGAATTTGGCGTTGAAGATTAGATAAATGAACGAGGTCTCCATCAACAATTCCAATTTTTCCAACACCTGCAGCCGCTAGATAAGGAACTGAACTGGCGCCAAGACCTCCCGCTCCGATTACCAAAATTTTTGCTTTTTTTAACGCCCTTTGTCCACGGACTCCAATTTCTGGAACTCGAAGGTGTCGATCATAACGTAAGTATTCGTCTTTAGTCATTTTCATCATTTTATAAATTTTGCAATGAAGGTTTAAGTTTTAATGCGGTAATATTGGGAAGATGAAGAGTCATCAAATTCCTTTCTTTATTAGGAATATTTAGTTGAGTACGTTTTTAATTGATTTTTTAGGATTAAAAAAGTGATTGAGTGGACCGCTTCCTTTCCCTGTAACCACATCTTTGCCCTGATTAATTGCATTATAAGTATATTGTTGTCCAAGCTCCACAGCGTTATATAAATTTGCTCCTTGTGCCAAATATGACGCAATGGCGGAGGAGAGAGTACAGCCTGTGCCATGGGTGTTTGATGTGGAAATGTGAGGAGTCTTAAATTGGTGTGAGTTATTGGTTTTGTCTATTAAATAATTACTCAGAATTTTTGTTTTTTGATGACCTCCTTTTATCAATACGGCATTGCATTTCATCTCTAAAATTTGTTTCCCTGCCTGCAACATCTCTGCATTGGATGTTACGCTCATCTTTGCTAGGGTGGCTGCTTCATCCATGTTTGGAGTGATTAAATCAGTGAATGGAAACAGATAGGAAGTGATCAATCCAATGTCTTTTTCCTCTATTAATTTGTCTCCACTAGTAGCTACCATTACAGGGTCATAAACAACAGGGACTTTCGGATATTTTTTTAATGTATTGACAATAGCTTTGGCTAAAGTGGCAGAATGTATCATGCCTATTTTTATTGCATCGGGCAAAATATCCTCCATTACAGCTTGGATTTGTTCGCGTACTGCCCTTATAGGAATGGGATAAATTTTCTTCACCCCTTGAGTGTTTTGGATGGGCAAACTGGTAAGGGCACAGGTTGCGAAGCATCCCAAAGCAGAAATCGTTTTGATGTCGGCCTGCTGTCCTGCACCTCCGCTTCCATCGAACCCGGCGATAGTCAATACCGAAGGATATTTATAGTTTTTCATATTAAGCCTTTATATATACTATAAAATTAATACAGATGATTTTTTTGCCATCGGTAACAATATCCGTTTCTCCCGAAACACAAACAATAGTTTGACGTTGTTGTGCAAGCTGTTTGGCTATGTCTTTTACTTTTGTACTTTTAATCGTCGTATCGACTCCTTTTGTTTTAGATGTCTTTGTTTTTACTAAAGCCATTATCTCTGAGGCATTTCCTCGTATTACAGAAGGTGTTTGGGAAATGAGTTTTCTTAATATCTCATCTCTATAAGAGGAGGCTCCAGCTCCAACAGGGTCTAAGACCCAGACTCTCTTTCGGCTAACAGCATATTCAACAGCTTGCAATATTGAAGCTGACTTGTATTCATCTATTGTGCCAATATTGATGACTAAACTTTCAGATAAATCGATGATATCTTCAATTTCGGATTTAGCATAAGCCATTATGGGAGAGGCTCCTGCAGCAAGAAGTATATTGGCATTGAGGTTCATTGCTACGCTGTTGGTAATGTTATGAACCAAAGGGGTGGCTTGCCTAACAGTTTGAATGTGGTTCCATAGTCTATTTTCCATAGCAAATCAATTTTTAATTTAATCTGCTTTAGGTGTAAACTAAATCATAAGGAACGAGACCGCTGGATCTAGATAGAGATGATTTTACTTTTTCCTACGTCGGTATAAACCGCATCAGGTTCAAAGGGTTTTTCTCAATTCTTTTCAGAATACCCCTAAAGCTGCTTACAAAGGTAATAAAGAAGCTTAGACCTACCAATAACTTAAAAGTGGTTTTCGTTCTTTTTATTTTGATCGTGTGTTTTATTGTTTGATTCTTGAGAATAATAAAAACTTAGTTGTTGGCAATTGTCTCTATTTGAAGCACAAGCTACCAGTTCAGTTTTTTTGCTACATTCCCTTCTGAATGTTATCATGGAATGAATTTTTACCGGCTCCTTTTATTTTATTTAGCTACTATTATGTAAATTCATTTAGGAGTGAAAGAAGGAACGAATTATTTTTAGGATATTGTCCTCATTAGGTGGCATACTAATGGTTAATCTTCTTTTTAAATTCTTGTTTTATCTTATGATCCCATTCTGATTTGAGAATACTCAAAACAATACTGTCTCTTCTTTCTCCATTTGGTTTGTATGTATTGCTTCTTAAGACTCCTTCCTCAACACAACCAATATTTTTCATCGCATTGATACTTCTTTTATTTTCATGATCTGCTCTAAACCCTACTCTTTCCATTTTTAAAGTATCAAAGGCAAATTCTAAAAGTAAATATTTACAGTTTTTGTTTAATCCGGTACCTTGAAAATCTTTCCCATACCAGGTAAAGCCTATTTGAAGCGTTGCACTTTCTTCTTGAATATTATAGAATCTTGTGCTACCTGCATATTGATTGATTCGCTTGTCAAAAACAAGAAAGGGATATGAATTTTTGGCTTTTCTGTCTTTCAGTGCTTTATCAATATAGGTTTTCATTTTTTCAGGGGAGTTTGCTTGAATCAAAGAATAGTTCCATAAATCAGGCTCCTCAATTGAAAATCTAACAAGCTTATCGAAGTCGTCCATTTGTAGAGGTGTTAATCTCACGATGTCATTTTCAAGTATATATTCTTCATTAAAATTGAACATCATCATGCTCTTATGCTTTGTGTTTCTTTGATAAATTTGCTTACGAGTCGAGTGGGGAAATGAACGGGAAAATAACTACAGCCATTTACCTACGATAAAGACTTCTCGAAACGTCTGTCCGGGATAAGCCACATGAGCGCTACAAGAAAATACATCACTACAGCTGCTTGTACGAAAAAGAATGATAAGGCAATCCCCAGAAAGTATAGGATAATGGAAATGTATTTCTTTTTATCATTTTTATAAATCTGAGCGATTTTAGAATCGCGTCCTTCCAGCTTTATCATCTGTTGTGCCAGAATTTCCCAAGCCACCGCATTCATAAACAGAATGAATCCGTATGCGGCTGTCGGCACGGCCTCAAAATGGTTATGTCCCATCCATCCGGTGGTAAAAGGCATCAAGGAAAGCCAAAAAAGAAGATGTAAATTGGCCCATAAAATTCTTCCATTTACTTTTTCTGCCGCCTGGAAAAGATGATGGTGGTTGTTCCAATAAATCCCTACATAGACAAAACTAACGATATACGTTAAAAATACCGGGAGCAATTTTTGTAATGAATCCCAGTCTGCTTGATCAGGGACTCTTAATTCTAACACCATAATGGTAATGATGATAGCCATAACACCATCACTAAAAGCCTCTAACCGATTAGTCTCCATATTTTTAGATTTAATTATATTATTTTACTCCAAGGGTTGTAAATATAATAAGAAAGAGACAAAAAATAACATATTTTCAATCTCTTATGGCTGGGAATTAAAAGTCATAAACATCGGTATGAATCAGTATTGTCCTAAATGATTTTAGGTTGAATAAGGAGAGCTATTTTAAAGATGCTATTCAATGCAAATTTCTTTTTGTAATGCCGACGCCCTCTATGTTTTTATACAGACAAATCACTCGGTTACAAGTAGATCCATATCAGTTGGTGAACCTTGTACTGCTGATAATAATTTTGAAGTTTAAAATTTCAATGATTCCTCATGCTTGCCTTTATCTTTTCCCGATGTTTCTCTCCCCATTTGCTTAAAGAACCTAATACCTCTTCAAGAGTATAGGCATAATCCGTGGCACAATATTCTACAATAACAGGATAGGAGTCGGAATGTATCCGCCGTTCTACAAAACCATTCAGTTCCAATTTGTTTAATTCATTCGATAATACTTTTGCAGAAATACCCTCCACAGTTCTTTGCAATTCATTGAAGCGTTTATCACGATCCAAAAGTCCAACAATAATACGCAGTTTCCACTTTCCTCCGATGACATAAAGGGCATCATTGATCGCATTAAGCATTGAATTACATTGTGTTATAGTGATTTTTTTATTGTTAGTTTTCTCTTCCACTTCTTTCATTTTGATCCTTTTTTGATGATGTACTTACCTTAATGTAACCACTTACCTTTTGTATAGTAGTGACTTTTGTATAGTGCAATGTACTTACTTTTGCTTTTTTAATCAAATAAAATATAAAACAATGTCAGTACAAAACACAAAATGGGTTCTTGACCCACAACACAGTGAATTAGGATTTAAAATTCAACACTTAATGATTAGTAAAGTATCGGGTGCCTTTCAAGATTTTGACGTGCTTGTGACCACTCAGGGCAATGATTTTGATACTGCAGAAGTGCAATTTAATGCTGCTGCCAATTCCATAGTTACCAATAATACGGAACGGGATAAACACTTAAAGAATGCTGATTTTTTTGAAGTACAAACTTATCCTTCCATCACTTTTGAGTCCACCAAATTTGAGAAAAAATCGAAAGATTCCTTTTTCTTATGGGGAACATTAACGATGAAAGGCGTAACCCAACAAGTCAAACTTGATGCAACGTCCAGTGGGGTGATTACAGATCCTTGGGGAGCAGAGAGAGCCGGTTTTTCGATTAGCGGCAAAATCAACAGAAAAGACTGGGGGATTCATTTCAATCAAACCCTGGAGACCGGAGGTGTAATGCTTGGAGAGATGGTGACAATAAATAGTGAAATCCAATTGAAAAAAGTGGATGACTGACCCAACCAAGGATGATGAATATTGCAAAGAATTTTAATAATAAAATTAAAAAGATGGATAAAATACTGATTACCGGTGCAACAGGGTACTTAGGAACAGCAACCATGCAGCAATTGTTAAAACAGACTTTGACAGATCAAATAATTGCTTTCGCGAGAAATGAAAATAAGGCAAAAGATCTTGTGGCGAAAGGGATTGAAGTTCGTTACGGCGATTTTGATGATGTGGATTCCCTTGAAAAAGCGGTGCAAGGCATCGATAAAGTCTTGCTCATTTCAACGACCGACGATCATCGGTATCAACAACACAAAAACGTGGTGAATGCCGCAAAAAAGGTCGGAGTAAAACATATTGCTTATACCGGGGGAGCCTTGAAAGACATAATGTCTTCGGCTGTTAAGGATCATTTGGTGAGTCATTTGCAGACCGAAGAATACATAAAAGAAAGTGGGCTTCCTTACACCATTTTCGGCAATACTTTGTATGCAGAAGTGATACCGGTATATGTGGGCGAGAAAGTTTTTGAAACAGGGATTTATCTGCCGGCGGGAAACGGGAAAGTGCCTTATGCACTTCGTGACGAAATGGGGGAAGCCATTGCGAATGCTTTATTGCAAAACGGCCACAGAAACAAAACCTACACCATAACCGGGAGTGAATTGTATTCGTATAATGATGTCGCCCGGGTTCTTTCCGAAATAGCAGGTTCAAGTGTTCGCTATATTGATGCGAATCCAGCCACTTTTTCGGACCAATTAAAACAGCGCGGTGTACCCGATGTGATGATTTCAATTGTCTCGGGGTTTAGTGCCGATATTAAAAATCATCAATACGAAGTAGTGAGTGATGATTTGGAGACGCTATTGGGGAGAAAACCTGCTACGCTTACAGAAGCGCTCAAGAAAATTTACAAGTCATAACTGCCATCCTTTAAACAACAATGGTTGACATTATTTGACCGATGTCAGCCGTTGTTGCTTTTGACTTATATCGAAAGCTACTTAACCCGCAATATTCACCATTTTTTTGAAACAACTCTAAAAATCGTTTAAAATCAATAGCTTGGCAAACTTTTTCATGTTTTGATCGTTCCCCAAATTTGAGGAATAGTTTGAAATTATCTTTTTGCATCTACCGCGTTACAAACTCCTTGCAGTAGGCTACTACTGCGGTGGAGTTCGATGCCTTGTAGCTACAAAAAGCTAATCTCATGAATAATGCGGGTTAAAAAGTATTCCTAATTTTGTTTCACAAACAGGAAATCTTTATGAAATGAAAAACCTTCTTAAACTTGAAGCGATAGGAGAATTCATCTTGTCTATCGTCCTATTTAGTCAACTTAGTTACCATTGGTGGGCTTATCCACTTTTGGTATTTCTGCCCGATATTTCAATGGTCGGGTACTTGTTTGGTACAAAAACAGGAGCGATATGTTATAATATTTTCCATCATAAATTGCTTGCTGTGCTTATCTTTACCATAGGGTATTGTATGGACTGGCAACCGATAGTTTTAGCGGGAATCATTTTTTTCGGGCATTCTGCCTTTGACAGAATTTTTGGCTATGGACTAAAATACAGTGACAACTTCAAACACACTCACTTAGGTTGGATGAATACAAAAAATGAATAATGAGATATTGCTATTGTACCTCCCGAGTAGAAATCCAACGATAGAGAAAAGTCGGAATACGCTTCATCCGGTAGGACGATCCAGCTGTCGCATAGCCTAAATTCCTCTAGGAGATCGCTTTCAATTGGGGGAGTTAGCCATGCTACTTAATGTTGGGCGTAGTGTGTGTGGGAAATTCAAGTTCATAAATTCAACCAGCCTTTTCAAAACGTTTATCGGGTATAATCCACAACAAGGCAACAATAAGATAAAGAAAAAGAGCCATTTTACAAAAATAAATGATAGTCCAATGCCTAAGAGGTATAAAACAATGGAAATGTATTTCTTTTTATCACCTTGGTAAATTCGGGCAATTGCCGACTTTTCACCTTCGAATTTGATTACTTTTTGAACTACCTGAAAAAGATGGTGATGGCTAACCCTCCCCATCACTAAAAGCTTTTAAACGATCTGTTTTCATTTTTACAAAAAATTAAAAATTATTTATTGGCTTGTCCAATATCTAATCTGTTAAATTTATCATCAGGATTGAGATGGAATTTGAAATATACTCTAAAGGTGCCCCATTGCCCGGCTTCAAATTTACCATAAATCGATTTCCCATCGTTTTCTACGGTGTCTATTTCTAAAAATTTCTCGTGGCCGCAAGCCTCTTCAACGAATTTATGAAAATTGCGAGGATTCCCATCGTCTGTCATTTCAGGATTGGCGGCAAAATAGGATAAAAAGGTTTCTTTTTCGCCATTTTGCCAGGCTTTAAGCACTTTTCTTACAGTTTCGTTACTAATTTTTGAATAGTCCATTGTTTGTTGAATTTTAGGATGATGGTTTTCTGTTGAATTTGTTTTTGATGATGTTTTTTTAGTTTGAGAGGTTGTTTGTCCACAGGCTACGCAGCATAGTGGAACTTTCTTTTAATCACGAATCTAAGCAAAAACCATTTGATTGACAGTTAGTGCTTATGGATTAATTCCAAATTTTTTGATAGCCTCCGGAGTTTTAGGGGTGAATAGATTAACTAAATTGCCATCAGGATCTCGGAATAACAATGACCTGTTTCCCCAAGGCATTGTTACTGGCTTTTGTACTATATAAGGCTGTAGAAAATCAGCTAATCTTTCATAGTCTTTATCTACATCTTCTACCATAAACTCAATAATGGCACTGCGATTTTGTGAAGCCTGAGCTACATTCTTACCTCCAAATGCTTGTAAAGTCTCTGTGCTTCCTATCGCTAGAGTTGCTGTTGGGGTTTGTAGTTCAGCAAATTCGGGAGTGTATTGCACTATAGGCATCCCGGTTACTTGCTTATAAAATTCAATTAGACCGTTGATATCGGTAGTAATAACGCGAATTGATATTAAATTCATGTTGTCCATATTTTAAGGTTCACTGCAAAAATACCCCCGTGTTATGACAAGGGTGTGTCAGGGGGCTTAAACTTTTTTTCCTTTTCCTTTAAATATTTTTCCAGGGTCAATTGGTGGGGGCTGAATTTCAATTCTGTTTGTTCCGGTTTTAATATTCTGTCTGTCTAACCTAAACATTCTGTAATCGTTTCTTAATCTACAATAATAAGTATCCAATTATCTTGTAAACTATTATATATGGTAAAAGGTTTAATCGTTCTTTTGGTTTTCTGGATCTTTTCTTCATTTTGATAGACGAGTTTAAGAACCCGAAAGTTTGTCAAAGCATTTTGAATTATCATTAATGTCTTGCTCGTATTGCTAGGGGGGTACTGAGCTTAATACAATTGGTTATTTCAGACCTAACCGTGCCAGCCATTTCGGCAGGTGTGTGCCACCGATTTCGGAGTAAGG
>CAZYHV010000029.1:0-50094 GCA_964647485.1 uncultured Chitinophagaceae bacterium | reverse complement strand
GTAATTGATCATTTTACGTCTATATTTTAATTAACATGATTAATAGAATTATTTCTTTTTCAATAAAGAATAAATTTATCGTCGGTTTATTTGTACTGACATTAATAGGTTTTGGTATTTTCTCCATGGTAAAAATGCCTTTGGGAGCCGTTCCCGACATCACCAACAACCAGGTTCAGGTGATTACGACCTCTCCAAATTTGGGAACTTCTGATATCGAGCAATTTGTAACTTATCCGGTAGAGCTTTCTATGGCAAATCTCCCCGGGGTAGAAGAAATCCGCTCTATTTCCCGGTTTGGGCTTTCAGTAGTCACTATAGTTTTTAAAGATGATATGGGTACGTATCTTCCCAGGCAATTGGTCAGCGAAAAATTAAATGAGGTACAAGAAGAAATTCCTAAAGAGTTTGGCAACCCTTCTATGGGCCCTATATCAACCGGTTTGGGTGAGATTTATCAATATTATTTAACAGTAGATCCCGGTTATGAATCCCAATATAATGACACTACTCTACGCACAATTCAAGATTGGATTATCAAACGACAAATGGCGATGTTACCCGGTGTGGTGGAGGTGAATAGCTTTGGTGGGCATATCAAAGAATATGAGGTGGCCATTGCCCCTGAACGATTAAAAAGTATGGGTATTACTATTTCTGAAATTTATAATGCTATTCAAAAAAATAATGCAAATACAGGAGGTGCTTATATCACCAGTAATCATAAGGCTAATTTTATTAGAGGGGAAGGTCTGGCTTCCTCTTTAGAGGATTTAAAAAATATCGTTATAAAAACCGAAGACGGATTGCCCATACTCGTTAAAGATGTAGCGAAAGTCCACTATGGAAGTGCGGTACGTTATGGAGCTTTCACTAAAGATGGCGAAGGGGAAGCCGTCGGTGGAACCATTATGATGTTAAAAAATGCCAATCCTAATGAAGTCGTCCAAAAGGTCAAAAACAGAATAACACAGATCCAAAAATCACTCCCTGAAGGGGTACATATTAAGCCTTTTTTGGATCGTTCAAAATTAATTGGAAGGACTACTCATACGGTAAGCAAAAATCTTATTGAGGGCGCTTTGATTGTCATCTTTGTCCTGGTGATCCTCTTGGGAAATTTCAGGGGTGGTCTGATCGTTGCTTCGGTCATTCCCCTCTCGCTCTTGTTTGCCTTCATTATGATGAAAATATTCGATATCCCGGCCAATTTGATGAGCCTTGGAGCTATTGATTTTGGGATATTAGTGGATGGAGCAGTTATTATTGTAGAAGGAGTAGTACATCTCATGGATAAATATCTCCTTCGAGATAAAAACAGGTACCTCTCTAATAAAGAAATGGATAGCTTAACTTATAAATCCGGGAGTAAGATGATGAATTCTGCCTTCTTCGGTCAGCTTATTATCCTTATTGTGTTCTTTCCCATTTTGACATTAACCGGTCAGGCCGGAAAGATGTTTCGTCCTATGGCACTCACTTTTAGTTTTGCCGTAATTGGTGCCATGATCCTTTGTCTGACGTATGTTCCCATGGTTTCTTCTTTATTTCTTCGAAAGAAAAAGAATCGACAAAAAAAGAAGAACTTTATGGAGCGATTCAGTGCTCGGATCATGAAAGGAATCGAAAAGGGATATTCCCCTCTTATTCATTGGGCACTAAAAAAATGGCAATGGATTTTGTCCCTTTCTATTGCATTGTTACTATTCGCAGGATTCACTTTTAGTCAAATGGGTGCCGTTTTTATTCCAAGTCTGGATGAAGGAGATATAGCCATGCAGGCCATGCTAAAACCCGGAAGTAGCCTCAACGAAAGCATTAATGTAAGCAACAAGGCGGAAAGCATCCTACTCAAAAACTTCCCAGAAGTAAAACATGTGGTTGCCAGAATCGGAGTATCTGAAATCCCAACCGATCCCATGCCTATGGACATTGCAGATATGTTTATACTAATGAAACCTGAGAAAGAATGGACGTCTGCGAACAATAAAGAAGCACTCATTCAACAATTTAAAGAAAAACTTTCCGTTCTTCCGGGCGTTAATTTTCAGTTTTCTCAACCTGTTGAGCTTCGATTCAATGAATTATTGACCGGAGTAAGAGAGGATGTAGCCGTAAAAATATATGGGGATGACTTAAAAATTCTGTCACAAAAAGCTAATGAATTGGCAAGTAATATCCGGGGGATCCGGGGTGTTGGAGATCTTCACGTTGAAGCAACGCAAGGTCTTCCTCAGTTAACCATACATTACAAACGCCAAAAACTAGCACAATACGGACTCAATATTTCAGACTTGAATACATTGGTAGAAACTGCTTTTGCAGGGAAATCGACAGGTCAGGTATTTGAAGGAGAAAAACGATTTGATATTGTCCTCAGACTAGATAAAAGTCATAGAAATAGTATTGACGATATCAAAGACCTCTATATTCCTACTCCTACCGGAAACCGAATTCCTTTAAAAGAAGTAGCCCGTATCGGGTATCAACCCGGTCCAATGCAGATATCCAGAGATGGAACCAAAAGAAGAATTTATGTTGGGATTAATGTGAGAGGTCGAGATGTAGAAAGTCTGGTACATGAAATTCAGGAGAAGCTGGATCAAAACCTTTCCTTACCTCCGGGATATTATATTACTTACGGCGGGGAATTTAAAAACTTGCAAACCGCTAAACGTCGCCTTGGGATTGTGGTCCCCATTGCGCTAGCACTCATTTTTATTTTATTATTCTTTGCTCTAAATTCTTTCAAACAAACAATTATGATTTATATGGCCATCCCCCTTGCTGCCATCGGAGGAATCTTCTCCCTTTATTTAAGAGGGATTCCTTTCAGTATCTCTGCAGGAGTAGGTTTTGTCGTACTATTTGGTGTAGCTGTACTCAACGGACTGGTTTTAATTAACAGCCTCAATGATTTAAAACAACAAGGCGTTACAGACCTGCGAAAAAGGATTTACCTCGGAACCAAGCAACGTCTCCGACCAATTTTGCTCACAGCAACAGCTGCCATTATGGGCTTTACGCCGATGGCGTTATCAACATCCGCAGGAGCAGAAGTGCAACGCCCCTTAGCAACAGTTGTTATTGGAGGATTAATTACGGCCACTTTCCTTACGCTAGTGGTTGTCCCCATTCTTTATTACCTGATAGAAAGACAAGAGCTAAAAAAGATGAGGAAGAAATCTTCTACATTAAGCATTCTCTTGCTGTTTTTACTCCCTCTTTCCTGTCTTAGCATCTTGCCTAAAGATGGATATGCTCAAGAAGCAAAAGATACGATACAACTTTCCTCCTTACAAGAGACGGAAAAAATGGCGCTGGAAAACAATCCCGCAACACAAGTTGCCAAACTAAAAATAAAACGAAAAAAGGCATTGGAAAAGACGGCCGTCAATATTCCAAAGACGTCCTTTCACTATGGACAAGAAGAATTTAGTCCCCAAATATCTGGAATTCAATCTTATGGAATAGAACAGTCTTTTGATTTTCCCACTATTTATGGGAAACGGTCTACTCAGTTAAAAAGAGAAACAAAATTAGCTCAATCAGGGGCAACCTTAACCCGGATACAGCTAATGAAAAAAGTCAGAATCGCTTGGTATCAGTTGCAAATCGCCTATAAGAAAGAAGCTTTTTATAAGGAATTGGCTTCTTCCTTTAAAAAATTTTATACGGCTGCCAGCTTACGTTATCAAACAGGAGAGACCAATAAACTGGGAATGTTAGCCGCTCAAGGGCAGGAAAAAGAATTTCAGTTACAAAAAGAGGCGATTACTCGTGACATCCAGGCTCTGAAGTTGGAAATGAAAAATTTATTGAATCTTCAAACCCCTTTTTCTATTTCTCCGGGTACTGGAATCAAGGCTGATTTATCTTTGGGAGTTGCCTCTACGAAGGAAATAAAAAACCATCCTCTTCTGGCATATCGACAACAGAAAGTCAAGGTTGCAAAGGCTCATACAGCAGTAGAAAAAGCTAAATTATGGCCTTCTTTAGAGGCCGGCTATGCTTTGCAAACCATCGATGGAGAAAAAGGATTTCATTCCTTCCAAGTGGGAATTGGAATTCCTCTTTGGTTCCAACCTCAAAAAGCAAAAATTCAGGCTTCTCGAACTGAACAGCTCATTAGAAAGAAAGAATACCTTCAAGATCAGTTAAGACTCAACAACCAATTTCAACAATGGTTATCACAGTATAAAAAAGCCAAGTCTTTCCTCGATTATTATGAAGAACAAGGCCTCGAAACTACAAAAGAGATGCGACACAATAACGACTTCGCTTTTAAGAATGGAGAAATCGGATATGTTGAATACATACAAAACCTTCATCAGGTAATCCATTTACAAAATGAACATTTCAAATATCTTAATCAATATAATACTGCAGTAATCAACCTCAATATTATTGCAGGAAAATCCTCTTCTTTAAAAACAAATTAAAAATAAGCATCATGAATTCGTATATAAAAATAATATTATTTATTTTCGTTTTAAGTAACCTTCTTTACGGATGTCATTCAACCGAAAAGGAAAAGAAAGAAATACATCATGAGGAAGACCATTCCTCTCACAGTCCAATCATTCAACTAACTTCTCAACAGAAGGAAGCTATAGGAATACAACTTGATACTATTTCCAACCGTCCGTTCCATCACAGTATCCAAATATCAGGTAGACTCGCAAATCTTCCACAATATGAGGCGCAAGTAAGCACTTTTATAGGGGGAACAATAAAAGAAATAAAAGTGAAGGAAGGAGACAAAGTCCATAAAGGACAAATCCTTGCCACCTTACAAGATCCTGTGTATATTGAGTTGCAACAAAACTTCCAGGAGATATCGGGAGAATTAGGATTTTTACAAAAAGAATATGAAAGGAAAGAGACCTTATTCAAAAAAGGGGTAAGTTCAGCCAAAGCATATCAAAAAGCAAAGGCTGCCTATTTAAAAGCCAAGGCGCAATCCAACGGATTAAAAAGGAAGCTGCAACTTTTGGGTATTTCTTCGGAAGCTGTAACTAAAGGACAAATGTTCTCTGAAATTTCCCTCCGGGCTCCTATCGACGGATTTATCACAACTATAAATATCAGTACCGGACAGTTTTCCTCTCCGGAAAAAGGACTCTTTGAAATCAGTAATAATGCGCATGTCTTTGCAGATTTTAAGGTCTTTGATCAAGATATCAACCGAGTAAAAGAAGGGGATATCATCTATTTTACGGTGAGTAATGCACCGGAAGAGGTTTTAAAAGCAAAAGTGTTTTCCATAGGAAAAGCATTGGACAACAGTAAGCAAGCTGTTCACGTCCATGCCAAAATACTTTCTAAGCCCTCACATCTACTACCCGGAATGGTAATTAACGGACGAATAGCACTGGATCAAGAGAAAGCTATAGCCTTACCAACAGAAGCTATTATAAAAGAGGGAAGTCAAAGTTTTATTTTTATCAAAGACACTTCCTATTCACAAAATAACAAAACTAGATTTAAACGAACTGAAATCGTTTCGAAGAAAACAGATCAGGGATATACGGAAATAAAACTATTACATCCTTTGCCTCGAACAACGCTTGTCGTGACGAAGGGTGCGTATTATCTACAATCTGACCTTGCAAAAGAAGGCTATAAACACGAGCATTAGCAGAAAAAGGAGGAACTGGATTATAAAAATGAAGGAGATCTTGTTGTTTATTTAAGGTCTGATCTTACCTACTGTTTCCTAACAAAACGTGCTATTGAGCAGACCCTATTTATATCACAAATCTGTAATTAAGACGATGGAATCGCCTCTTTTTTTTATTTTTATTCGTAGATAACCGGTCGGGGTTCACCAATTTCAAAATTCTGGAAACCATAGTCTCCTGTAGTGAAACTATTGGTTTTAAAAATATTGTACCCATTCCCCGGCATAGAAGGATAATAGGAGAGCGAAAGTTGAAAAGAACCGAAGACCAAATAATCATTTCTGATAATAACTCCTAAACCGATGGAAGTATAAAATTTATGTTCTGCTTCTTTGGATTCTCCACCCGACAGATATCCCATACTAAATCTCAAAAAGGGATTAACGCGAAAGCCCCAAAAACTCCAGGGAGAGTATAATTGGGTCTGTAAATCCAAAACATACTTCCGGGTTCCAATCACCGGACTTTCAAAGCCAAAAAGGCTCCCATTTTCATAGTCGATATATTTCTTTTTGGATAAATAATCTATATAATGATAGGAATTTACTCCTTTAAAATAGTTTTTATCGTTTAATTCTACACGATCAACAATGGTATTTTTTCGATTAAAACCAAGGACAAATCGTGGTTTTATAAATTGCCTTAATTTCCATCCGGCACCAAGGGTCAGTAGAGGACTAAAATAGTTGGCAGTAAAGCTGATTGTAGATTGTTCCAGATGCTTATCTGCGTTAAAGAATGATCCTATTTCAAAATTACTTCCCCAAAAGCCCCAATCAAAATAATTACCATAAGCCGCCCTTAATCCCAAATAAAATCTACTTCTTTTATTCTTTCGTTGTAATCCTGCAGTTACCGAGTAAATAGCACCTATGGGAACATCTTCAACTTCTCCATCCCTGAAAATATATCGATCTCGAACATATTGTCGGAAAGACAACCCCACACTCCCTAAATAGAAATGCTCATTAGAATAGAAAGGAATAGTATCTTCTCCATAAGAATCTGTTTTATAATTTAAGAGATACGTTCGTAGTCCGACAATAAGGTTTGTTGTTCTGTCTTTTTCACTTTCACCTTTTAAAAGGTGAAAAGCATATCCTCCCCAATAATCCTGAAAAGAGTAGGCAAAAGGGTGTTTTTGGAAAGTAAGAGAATCTGTAGGCAATTCACTTTGTAAAGACCGATTCTGTAGCAATGCTCCCCCTGCCCATCTTGCTAAGGGTGAATAAAATTCCCGATTAACATAAATAAATTTATCATAAAAACCTTCATATCCCATTTCATATTTAGCGGTAAGGTTAATAAAGGTATTGTCAATATTAGGAACTCTGTAAATTCCTGAATATCCATTGGTTCCATCAGTAATGCGTTTGGCATATTGCATTTCTAATTGATGTCCCATACCAATAAAATTTCTTTCTTTTATTCTAACTTTAAAATGATGTGCATCAATGCCGCCGTCAGGAATAATACTCCAGGAGTCCAATATTTTAACCAAAACATCAACAGAATCTTTATTTTTTCCTACTACATGAGGAATAATTCGTACTTTTCTGACATAGTATTGCTCTCGCAACAAACGAGCAGATTCATGAAGCAATAAGGTATCTAAAGGCTTCTCCTTCTTAAATAAGAGATATTTACGAATAGCCATTCCTTTAGATTTTACATGAAAAGCATTCCCCCATTTTTCTAGCCAATTATGAGGTTGTCGCGTGCTATCATCTATAGCATAACCAAAAGGATCTAAACTTTTCACCCTAATATGCCTGATAATTTTCCCTTCAAAGGAACTATATTCCGGACTGCCTGCTTTGCTGTTATAAATCGATGAGGATGGAGATCTAAATACCCAACTATAGAGCCATTGGGTTACTTTACTTTTTTGAGAATAATGATTAATTTTATTGTATAAAGCACTATCTCGTTTTGTATCTACTTTCTGTCCTGTACAAAACAAGGGAAAACCCGAAACCAGTAAAAAGAGAAAATATTTTCTCAAGGGTTTTAATCTTAGTATGAATTGTAAGCTATTAATGAAGATAAAGATATACAAAAAAATAGGGCAGATAAACCCCCTACCCTATTTTTCTTCATAAGAAAGTCTGAAAATTATCCTTCTGAAACTTCTCCGGCTACCTGCGAAGATTCTCCATTTTGAAGTTTCTTTTTTCTTCCGCTCAGCCAGAGAATAAACATGATGATACAAAAAACGACATAAACGATTCCTGCCCAGAAATTAACGGTCTCCGTTTTCCCGGCACTCGCATGGTTGACAAATGATCCAATAATGAGGATAATTCCGGTAATGCCGAAAAAAAGACCTATAATAAAACGTAAATCAAGGATATTTTTCATAATTGAAATATTTTTACATAAATATTATGTTCAATATTAAGGTTAACAGAAGAATAATAACACCTAAAGTAACCGGTCGCTTATACCAGGCTAAGTCTTTGGTTTTGGGCTTTGGTGTAAGACTATAAACCAATCCCTTTAATTGACCTTCTTCCGGTCTCCTGGTAAACAGACTAACAATAATAGTGATAACTAAGCAGGATAAGAAGGCTACCAATGCCACCATAAAACTTTGTGCCATTGCCGAACTAAATTCATGTAGATGAGCGATAGCTCCTCCATTTCCTTCAGCTGTTGTTATATTATAAGCCAATGCTGCTGCTCCGGTTCCTCCAACAAGTCCCCAGAATGCGCCATGACCGGTAGATCTCTTCCAGAACATTCCTAAGGCAAAGGTGGCAAATAAAGGAGCATTTACAAAACCGAACACCAGTTGAAGGAAATCCATTATATTATTAAAACTCCTTGCCAAATAAGCCGTTCCTATAGAAGCTATAATGCCAAATAGGGTAGCCCAGCGACCAACCTTTAAATAGTGTTTATCATTCTGTCCGGGTTTGATATAGGCTTCATAAATATCATAAGTCCAGACCGTATTAAAAGCAGTTACATTCCCTGCCATTCCCGACATAAAGGAAGCAAATAAGGCTGTCACTCCAATTCCAAGAATACCACTGGGATAAAATTCCTGCAAAAGAGACGGAATAACCAAATTGTAATTAGTGACCCCTTCTGCATTGGTAGGGATGCTATATCCGGAATGTCCTGCTATTAAAGCTGCTGCAATTAAGCCCGGAATAATAACAATAAAAGGCATCACCATTTTTGGGAAAGTCGCAATCAACGGAGTCTTCTGTGCCGATCGCATATTTCGTGTTACCATCGCTCGTTGAACGACCAGAAAATCGGTACACCAATATCCAAAAGACAAGACAAACCCCAATCCCATAAGCATTTGCCACCAATTAACTCCCATCGGATTATCGGAAGCATCCCCCATGTATTTCCAAGCATGGGTCATACTATCCGGCAGTCTTTCCATCATTCCACTCCAGCCTCCAACGTGATGTAAGCCAATATAGACAAGCGGGGCGATACCCAATACAATCAGAAAGAACTGTAAAACTTCATTATACACGGCACTGGTCAACCCTCCCAAATAGGTATAAATCAAAACAATTCCCGATGCCAATATAATCGAAAATTCAAAGCTCCATCCTAATATCACCTTAAACAATAGAGCCAAAGCATATAAGGAAATTCCGGAAGAGAAAATGGTCATAATTGCAAAAGTAAAAGCATTAAAACCTCGCGTCTTCTCATCAAAACGCTTTGCCAGATATTCAGGAACTGAGCGCACCTTACTCCCATAATAAAATGGCATCATGAAAATGCCCAGGAAAACCATAGCCGGAATAGCTCCCAACCAGTAAAAATGGCTGGTCATAATGCCATATTTAGCACCGGAAGCAGCCATACCCAATACTTCCTGCGCCCCTAAATTAGCTGAAATAAAAGCTAAACTCGTGATCCACAAGGGAATAGATCGACCACTCATCAAGAAATCACTGCTCGATTTTACTTTCCTCTTGATGATAAAGCCAATTCCCATGACAAAGAGAAAGTATATTCCAATAATTAAATAGTCTATAAATCGTAGATGCATATATAAAAGTAATAATTTAAGCGAATGACTTTTAAAAGATTGGGGATAAAATTAGATTTTTTTAACTAAATGATAAAATATTTTCCTATTATTTTATCATTTAGTCATTCCATTAATAATTCTTTTATTTGTTTTAAGAAGGTTTGTGAGTCATAATTTGCCGCTCCGCTGTGGTGGTATCGTATGCTTCCATTCTTGTCTAGAATGACTGTAGTAGGCAGGGTCCCACTATAAATCGTTTCCGGAACAACTCCTTGACTATGATTTATAGAGAAATTATATCCCTCATTTTTTAGATAGGATTTTGCCTTTGATTGCTCCTCTCCCACATTTACCATTATCAGTCGAAAATCTTCTTCCTCTTCCATTTCTCTCTTCATTTTTTGAATAGAAGGCATTTCTGCTCGACAAGGAGGACACCAAGAAGCCCAGAAATTAATAAAGACAACTTGCCCCTTTAGAGAATCCGTACTTATTATTCTTCCATTCTCGTTCCTAAACTGAAGAGAAACGGTGTTATTATGCTCGCTTTCTTCTTTTTCAGACTCGATATGTGCATTAAAAATCCCGGTAACCATCAGCCGGCGAAGTATCCAAGATTTCGCTTGAGGATGTACTATCAAGAAAATGACTCCTATTCCCAAAATAATCGTAACCCCGTTCTTTTTAATTTTTTTCCACATATCAATCTTTAAAATTCAACCCCATTCCCAAAGGATACTTTTTAAGTATACCCTGTAAAAGTGTCTTTGTTACTCGCAAATGTATGTAATTCCGACTTTTTTGTCATTTTTTATATCTTCGTTTCAATATTCTTTCTGGAATCCTCAAAAAAGCATCTACTCAAGAAGAAAAATAAATAAAAGAAGCAGTAAATTTAAAGCTCTTCATCCTTTGCTTTCAAAAGGATTTTCCTATTTTTGCATTCCTTTTAAGAAAAAAATCGGGATGTAGCGCAGCCCGGTAGCGCGCTTCGTTCGGGACGAAGAAGTCGCTGGTTCGAATCCAGTCATCCCGACAGTGCCCGCCAAAGCTATAGCAAAGGCGGGCTTTTTCTTTTGATCTCCGCCCTATGGAGTTCATCCGGTTATCCCAATTTATTATTTTATTAATCCATTATATGCCAGTACCTTTATTAACATCCCCCCCTAAAATACCCAACCTGTATCAGTTTTTTTTTAAATGTCCCTATTTTCCAATTTCTTTACCTTTTTGTTTTATCTTACTTTTGTTGAAATTATTTAGAACAAGGTAAACCTGCCCATGAGAGTTTTAATTAAAGAGGCCCACATTGTAGCGCCAAGCCAACCGGAAAACGGATCCACTCGGTCTGTATTAATTGAAAATGGGATTATAAAAAAAATAGCCGACCATCTTGAAGTCCAGGCAGATAAAATCATTTCTTTCCCTAACTTACATGTCTCTCCCGGCTGGATGGATCCTTTCGTTCACTTTTGTGATCCGGGACAGGAATACAAGGAAACACTGACTTCAGGTGCTGACGCTGCTGCTGCGGGTGGGTATACTACAGTTTTTACACTACCCAACACCACTCCATCTTTAGATACACGTACCCAAATAGAATATATAATAAGGCGTTCAGAGCAGCTCTGTGTCAACATTTACCCTATTGGAGCCATGAGTCAATCCACAAAAGGAGAGAACCTGGCAGAAATGTATGATATGTATACTGCTGGAGCAAAGGCTTTTTCTGATGGTATCCATCCCATTGCCAATTCCGGATTAATGTTGAAAGCTTTGCAATATGTAAAAGCTTTTAACGGAACGATCATCCAAATTCCGGAAGATCCAGAAATAGCACAAGACGGATGGGTACATGAAGGAAGCTGGTCAACAAAACTGGGGATAAGTGGAAAGCCAAATATTGCGGAATTGATGATGATTAAAAGAGATTTGGATCTGTTGAGATATTCAGAATCAAAGCTACATCTTACAGGGATTTCTCTGGCTGAATCAATAGAATTAATTAAGGCTGCAAAAGAAGAAGGCTTACCTATAAGCTGTTCTGTTACTCCCTATAATCTGGTACTTACTGATGAAAAACTCAAAACATTTGATAGTCATTATAAATTAACTCCTCCCCTTCGGGAAGAAAAAGATGTCAAGATCATAAAGGAAGCATTAAAAGAAGGAATAATAGACTGCGTCGCCACCCATCATATTCCTCAGGATAAGGACAGTAAAGACCGGGAATTTGAATATGCTGAAGATGGAATGATTGGATTAGAAACTGCCTTCGGAATTTTAAGAACCTCTCTCCCGGAATTAGAAATTGAAAAGCTCATTAATATTTTGGCAATAAAATCAAGAGCCATTTTTGGAATGGAAGTCCCCAAAATGAAAGAAGGAGAAAAAGCCGAATTGACGCTCTTTGATCCGGAGAAGGAATGGAAGTATAATTCTTCAAAAGGTAAATCTAAAGCTCACAATACTCCTTTCAATAATTATACTTTCAAGGGAAAACCTTTGGGCATTATCAATAATAATAGCTTATTTATTAACAAGTAGAACGATTTAAGTATAAAAATCATGAGCCAATTAGAAGATCAAATGAGGAATGCCTCTTCCCGCAAAAAAAGACCGGGGACTAATGATCAGTTTAAAAATAAAATCCACCTCAAATTTGGGGCGGTTGCAGGAATCACCCTTATTATTCTATTTGTTTTATATTATCTTTTGGGATGGAACTTTGACAAAGATTATAAAAGCTGGTTCCCTTCTATTGTTTTCATGCTGATTATTGTCATTTCTCAATTTCAACATACCCGAGTAGTAGATGATGATGTACCTTTTGGAAATCTTTTTGCTAAAGGCTTTAAAACAGCCGCAGTAGGAACCTGTATCTATGTACTCTTTTTGATACTCTTTATTTTGCTGGATCCCTCTTATAAACAAGGAATGTTGGAGATGAGTAAACAAAAGATGGTTGATGGAGGAATGCAGGGAAATAAACTAAAAGAGAGTATGGACATGGCAAGAAATTATTTTTTGGTTTCCGCTATATCCGGATCCGTCCTTGGGGAGTTAGTTCTTGGTTTGATCGCTTCTTTGGCCGGTGCTGTTGCTGCTCCCAAAAATAAGAAACCGGAAATCAAGTCACTATCCTAAAACAATATTCATGAATATTTCAATCGTTGTCCCTCTCTTCAATGAAGAAGAATCTTTACCGGAACTACGTACGACTATAGAAAAAGTAATGACCGAAAATCATTTATCGTATGAGGTACTGTTGGTTGATGACGGAAGTAAAGATGATTCTTGGAAGGTTGTGGAAGACATAACCACTCAAAACGGAAATTTTAAGGGCATACGTTTCCAGAGGAATTATGGGAAGTCTGCAGCTTTGAACGAAGGCTTTAAAGCGGCCAAAGGAGAAGTGATTGTCACTATGGATGCGGACTTACAAGATCGACCCGAAGAGGTTCCGGAATTATACCGAATGATCAGAGAAGAAGGTTATGACTTAGTCAGTGGCTGGAAAAAGAAAAGAAATGACCCTTTAAGTAAGAAAATACCTTCTAAATTTTTTAATGGAGTAACCCGATGGGTTACCGGAATCAAATTACATGATTTTAATTGTGGACTGAAAGCCTATCGGAAAAAGGTCATTAAATCAATTGAAGTGTATGGAGAGATGCATCGCTATATTCCGGTGATCGCAAAATGGAGCGGATTTAACAATGTAGGCGAAAAAGAGGTCATTCATCATGCCCGAAAACACGGCGTCTCTAAATTTGGAGTAGAACGGTATATTAAAGGATTTCTGGATTTAATATCGATCATGTTTGTTGGTCGTTTTGGGAAAAAACCCATGCATTTTTTCGGCACTTTAGGAACTCTTGTTTTCTTTGTAGGATTCTGTATCTGGATTTATCTAGCCATTTTAAAATTTATATTTCAAGTATACAATGTCTCCAGCCGACCTATATTTTTCGTTGGTCTGATTTCCATCATTGTCGGTGTTCAATTGTTTCTGACAGGATTTCTTGCAGAATTGGTAACCCGCAATGCAGTAGACCGGAATAAGTATCTGGTAGATGAAAAAATCGGAATTGAATAACATAGAAATTCATCCTTTCGAATAATTTTGTAAAGGCAACATGATTCTAACTATTATTGTGTCTATTTTAAAATTAGGGCTTTAAAGAATGAAGTTGGTTTTGTATTTTATCTTGTTAGTTATTAGCATTAATATAACAAACAATAAAGCGGATTTGTATTATTTTTGATCTATTACCAACATACATGAATAGTAAATGTTTAAGATTTATGAAATGGAAATTCATTTTTCTTCTTGTTACTGGGATTTTTGTCTCAAATCTTGTCTTTGCTCAGCTTAATGTTCAAGAAAAGAAAGCACTTAACAAAGCCCAAGATTCTTTAAAAGAGCTGAGCTATAAAATGATCAATGATTATACCCATGAGGGACAACTACAGGCCGTCAATCAATTTATCCCTGGCTTCGTTAATGCGTTAAAAATAAAACATTCTTTTTCTTTCCCTTTTGATTCGCTCAATGAGATTTCGATTCTTTATGACAAAGAACATACTTTTAGAATATTTACTTGGGCCATCGCCCTTTCAGATTATAAATACCGATTTTACGGTGCCATTCAGAAAAAGACGGAAGACGGAAGCTTAAAACTATTTTCCCTGTTTGACAATACCTACTTTAACAAAGATAAAGATACCATTACCGGGTCAAAAGGGTGGTTGGGCGCTCTTTATTATAAAATAATAGAGAAAAAGTACAACAATAAGAAGCTTTATACGTTGGTAGGATGGGCTGGAAAGGATTTAAACACAAATGAAAAAGTTATAGATGTGCTTACTTTCAAAAATGGACAACCCGTATTTGGTGCTCCTGTTTTTAATTTTAGTAAAGATTCGGTAAGCCGAGGAATACAAAACCGTTTCTTTCTGAAATATAAACGAGATGGCAATGCAAGCATGAATTATGACAAGAACCTGGACATGATTATTTATGATCATCTGATATCTTACAATGAACATCCTAAAGACACCAGCACCTTTGTTCCTGACGGAACTTATTCGGGTTTTAAATGGGAAAATGGAAATTGGATGCATATTGAAAAGGTATTTCATCAAACAAATAAAGAAGCTCCGGTTCCTCAGCCTTTCAAGTTTAATAAAACGATTGAAGGAAATAAGAATAAAAAAGAAAAGTAATGATGGACAAAAAAGCATTCGGAAAAACTGAACTACTCGCACCTCCCCTTATTTTTGGAGGGAATGTTTTTGGATGGACCTTAGACCAAAAATCCTCTTTCAACATATTAGATGCCGCATTAGATCATGGCTTAAATTTTATAGACACTGCCAACAGTTACGCTCACTGGGCTCCGGGAAATAAAGGAGGAGAGTCTGAAACTATTATTGGAAAATGGCTGAAAGAGAAAGGAGGAAGAGATAAAGTCATTATTGCTACCAAAGTGGGTAGCTCCATGGGAAAAGGGGCTCCCAAGCTATCGAAAAAACACATTCTGGAAGAAGTTCACCACTCGCTGCGTCGCCTGAATACCGACTATATTGATTTGTATCAATCCCATCATGATGATCCCAATACTCCTATTGAGGAAACCATGGAGACGTATGCTTCTTTAGTTAAAGCAGGAAAAGTTCGCTATATAGGTGCTTCTAATTTTTCTATAAAGAGATTTCAAGAAGCCAACAAAGTGGCAACAAAAAATGATTGGCCGACTTATCAAAGTATTCAGCCGGAATATAATCTTTATGATAGAGCAGCTTTCGAGAAAAATTTGGCACCGGAAATAGACCCCTCTAAAATAGCGGTAATTAGCTATTATTCACTAGCTAGTGGATTTCTGTCTGGAAAATACCGTTCAAAAGAAGATTTGGGGAAAAGCAAAAGAGGGGCAGGTATAGAGAAATATCTTACAGAAAAAGGAATAAAAATCTTAAACTTGTTGGATAAAATAGCTGAAAAATATCATACCGTTCCGGCATCAATAGCTTTGGCATGGCTCATTTCACGACCTAAAATTTCAGCTCCTATTGCAAGTGCTACCAGCCTCCAACAGATAAAATCACTTGTTGAGGCTTCCACCATCCATTTAAAAACAGAGGATCTAAAGGCATTGGATAAGGTAAGTGCATGGAAATAAAGTAGATCAAAGCCAACCTAATAGTCAACAAATTGTTCTTTATTTTGTAAAGAATACAATTACTTTTTAAAACTAATTATCATGTCTGAAAGAATAAATATGTACAAAGCCTATCCTGCATTGTTAGAGGCAATGCAGGAGCTAGAAAAGGCTGCAAAAGAAAGTGGGCTCGATCAAAAACTGTATGAATTGGTAAAAATAAGAGCCTCACAAATTAATGGTTGTGCTTATTGCTTAAATATGCATACCCGGGATGCACGTAAATTAGGAGAAACAGACCAGCGCATGCATCTGCTTAATGCTTGGCGAGAAACAGATCTGTATTCTCCTCAGGAACAAGCAGCATTAGAATTTACAGAGGCAGTCACCCTGATTGCACAAGGTCCAATCCCTGACGAGATTTATGAAAGGGCAGCTCAGCAATTTGATAACAAACAGTTAGCAGGATTGATGACCGCAATTATTGCTATCAATGGTTGGAATCGAATTGCCATTACAGGGGAAGCGGAATTGGATTAACGAATAGGTTGACAATTAAAAAGCCACCTGTTAGGAATAAATTCCTTATCCTGACACCAATGACAGTTAATGCAATAGTAGGCAGGAGTGAGAGACGGCGTAGTCCCTCTTACTCTTGCCTTTTTCTTTCTTTAAATTTTGTTCGTTCAACTAAAAAGAGGAATTTTGACAGATAAGATATTCTTCCCTCTTCTTACAGATGCAGAATAGTATTTAACTAAAAAAACATCAAGATATTACGTTAACTCCTTCTTCTATATCGGTAACATAAACCTCCGGGTCTTTCTTTAGGGTTTTCTTATAATTTTCCTTTATAAAACGACTAAATTCATGCACTTTGTCGGCACGAACAATATTTATGGTACAGCCTCCAAAGCCACCTCCCATCATACGAGCACCTACTACCTCTTCTCGCTTTTTAGCCAAAACGACCAAATAATCTAACTCACTACAACTAACTTCATAATCCTTGCTTAGCCCTTCGTGAGTCTCAAACATTTTCTGTCCAAAACCTTCCAAATCTTTCTGTTCCAATAGCCGGCAAGCATCTACCACCCTTTTTATCTCATTGACTACATAATGACAACGACGATAGACTTCTTCTGAAAGGTTATTCTTATACTTTTCCAAAAACTCCGGAGAAACATCACGTAGGTTCTTGATATTGGAATCGTATTTTCTGAGTTTATCTACTCCAGCCTCGCATTGTTTTCTACGGGTATTGTATTCTGAAGATGCCAAAGAATGATGAACCATAGAATTGCACAATACAATCTTATATTCCGGAAAATCAAAGGGATAATAAGCATATTCTAAATCTCTACAATCCAATCTTACCAAACTGTTTTTCTTCCCATGCAGGTTGGCAAACTGATCCATAATACCACATTTCACTCCGGCATAATTATGTTCGGCCAATTGTCCGATTCCGGCAAGTTCTGCCCTATTCAAATCCAGGTTGAATAACTTTTTCAAACCAAAACTAAAGGCTCCTTCAATAGCAGCAGAAGAAGAAAGCCCTGCTCCTACCGGTATATCACTATCAAAAACAGCATTGAATCCCGAAATCTGCTGTCCATCCTTTAACATCTCTCCCACCACTCCTAACACATAATTAATCCAACCTTTTTTCTTATAAATATCATCGATATTAAAAGTAGAAATCTTATTTAAGGTTACAGAATAGATCTTACATTCTTTTGAACCGGAAGGCGCTATAGCTAAAACAACTTTTTTGTCAATAGCTGCCGGTAAAACATAACCATCATTATAATCCGTATGTTCTCCTATTAAATTAACTCTGCCCGGAGATGCAATAAGCAAAGGTTCTTCTTTGAATAATTTTTTGAAAATATCTTTTACCTGATCAACCATTTAATTTATAAAATTTATAATTAAATACTTATATTTTTTCTTCTTTCTTTAGGTGTAATCCAACCGTACATCCTTTAACCGCAAAGTAAAGAATAAAACCATAACAAGGGAGCATCAGTAAATAAGGCAATTGATGGAATTGATTACCGGCTGCATTAGCCAAAGAGCCCCAAATTAATGGCAATATCGCTCCTCCGGCTATAGACATAACCAAAAAAGCAGAAAAAGTCTTTGTAAAGTGACCCAGCTTGTTCAATGTTAAAGGCCAAATAGCCGGCCACATAATAGAATTAGCGAATCCTAGAAGAGCAACAAAAAAGATGGATAAATTCATATGATTTTCCTGAAGAAAACTGCCACTTTCAGAGAAAAGACCGGAAAAAGAAAAAGGTAATACGATTTCTTGATGGGTAGTCACCAGAATACCAACGGAAAACAAAACGCCAAGAATCGAACAAATAGTAAGCGCTTTACGCTGAGAAAGAATTTTGGGAACTAAAATAATTCCAACAATATAGCCTATCACCATAAACACTAAAGTATAAGTGGTAAAATACTGATATCGATCCAAACTATAGCCCAACATTTTACCATATTGTCCGATTGTGTCTCCGGCCATTACTTCACAGCCTACATAAAGAAATAAAGCAATCACTCCAAAAATAGCATGCGGAAATTGAAATACAGAACTTTTTCGTTTAGTTTCCAGACTCTCCTCTTCCACCTTTTCTTCTTCTTCCACGTCCTCTTGGGAGACCTCAGGAAGATTAGAAAACCATACCCAAATAAACATTACAACAGCTATAACAGCAATGATTACATAAGGAAAGATTATTTTAGAAGACAATTGATCTAAATAAGGAGCTTTTGCAGCCTCTGTTGTTGCATCATTAATCTGTTTCAATAAAAAAGTAGTTCCTGACAAGATAGCAGCACCAACAACTATCGGACTAAGTGCCCCTGCTACCTTGTTACAAATGCCCATAATGCTCATCCTTTTCGCCGCACTTTCTAAGGGACCCAAAATAGTAATGTACGGGTTGACTGCAGTTTGCATGAGAGACATCCCTGCTCCCTGAACAAATACTCCCAATAAAAACAAGCCGTACGTTCGGGTATTTGCAGCCGGAATAAATAAAAGAGCCCCAACGGCAAGCCCTAATAGTCCTAGCGCCATTCCCTTCTTATAACCGGTCTTAGCCAATACCTTCGAAGCCGGAATAGACATGACCAAATAAGAGATATAAGACGCAGTGGTAATCAGAAACAATACCACTTTATTATCAATCTGACAAACCACTTCAAGAAAGTTAATCAGGGTACTATTTAACCAGGTAATAAAACCAAGAGCAAAGAATAAAACCCCAACAATAATCATGGGGATGAAATAGGAATTCTTCTTTGAAGCATTGTTAACGTTGTTCATAAAAAAGAGATATGATTAAAATTGAGAGCACGAACTTAGTTAAGATTTATTTAATGACCTAAATTTTTTATTTTTATTTGTACAACATAAGAATATAGAAAGGATGTAATTATAATTTTCGGTCTAATAAATAAGTAAACCTAAGAAAAAACAGGTCATTCTCTAATTTTATATTTATATTGCTACCGCAATTTGATAAATTACCTAAATAATTAATGTATTAAAAAAAGCAATGAATCAACAATTAGCTGTAGGAATTGACATTGGAGGAACCAACACGGCATTTGGTATCGTAGATCGCCGGGGAAACATTCTCAAAGAAGGATCTATAAGTACAAAAAATAATCCTGATATTACTTTATACACAGATAAGCTCTATAATGCATTGACCCCATTAATCGATGAGGTAGAGGGAGAAGTAATCGGTATTGGTGTAGGTGCACCCAACGGAAACTTTTACAATGGAACCATAGAGTTTGCAGCCAACTTACCCTGGACAGGAATTGTACCGCTTGCCAATATACTCAAAGAACAATTCAACCTTCCGGTGCAAATTACCAATGATGCAAATGCTGCAGCAGTAGGAGAAATGACCTATGGTGTCGCCAGAGGAATGAAAAACTTTATCATGATAACCCTGGGAACCGGACTGGGGAGTGGGATTGTAATTAATGGCAGTGTTGTCTTCGGACATGATGGCTTTGCAGGTGAATTAGGTCATGTTATTGTAGAAAAGGAAGGCAGATCCTGTGGTTGTGGAAGATATGGTTGTTTAGAGACCTATGCTTCAGCAACCGGATTGGTAAGAACCATGAAAGAAATATTAAAGCAAAAAGAAACCGATAGTATATTGAGAGATCTTCCTGAGGAGCAATTAAGCTCTAAAGGGGTTTCAGAAGCTGCCGCCAAAGGAGATCAGCTTGCCTTGAAAGCCATTGATCGTACCGCAAAAATATTGGGACAGGCACTTGCTAACTTTATTGCTTTTTCTGCACCGGAAGCCTTCGTTCTGTTTGGAGGTCTTGCCAGAGCCGGAGATTTACTTTTTGAACCAACAAAGAAATATATGAATGAAAATACACTTAAAATATGGAAAAACAAGGTCAAACTATTGCCTTCTGATTTGAACGAAGGAGATTCTGCCATATTAGGTGCAAGTGCATTAGTATGGGAAATTCATGAGTAATTGGTGAGGGAAACAAGGAGTGTTTTTCAATATTTAAATTAATGGGCAATGCAAACACGAAGGAATTTTTTAAGATTGGCGACCATAGGAGGTGGTACTCTTGCCTTGACGGCTAGAAAAACCATGGCAAAAGACAAAGCAACAAAACCCATCGTAATTTCTACTTGGAAGTTTGGATTAAGGGCAAATCAAAAAGCATGGTCTATTTTACAAAATGACGGAAAAGCTTTAGACGCCGTAGAGTCAGGCGCACGACTGGTAGAAGCAGATCCTTCAATCCAAACTATTGGATACGGTGGGTTTCCGGATAGAGACGGCTTCGTCACCCTGGATGCTTGCGTAATGGACGAAAAAGGAAATGCCGGATCCGTAGGATGTATGGAGAACATAGTTCATGCTGTTTCTGTAGCCAGAAAAGTGATGGAAAAAACGCCACATGTAATGTTAGTGGGAGAAGGAGCTAAACAATTTGCAATTGCCCAGGGTTTTAAAGAACAAAACCTCCTGACACCGGAATCCAAAAAAGCCTGGAAAAAATGGCTTAAGAAATCAGAATATCAACCGGAAATAAACATTGAAAATAAATCTGCAGGGAAAAATACTGCTTTTCATGCCTCCCCCCTAACCCTTCCGGGAAACAGATACAATCATGACACCATAGGTATTCTGGCCATCGACAAAAAAGGCAATTTATCAGGAGCCTGCACCACCAGCGGCATGGCTTTTAAAATGCATGGACGCGTAGGTGATTCCCCTATCATCGGTGCCGGACTTTATGTCGATAATGAAGTAGGGGCGGCCACGGCTACAGGAGTGGGCGAGGCCAACATGAGGATGTGTGGCACTCATACTGTGGTCGAATTAATGCGACAAGGATATGATCCGGAAGAAGCCTGCAAAAAAGCATTAGAGCGTGTTGTTAAACATAATTATAACTATGCTAAATCTATTCAACTTGGCTTTTTAGCCATGAATAAAGAAGGAAAAGTGGGAGCCTATTGTTTACAAAAAGGATTTAATTATGCCGTTCTCTCTGAATCAAGCCCCAATCAATTAATAGATGGTAAACATTATTTCTAATCAAAAAAAGGGGGTATAAGATGAATATCCAACTTGAGATATGTGCAAATAGTCTTCCTTCAGCTCTCTCAGCACAACAAGGAGGAGCCGACCGAATAGAATTATGTGACAATATGAAAGAAGGGGGAACCACACCTTCTCCGGGAACTATCGTCCAGGTCAGACGATTACTGAATATTCAATTATATCCCATCATTCGACCTCGAGGAGGAGATTTTTTATATACAAACGAAGAATATCAGATCATGGAAGAAGATATTCGATTTTGTAAAAAGGTAGGATGTGATGGAGTTGTGATTGGATTATTAACCCAAGAGGGAGAAATAGATATGAAAAGAACAAAGCAACTGGTAGCCGCTGCTCATCCATTGGGTGTTACCTTTCATCGAGCATATGACCGATGTAGAAATCCTATACAGGCGCTAGAGGAAATAATAGATTGCGGTTGTGAACGTATTCTCACTTCCGGCCAAGAACCTACCGCTATAGAAGGAGCTTCTTTATTAGAATTATTAGTGCAAAAAGCAGGAGATCGAATTGCTATTATGCCGGGATCAGGAGTACTGCCCGAAAATATTGCCTCCCTCATCAAAAAGACCAAAGCTCAACAATATCATTCCACAGCCAAATCTGTCATAGAAAGCAAAATGAGATTTGAAAACAAGTTGGCAGAAAAGGAGGATAACAATCTTACGGTTACTGATAAGCAAATCGTCATGGATTTAAGACAAAAAGCTGAAGATGTAGAAATAGATTAGATTTTTTATTCTCGACTTTACGGAAAAAAAACAGAGCAACTATATTTAAAGAAAGGTTTATTATTTTCAGGGATCTGCATACAAAAAAGGCATTTTCTATACTCAACTGAAACAATAAAGAATCTGATGGCTTGCCCGGCATTACTTTTCTATCTCTATCGTAGAAAAATTTAGGTGCTCTTCCTTTGACCTCTACCTCCATTCCTCCCCTACTACTTTTTACAAATATTCTCCTCCTTTATTTCTGAAATTTCTGAAACTCCCCTATTTTTGCAGCCTATGGCACTATCAAAGAACTACACTCCCGCAGATACAGAAGAAAAATGGTATCAACACTGGCTCAATAATAAATATTTCCATTCCAAACCCGACCAGAGAGCCCCTTTTACAATCGTTATTCCACCGCCAAATGTTACAGGGGTTTTACATTTAGGACATACTTTAAATGAAACAATTCAAGACATTCTCATACGACGAGCTCGAATGAATGGGAAAAACGCCTGCTGGGTACCCGGTTCTGATCATGCTTCTATAGCTACAGAAGCAAAAGTTGTGGCCATGCTCAAAGAAAGAGGAATAGATAAACAGGATTTAAGCAGGGAAGAATTTTTAAAATATGCTTTTGAATGGAAAGACAAATATGGGGGGATCATCTATCAACAGATGAAAAAATTAGGCTGTACTTGCGATTGGGATCGAGTAAATTTTACCATGGACGACCACTATTATAAAGCCGTTATCAAAATATTTATTCAACTTTATGAAAAAGGATTAATCTACCGAGGTGCCCGTATGATTAATTGGGATCCTGAGGCTCTGACGGCTCTCAGCGATGAAGAAGTAGAATATCGAGAGGTGAAGTCCAAGCTGTATTACTTACGCTACTCAATAGAAAATAGTGAGGAGACAGTTACGATTGCCACTACCCGACCGGAAACAGTCTTAGGAGATACCGCTGTTTGTGTTCATCCGGAAGATGAACGTTTTCAACACCTTATCGGAAAAAAAGCCATTGTTCCTTTGGTGAACCGGGCAGTACCTATTATTGCAGATGAATATGTAGATCGTGAATTTGGTACCGGTTGTTTAAAAATTACGCCGGCTCATGATATCAACGATTATACTATCGGATTAAAACATCATTTAGAAACCATTGATGTGCTGAATCCTAACGGAACGATGAGTGAAGCTGCAGGTCTCTATATTGGAGAAGATCGTTTTGTCGTTCGAAAAAATATAATGGACGATTTTAAGGCCGCCGGAGCCTTTGTTAAAGAAGAAGCTCTAGACAACAAGAATGGTTTCTCACAGAGAACCAATGCGGTAGTAGAGCCCCGTATCTCTACACAATGGTTTTTGAAAATGGATCAATTGGTTGATCCGGCCTTAAAAGCAGTAGAAAATAAAGATATTCGACTCTTCCCTGATGGTCGGTTTAACAACACCTATAATCATTGGCTGAATAACATTAAAGATTGGTGTATTTCACGCCAACTTTGGTGGGGACAACAAATCCCGGCCTGGTACGACGACCGGGGAAATATTGTAGTAGCAGAGGATGAAGAAGAAGCACTTAAAAAATATAAAGCAAAAACCGGAAGGGATATACAAAAAGGACACCTAAAGCAAGACGAAGATGTTTTAGATACTTGGTTTTCTTCCTGGATTTGGCCCATGGAGGTTTTTCATGGGATTACTCAACCTGAAAATAAGGAATTGGAATACTATTATCCTAATCAGGTATTGGTGACCGGACAGGACATCATTTTCTTCTGGGTGGCTCGTATGGTGATGGCAGGCTATGAATTTAAAGGAGAAAAACCTTTTAACGATGTATATTTCACCGGAATGGTTCGAGACGACCAGGGAAGGAAAATGAGTAAATCTTTAGGAAATTCTCCTGACTTACTAAAACTTATCGATAAATTTGGAGCAGACGCCGTTCGTTTTGGTGTAATGATAGCCTCTCCCGCAGGAAATGATCTATTATTTGAAGAACATTCCCTGGAACAAGGACGTAATTTCAGCAACAAAATGTGGAATGCCTTAAAATTAACCGGCCTTTGGGAAACCCAAGAAGGAAATTTAACAGATGCTGAACAATTTGCCATAGACTGGTTTGATAATAAATTAGCTGCCACAAATCGGGAAATAGAACAACATTTTAAGAGTTATCATCTTAGCGAAGCTCTCAAATTAATCTATTCTTTGATATGGAATGATTTCTGTAGTTGGTATTTGGAATGGATAAAACCCGAAAAAGGAGGGACTGTCCATACCGAAGTACTGGAAAAGACCCTAGACTTTTTCGAACAATTACTCAGTCTGCTACATCCTTTCATGCCATTCGTAACTGAAGAAATTTTCCATCAACTGAAAGATAGAAAAGATGGAGAGGATTTGATCGTTCATCAGACCCATATTACACAAGCAAATAATCAGACCCTATTAAAGCAAGGGGAAATTGCGAGAAATACAATAACGGCTATACGGCATTCCAGAAATAAGAATGGAATAAAAAACAAGGAGGCCATCAGTATCCATATCCAATCGCAAGTACCAAACTATTATCGGGCTTTCGAAAAGATTATTGCGCGACAAATCAATGCGAAAGAAATCCAATATACTGATAAGGCAATACCAAATTGTATGTCAGTCGTAGTCGACAAAGACACTATCTATATAGAAGTTCCCGAAGGCATGGATTTTTCTGCTCAAAGAGAAAAATTGGAAAAAGATCTGCAACATCAGAAAAAATTCTTGGCATCGGTAGACAAAAAACTTTCTAACAAAGGATTTGTTGCCAATGCGCCTGAAAATTTGGTAGCAAGAGAACGACAGAAACAGTCGGATGCCCAAGCCCGAATAAAAGCTATTCAAGAAAGCTTAGCACAATTAGGATAAGGAATAAATAGCGTGCATGTCTTTATTGCACGCTATTTCTAGGATCACTTTGGGGATGAAATTCATAATTTGTCGGCGGTGTTTTTTCCAATAGGTTTTCTACAAAATAATCCCATCTACGGCGCATTTCATAAAAATAATACCCATAATAGCCATGTCGGCTATTGGGATAAAAGATAAGATCGAATGTTTTATTGGCATCTTCCAATGCTTTAACGAGCAATAAAGTATTCTGAGGAGGAACATTATCATCCATTAAACCATCTACCAACAACAATTTACCTTTCAGATTCTCAACATAATTCTCATTCGCTTGTGCGGCCAACTTCTCTTCGCTTATCGGTCCGTTAAAACGATCACTCCAATCCGCTTCATAGTTTCTGTTATCATGGTTTCCTGATTCTGCAATACCTACTTTAAAGAAATCCGGATAATGCAATAAAGCCGCTACCGTAGCAAAACCGCCTCCGGAATGACCCCAAATACCAACGCGTGAGGTGTCCAAATAGCCATATTGATCAGCCAGTTGCTTGATTCCTGCTATTTGATCCGGCAAGGTATTAATAGATAAATCACCATAACTCATATCCTGAAACTCTTTTGTTCTTAAAGGGTTTCCGGTGCCATTCATCGTCACCACTACAAACCCCAACTCGGCCAATGCCTGATGATCTCTACGAGAAGGAATAAAAGACCAATTCCCTATTGTTCCCCCTTGTGGTCCGGGATAAATGTAATCTACTATCGGATACTTTTTAGTCGGATCCAAATCCGAGGGAACATACATTAATCCATAAATATCGGTATGACCGTTAGCTGCTTTCACTTTAAAAGGGATAGGGGCTCTCCAACCGGTGTTCTTTAATCTGGAAATATTCGTCTTTTCCAAAGTCAATAATTCTTTCCCTTTTAAATTGCGGAGAACAATATGATTAGGAACATCCGGCTTGGAATAATCATCAATAAAATATTTTTCTGAAGGTGACCAGGTTATCTTATGTGTACCGGATTCGGGAGTGAGGTTCTCAAATCCTTTTCCATTGAAATGTACTTTACAGAGGTTTCTGAAATAAGGATTTTCTTCTTGTAATCCGGCTGCGATAAAATAAATTATTCGATTTTTTTTGTCAACTTTGACAATCTTATCTACCACATAATCTCCGGTCGTAATTTTATTTTTCAAGGATCCGGATTGGGCATCAAACAAGTAAAGATGCCCCCAATTATCTCTTTCAGAAAACCAAATAAATTCATTTGTGGTTGGTAAATAGCGCCAATTCACTCCCCCATGTCCCGATTCAAATTGCGTAGCTACTTTTTCCTGAAATACTTCTCTTACTTTTCCTGTTTCTGCATCCGCAATCCGAATTTTTTCAATTTTATGATAGCGAGAGGTAGATACAAATGCCAACTTACTCCCATCAGAGCTCCATTGTACATCCGCCAAATGTCCCTCATACACAATATCATCCATCCTCGTTGACCTTCTGGGATCCGCCGGAATATCTAATGGAATTACTTTGGGTTGATCAACATCGATAATGACACGATGAATCATCATAATTGCAGAATCTTGAGGGAAAGCATATCTCCAAGATTCTAAATCCGGAGCTCCTACCTTGGTAGAAGTCAGATGCATATATTTCGAAGCACGTTGATCTTGTTTATAAGTAGCAATTTTTTTTGAATCGGGGGACCATCGTAAAACAGGGCGGTCGCTATGTTTCCAACTGGCATTGTTTGTAGCATAACCAAAATCCTTTTTCCCGTCTTTAGTCAGTTGTATCTTTTTATTGGTATTCAAATTGCGAACCCATAAATTATAATCTTTTATAAAAGCGGCCCATTCCCCGTTAGGAGAAATCACTTCCCCCCTCTTGGCCTGATTTTCCGATACCTCCTTTTTCTCCTTTTTCGTCGTACAGCGATACCTTTCTAAATCACATTTCCAGTACTTCCCGACAGCATGAAACAAGATGGATTTCTGATGATTTCCATATTTAAAAGAATGAAAAGGCAAATGAGTTGCTTTGTATTCATTTCCTGTGGCTTTTGAAAGGGCAATGGCCAGTTTTTTCTGGTCAAAGGCTGCTTTCTTGGTTTTCTTTTTCGGATTAACCACTATAAAATGACTTCCCTTATTATCTAGAACTCTATACCAGAATTGGTCTTCTGAAAACCAGTGAGGTCTCATACTTCCATGATCAATATAGGGGGCTGTGCCATAATTCAGAAACTGTTCTGCTCGTGCATAATCATCCTCCGTTATAGTGGTGTTTTCACTTTTCTGAGCAAAACCAGAAAAACCAAGAAAGACAAAGGCAGATAAAAAGAGAAACAATTTTTTCATAAAAGCAGGTTTAAGATGATATTTATTTTATTAGTCTGACGATATAGTTCGACCCCTATCGGTCTGACGTTTCAATCCATCAGACTCCGATAAGGGGGAAAACTAATACGCTCTCGCAAACAAGACTCGTTCTTTAGATGGAGCACCGGAATACACACATTTTCCATCTTCCTGTTTATTATTCAAAGGAATACAGCGTATTGTTGCTTTAGTAAGTTCCTTAATTTTCTGTTCCGTTTCCGGACGACCATCCCAATGAGCAGAAACAAATCCGCCTTTGGTATCCAATATCTCTTTAAAAGTATCAAAATCATCCACTTCCGTAATATGCTCGTCCCGAAAAGCCTTTGCTTTTTCGAACAAGTGGGTCTGAATCTCCTCCAACAGGCTTTTCACTTTTTCTACCAGTCCATCCATAGGAACTCGCTCCTTTCCTTCTTGATCTCTACGACTGACTTCTACCTGTTGATTTTCTATATCTCTTGGACCAATAGCTAATCTAACAGGCACTCCTTTCTTTTCATGCTCCGCAAATTTCCAACCGGGGCGTGTGGTGTCATCATCATCATAGATGGCACGAATCCCCACATTTTGTAATTCTTTTAGCCATTGATGTGCTTTTTCGTCTATGACTTCTTTTTGTTCTTTTTTTCGATAAATCGGAACAATAACTACTTGAACCGGAGCAATTTTCGGAGGTAACACCAGCCCATTGTCATCACTGTGAGCCATAACCAAAGCCCCTACCAACCGAGTAGATACTCCCCAGGAAGAAGCCCAAACATATTCCTGTTTATTTTCTTTATTTGAAAATTGCACCCCAAAAGCCTTGGCAAAGTTTTGTCCCAAAAAATGAGAAGTGCCTGCCTGTAAAGCCTTTCCATCCTGCATCAAAGCCTCTATACAATAAGTATCTATAGCCCCTGCAAAACGTTCAGAGGCAGTCTTTACCCCACGAATAACAGGCAATGCCATGTGATTTTCTGCAAAATCGGTATACACCTCCAACATTTGTTTGGCTTCCTCTACAGCTTCTTTTTCAGTTTGATGAGCCGTATGCCCTTCCTGCCATAAAAATTCAGAAGTTCTTAAAAATAAGCGCGTACGCATCTCCCAACGAACCACATTCGCCCATTGATTAATTTTTAAGGGTAAATCTCTATAGGAGTTAATCCATTTCTTATAGGTATTCCAAATAATTGTTTCGGAAGTAGGTCTGACAATCAACTCTTCATCTAATTTAGCTTCAGGATCCACTTCCAGCGTATGCGTCTCAGGATTATTTTTTAAACGATAATGGGTTACTACAGCACATTCCTTTGCAAACCCTTCTACATGTTCTGCTTCTCTATTTAAAAAACTTTTGGGGATAAATAATGGGAAATAGGCATTTTGATGTCCGGTTTCTTTAAATTTTTGATCTAAGGCCGCCTTCATATTTTCCCATAAGGAAAAACCATAAGGTTTAATCACCATTCCTCCTCTAACCGGAGAATAATCTGCCAAATCCCCTTTAATAATCAAATCATTATACCATTGTGCATAATCTTTGGCACGTGCTGTAATTTCTTTATTCATTTTTATAATTGTATTTTCTGACTTTTTTTGAGGTGTTGCAAACCTACAATGAAATTTTTAAACATAAAGGCATGTTTTTTGTTATAAATATGTAAGATGATGATAAAGTGAAGTAATGTACTCCTTTGGAGAATAATGAGGTTGCAAAGCAAAATTTGCTTAACTTTACATCTAATAAAGAAAAAATGATGAAAACCGGAAATATTATATTAGCAGTTGGTTTACTTGCCTTATCAGCTTGTGGTACATCCTACCAGGCTGGTCGGACACCGGATGAAGTGTATTTTTCCGGTTCGGGCGAACAACCTGTGTATAATAATGGTCATGCAAGGGAGGAGTCTTCTACAGCAAGAGAAGAGGATCGCCAGGACTCTGAAAGCGATCGTTATGTAACCTATGATGACAATGGAAATAGTGCCTATTCGGATGAGGATCAACAATATTCGGACTATGATCAGGGTTATGACGACGGGTATAACAATGGATATTATAGTCGCCGTATTCAGATGTTTGATCGTCCGGGAGGTCTTTTTTCCTATAATTATTATATGATGAATCGTCCTTATTATGGAGGAAGTATGCTTTGGAACAGCTTCGGTTACAATAGCTTTGGATGGTATCATAATCCCTACATGTGGTCTCCCGGCTTGAGTCTGGGATTAAGTTTCGGATATCCTTATGCTTTTGGAGGTTGGTATGACCCTTGGTATAGTGGATTTTATAGCCCATACTCTTATTATCCCGGATACTACGGATATGGGGGATATTATGGCGGTAAATACAATAATTACCAACGCCCGGCTATTAGTTATCAACCACGTAGGACAGGTAGAGCTGCTACAAGAAGAGCTTCTTCCGGAAACAGTACCGAAACTACAAATCAACCAAGGAGAGTATCCCAAAGAGCTTCTTCAGAAAGAACAACAACAGAAAATAACCGAACAGCAAGAAGAAGTCGAGCAACAGATAACAATACATCTCGAGCTGCCAGAAGGAGAGAAAAGGCTTCTTCAGAGAAAACGACAACTCGGAAAAGACGTACCTATAAAAGACGTTCTGACGAACGACCTACCCAAGTAAACAGGAGGTCAAACTCTCGTACTAAAACAAGTAGACAATCCTCAAGAAGAACTAGAACTACTCGCCCTAGCAACCAAAGAGTGCAAAGAAGATCTAATACTAGGGTGTCAAGACCAACCCGTACGCAGACTAGAAGTTACTCCAGACCGAGTAGCAGCAGTACACGTACTTCGAGTCCTAGCAGAGTTCGTTCTTCCAGCCCCAGAGGTAGACGTTAAATATTTTTAATTCACTGCAGATTGTATATTAGATAGTCCTATGAAAAATAAAAAAGTCATTCTCTTTTTAATAGCTGTTTTATGCGCTCATTTTAGTTATGCACAAGATGAAAGTGATGCATTGAGATACAGTTTTTTAACTCCCGGGGGATCAGCAAGATTACAAGCTACCGGAGGTGCCGGAATATCCTTAGGAGGAGAACCTTCTCTGGTCAACTCTAATCCGGCTGCTATCGGTTTATTCAAATCCAGTGATTTATCTATTACCGCCAATTTGAAAACCAGTAACCTGAATGGGGATTACTACAACCTTATATCCTCTGACAGCAAAACTAGTTTTTCTGTTCCGCAGATGGAGTTAATCATCGCTTCGGGAAATAGAAACAGAAATTCTAAATGGAAAAATTTCACCTTTGGAATTGGTTTGAATCGACTGGCAAATTACAACCAAAATATCTTATATAAAGGCAATAATAAGAACTCTTCCTATGCGGATCAATATCTAAATACACTGGATCAAGAAGGCTATGGAAATTCTCAATCCGACTATGATGATATTGGATCCAATTATCCCTATGGATTGAGTCAGGCTTTTCAAACGGGATTAATTTTTCCTGTCGTTGATGGAAATAATAATTTTCAATATTGGCAAAGTCTTTCCGGGGATGTATTGGATAATAATCTGAGTTTACAACAGACCAGTACCATCTCCACCAAAGGAGGAACAGATGAATTTAGCCTGGCCTTTGCAGGAAATTATAATGATCGGTTGATTATCGGAGGCGGTTTATTTGTTCCTTCTATTAATTTTGATCGTAAAACGACCTTCAAAGAAGCACCTGTTCAACCTGACAGTATTTTAAATTTTTATCAGGTAAGCAACAGCCTGCACACCAATGGCGTAGGAATAAATGGAAAGTTCGGGCTGATTTATTTAATCAACAGCAATTGGCGAGTAGGTGCTTCTATACATACACCTACTTATTATTCCATGCACGATTCTTATAGCACCACCATGATTACCGACACAAAAGATCAGGGTCGGTTGACTTCCACTACCGGAGATTTTACAGATGGTTATTCCGGCGATTATGATTATTCCATGACAACGCCTTGGAGAGTGATGGGCGGCTTGTCTTATGTTTTGGGAAATATCTCTAACGCCATCACCAATGGATTCATTACCCTGGACTATGAATATGTGAATTACGCAGCAGCCAGTTTCCATTTCAACAGCTCCAACAGTACTGCCGATGACAAAGCCTACGCAAACTCATTAAACAAAAGTATCAGAGAGATGTACAAAGGAGCTTCCAATATCCGGTTGGGAGCAGAATTAAAGTTCAATACCTTAGCGGCTCGTGCCGGTATTGCCTATATGGGAAGCCCTTATTCGGATGACTACCTGTCAGATATCGGGCAGTCTGATTTATCCGGAGATCAATTACAATATAGCGTAGGATTAGGGATCAGGACGCGTGGTTTTTATGCCGACTTATCCTATGTTTATACGGATCGGGGAGAAAAACTCAATCAGCCTTATTATCTGGATCCGGGGTCAAATCCTAAGGTAGATTCTCCCAATCCGGCAGTGATTTACGGACACAACGGCAATATTCTCCTGACGATAGGATTTAAATTATAAAAAAACCGGTCAAAAAAGACGAAGTTGCTCAGCATCTTTGTCCTTATGTTTTGGAGGCTTTGCCTTGCCGAAAACCGTCCGTCCTCCGTATTGATAGGACGCTGCTCTTTCCTTCCGGATCAGATCGTCAAATCGCTGATGATCGGGTTGAAATCCTTTTTCGATCTGTAAAGACTGATGTAATTTCTTAGTCGCCTGTAAACGATCGCTCTGCTGAAGGGAGCTTTTTGTTAAAGAACTTTCAAGCAGGGTGATGGTTTCGTCATAGGTAGTGGTAGGCACCGGAAATGGATGCCCGTCTTTTCCTCCATGGGCGAAAGAGAAACGTGCCGGATCGCTAAACCTGGATGGCGTTCCATGGATTACTTCGCTGACCAGCGCCAAAGACTGTATCGTTCTCGGACCAGCTCCTTTCAGTAAAAGTAAAGATTCAAAATCACTCAAGTCTGTATTTTGTGCCAATGCAATAACAGCCCCCAGGCGTTTCAGATTGACATCTTCTTTTCTTACTTCATGATGTTTGGGAGCGATCATTCGAGGGATGTCATGGAGTTTTGATAAAAGATGGTCTTCTTTCACCACTTCCAGCATACCGGCTCTGGAATCCTGAGCTTCCCGATGAACAAGGTTCAATTGAATATTTTCCTTTCCCGCCACAAAAATAAATCCCTAAATCATTCGCACGGGGATTTAACCCTTTTTTCAAAGCGCCCAATACCGAAGTGGTTATCCCGAAAGAATGCCAATCCATTCCCATCACACAGCCCAGCGCCTGAAACCAAAACGGATCACTCATCCGGGATAAAAAAGCATCCTGTCCATACTGTTCGACAATAGCAGTAACGATAGCCGTCCCGATCCTCGACATTCGCCGAGCTAACCATGGAGGGACATGTCCTCCATGTAACGGTAAATCGGCTGTTCCTGAACGTGGCATACGACAAAGATACTCATTAACGTGAGTAATAGAAAGCTTTATAGAATATTTAGTTTCATTGTTCTATTGAGCTCCCCCCCAAACCCTTTTCCAGTTTTGGAAGATATTCAAGGTAAAAACCTTTGAAATAATCGGTTAAAAAATTATTGATACAATGCAAATTAAGTACTACCACTGGAATTAGAAAGAACCTTAAAGTATTTATTAAAAAATGATAAGATATTTGGATAACAATTTATTTATTCATATATTGAATTTAACTTAAAATTAAGTGTTATGAAATTATTTAAACTATCTAATTATCAAACCTTATGCAAGGTGTTTTTATGTTCCTTATTATTATTGATAATAGCTTGTAATAAAAAAAAAGAGAGTCAAGCCCTTTAATAATAATATTAATGATGTAGAATCTAATTTTATACCTGAAAATTGGAATATAAACAATCAAAAAGAAAAACTTCTACAAGGATTAAAATATCAAGGAAATACAGATAATTCTTTTAGCGATTGGTTGAAGAGCAGTAGCACTAAAAGTAGGAATTCGGTATTAAAATTAATTAACCATTATAAGAATAGGATTAATAGAGAAAACGAAATTTCGGTAAAAAACTCATGGGCCGAGCCTCAAGATAATATACTTAATCAGCCTATGCCATCAGAAGACCCCGAAAATTGGCCTAAGTGGGCAAAAGAAGTAAGTTCTACACAAGAAAATACAGGGCCTGAATACATAGGAGGGGGAGTCCTTTTAGAGCCTTATCCTGTAGGTCCAGGTACTCCTCACATGCAATTACCTATAATTTGGACTCCTTTCAAACAGAAATATGGTTGGTGGGAGTTGCAATCAAAGGAAACCTTCACAATCGATAGTGCAGGAGTTCAAGCAATAGATCACAATTACCAACAATTAGAAGCAGGTATTTTAGGACCTTTTGTTTCTTGGCATTTAAATGGTGTCGACCCCAATCCACAACATCCTAAAAACTCTGGGTATGGAAGTATTGCACTAAATGGCTATTGCAAGGCATTTGGATTTAATGGAAATACTAAAACAAACTTTGTGTTACTTCTATAAATTTTGTTGAAAACTAAAAGTAATATCAAATTTGCTTGCATATATTAATAATTAATTGATATATTTATTCATGAAAGTATTTAAAAAATCGATTTATCCAATAGTAATAGTAATAAATATTATAATCAGTATCCCTATAATAATATCCAATATAATACCTTCTGTATATAATTATATTGGAAAAGTAAAAGTTACGGTAGCTTTTAATGGTGTAAAAGCTACTGATTTTAGTTCAACTTTATATTTATTCAATGACTATACATTAGAAAAGGTCACAAAAGTAAATATTTACTCTCGACTAAGTAAGAATAACATTAATAAATTCAAAACAATACCGCTCCATTCGGACACCCTGATAATAGGGTATCTTTTGTGTAATTGGGAAAATGAAAAGAGTGTATTATTTGACACCTCTTTGGAAAATCTATCAGTTAAGAAAGTTTATTCTACAGATGGGCGACCTAACGGGCTTGGCCGCCTATCTTTTAAGAACGATAAAGTACTTAACGGTTTTGTTTTTAAAAAAGATAGCCTAATAGATGGTCAATCTGTCAAATTATTCGTTAAATCAGAAAATTTGAAGCTAAAAGACAGTGCAATAAAAATGAAGCAGATTCTCTATCTCAACCCAGATTTAAAGGACTTTCCAATTCATCCAGTAGGCCATAATCTGGATGATAAATTGGGGGGCTATATCTTCAGACATGAGGTTCATACAAGTAAAGGACAAGATATCCTGTTTAGTGCAAAATTTGTTCCTGGATTGAAATCAAATAAGATAAAAATATTTAAGAAAATGATTGACCTTTCGGGTATTTGATTAAGCAGAATAAATTGCCGCTTGAGTCCCATTCTCTAATTTGGAAGTATAGAGAATATAATTTCAATATCCTTTAGAACAAGAAAGCATTTATGCTTTCGGCTCCACATGCTCGCTTACAAATACCGTCCAATCATCCTGCCCATGTCCTTTTTCAATCCATTGATCCATCTTTTCGGCAATGGTAGGAATTAAATCTAATCGATCTCCGCCTTTTTTCGCTTCCTGTAACATCAGTCCGGCATCTTTTCGGGCCATCACCAGCTCCCAGCTGGCTTTCTGAAAACGATCACTCAATATTTTTTGTAAACTACCTTTAGCCACAGCTCCCGGATCCCAATGGTCATACAATTTCACCACATCTTCCGGAGAAAAGCCCATGGATCGAATAAGTTCCAGAGAATCTCCCAGTCCGGCATTAATAGCCATCAGAAACTGATTTCCGATGAGTTTCATTCCGGCTGCCTTCCCTACTTTATCTCCAAAATTAATGAGTTCTCCCGTCATTTTCGACAATTCGGGGGTAAGTTGCCCGATAACGGACTGATCTCCCGAAACCAACATACTCCCTGTGGCATTCAGGGCATTGGAGGGCCCCATCAAAACAGGGGCATGCTGATAAGTAATCCCTTTCTCTTTCCAATACTGTGTCCGTTCTACGGCTCCGTCTACGGAAGTGGTCGTATGATCGACAATCACAGTACCGGCAGCTATATTGTTTTCCGCTTTGCCCAGCACCTCGTTCACGGAAGCATCATCCTTCAGGCAAATATGAATCTGCTGAATATCCGTTACTGCTTCGTTCAAATCGGCACATACTTCCGCTCCGTCATCCGCCAGAGGCTCAGCTTTAGCAATCGTTCTATTCCAAACCCGTACTTCATCTCCCCGTCCGAGCATTGCTTTTACAAAACCGGCTCCCAGGAGCCCTGTTCCAATAAATAATTTCATTCTATTCTGTTTTATTTTTTATTAAAAATTTTACGCTTTCCGCTTTATGCTTTCCGCTTTGAGCTCATAAATAAGTCAGCTTCATATCCGGAGTAATATCCAATAATGCACGATACATCAGTTGAATAGTCGCTGCTACATCCGCTTTGCTCACCATTTCTACTGTAGTATGCATGTATCTTAAAGGTAAGGATATCAATGCAGACGGAATACCATCGCTGGAATAAGCAAAGGCATCCGTATCTGTTCCCGTAATCCGGTTGGCTGCCTGCAATTGATAAGCAATATTATTTTTATCGGCACTGGCTCTCAAAGATTTCAATAACAGATTATGTACTGCCGGAGCATAACTCAATACCGGTCCCTTTCCACAGCTGGTTTCTCCCTCAATTTTTTTGTTAATCATCGGAGTAGTAGTATCGTGAGTGACGTCTGTCACAATAGCCAAATCCGGCTGAATCCTTCTGGATATCATTTCCGCTCCCCGCAGTCCGACTTCTTCCTGTACGGCATTGACCACATACAAGCTAAAAGGCAGTTCATTTTTATTTTCTTTTATCAGCCGCGCCACTTCAGCAATCATAAACCCGCCAACTCTGTTGTCCAGGGCTCTGCACACAAAACGGTCATTGGCCAATTCCTGATAATTCGCTTCAAAAGTAGCTACGCTTCCCACATGAATCCCCAATTCTTCCACCTCTTCCTTAGATGTAGCTCCGCAATCCAAAAAGATATTCTCCAGCTTAGGAACCGGATCCTTCTCTCCCACTGCATGCTTGCGGGTATGAATAGCCGGCCATCCAAAGACCGCTTTTACCGGTCCGTTTTCGGTATGGATATTCACCCGCATGCCCGGAGCAATCTGATGATCAGAACCGCCGTTTCTTGTCACATACATCAATCCTTCTGCCGTAATATAATTGACATACCAGGAAATCTCATCCGCATGAGCCTCAATGACCACCTTAAAAGGAGCACCCGGATTAATGATACCGGCTACCGATCCATATGGATCTACCAACTGATCATCAATATAAGGTTGTACATAATCTAACCACAATCTCTGCCCACCACTTTCATAACCGGTAGGTGAAGCATTATTTAAGTAGGTTTCCAGGAATTGTTGAGCCTTTTCTGAAAAGACCTGTTGTTTGTTGTTTTCGTTTAATGACATGAAATTTTCTTTTTATGATTCGTAAACAAAAGTACAATGATTTGTATAGAATGTTTAAACAGATATCTCTTACAATAGTTTATCTTAAACAAAAAAATCAATACCTCACCTTATTTAGCCCGATTTATTCATGGGATTAGCTTTTTTTTGTAGCTACAAGGTGGTACATTGAGTACAATCGAAATGCTTCGAACTCTGTCGCTGTAGTAGCCTACTGCAAAGAGTTTGTAACGCGGTGGCTGTTGAGCATTCTAAGATAAAACCAAATATTTTTCCGAAACATAGATGCAAAAAAATAATTTCAAACCATTCCTCAAATTTGGGGAATGATCAAAATATGAAAGAGTCCGTCAGACTGTTGATTAAAAACGATTTGTAGAGCTATTTCCAAAAAGTGGTGAATAAAGCGGCTTAGCTTGGTATACAAATCGTAAGACCCAATAAGACCGGCTGCAACATCATCATCCCGTCTATAGCAGAAAGATAATAAAGATCAGAAGTTTTTCTTCTTGAAAGATCTATCATAAAATAAGTAACTATAGCCGAAGCAAGCATCGCTATAAATTCCCAAAATTCTTGACTCATTCTGAAATGGAGGAAAGAGAGAATAAGGAATATTAATAAAGAAAAATTGGCTAATAAAAAGGTGTTCTTTTTCCCTATAGAATTAGGAATCGTTCGAATTCCTTCCAACTGATCATTTTTCATATCCCGAATGTCAAAAGGTAAACATAAGATAAAAATAAAAACAAACCTTTGGATAAATACCACCTGAACTTCTTTTGTAATTGGACTAATTGAGACAACTGGAAACCAAACTGTTATTAATGTCCAAACAAAAGAAAGTGTTAATATCTTCAGCAATCCAAAATCTTTCAATCTCCTTTTTCTTTTAAAAGGTAAAAAAGGAAAGCTATAAAGAATAGTAATGACAGCAATCACGCCTAACACAATATACTTTTGGGGACGCATTCCCCAGAAGCCGATAATCAATCCGATGGCACCTACAATATTCAGGATAAGATGAATCTTTTTATGTTGTATGGACCAGAAAAAGCGATCAGAGCCGGGATCGGCAGAACGTTTGATATAATAATGAATATTATACTGTCCCAGCGTAGCCGAAAAAACCGTCAAATAAAAATAAAAGGAATTAAAGGGTAAATCAAGCAGCAAACTAGTTTCTAAACAAAGAGCCACCGTACATAACGATATAAAGATAGCTCCATAAATGAAAGTCCGGAAAACAGTTTTCATCCTTTTATTTTTAGAGTTTTAAAGGTCAGACCTGCCTTTGCCCGCAGGCAGGTGGAGCCTTTGATAACTAAAATAATCATGATCTTGTGCGTCTAAAGACTATTTTAGTCATGTCGGGATCATAAAACAAAAGTACTATTTAAAATAGGAAAATATTCCCGAATCTAGAAAGGAAAATAAAAAAGCCACTACCCAAGAATTGAGCAGCAGCTTTCCAATTAGTTCGAATAAACAGCAATTGTTTTTTTTTACATTGCTTTCAATCTTAATTTCCACTGTAGAGAGTCTGTAGGCTCTGTCGCACTATCCAGACCATCTAAATAAAGGGTATAGAAATTATTGGTCTTCATTTGTGCATTTTTTAACTGGTCAATAGTATCCCCTTGCGCATTGATAGCGGTAAAACTATATTTAGAACCGCTAAAGGCTTGAAATTTTGCTTTATCGCTATTTTGTAAATTATCTGCAAAAGTTCTATCGGTAAATAAGGCGTTTTCATCCATATTTATGGTTACCGTTCCGGCGTCAGGGCTTAATTGTAAAAAGCGAATATAGGCTCCGGAAGTTTGCCCTTGGAAAGTATTCTTAATAAACATTACTTTTTTTACCGATCCGGTATCATAGAGGATAACGCTATAGCTATCTCCATTTACCAAAGAATCTGCTTCATAAGAAGCAACGGTTTTATCATTATTTGAAGCCTCAGCAAAATTAAAAGTATAGGCATCAGGAGTAACGGATAAAGACCCTCCTTCTGTATAACCTAAAGCTTGCCCTTTGGTAATTTTGGTATCATTCAAGAAAACATCCACTGCATTTACCCCCGGAGAAGCATGCAAAACAAATAAGCCGGACCGAGGTTGTGGCGTGTAATCATTATCATTTTTAAGACAGCTACTAAAGAAAGTCATCGCTCCTAAGGCCAAGACCATCATCGATAATTTTAAATAATTCTTTTTCATTCCTTTGTTTAATTTAATTATTAATAGATCTTCGATAAGACAACAAAAATCATACAAACGTTGCATCCAAAATTTAATTTAATCTGTATTTTTTTCATTTCTTTCTTTATTTTCCTCCATAGACAAAATTTCAGCCTCTTTTAAAACAGAGGTAGAAGGATTGACCGGCGGTAATGTTGGTTGTGCAGAGTATTCCTGCTGTACCTCTTTTATTTTAGGTAAATCCTCCCGAGAGTTTAACCCAAAATAATCCATAAAAGCTTCCGAAGTTACATATAACAATGGTTTCCCCGGAGCATCCTCTTTTCTACCTTTAATCTCTACCAAATCTTTCTCTAACAGTTTGTGTACACTATAATCCGAATTAACCCCTCTGACATATTCTATTTCCGCCTTTGTTACCGGTTGTTTATAAGCAATAATAGACAATGTTTCTAAAGAGGCTCTGGATAATCTTTTGACATACTTTTCACCATTAATGCGTGCTACTGTATGATGAAACTGAGCTTTTGTCAGAAATTGGTACCCTCCTCCACTTTCAACAATACCGAAAGAGTAAAAATCGGAATCATATTTCTCAGAAATAGCCTCTATCGACGTTGTCACTTGATTAATATTGACCTGATCATCTAAAAAACCTTTGGATTGATTCACAAAATCAAGAATATCTATTGGAGACAAGGGTCGATCCGATGCAAAAATTAAAGCCTCTATATGTGGAATAATTTCGGCTATTTCCATACACCATGTTGTTTATTATCCTTCTAAGGCAGCAGCCCCACTAACAATTTCTGTAAGTTCTGTTGTTATCGCCGCCTGACGTGCCCGATTATAGGTAATCCGTAGATCCTTAAGCAGTTCTTCTGCATTTTCAGTCGCATTATCCATAGAGGTCATTCTGGCACCATGCTCAGAAGCATTGGCATCTAAAATCGCTTTATAAAACTGCGTATTCAAAATCTTAGGCATCAATTCTTCTACCAAAGATTTTTGATCCGGTTCGAATATGAAATCTGCATGTCTTTTTGAACTTTCTTCTTTCTCCTCTTTATTCTCTCCTTTTTGTTCTTTGGGAATAGGTAAGAAAGGTTCTACTTTAAATTCTTGTACTACTGCATTGACAAATTTACTGTATATAATTTCTACTTTGTCAAACTCTCCTTCAACAAATCCTTCCCTTGCAAATTTCGAAGCTTCTTGAACATCAGTAAACGCTAATTCTTGTAAAAGATCTGTATATTCATCCTTTATTTGTAATTCTTTTCCGGAATTATCTCCATCTACATGCGAATGGCGTGTAAAATATTCTGCTCCTTTTTTCCCAATAGGAAGCAAACTCACCTTTCCTTTCTTACTCTGCTCCGGATATTTATTTAGAATATGCTCTTTCGCCAATTTTATCAGATTGGCATTGTAAGATCCACAAAGCCCTCTGTCAGAAGTTATCAACACTAAAAGCACTTTCTCTACCGGACGTTCCTTAGCCAAGGACATATCTATATCTCCTTCCACACTGGCGACAATATGTTGTAACATTTCCTGCAATTTCTCTGCATAAGGACGCATTTGCTGAATAGCATCTTGCGCTCGACGCAACTTAGCAGCACTAACCATCTTCATGGCTTTGGTAATCTGTTGAATAGAATCTACAGACTTGATTCTATTACGGACTTCTTTTAACTGGCCGGGCATGGATATTTAAATTATATTCGTATTAAAGTATTCTGTTTTCTAAAATTGCTGCAAAGTTACAAGTATATCCTTAATATTTCAAACATCTTTCCAATACTCTCCTTCAAAAAATTTAGGAATTTCCTTTTATGAACTATATCTTTGCATAAGTTCTTATAAAACGCTTATCCAGAAAGGCAGAGGGACCGGCCCGATGAAGCCTTAGCAACCTCATTGATGTATATTAATGCAAGGTGCTAATTCCTGCCCCATAGCAGCTTTTATAGAATTTCTATGGGAAAGATAAGTGGAAGATCTTTTCAAAGACAGCTTGTCTTATCTTCTTCTCCTTTAGGAATCCTTCCCTTTTTGGTAGTCAATAAAAATGAAATTAATTAATAAAAATGGACAAAAAAGTTATCAACTTAGGAATTTTCGGTTTTGGAACCGTTGGACAAGGATTATTTGAAGTTTTGAATCAAACAGAGGGAATTAGTGCCCAAGTAAAGAAAATCTGTATCAAAAATCCGGATAAACCTCGTTCGATCGATCAGAAGTATTTTACAACCGACAGAGACGATATTCTTGAAGACCCTACCATCGATGTCATTGTTGAATTAATCGATGACGCACAAGCTGCTCTAGAAATCGTAACGAAAGCCTTAAAAAATAAAAAAGCGGTAGTTAGTGCCAGTAAAAAGATGGTAGCCGAAAACCTTAAAGACCTTTACGAGTTACAACAAGAATACCATGCTCCTCTCCTGTATGAAGCTTCTGTCTGTGCCAGTATTCCTGCCATTAGGAATTTAGAAGAATATTATGATAACGATTTGCTTAATGCAGTAGAAGGAATTTGCAATGGTTCTACCAATTATATACTGACCAAAGTTTCTGAAGAAGGAATTGATTTTGATACTGCTTTAAAACAAGCCCAGGAAAAAGGATATGCAGAAACAGATCCTACGTCAGATGTAGATGGATTCGATTCTAAATATAAAACCTGTATCCTACTCCTTCATGCTTTTGGCATCTTTATTCATCCCGACAATCTATTCAATTTTGGAATTGGGCGATTAAATGCTTTTGATATTGATTATGCTAAACAGCAGAATCGTCAAATTAAGTTAGTATCGGTTTGCCGTCGTGAAAACGGAAAGGTCATTACTTATGTTTTACCCCGATTCGTAAAACCGGAGGAAATGCTTGCCGGCATCAAAAATGAATATAATGGCGTGAGGGTAGAAAGTACCTTCCTCGAAAATCAGTTCTTTATCGGAAAAGGAGCCGGAGGAACAGCTACCGGAAGCGCCGTACTTTCAGACATCTCTGCCCTGACTTATAATTATCATTATGGATATAAGAAAATAAAACATTCCAGTGCGGTTTCTTTAACAAATGATGCCTCATTAAAAATTTATTTGCGGTTCAAGGATGCTAACCAGGTCGATTTTTCCGATTTCGATAACATCGAAGTGAAATATGAATCTGCCGACAATAAATATATTATCGGAAACATTAATTTAGAGAAAATAATAAATGCAAAATGGCTAAAAGAAAATAAAGACGTCAATTTGATTGTTTTCTAACCCTTCGAAGTTTTTATGAACAGCCCTTTATATTTTCTTTAAATGCAGAATAGGGTATAATAATTTATTTTTTTAATTTACAATACCTTGCTTTCTGGGTCGAACTTTTTGTATCAAAAAGGCAAAAAACAGCACCCCAAAACAACCAATGACATTTAACCAAAGAAAAGATACAATATCCATGATATAAACAAGGATGATAATCCCTTCTGTAACCAATGCTCCCATAAAAACCGGAGTACTCTTTAGTTTTTTGAAATAAAAGGCTACGACAAAAATGCCCAGTATAGTACCATAAAAAAGAGAGCCTAAAATATTAACAGCCTCAATTAAACTTCCCATTTTATTGGCAAATTGCGCAACGAGTATGCTGATAATCCCCCATAACAAAGTACTCCATCGTGAAGCTTTTAAATAATGTTTTTCACTCGCTTCGCGTCGAAAGAGCCTTTTATAAATATCATTTACCGTTGTTCCGGAAAGTGAGTTCAATGCAGAAGCAATCGATCCCCAGGCCGCTAAAAAAATAATAGCAATTAATAATCCGACCAGCCCTCTCGGTAAATTCTGCAAGACAAAATACAAAAAGATATAATTCGTATCATTGGTATCTGCCGAAGGATCCGCTTTGGTAATAACTTTTTTGGCCTCTTGACGATAAGCATTCCCCCTTTGGTCAGAACGTTGCAATAAATTTTGGTAATGATCAGCTTCAGATTCATTTCCTTGATGAATTGCAGTTAGCAAATGATTAACCTGCTCTTTTTTCTTTGCTGAAAGAGCATCGTAGTCCTGTTGAATATTTTTCAATTCATTGGCATAAGGAGATTGATAAACCTGTTCAACCTGCGCCTTATTGAACAAAACCGGAGCTTTGTAAAATTGATAAAATACAAATAACAATGCCCCGATCAAAAGGATTAAAAATTGCATGGGTACTTTCACAAAGCCGTTGAGTAACAACCCGGTACGACTTTCCTTGATGGACCTTCCCGTTAGATACCTGCCAACCTGAGACTGATCCGTACCAAAATAAGACAACGCTAAAAAGAATCCCCCAATTATTCCACTCCAAATATTGTATTTATCTTTCCAGTTAAAATCTGTAACAATGACATTCAGCTTGCCTAATTTTCCGGAAACATGCAATGCATCCATAAAGCTGATATCTTTGGGTAACAAATGCACCACCATATAACCCGCTAAAAACATGCCGGCTACAATAATAAAAAACTGCAATTTCTGGGTCTGTGCTACTGCTTTCGCTCCTCCCGACACCGTATAGATTATTAATAACCCTCCCATAAAGAGATTCGTCCAATAGATATTCCATCCCAATAAAGAAGAAATAATAATTGCCGGAGCATAGATACTAATACCGGTAGATAATGAACGCTGCAATAAAAACAAAAAGGAAGTCAACACGCGTGTTTTTATATCAAAACGTCGCTCTAAATACTCATAAGCAGTATATACTTTCAACCGATGAAAAATAGGCACAAACGTTACACAAAGCACCACCATTGCTAAAGGCAATCCAAAATAATATTGTACAAACCGCATCCCATCGGTAAATGCTTGACCGGGACCTGAGAGAAAGGTAATGGCACTGGCCTGCGTACCAATAATAGACAACAAAATCACATACCATACCATCGATCGATTACCCAGATAATAGGAATCCATATTCCTTTGCCCTCTTCCCCGGTATAAACCATACAGAATGACTCCTCCAAGCGTAAGTATCAATACAATCCAATCGAATATACTCATGAAAAATAACGGGTGAATAAGTAAAAGAATAGGATTAACAAAAATAACCAAAGAACTACCGCACAATAAAAGGATTTCCATGATGGAAAGATAGGAGGCTTCTCGTTATGGTGCTTGGACTTTTTCATGCTTCTTCATCTAAGAATATCTTTGGCTAAAACTAATGAAAATAAATCTCATTGCCACGGAAACACGGAGGAGCACAGAAAAAAAGCTCGGTGTTATTCCGTGACTCGGTGGCAATCTAATCTTTTTTTGCAATCAAATTGGCAAATAACCTATAGGCTCCGGGAACTCCGGCAGGTAATTGCCGGAAAAATGCCAAACCGGTATATACAAACTTGCCTTTCCCGTAATCGCAGATAATTAAAGATCCTTTTAAGGGAGCTTCACCCGGATCATGCATTGCCAAGGGCTGACGATAATGAGCACTTACACTATCTACAAAGTATACTCCTCTTTCCTGAATCCATCCCTTAAAATCTTCCTTCGTAATTTTGTTGGGTTGATTTAAAACAACAGCTTGAGGTAAAAGGAATTTCACCTTCGAATGCTCATCAGTAACTCTCTTCTTAGTAATATGAAAAGGATAAGGACCGGGATGAACATCTACCAAATTATAATTTTTATTGTATTGCACCAGCAAGGTTCCCCCTTGTTTGACATACTTCATCAATTCCCCCTGGGCATATTTTAGATTTTTCCGGGTATTATAAGCTCGAATGCCTATTATTACAGCATCATACGATGTTAATTTTGAAGCTTTTAATGCTTTATCATCCAAAAGAGTAACCTGATATCCCATCTGTTCCAAAGAAGCAGGAACTTTATCTCCAGCTCCCATAATATATCCGATGGTGTGCCCTTTCGTTTTCAAAGACATCGCCGCCACTTTAGCTACTGCCTTTGGAAAAACCGTTATGGTTGGAATATATCCGTGATCGATAACTTTTATCCCTCTTGAATAAACTTTCCCATTTACCGACAACTTAATGGATAGGGTATCTCTGATAGAAGATGTCAACTTGTGCTTTGGGGAAAGACTAAAATGTACGGTCTTTTCTGCTCCTACATCTTCTAAGACAAATGGTTGATTGTTATTCTTAACCTCAAAACCGGTAGGAGTTATTAATTTTATATGTCCTTTCAATCCTTTTTTGAATCCTTTTAATTTTACAGATACATCTTTACGCTCTTTCGATGTAAAAACATATACTTCATCAGCTATATTAGCAGTAACGGGAGGTGTTACAACCATAGGAACCTTTTCCTCCCCTTTTACCGGATCGGAATGAATATAATTTATGGGACGGGTAACCGACAATGTATCACCCTCTATTTTTAATTTAAAATATGCTTTTAGAGAAGGGGAATTTTGAGGCCATCCAACTAACTGCTGCTCAGAAATCTCATAATATCCTTTATGATGGGGCTTTCTTAACCAATAGGGTTGGGAAATAGGAAGATCCTGAGGAACTTTAACTTGGTAGCTTGCTTTTTTTAGATCATTTTCAGATAAAGATTGGTGTAATTCTTTCTTTTTCTGCACTAAGACAACCGATTCCAAAGAAATTTGAGCTTTGCTTCGATTTACTACTTGGGTCTGTACATCTAAATTTTGTCCGGCTACAACATAAGGATGATCGCAATAAGCACATAGATGAATTCCACTGCAGGCAATGATAAGGCGATTTACTTCTTGCGTTTTTTGCTTTTTCCAATAATTATTGGATAGTTCGGCAATAGCTGAACGGATTTGGAACAAAAGAGGAATACTTTTTTCCGGGTGATCCATTTCATATTGTTTCAAGGCCTTGGTGATTAGGTTACCAACCTTTTTTCCTCCCTCTAAACTTTCCCAACCTGTTTGAACGCCATCAAATAGTTCTTTTTGGGGTTTGCTGCCCTCCATAGTTTTGAAATATTCGGTATGATGTCCGAAAGTTGCCAGTGTACCAAATCCCTGACTTTTGTGCATAGATCGACCTTCTGCAGCTATTTCACCATATCCTTTTCCAAGCAGAGGATTATACTTTCCAATATCGATATGAAATTGATCGGGAGAAGTAGTATTAAAACTTCCAAATTTATAGGTATTCCACAAAATTCGTTTCGGTTGCCAGGGATCCACATATTTTAACTGATTGGGAAATTTAGAAGGGTCTCCGGCTTGTTCGAAAGCTTCATGAGCAAGAATTGCGGAGGCCCAATGATTGCCATGTCCGGCACGTTTATCTTCCGGAAAACGAGTAATTATAACATCCGGTCTAAATTTTCGTATTCTCCAAACAACATCAGCCAATATGCGTTGATGCCCCCAAAATTGGAAAGTTTCTTTTGCTGTTTTAGAAAAACCAAAATCATAAGCTCTACTAAAAAATTGCTCTGCTCCATCATTTTGGCGAGCTGCCAATAATTCTTCTGTACGAATTAAACCAATATAAGGACCTTGTTCATTTCCCACCAAGTTTTGACCGCCATCTCCCCGAGTTAAAGAGAGATAAGCCGTTCGATAATGCTTTTGATTCGTTAAATAGGCGAGTAATTCCGTATTTTCATCATCCGGATGCGCTGCTACATACAATACCCTACCGAGTGTTTGCAACTTTTCTAATTGTAATTTAATTTTCGCTGCATCGTGAATGCCGGGAATTTGAGCATTCGCAGCGCACTGAAAGAAAATGACGCCTAAAAGTATAAAAATGGACTTTCGCATAGGAGTATTACAATAGTTCTTAGAAATGAATTTTCAAAAGTACGGATTTTGAATTATTCCTCCCACCTATCCTTCATAATTTCCTTCCTTTGAAGTATGTTCTATTTTCGTTTATCTTTCTTCAACATATCCTGATAATGTCGTTCATACTCCACTTCAAAAGCAGTACCTTTTGCTTTTTCTGCAGCGGTTTTTGCATCGGCAACTGCCTTTTTATGATTCCCCAATTCATCATTAATCCTTGCCCTTAACCAATATAGATGGAAAGCTTTAGGATTTTGTTCTATGGCTTTATCAGCATATTCTAGAGCTTTATCTAACTTATAATTCGTCGACAAATAATATCCTGCAGCTGTGGAATAAGGAGGTTTTTCTCCTTGTAAAGCTTTCTCTAAGTGAGATAAAATACGTTGTTTATTATCCGTTTTTACCGGTATCACTATTTTTGTCTCTGCCCATGAAATAACCCAATCACAAGAGTTATTGGTCATATTTTCAATACTGATGAGTAAGGTCTCCTGTGTATTTTTGAGCTTTTTTACCGGCACTTTAAATCTTGCTACATCCTGATCTTTATCATATCCGGAAGGTCCCCAGTTTTTCACTCCCTTATTAATGATGATCGTCCATTCTTTTTTACCCGGAATAGTATATAAAGCATAACTTCCTGCTTCGATTGGATGTTCCGCTATGTTTACATCTTCTCCAAAAGTAATCTTTGTCGCTTCATTGGCTCCGGTTCTCCATAAGGTTCCATAGGGTATTAAGTCTCCAAAAACCGTTCGCCCTTTGACAGAAGGACGGCTATATTTTAATTTAATAAAAGAGGTAGAAAATCCTTGATGAACGGTGATGGTCGGACTAGGTTTAGGCATATGAAAATCTTGTGCCTGCAAACCAATATTCAGACAAACTATCAACCCGAACAAAATAAATAGACGTTTCATAAAAAGAGTTTTTTAACTAACAAACAAAGTCTTTAAAAGGTTGTATCCCTTTTTCGTCTACTTTCCTTTTTTATTCTCTTCGTTCTTTTTAGGCGGGTTCATTACCATATAAAAAATACGCAAAGTAATCAGTGTAACTGCCCCCTGTATAATAACCATAGATATAATTGCTGAAGTATTCATCTTAAATTATTTTCATTCGTTTGAACTTTCATTTTTTTGGCAGCCAAATGCACCATATATCCAATAAAGATAAAAGCTATCACTAAAATAGTTCTGGAAATTTTAGAATAAAGTATTTTATCTTCTATCATTGCAATAGTCTGAGAGTCAGTAGCATTTGCCAATTGGTGATGCAAATCGGTATAAAGCAGCTTACTAATAATGGATCCTGAATCCAATATCCATCCTTCCCCTGCAAACAATCCATGAATGGCTCCAACCCAATCATTGCCTTCCGGAGTAAACAAGGCGCCGATAAAAACAATAATAATAAGTGTAGGCGTCACGTACCTTAATAAGAACTTGAAAATAGTAGGAACCTTCATATCTGCCCCTGCAACAATCTCTTTCCAACCCTTGTCGACCCCATATATCCAAGAAAAAATAATGGCTTCAAACATGGCTAAGACGACCAAACTAACCGTTCCTACCCAAAAGTCAAATTCATCCAATACGCCATATTCATAAAATATGACAGCAGGCAGACCCAGTAATAAAGCAACAAGACCTAAACTCCAGGCGGATTTACTTCGAGACCAGTTAAATTTACTTTCAAAGAAACCCGTCCAAGGGGTACCCATGGCCAAGGAAGAGGTAATTCCTGCAAAAAATAACAATCCAAACCACAGGACGCCCGCAATAGGACCAATAATTGCCCCAAATTGATCGAAGAGATAAGGCATCGTCTGGAAGGTCATACCAAAACTTGCATTTTCTTTTACCCAATCTAAACCTAAGTATCCGGAGGCAATAGGAATAAGAATTAGACTTCCGATTACGATTTCAACAAATTCATTGGTAAAACCCGAAGCCATGGCATTCAAGGCAATATCATCTTTCGCATCTACATAAGAAGCATAAGCCTGAATAAATCCCCAGCCTAGACCCAGGGTAAAGAATATCTGTCCGGCAGCCGCCAGCCAGGTTTGAGGAGAAGCCAATGAATCAAAATTTACATCCCATAAAAAATTAAGACCATCCCAGGCACTGGCATCCGGAACCGCTGCACTCGCTCCACTTGTTCCTAAAGTAAGCCCTTTCACTGCTAAAATTGCTCCAAAAATTAACAACAATGGCATTCCTATTTTAGCAACTTTTTCGATCCCTTTTATTCCTTTGGAAAGGATATATACATTGATAAATAAAGTTACCAAAAAGATGACCAGTGAAAATAATGAGGCTCCGAAGGATCCACTTAAAAAGCCTGTGTAATCTCCAAAAAATTGTGCTATTTGTGTTTGGGAAGCTCCACTAAACGTTCCCATAACCGTTTGAATGATATACCCTAAAGACCAAGATTCAATATAAGTATAGTAAGCAATCACGACCATGTTAGTAAAAATTCCAAAAACACCGGTAAACTTCCACATCCAGCCTTTGGTCATTTTATCAAACATAAATGGTGTACTATGATGACCGGATTTTCCTCCCAGTCTTCCGATAGACCATTCTACCCAAAGTAAGGGGATTCCCATAACAACAAAACAAACTAAATAGGGAATAAGAAAGGCTCCGCCTCCATTTTCAACCGCCTGAATAGGAAATCTGAGAAAGTTGGCTAAACCGACAGCACTCCCTGCCATCGCTAATATTAAACCTAGTCTACTCCCCCATGCCTGATTTTCTTCGTTAGAACTCATAAATGTCTAAATGAAATTTTTGTTAGATCGCACTTCTGTGAATGATTCTTCTTCCTTCTTTTTCAAAAGAGAATCACAATAGATGTATTGTACTCGTTTGTTAAAACGCTTCATTATCTCAAAAGTGGTTATGAAAAATAAAAAACCGAAGGAAAGGAAAATTATACGATTTTCAAAATAATAGGTTAAAAAGGAGCGTTTTCCCATAAAAAAACCCCTTTTCTGATGTTTTTTATCAAAAAAGGGCGTTTTTTAATTCTTCTCGCTTTTTAAGAAAGGACTAGCCTCTCCCGTTTCCTTCACTCTTTTAATTCAAATTCAACTTCTTTTACATCACGAGAATTACCTCCTACAAAGACTTTAAACT